>DATKLE010000100.1:0-131714 GCA_035542575.1 Terriglobales bacterium | reverse complement strand
CGAGTGGAGAAGCTGCGCTACATGCATCGTAATCCGGTGAAGCGGGGACTAGCGGAATCTCCCGAACTGTGGCGCTGGAGCAGTTACCGCGCGTATGCATTCTTGGAGCGTGGTCCGGTGCTGATCAATAGGTGGGAAGTGTTGAAGATGAAGGTTCGTTCACCGGCGGCGTGAGTGCCAACGGGTGGGAAAAGCCCCAGGTCTCGAAAAGCGCGAGACCTGGGGCACCCTCGAACCATGTCGCGGGACACAATGGGAAGATATGCTGACGCAGACCCGGGCCACCCGTCCATGCGCAATGCGGTTCAGAGCATCGTAGTCAAAGTTCTGCGTCTTGTTCGTGTCGTTGCAGTTGTCAACGGACTGCACGTTGCCATTATCGTTCACTCCCGCACCAAAATGGTAGACCCGGTGCAGGATGTTCCCCGGAGATCATCGGAGTGAAGCGGTCCGAGGCCGTCATGCGCAACTTCATGAACTGCCCTGTTAATCGTTGAATCCCGGCCCGATTCGTGACACAATACGCCCGCTCGCAGGTTGCCTCTGAGCTGCGCAGTCTAGCGAGGGCGTACTCTCGCGCTTTCTCCCAGCGAATTCCCAGAACTGCCCGGATCGGAGTGACCTTTGCCATCGAGCCGAAGCGAAACGTGCGTGGAGACTGGGAAAATGAGAAATCAACCATTCGAGCATTTCATAAATAAGGCTTGGGCGATCGCCGCTGTGGCGATGATGCTGGTGGGGCATTCCTGGGCGGCCAGTAACGGAAAGCTGCTGTACAGCTTTACCGGCGGTCGCGACGGAGGCGATCCAGCGACTGGGTTGGCCTTCGACCAGTCTGGCAACGCGTATGGTACGACGGTTACAGGAGGCGACTTCGGCTGCGGCACGGTCTTCCAACTAACCCCCTCCGGCGGCCACTTCACAGAAAAGGTACTGTTTAGCTTTGACTGTTTTGGCAGCGGAAAGAACCCCTACGGCGGCGTAATCCTGGATTCCGCGGGTAATCTCTACGGAACCACAGTCGCGGGCGGGAGTGGCGGGATTTGTGCCGGCGATGGCTGCGGCGTGGTTTATATGCTGAGCAATGTTGGCGGCTCCTGGCACGAGACCCCCATGTATAACTTCACCGGGGGCGATGACGGTTTCGGGCCCGGCGGCGGGCTGGTTTCCGATGGCAACGGCAACTTCTATGGCACCACTCCCGATGGCGGCGCCAGCGGCGTCGGCGTGGTCTATCAGATTTCTCCCGTAACCGGTGGCGGCTGGAAGCAGACCGTGATTCATGCCTTCACCGGCGGCAACGATGGAGCAGTAGGCTCTCTCGGATCGCTGCTCATCGACCAGGCCGGCAACCTCTACGGCGTAAGCGAGCTCGGTGGGGCTTTTAGCGCCGGCACAGCCTTCCGCCTGTCTCCCGTTCAAGGCGGGTGGAAAATGACCACTCTGTATGCTTTCAAGGGCCAGCCCGATGCCGCCTTTCCTTACGGCGGCCTGATCGCTGATGCGAACGGCAATCTGTTCGGGACAACCTACTACGGCGGCGCGAATGGGATGGGCGCGGTTTTCAAGCTGGGCAGGACCGGAAATAAAGAGGTGGTCTTGTACAGCTTCAAAGGCGGCACCGACGGAAGTAACCCAACCAGTACGCTGGTCTTCGACGCCGCTGGCAATCTCTATGGCACGACTTCGATGGGCGGAAATACGGGATGCGACTGTGGCACGATTTTCGAACTGGTTCCGGCGCACGGCGAGCGCATCCTGCATCGCTTCGCAGAGACTCCTGACGGAGGCTACCCCTATTACGGCTTGACCCCCGATCCGAACGGCGATCTTTACGGCACGACCGTTTCCGGCGGAAGCGCCACCCAGGGCGTCGTATTCAAGTTCACGCCGTGATCCCCAACTTTATGGGGAACGGCGCAGGCAAGTGGCTGGCCTTCCGCAGCGAGACTGGCCATGCCACGCCAGTTTGACCTCGCCACCGGAAATCCCTATCGTGTCCACAGACATGGGCTTTCACTCCGGATTCGTCTGCATTCTCGGCCGGCCCAACGCCGGCAAGTCCACCCTGCTGAACGCCCTGGTCGGCCAGAAGCTGGCCATCATCAGCCCCAAACCGCAGACCACGCGCAACCGCATTCTGGGAATCATCCACGCGCCCCCGCAACAAGGCCGCCCCGGCGGACAGGTCGTGCTCATCGACACCCCGGGCGTCCACAAGCCTGACAGTTCGCTGGGCCGCAAGATGATGGGCGAGGTGCGGGAGGCGCTGGAGGGTTGCGACCTGGTTTTGCTGATCACCGATGTCGCGGTGAAGTCCGCTCCTGCCGATCAGTTCGTGCTGGAGTTGGTCAGGAGGTCGCAGACCCCGGCGCTGCTGCTGTTGAACAAGATCGACCTGCTGCGCCACCAGAAAGAGAAGCTGCTGCCGATCATCGATGAATACCGCCGCCTGCATGACTTCAAAGAGATCATTCCCCTTTCCGCGCGCAACCGTGAGGGTCTGGATCTGCTGCTGGAGAAGGTGATCGAGGCGCTGCCCGAAGGCCCCCATTACTTTCCGGAAGATCAGGTGACCGACCAGCCAGTGCGCTTCATGGTGGCGGAGATCATCCGTGAACAGGTGCTGCTGGAGACCAAGGAAGAGGTGCCCTACGCTACCACCGTCGTAGTTGAGCAGTTCGAAGAAGGCACGAAGCTTACCCGCATCGCCGCCGCGATTTACTGCGAGCGCGAAGGACAAAAGGGCATCCTGGTCGGCAAGGGCGGAGCGATGCTGAAGAAGATCGGCACCGCGGCCCGCTTGCAGATCGAAAAGATGGTCGGCACTCGCGTCTATCTGGAGCTGTTTGTGAAAGTGCAACCTGGCTGGCGGGAGTCACACCACTTCGTGGAGGAACTGGACTGGCGGCGCCAGTTGGAGCATCTGGCCGGGATAGAGAAACACTGACCTCCATGCCCAGACCGACCCACACTACCGCAGTTCCCCCCATCGTGGCCCAGGCTCCCTGCCGCGCCGACCTGGCGGGCGGAACCATGGACCTGTGGCCCCTGTATCTGTTTCATCCTGGGGCGCTCACACTGAATTTTGCCGTCAACATCCTGACGACTTGCCGGATCACGCCGCTCAAAGGCCGCCAAATTCATTTCCGCTCGCTGGACACGAAGCGCGAAGAGCGATTCGCCGACCTGGAGGCTCTGCGCCGCGCCCGCCGCTTTCGCCATCCCCTGGCCGCTTACCTGGTGCGCTTCTTTGCTCCCAAGGAAGGCCTGCTGGTGGAGACTGATTCCGAATCGCCGGCTGGCGCCGGGATTTCCGGATCGTCGGCGCTGATGATTGCCACCACTGCGGCGCTCGCCCGCTTCACCGACCGCAATCTAACCCTCGAGCAGATGCGAGTGATAGCCCAGAATGTGGAGGCACAGATCATCGCCGTTCCCACCGGCTGCCAGGATTACTACCCGGCGCTGTACGGTGGGGTGAGCGCTATTCATCTCGATGCCGACGGCATCCACCGCGAAGCCGTGCCGGTCGCGCCCGAGGAAATCGAATCCCGCTTTGTGCTCGCCTATACTGGGGCGCCGCGGCAGTCGGGCATCAACAACTGGGAGGTGTTCAAGGCGCACATCAATGGCGACCGGCACGTGTTCCGCAATTTCGAGCGCATCTCGGCAATAGCCCGCGCCATGCACCGGGCGCTGGCCCACGGCGACTGGGACGAAGTCGCGCGGCTGCTGCGCGAGGAATGGAAGCTGCGCCGCACCAACGCTCCCGGCATCACGACTCCGCTGATTGACAAGCTCATCGCGGTGGCCGCCAGCAGCGGCGGCCGGGCGGCCAAGGTTTGCGGCGCCGGCGGCGGTGGCTGCGTGATTTTCTTAGTGGAGAAGGGCGCTGCCAGCCGGGTGGCTACTGCCATTGGCGACAGCGGCGGACGGGTCTTGCCGTTGCAGGTGGCGCGAGACGGCTTGCGCGTGTCCGGCCAGGCCTAGGGCGGCCGGGCTGAAGCAGGCCGCTTCCGACTTCCCAGAAGCCCCAGACCTTAACCGCAGAGCTCACGAAGACATCGCCGAGGTCGCAAAAAAGCACCAACCGTGCCGTCATTTCCTCCAGCAAAACTAGCGGCGATTCCCGGAAAACCCTTCCTTCCCTACCCCGCAAACGGCGCTATAATCAGGGCAGTTCCGGCCCGGGGTGCCCCATGCAGCCACGCTACGTTTTGGCTCTCGCTTTCGTTCTGTACAGCCTCGTAGCCCTGGCCGACGATCGGAAGCCTTCCTCTGCTGCTCAGCCCGAAATGTCAAAGAAGACTCGCATGGAGCTGATCAGTGCCTTCAACGCCGAACTCGTCTACATCCGTTCCCCATTTCCCATGGGGAAAAGGGGGCTTACGCTTAAGGATGGCAAGATATCCCCCGACGGCAAGGAGTTGCAGCAGTTGCTCGCCATGTGGGGGCCGGCGGTAAAGCCGGGCGATCAGGCGATGATTACCGCGATCGAGATTAAGAACGATCACATCCGTTTCGAGATCAATGGCGGCCCGGTCAAGAAAAAGAAGTGGTACCAACGCATCCAGATTGCCGGCGGCAGCGGGCAGTCGGTTCCACTTACGCCCAGCGATTCCAATGCCAACCCGCGGGGCTCTTATGTGGATTTGCTCTTCGACCACTACGTCCCGGAGTTGAATTCCAAGCAGATCAAGGATCTGCTGCATCCGGTGTTCGACTTCGATGCCAAGTCGGCCCTGGAAGCCTATCTCGACACCGTCCCGCCCAAAGTAAAGGAGGCGATCAAGAGCCATCAGGTTCTGGTGGGGATGAACCGCGACATGGTGCTGTATGCCAAAGGCCGTCCTCCGCGGAAGGACCGCGAGAAGGAAGGCGAGGTCGAGTACGAAGAATGGATTTACGGGCAACCGCCGGAAGATGTGGACTTCGTGCGTTTCGTCGGGGATGAGGTAGTGCGCGTCGAGACCATGAGGATCAGTGGGGAGAAGGTGGTACGCACCGAGAAGGAAGTAAATCTTGAACCGCAGCCTAGTGTGGCCAAGGGCGAACCGCGCCCGCCCAATGCTCCCAGCCTGCGGCGTCCGGGGGAACCAGTTGACACTTCAGTGCCCACGACGGTCCCATCCAGCAACCCCCAACCGCCGCTGATGTCGCCTCCATCGCAACCGCCCCCTAACGTGCCGGCGCCGGACCCCGGTACTGGGCAGATCCCGCATTGATCTCTCGTCTCTGACTCGACGGCCGCGCGTCCCCACCTTTACACTGGGACGGTGAAGATCGCGTTGGGACAGATCAACCCTACCGTTGGAGACTTCGCCGGCAACGCGGCCAAGATTGTCGACTTTGCTCATCGCGCGCAAGCTGCAGGTGCGGGACTCATCCTGTTCCCTGAGCTTTCGGTGTGCGGTTATCCTCCTCGGGACCTGGTGGAACGTGCCTCTTTTATCGTTCGCAACCGTGAAACTGCTGAACGCATCGCGGTAGAGACCCGCGGCATAGCCGTCATCTGCGGGTTGGTGACCCCGGCCCTGGCTGAAACCGGAAAATCGGTGATGAACTCTGCGGCATTGCTGAAAGACGGCGGGATTGCCTTTCTGCAGTCCAAGATGCTGCTGCCCACCTACGACGTCTTCGACGAAATGCGCAATTTCGCCCCCGCCAAGAGCCAGGCCTTGTTCCCATTCTGCGGCAAACAGATGGCCCTTACGATTTGTGAAGATGCCTGGAACGACAAGCACTTCTGGAACAAGCGGCTGTATACCTTTGACCCGGTAGAAGCGCTGATCCGCGCCGGGGGCAATTTTCTGTTGAATATTTCAGCGTCCCCGTTCTGGCTGGGCAAGCGCGAATTTCGGCGCGACATGCTGGCCACCATCGCCCGCAGCAACAAGGTCCCGGTAGCCATGGTCAACCAGGTCGGAGGCAACGACAGCTTGGTGTTTGACGGCTCCAGCGTGGTCCTTGACCCAGCAGGCCAGGTGATCGCGCAAGGCAAGTCCTTCGAGGAAGATCTCATCTATTTCGACTCGGACCAACTCTCCGGTGAGATTCACCCGCAGATCGAGGGCGAAGAAGGCAGCGCCTACGCCGCCCTGGTGCTGGGCACGCGCGATTACGTGCGCAAATGCGGTTTTCGACAGGTGATCATCGGCCTCAGCGGAGGCATCGACTCCGCTCTCACCGCAGTGATTGCCGCGGAGGCCTTGGGGCCGGAAAACGTGATCGGCGTGGGCATGCCCGGACCTTACTCCTCCCAGGGTTCCGTCGACGACGCCCGCACGCTCGCTGAGAATCTCGGCATCCGCTTCGAACTGCTCTGCATTACCGAAGTCTTCGAGAGCTACAAGAAGACACTGCAGAAGGCCTTCGCCGGGCGGAAGGAAGACGTTACCGAAGAAAACATTCAATCGCGGGCCCGCGGCAGCCTGCTGATGGCGCTTTCCAACAAATTTGGCGCTATTGTGCTCAGCACCGGCAACAAGAGTGAGTTGGGCGTGGGCTATTGCACCCTCTATGGCGACATGGTGGGTGGCTTGGCCGTGATCTCCGACGTACCCAAGACCATGGTTTATCGCCTCAGCCGCTATGTGAATGCGCGCCGCCCGGTGATCCCGCAGGCCAGCCTGGAGAAGCCGCCGTCGGCTGAGTTGCGCCCCGGCCAGCGGGACAGCGACACCTTGCCGCCCTATGAGGTCCTGGACGCCATTGTCGAAGACTATGTGGAAGAATCGCGCCCGGCCGAGCAGATTGCTCGCGATCACAACTTCGACCTGGATCTGGTACGGCGCGTCATCCGCATGGTAGAGCGCAGCGAATACAAGCGCCAGCAAGCCGCTCCCGGACTCAAGATCTCGGAGAAGGCCTTCGGCTACGGCCGGCGTTTTCCCATCGCCGCCAAGCCCGACGTGTAGGATGGATGGATCCAATAAGAGAGTGTTCCGTTAGAAACCGCACAACATTCCTATGACGATTAGAAAGGATCGCATGCTTCGTCTGCTCTGCCGCGTAGCTTTGATTCTGCTGCTCGCCGGTGTGATGGTTGCGCAACAGAAGCCGTCATCCCCGGCGCATCATACCGCCGCCAAGCCTGCCGCTGTGGCAGGTGTCAAGCCAAACATGCCCTCTGAGGAGACGGTGAACGCTTTCCTGCAGCAGATGCTTGGCTACCAGGCCGGCCTGACCTGGAAGGTTGCAGAGATCAAGCCGTCGGTGGCGGAAGGACTGACCGAGGTGAGCGTAGTGATCAGCGGTCCCCAGGGATCGCAGAGTAACAAACTCTATATCACTGCCGATGGCAAACATGCGGTGACGGGCGAGATCATCCCGTTTGGGCCGCATCCTTTCGACGCCGATCGCAAGCTGTTGGAGCAGAAAGTTACAGGACCTGCGCGCGGCCCGGCAGACGCACCTGTGACGGTGGTCGAGTTCAGCGATCTGCAATGCCCGCACTGTAAGGAGGCACAGCCCATCCTCGATAAGCTGCTCAGCGAGGACAAAGATGTGCGTCTGGTGTTCCAGCATTTTCCCCTCCCCTCGCACAACTGGTCGGGCAAGGCAGCGGCCTACGCGGATTGTGTGGGGCGCGCCTCGAATGACGCCTTCTGGAAATTCGTGGAGGGCGTGTACGCCGCGCAGGCGGAGATCACCGCCAGCAACGCCGATGAGAAGCTGACCGGACTGGCCGATACGGCGGGAGTGAAAGGATCCGAGATTGCCGCCTGCGCCGCTCAGCCCGACACCACTACGAGGGTGGAACGCTCCCTGGCCCTGGGCAAGTCCCTGGATGTGAACTCCACCCCTACCCTGTTCATCAATGGGCGCAAACTCCCTGGTGGCGTTCCCTACGAGGTGGTGAAAGAGCTGGTGGATTTCGCCGCCAAGGAAGGGAAATAAACGGCTGGAGGCTGGTAGCTGCGTAACCCTGTTTCGGGATAAAAATCGCCGGCTCCCAGCTTCCAGCCACCAGCTACTGTTTCTTCACCCACACTTCCGCATTAGTTCCCGCAGCCTGGCGGACCACGTGCGGCGTGATCACGACGAGCAGTTCGTCGTCGTCCTCTTCTTTGGTGTTTGTAGCCATCACGCGATTGAGCCCGGGAACCTCTCCCAGCCCCGGAATGCCGCTCAGACTGCGTTGTTCGGTGCGCGACACCGAACCCGCGACCACCGCGGGCTCCCCGTCTCGCAACATAATGCTGCCTTTGTATTCCCGATTGGAGATGACAGGCACGCCATTCATGGCCGCACCGGTGAGAGAGCGCACTTGCAACTCCAGCGCGAGGCTCACATCGGAGTCGCCGTTGACCTGCGGCTTCGCCTTCATGGTGAGCCCGAGGTCTTCATAACTGAAGGAAGGGAATGCCGCCTGAAACGTGTTGTTCTGGATGTTCTGGGCAATTGCCGGAGTATTGAAGATGGGCGCGAAGCTGGCGTTCAGGATGGGAAAGCGCGACCCCACTTTGAAATTGGCCTCATTGCCCTCGGCCACGCGCAGCGTGGCATGCTCCAGATTCTTCACCGTGCTTTCGTTTACGGACAGCTGTGCGCTGGCCGTGCCCAGGCTCAGCCCCATGAATGTCAGGCCCCCGCCAAAAGTCGCCAGGGGCTGGCTGAAGATGGAATTCTGCTGGCTGCTCAACTGCGCCAGCAGCGCCGACAAAGCCTGCGAATTGGCCTGGTTGATCCCGCCGCCCGCGATCAGTTGATTGATCAGGTCCTGGATATTCTGTCCCCCAAGGGCGGCCAGCGCTCCCGCGGGAATGTTGAACAACTGAAACTGGTTGGGGATGTGAAGCCCGAAATTGTGTACCAGGGAGTGCGTAATCTCGTACACATAGACGTCAAGCATGACCTGGGGTCGCCCGTCCTGCAGCGTCATCAGCGTCTGCGTGGCTGCGTCCAGCATGGCCTTGGGCGCGCGCACCACCAGGGTGCCGGTTTGTGGCTGCGGCGTGATAAACCGAATCTCGAAGACCGCGCGCAGCATGTTGACGATTTCCTGCAGCTCCTGGGGCGTGGTGATTCCGGGAATGAAGAAGGTGCGCAACGCCATGCGATCGAAGAGGCGATGGTTTTCGAGCGAGTCGGCGGCTACCAGGACTTGCTTTTCCTCCAGTGGCGTCCAGAATGTCTTGGTCACCTCGCAAGCCGCCCCCATGGCGGTGAAGAAGTCCACGCCCTGGATGTCGAAGCTGACCCGGCGCGATTGCACAGAATCGTCGAACGTCGCCACTACGCCGAAGGCCGCCGCCACCTGGGTAAGGAGTCCTCGGGAATCACCGTGGTAGTGAAAATCGGCCAGGGTGAGGTCCGGAACCACTCGCACCTCTCCCCCATCCTCCACGACTTGGGGCGCGGCCACGACTTTCGGCGTCCAATCTCCCAGTGAATCGCGCAAGCGCTGCTGGGCAAATTGGTTGGCGGGGTCGAGTTGCAGTGCGCTGCGAAAGTCGGCCAGGGCTTCGATCTGCCGCCCCTTCAGCATCTCCGCGTTGCCGCGCTCGAGGTGCTCATAGACCGACTGCTGACGGGCCATTTCGCGCGCGGTGACATAGTCAATGTCCCTGGGATTGAGTTGCGCGGCCCGCTCGAATTCCTGCAGAGCCTCATCCCCGCGCTTTTCTTTCTGCAGTTTCAGGGCCTTGGTGTAAGCGGCCTTCGCTTGCTTGAGCTCTTTCTTGGACGGGTTGCAGTTGGGAGCTCCGGGCTGGCCCTGACCACACGGCAGCAGGGGGACATTCTGGGGATCGTCAGCACAGAAGGCAGCTACCGCCAACCCAAGAACAGCCAGAATGAATCCCACCCAGCGCATGCCTCTCGATTTTAACCGGATTCGCGTCGTGGCAGAGCAGATTCCGCAGGTCTGGTACCTTGGCACACATCATTAGAGCTCGTCAGTCTGTCGCAAAAGACGCCCTGCAAGGAGGGCTTGAGCGATCGCAGCCCTTCGCGTCGCTTCCCCATCGCCGAGCTTGAATATCCCGTTTGGGTTAGAATCCTCCTCACGTGAATTCCTGTAGGATCTGTTCCGGCTTGTTCTTGGCAATTCTCGGCCTTCCGGTTTTCCTGGCCTCTAGCCAGACCCAGAGACCCACGAGCAAGAAACTGTCAGTCCTAGCCTTCAAACTCATCTCGGCTACGGCGACGGGCAGCAAGCGTTACACGCCAGAGGAGATCATCGCGGCGAGCGGCCTGCGCCTTGGCCAGACGGTCAGCGAAGCGGACTTTAAGGTGGCTAGCCAGCACCTGGGCGATACTGGCGTTTTCAGCGAAGTCGGTTACAGTTTCCAGTATTCCTCCGAGGGCGCCAAGCTCGAACTGCAAGTCACTGACAGCGGCCTGTTCGTCCCTGCCCGCTTTGACAACTTTGTTTGGCTCTCCGACGAGGCATTGCTCCAGCAACTGCGCGAACGCGTGCCGCTGTTCCAAGGTCAATTGCCGGTCTCCGGCAGTCTTGCCGACCAGGTCTCGGATGCGCTGCAAGCCCTGCTGATTGAACACAAGGTAAACGGCCGCGTGGACTACCTGCGCGCTGGACCCGAAGACGGCCCTATTGAAGCCATCGATTTCAGCGTGAGCGGCCCGAACATCCGCGTTGGCAATGTGGAATTCACCGGCGTCGGCGCCGGTGAGCTGCCCTTGCTGCAGGCCGCCGCCAAACCGATGCTGGGGGCGGAATACCGGCGCTCCATACTCCGCGCACAGGAAGACAAGAATCTTCTGCCCGTGTATCTCGCGCGCGGCTATCTCAAAGCCGCCTTCGCCGCCGCCGAAGCCAAGGTTGCGCGGGAGAGTCCGCAGGAGACGATTGTCGACCTCTCCTTCGCCGTCAGTCCCGGCTCCCGCTACAAACTGACGGACGTGCAGTGGTCGGGTAACAGTGTGTTTCCCACCGAACAGCTCCAGGGGCTCATCCATCTTCGGGCGGGCGAGGCCGCCAATGCGGTCGAGCTAGCTACCGACCTCGATGCCGTCCGCCGGCTGTACGGGACCCGCGGCTACCTGGCCACTTCGATAGAGTCCACGCCCCAGATGGATGATGCGCAATCGACAGTCAGCTACCGACTCGAGGTACACGAGGGCGACATCTACAAAATGGGAGACCTGGAGATACAGGGCCTCGATGAACGCAACGCCGCGCGCCTGGAGGATGATTGGCAGCTGCGCAGCGGTGACCCGTATGATTCCAGCTATCCCAAGCGTTTCGTAGACGAGGCGTTGAAGAAACTCTCGCTGATTGGAGAGTGGAATGCCAGCGTCCACGAAACTCCTGACGATAAGAGCGAAACGGTAGACGTGACCGTGCGCTTCGATCCTAAGCCGCCGCGATAGGCCGCCAGCAGAGCGGCGGGCTGCCTCACGACGATGAGAATCTGATGATTTAGGTAGCGGTGTAGTCTTGAGAATCTCGGCCACCTCTCGCTTTGCGAACTCTGCGGTTTTCCTTTGCGAGCTTTGCGGTAAGAAGTCCTTAAACCGCAGAGCACGCGAAGGATTCGCAAAGGCCGCAAAGCAGGCCATCGGACGAACGCAAACTGCATCACTACCCAAATCCACAATATTGGCGGGATCTACTAGTCGAGGTCAGCTGCACGCCGCATCCAATGAAGAATGGTAGTATTTGATTCCAAGGAGACGATGGATGAGATTCGCTTTACCGGCGGGTACCTGGCTGGCGACGCTGGTGTTGGGCGCCGGCTTGACGGTTTCCTCCGCAGTGGCAGGCGGCAAGAACCAGACCTTCTCGGGTCAGGTCAGTGATGCTGCCTGCGGCGCCAATCACACGATGATGCCCGGTGATGCCGCCGCTTGTACCCGGGCTTGTGTCCAACGGGGATCAAAATACGCCCTGGTCGTCGGCGATAAGGTGTATACGCTGGATGCCAACGACAGGGCTGCGCTCGCCGAACTCGATAAGCTGGCGGGCCAGCAGGCCACTGTGATGGGCGTGGCCGACGGCACCACCATCACAGTCAGCTCAGTCGCCTCTGCTAAGTAGGTTGCTGCCCTCGGCGGGCCCCTCCTCTTGGCCCATCCTGGGCAACCGAAAGCAGGAACCCACTTCGGGCCTCCCTTTTCTTTGCCTGCACCCCAATTTTCATATTGCTGTCACGACTCCCTATGTTAGATTTGTCCCTCACGTCATCGCGTCAGCGGAGGAAAAACGAATTGGGCAAGGACATGGTCCCCAAGCGGATTTTCTTTACCAAGGGGGTCGGCAAACATCGCGAACGTCTTACTTCTTTCGAGCTCGCCTTGCGCGACGCCGGCATCGCAGCGCAAAATCTGGTTCGCGTCTCCTCCATCTTTCCGCCCCAGTGCAAGCTGATTCCGCGCTCCCAGGGACTGAAATATCTGAACCCCGGCGAGGTGGTTTTTGCGGTGGTGGCTGAGAATTCCACCCATGAACCCCACCGCCTGCTTGCCGCCAGCATCGGAGTTGCCATTCCCGCGGACCGCAACACCTACGGCTATCTCAGCGAGCATCATTCGTTCGGCGAGACCGAAGACGCCGCCGGGGACTATGCCGAGGAACTCGCCGCCGAAATGCTGGCGACTACGCTGAATGTGGAATTCGATCCCGACCGGTCGTGGGACGAGAAGAAAGAGATCTACCGGATTTCCAACAAGATCGTGCGCACGGCCAACGTCACCCAATCCGCCGTAGGCGACAAGCGGGGACTGTGGACCACCGTCATCGCCTCCGCCATTTTCATCTTCGATTAGAAACGGTAGCGCCGGCGTCCCGCCGGCTGTTGCGGGGGCGTCCCGCCCCCGCCGTGTGAGTCACTAAGGTTCCTACTAGCCCTACTTTCGAGCCCCAACCTTCTCGCGCTTCGCCTTGGTGACGTGGTTTGACTTGTCCTTGTCCAACCGCTCAAGCACCGCGGCCGCGATCAGGGGCAGGCCTACGGTGGCGTCCACGAAGACCTCGCCAAACTGCCCGCCCTCGGCCGGAGGCACGAACTTGCCCCACGAGACCGCCTCGCTGTAAGGGCTGCCCGACAATCCACCCCAGTACACCGGTTCCGGACAAATCCTCAACCCGTAGTGGTATCGCTTCAGGGGAACATTTTCTCCCATGCGCCGGTGCCGCAACTCGACGAACGGGCCAAATTGCTGCGACCAGTTGCGCGGCACGCCTCCCCCGATGGTCAGAATGCCCAGCCGGGTCTGCCGCAGCAGGGTCGCCGCAAAGTGCTCCAGGTCTTCAAAGGGATCAAACCGCAGCTTGTGGCGGCCAGTGGACTCGCGTACCCGGTTGTTCAACGCCAGATCCAGGCCCAGTTCCGAATCGGTGAAGGCGGGCACGAATACCGGAACGCCTTTCTCGTAGGCCGACTTGAGAATGCCGCGCTGGCCTTGCGCGTGTTTCCCCAGGTGTGCCCCGATCGCATGGTTCAACTTGTAGGAACACAGCACCTCGTTGTGGTCCCATGCGTCCAAAATCTGGGATATGACTTCTTCGACCTGATCGAGATTCTGCTCCGGTTCCAGCGTGTCGTAAACGCGGTTGTAACCCTGCTCGTAGAGTTGCTCGTCGGGTACATCCGGGTTGTAGCGGAAGTGGGCGCGCCCCGTGGCCTCCACCAGACCGTGCGCCATCAGCGCGCCGGTGGAGACAATGGCGTTCACGATGCCACGATCGATCAGTTCGGTGATGACCAGGCCTTGTTTGGCCACCGTCATGGCACCCGCCAGAGTCATGACCACGAAGCAATCTTTGTCACGGGCCATGGCTTCCAGTACGTCCGCGGCCTCGCCGAGCTGACGGCCGGTAAAGGCGGTCTTGGCCATGGCGCGCACCAGGTCATCCACCGAGTGCACCCGCCTCAGGTCGAGCGGTTCCAACGGGACCAAGCGGTCTTCGATGGGATCGTGCAGCTTGCGCTCGATCCCCGAGCCGTCATGATTGGTGTGCTTCTCGTGATGGTTGTTCTTCACTCCTGCACCTCCCCATGCCGTGGTTACCGCGAAGCAATACTGTACTAGAACAGGAGGCAGGAGTCAGTAGTGAGGCGTCAGGAAATCTCAACAGATTGCCGGGCCGTGCTGACTCCTGCCCACTGACTTCTCTTGCGGGCTCTCTGTTATTCTATGGCGCGATATCGCCGCAGGAGTGATTCCGTTGCCGCCTGACAAATTCCGCGCCGGACTGGTGCAGATGTCCATGACGCCGGATCCCGAGAAAAATCTGGAACGCGCCATTGAGCGCGTGCAGCAGGCTGCAGCACGCGGCGCCCAGGTTGTTTGCCTGCCGGAACTGTTTCAGACCCAGTATTTCTGCCAACGGGAAGAGGCCGGGTTGTTCGATCTGGCGGAGCCGATTCCTGGCCCCACCACGGCGCGGCTCTCGGAAGTGGCAAAACATCTCCGCATCGTGCTGATTGCCTCGCTGTTTGAGAAGCGGAGTGCGGGCGTATATCACAACACGGCTGCCATTTTCGACGCGGACGGCAGCTTGCGCGGGCTGTACCGCAAGATGCATATCCCCGACGATCCGCTCTACTACGAGAAGTACTACTTCACCCCCGGAGACCTCGGCTTCCGCGCCTTCGATACCGGTGTGGGGCGGGTCGGCACGCTGGTGTGCTGGGACCAGTGGTATCCGGAAGGCGCGCGTTTGACCGCGCTGCAGGGGGCGCACGTGCTTTTCTATCCCACCGCCATCGGCTGGCATCCCGCCGAGAAGGCGGAATTTGGCCAGGCTCAACACGACGCCTGGAGGACCATCCAACGCGCCCATGCCATCGCCAACGGCGTTTACGTCGCAGTCGTGAACCGCGTGGGATTTGAAACCGGAGACGTTCGTGGCAACAAGGCTTCCGGCCCCGGGCTGGAGTTCTGGGGCGGCTCGTTCCTGTGTGATCCATTCGGGCGAGTGATCGCCGAGGCGGCACACGACAAAGAGGAGATCCTGGTCGGCGAGGTGGATCTGAAGGCGCTCGAGGACATTCGCCGCAACTGGCCCTTCCTGCGCGACCGCCGCATTGACAGCTACGCGCCGATTACAAGTCGGTTGCTTGATTGAAGAACGCACCTGTTCATGGCTGCGCACCCATCTCGAAGCTCAACTGATACTTTAAGTTTTGCCGCATCCTGCCGCATGCCCGCGGAATGGGAACCCCATGCCGCCACCTGGCTCGCCTGGCCGCATTACCGCGACGACTGGCCGGGAAAGTTCGAGCCCATCCCCTGGGTCTACGCCGAGACTGTCCGCAATCTAGCGCGCTGCGAACGGGTAGAGTTGCTCGTCAACGATGCGCTGTCGGAAAAGCGCGCCCGCGAGGTCCTTGATCGCGCCCATGCCTTGAGCGACAACGTCCACTTCCACCGCTGGCCCACCAACCGGGTCTGGATGCGCGACTCGGGCTGCACCTTCGTCGTGAGCGGTAACTCCGAGACTCTGTCATCCCGAGCGAAGTCGAGGGACCTTGCGTCCAGCGCGGACCTTATCGCCGTCAAATGGCGCTTCAACGCCTGGGCCAAGTATTGCAACTGGCAGCAAGACGAAAAGATCGGCAGCCACATGGCCAAGGTTGCGAACGCTCGTGAACTGCGGCCCACCTTCGGCAAGAGCCGCGTGGTGTTGGAAGGAGGCTCCATTGACGTCAATGGCCGTGGCACTCTGTTGACCACCGAAGAATGCCTGCTCAGCAAGGTGCAACAGCGCAATCCCGGCATGTCGCGCGCCGATTACGAGAAGATCTTCGCCGACTATCTGGGGATCAGGAGTGTGGTCTGGCTGGGCGCAGGCATCGTGGGCGATGATACCCACGGCCACGTGGATGACCTCACGCGCTTCGTCGCTCCCGACACGGTGGTGACCGTCGTTGAGTCCGATCCCAATGATCCCAACTACGAGCCCTTGCGGGAGAACATCCGCCGCCTGCGCACCGCTACCGATCAGGACGGCAAGCCGCTGGCCATCATCGAGTTGCCCATGCCGTCTCCGGTAATTTTTGAAGGCCGGCGCCTGCCCGCCAGCTACGGCAATTTCTACATTGCCAATAGCGTGGTGCTGGTACCTGTCTTCAATGATCCCAACGATCGCTTCGCGCTGGATATTCTGGCAGACTTGTTTCCCGACCGCGATGTGATCGGCATCTATTCCGGCGACCTGATTTGGGGCTTCGGCGCCATGCACTGCATGACGCAGCAGCAGCCGGCCGTGCGGGATCATTGAGCCTGCGGCAATTGCCAATTGCACCCGGCCGCAAGTCCGCAGCTGCTCCGACCCGGCAACGGCACACTCGATTCCCCAGCACCCGGAGAAGTATCACGCCAGCTTCGCCTGGATGTCGGCCACGTTCGCTGCTTGTCTCGGCAGAGAAATAGCTTCGGCTCGTTGTGCAAGCGAGAGGAAAGGCGACGAGTTGACCGCTGCGTCAATGTTCATTTCCAGCAAATGTCCCTGCGCCTCAAAGAACTTCTCCCACACGCGCGTAATCGATACGGCCAAGATCGCGCCGGCCGTCAGGCACAACGAAGCGGTGGGAAAACCAAGATGCCCCGCCCGAGTCATCTGGTACGCAACAGTCGCTGCGACCACGCATACACCGCCCAAGAAGATGCCGCCCAGCCTGACCGTTTCAGCGAAATCAGCCGTTGCTTGGGCCACATGATAGGCACTTTGATACCGTTCGGTGGCCGCCGCGCTCTGACTCGCTTCCGGTGTAAAGGAAAGGATCGTTCCGGTGCTCATGAGAACCTCCCTGGGGGAGAAGAGCACCCCTTTGTAAATCTACTGTAGTTGGGCACCCTTTTTCTGTGACGCTTGTACTTCCCAAGTTGGAACCAGGCGTCGGAAGTGAGGCGCAAAGCACAACCCGCAAACTGGACGCACGCTTGATGCTCGCCAGTTTCCACGCCCAGGCCGCTTCGGATAAGGTCAGAAGGACGGCGCAACGCGCAGGTATCCCGGCGACCAACCGCACCGCCGCACTGATCCCGTGCTAGACTCCCGTTATAGTCGTCGCCCATGCGGATTCTCACCCGCTACATACTGCGCGAAGTCACGTCGCATGCCCTGATCGGGGCCGCAGTGTTTACCTTCGTACTGTTCACCCGCGATCTGGGGCGAATTCTCGAACTGGTGGTCCGCAACAGCGCGCCTCTGCCCAGCGTCGCTGAGATCTTCTTTTTTACCTTGCCGGTGGCACTGACCTTCACCATTCCAGCCGGCGTGCTGGTCGGGATTCTGATCGGCCTCAGCCGCCTGGCCGCCGATAGCGAGATCACGGCCATGCGGGCGAGCGGCATCGGGGTATGGACCTTTCTCCGCATCATCCTGATTTTTGTCGCGGTCGCGTGGATTCTGGCTCTGGTGAACGGCGTTTATGTAGCACCGCAGTCCGAGGCGGCATTGGGGCGGCTGCAGGACCGGCTGAAAAGCTCGCAAGCCTCGTTTGAAGTCCAGCCACGCGTGTTCTACGAAGGCTTCCCCCAGCTCGTCCTCTACGTGCAGGACGTAAAGAGCGCCGAAGGCGCGGCCATCTGGAAGGGTGTATTCCTGGCCGATATCAGCACGCCCTCCGCACCCCGAATCACGCTGGCCCAGGAAGGCATCCTGGTCAGCGAGGGACCGGACACCTTGCACCTGCACCTGACCAACGGGTCTACGCACGAGACCGATCCCAAGCTCCCGGACCGGTACCAAATCTCCACGTTTGAGCAGACCGATATACCCATCCAGGTACCGCAGGCCGAAAACAAGCAGGACCAGGAACCGGCGCCGTTGGCAGAACTGGGAACAAGGCAGCTGCTGCAGGACGCCAAGAAGATGAAGCGGGTGACCGCCCGCTGGTATTACATCGAGTTCCATCGCCGGTTTGCCTTGCCCACTGCCTGCCTGGTGCTGGCGCTGGTGGGCATCCCCCTCGGGCTGTCCTCGAAGAAGGGGGGGAAATCCACCGGATTCGTGCTCACCATCCTGCTGGTGTTTGCCTATTACACGGCTTCGCTGGTGGGCGTTTCACTGGCGCGTCAGGGGAAAGTTTCACCCGCCGTGGGCGTCTGGCTGGCCAATGCCGTGTTCTTCCTGGGCGGGGCTTTCCTGCTTTGGCGGGTGGAACGCAGGCCGTTTGAGATCGGATCCATGCGCAGTCTGTGGCACCCGTTCAAGGAAGGCTTCAAGCGGGGCCGCGGAATCGGGTTGCGGCGCAGTTCGCAAGAGGACGCCTTCGCGCGGGCGGCCGGCCGGCTGCGGGTGTTCAGCGCCCGCTTTCCCATGATTCTGGATGACTACGTCTTGCGCGACTTTCTGGTGTACCTGGCCATGATCCTGGCCTCGTTCGTCATGCTATTGCTGGTGTTCACCCTGTTCGAGCTTCTGGGAGACATCCTGCGCAATCAGATATCCCCGCTGGTGGTGGGCGAATACCTGCTCAACGTAGCGCCCTATTTCCTCTACAACATCACCCCGCTCAGCATCCTTCTGGCGGTGCTGATCACCTTTGGCCTGATGCAGCGTTCCAACGAAATCACCGCGGTCAAGGCCACCGGCATCAGCATTTATCGCATTGTGGTGCCGGTTTTGCTGGCCTCGGCGCTGCTGGCGACCGGCCTGTTCTTTTTCGACCAGCTTTATCTGCCCCGCGCCAACAAGCGCCAGGACGCGCTGCGCAACCTGATCAAAGGCAAACCCCCGCAAACTTATCTCAACCCCGATCGCAAGTGGATTTTCGGGCAGCATTCCACGATTTACTACTATCAGTTGTTCGACTCCGATCGCGCCCAGTTCGGCAATCTCGCGGTGTTTCAGTTTGACCCCAAAACGTTTCAACTGACTCACCGGATCTACGCCGAGCGTGCCCATTGGGCGGAGGCGCTGGAACGCTGGGTTTGCGAGCAGGGCTGGGAGCGGGTTTTTCGCGGTCCCGCCATCGAGAACTACCGCACCTTCGATGTCTCAACCTTCGCGGCACTCAACGAGCCGCCCACCTACTTCAAGAAAGAAGTGAAGCAGTCCTCAGAGATGAGTTACCACGAGTTGCGGCGCTACATTCATGACCTGCAGCAGAGTGGGTTTGACGTGGTGCGCTTGCGGGTGCAATTGCAGAAGAAGTTTGCCTTTCCCACCATTACCCTGGTCATGGCGGTGCTGGCCATTCCCTTTGCCCTCTCGGCGGGGAAACGCGGTGCCATCGCGGGTGTGGCGGTGGCAGTGGGGGTTGCCGTGGTTTACTGGACGGTGTCAGGCCTGTTCGAAGCCATGGGCAACGTCAGCCAGTTGCCGCCGATCCTGGCGGCGTGGTCGCCTGACTTAATTTTCGCCATGGTGGGCGGCTACCTGATTCTGAAAGTGCCGACCTAGCACCCCGCGCCGCCGTTACTTTCCCCGAAAGCAACGCTTGTCTAAGCGCCGTTACTTCAGCGCCAC
Organism: Terriglobales bacterium; assembly: GCA_035542575.1. GTDB lineage: Bacteria > Acidobacteriota > Terriglobia > Terriglobales > Acidobacteriaceae > JAIQET01. The sequence continues at coordinate 112,324 of DATKLE010000100.1, read as the reverse complement.
CGCCGCGGGTTGGCCCGCTGTAACCACCGGCGCTTCCACGAGCTGCAGGGCTCCGGTTTCGACCCCGGCTGAGTCCTTGACGATGCGGTAGGAGGAAACCGAAGCCCCTCCGAAGTTGGTCACGTAAACGTAATGCCCGGTCGAGGGAATGCCGATCGCCACCGGGTTCAATCCCGTGGAAATAGTGGCGGGGCTGGCCGGCGTCAGCTCGCCCGTCGCGGCGCTTATCTTGTACGCCGATACCTGGTTCGATCCCTTATCGACCGCGTACAAGAATTCGCCCGATGGGGTCGCCGCCAACGCCACCGGACCCAGCTGAGCTGAATACGGCGAACCCGAGAGCGGCGTCAGGCTGCCATCAGGCACCAGGCAAGAGGTCGTAACGGTCGCGCAGACGGCGAAAGCGCTGACGTTGTTGGAGCCCGCGTTGGCGGCGTATAGGAACGTGCCATTCGCGGTTGTAGCAATCGCCAGTCCGGAAGGCGCTACCCCTCCCGTGGAGAACGGAGATCCTGGAACCGGCATCGTCAGCTCCCCAGTGGTTGAGTCGAAGTCATATGCCGACACCGTTCCATTGACGTTGTTCGCCACGTAGAGGACATCGAGGTTGGGCGCCACCGCGACCGCCACCGGATCAGGAGCGGTAGGAAACGGCGAATCCGCGACCTCGGTCAGCGTGGTGCCGGAGATGGAGTAAATCGAGATGTCGTCCGATCCCTGGTTGGCTACGAACAGAAATGTCCCGCTGGGATCAACCGCCAGGCTGACCGGGCTGACGCCACTCACTGCCTGGTTGCCGCTGACCGCACCGACGGTGCCATCGGAGTTGACGGTGTAGCGTGCAATGTCGTTGGACCCTTTGTTGGCCACGAACGCGGTGCTGCCGTCCGGCGTGATCACCATGGTCGTGGGCGCGCTGCCCCCGGTCGTAACCGACATGCCTTGCGTGGTCAGCTTACCGGTGTCCAAATCCACTTGAAAAGAAGACACCGCCATGTCGCCCTGGGTGGCGACCAGAAGAGCCCCCGTGCCCCCGCCACCCTTCGGCTTCGTACTACTGCAAGCCGTCCACCCCCACAATGAAGCCACAACCAGAAGACCTACCCACGCACGTAACTTCGTCCGCATTCTTTCTCCCTGTGGCGCCTCAAGCCCTGCAAAGCAGGACAAAGTCCTCACCAGACCGCATTTGAGGCAGTTCGGTGCACCCATTTGTGTATCAGGAATGCGCGGGAAGCGCAAACGCCGTAGCGGTAGGAACCGGCGCGGATTGATAAGGTTGCCCGGATGGAACGGCTGCTGAGGCGGGTAGTGCGTGCGCCGTCCGTCTTTCCTGACCTGTTTACCCTTGGGAGTGCCTTTGTCCCAAGCCGCCAGGTTCGCGGCCACAAGAACAGAAAAAGCTTGACATCAGTACTTGTGTTATAGTTGACTATAACACAATAACCCAGGGGTTCGCTCACGGATGTCTATCGAAGCAAGGCCCCGGGGCAAGACCTACAGAATTTTGAGGAGGAACAAACCATGAAGTCCCTTTGCGTTGCGCTGTCAGTTGCCCTGATCTCGCTCTCCACGCTGGCTTTTGCCCAATCGGGTGTGTCGGCCGTCCCGAGGTCTGACGCGCAAAAATCCTTCGACCAACTAAAAGCCCTGGCCGGCGAGTGGGAGGGTCCCGTAACCGTCGAGCCGCCGATTCCCGAGATGAGCGACGGCAAGCCGCTCCACGTCACCATGCGCGTGACGTCGAGGGGAAATGCGCTGGTGCATGAAATGCAGGAAGCGGACACGCCGCTGGATGCGAAGCACTACGACCATCCGGTCACGATGCTTTACCTGGATGGCGACCGCCTGACCCTGGTCCACTATTGTGACGCGGGAAACCGTCCGCGCATGACCGGCAAGGTCTCGCCGGATGGAAAGAAGGTGGAATTCGAGTTCGTCGATCTTTCCGGCGGCAATCAGTACGGACACATGTACCACGCGGTGTTCACGCCCATTGACGCCAACCACCACACCGAGGACTGGACGTATATGATGCCGGGGGACAAAGCGATGCACGCCCACTTCGATCTGAAGCGGGTGCAGTGACGACGGGCGTCTCCGATAGGCGGGCTGGAAACCAGGATGGACCGTGAGTGGAACGACAATCAGCCGATTTACCGCCAGCTTCGCGACCGTGTGGTCGCGATGATACTGGACGGCGCGCTGAAGGAAGGCGATCCCCTGCCCTCGGTGCGCACGGTTGCAGCCGACTATCGGCTCAATCCCCTCACGGTCCTCAAGGGCTATCAGGAACTGGTGGATGAGGAACTGGTCGAAAAGAGGCGGGGTCTGGGGATGTTCATCAAGGCGGGAGCGCGCGATCGGCTGCTGCAGGGGGAGCGCCACAAGTTCCTGGCGGAAGAATGGCCCAGGATCCAGGCCACCATACAGCGCCTCGGCCTGACTCCGGAAGAGTTGCTGGATGGCGGCAGCCGACGGTCCAGGTCGAAGGCCAAAGAGGAGGATCGCTGACACGATGGCATGCATAGAAGCACGCGGTCTGCGCAAGGCCTTCGGCGCCACCATGGCGCTGGACGGAATCGATTTGCGCGTGGAAGAGGGCCGCATCCTCGGACTTATTGGCCCCAACGGCGCCGGCAAGACCACCGCGCTCAACGCCATGCTGGGCCTCATCCCCTATGAGGGAGAACTGAAGGTGCTGGGGCGCAATCCCTGGAGCGCGCGCGATCAGCTCATGCGCGATGTCTGTTTCATTGCCGATGTCGCCGTCCTGCCGCGCTGGATGCGGGTTTCGCAGGCGCTCGAGTACCTGGCCGGCGTGCATCCCCGCTTCGACCGCACCAAGGCGGAAGGCTTTCTTGCCAGGACGTCTATTCGGAGCAGCAACAGGGTGCGGGAGCTGTCCAAGGGCATGGTTACCCAGCTGCATCTCGCCTTGGTCATGGCCATTGACGCCAGACTGCTGGTGCTGGACGAGCCCACCCTGGGCCTCGACATTCTGTTCCGCAAGCAGTTCTACGATGCCCTGCTGAATGATTACTTCGATCGCAGCCGCACCATCGTGGTGACGACACACCAGGTGGAGGAGTTGCAGCACATTCTGACGGATTTGATGTTCATCGACCGCGGCCGCATCGTGCTGAGTTGCAGTATGGAGGAATTGGAGTCGCGCTACATGGAAGTGACGGTCAATCCCGACCGGGCCACAGCGGCACGAGCGCTCAAGCCGATGTATGAGCGCCTGGTGTTCGGGCGGAGCGTCCTGCTGTTCGATCGTGGGACCAATCAGAGCATCGACCGTCAACAACTGGCCGCACTTGGCGAGGTGCGCACGCCCAGCATCGCTGACTTATTCGTGGCGGTGATGGCTAACCAAACCGGTATGGCACAAGGAGCGGCTCAATGAATACTCAATCGAACGCCATGACCGGGCCTTCGATCCAGTCGCAAGGAACGCCGGCGGCTGTGCCGGCAGCTCACGCGATGTACTGGTCGGTGCGACGCGAATTGTGGGAAAACCGTTCGATCTACATCGCCCCCATGGCCGCCGCCGCCGTTTTTCTCTTCGGCTTCGCCATCAACATGGTTACGGTGCGGCACCGCATCGGCGCATCCCTGCTCGACCCGGCGCAACCGCACAATTTACTCGCCACAAGATACGAATTGTCGGCGGCACTGATCATGGGGACAGCTCTCATCGTGGGCATTTTCTACTCGCTCGACGCCCTGTATGGAGAGCGCCGCGATCGCAGCATCCTGTTCTGGAAGTCGCTGCCCGTCTCCGACCTCACCACCGTGCTCTCGAAGCTGACCATTCCCATCGTGATTCTGCCGCTTCTAAGTTTCGTCATCAGCCTGGCAACGCAATTCATCATGCTCCTGCTGAGCAGCGTAATCCTGCTGGGCAGCGGCGTGAACATTGCGGCGCTATGGACTGAGGTGTCGTTTTTCCCCGTGTCCCTTGTGCTGCTCTATCACCTTTTGACGGTGCACGGTCTCTGGTACGCGCCATTTTATGGCTGGCTGCTGCTGGTTTCCGCATGGGCGCCACGCGCGCCATTTCTATGGGCTGTCCTGCCGCCCTTCGTGATCTGCGGAGTGGAGAAAATTGCGTTCAACACTTCGTATTTCCTCGCGCTGCTGCAGGAGCGCCTGATGGGATCGGGAGATGCCATGGGGCCGAACGGCGCCCCAAAGGATTTCATGGCAACACTTATTCCCGAACATTTTTTTGACCGGCCGGGTCTGTGGATCGGCCTGGCACTGGCCGCGGTATTTCTCGCTGGAGCGGTCCGACTGCGCCGTTATCAGGGGCCGATCTGATGCGCATCAATCTTGATTTGCGATTCCTCGCGTAGGGAGAACGCAATATATGGGCAATGATGGGATGACGAAACCGATCACAGAAACTTCGCCGCGTCTCAAGGCCAGGATTACAGGTCTGTTTTACCTCATCACCATCCTGACGGGAATATTCGCCCAGGGTTTCGTGAGCGAGAGGCTGGTAGCTAGCGGCGACGCCGCGGCTACGGCGACCAACATACTGGCGCATAGTTCCTTGTACCAGTTGGGGTTCGCAGTCTACCTCATCGAAATGGCCTGCCAGATCGCCATGACCGCCCTGTTTTACGACCTGCTTAAGCCGGCGGGCAGGACCCTCTCGTTGCTGGCTGCGTTTCTGGGACTCGCAGGCTGCGTCATCAAGACTTTCAGCCGCGTCTTCTTCATCGCTCCCTTGATCGTCCTGGGAGGCGCATCCTACTTGAGGGTTTTCAGCGCGGAACAGTTGCAGGCGCTGGCGCTCCTCTTCCTTAAGGTGAATGACCGCGGCGCCGCGATCGCCCTGGTATTTTTCGGATTCTACGCCCTCCTGACGGGCTGCCTGATTATCAGATCCACCTTCCTGCCTAAGATTCTGGGCGTGGTGTCAGCAATTGCAGGTTTGGGTTGGCTGAGCTTCCTCTACGTGCCGCTGGGATACCGCCTCTTCCCCTACATTGCAGCCTTCGGCCTCCTCGGGGCAGTCGCGCTTATCGTGTGGCTCCTCGTTTTCGGGGTGAACGAGCAACGCTGGAAGGAACAGGCCCGCCTGGCGGAAACGATGAACCTGTAGTCGAGGAATCTGGTGATTGAGTGATTTGAAGCACAGCGAGGTCACATGAACTCAACCCGCAATCCCGGCAGAGTCGCAGGGATTCTCTACCTGCTCCTGTTAGCCGCTCCCCTTCGCCTCATCTACATTCCCACCAAATTGTTCGTGCTGGGCGACGCAACGACAACAGCCACGAACATCGCTGCTCACCAAACGCTGTTCCGTTTGGGCATCGCCAGTGACCTCTTCTGCGCGATCGTCCTGATCTTCCTCGTGCTGGCGTTTTACCGCCTGTTCAAAGGCGTGGACCAGTATCTGGCGGTGCTGGTGATCATCCTCGGAGGCGTGCTGCCCGCGGCCATTGACTTCTTCAACGTGGTGAACGATGCAGCCGCTCTGACGCTCGTGCGCGGCGCCGACTTCCTTTCCGTTTTTGACAAGCCGCAGCGCGACGCCCTCGCCATGCTGTTCCTCCGTATGCATCATCACGAGATCGTTGCCGCCGAGATCCTCTGGGGCTTGTGGCTCTTTCCCCTGGCCATCCTTACCTACAGGTCGCGCTTCCTTCCCCGCTTCCTGGGCGTGTGGCTCGTCATCAACGGCTTCGCCTATCTGGTCCTCAGCTTTACTGGCTTGTTCTTCCCGGCCTACGAGAATACGGTCTCAAACTACGCTTTCCCCGCCCAACTCGGGGAGCTGGCTTTCATGCTGTGGCTCATATTCAAAGGAGCCCGTCCGCCATTGGAAGCTGCCACGACGTGATCCAAACAGGCTCGAAAGCGTGGGAAATTGAGAGGTAGCCATGAAAGCCATCGTCTGCCACACCTTCGGTTCTCCCGATGTTCTCCAGTATGAAGAGGTTGAGAAGCCGACTCCTGGGGACGATGAAGTTCTGATCAAAGTCCGCGCGGCCTCCGTCAATCCGCTGGACTGGCACCTCATGAGAGGCACGCCGTACCTTGGCCGCTTGATGTTCGGGCTGCGCAAACCAAGGGTGACACGACCAGGCGTGGATGTGGCCGGCCTGGTGGAGGCGGTGGGCAGAAACGTCACCCAATTCAAACCCGGGGACGAGGTGTTCGGTTCATGCCGCGGGGCGTTCGCCGAGTACGCTTGTACTCCCTCGTCAAAACTGGTCATGAAGCCGGGCAATGTAACGTTTGAGCAAGCGGCTTCTGTGCCGGTAGCGGCGTACACCGCGTTGCAGGGCCTTCGCGACAAGGGAAAGATTCGGCCCGGGCAGAAAATCCTGATCAACGGCGCAGGGGGAGGCGTGGGCACATTCGCGGTGCAGATTGCCAAGTGGTTGGGCGCAGACGTGACCGGAGTATGCAGTACCAGGAATGTGGAGATGGTCCGGTCCCTGGGCGCAGACCGGGTCATTGATTACACCCGAGAGGATTTCACCCAGAGTGGGCAACGTTACGACGTCATCTTCGACCTGGTGGGGAACCATTCGTTGTCCGCATGCCGGCACATTCTAAGTCCCAAGGGAATATACCTCGGCGCCGGGGTGCTCGGCGCAATGAGTGGCAAGTGGATCGGTCCACTGCCGCGTCTGCTCAAAACGGTGGTGTTGTCCTGGTTCGTGAGCCAGAAGCTGGTCCCGTTCATGGCCAGAAGCAGCAAAGAAGACCTCACCATCATGCGCGGGCTCATGGAGTCCGGAAAGATAACGCCGGTCATAGACAAGCGTTACCGCCTGAGTGAGACGCCAGAGGCCATCCGTTATCTGGCAGAGGAACACGCTCGAGGAAAAGTAGTAATAACTGTTTGAACAACAGACCTTGGGCACCGCTCCAGTACAGAGTTACAGCCCACGCCGCGCTGGCACGACGTGGCCGGCGGGACGCCAGCGCTACAGCCGGGCCCTACGACCGTTGTCCAATGCCGCTGAGGGGGACGGTTTCGCGGGTTGGGGCGGGTTCAGCGGGCAAGCGGATCTCCACCATCAATCCGCCCTCGGGACGGTTGGCAGCTCGAACCGTGCCCCCGTGCAGGCGCACCGCTCGTTCCGTAATGGCCAGGCCCAGACCCACCCCGCCGGTCTGGCGGCCGCGGGCGTCATCAATACGGTAGAAGGGACGGAAAAGCTTATCCAACGCCTCTTCCGGCACGCCCGGGCCGGAATCCGTCACCCGAATAATGGCCTCCGCGCCCCTCGGGGAGGGGCCGCACTCCACGTGAACATGCACGTTGGTGCCCTCCTGGGTGTAGCGCGTCGCATTGCGCACCACGTTTTCGATAGCGCTGCGCAGCAGGCTGGGGTCTCCGCGGACGACGCAATCATCGGCAATGACACACTCCACGTGGCAACGGCGATTCTGCGCCTCGAAGTCGGCATCGGCCGCCACTTCTGCCACCAGTTCTCCCAGGTCCACGGGGATGGCATCGAGAGCGTCGGCGCCACCCTCGAGCCGGGCGATGGTGAGCAATCTGCCGATAAGTTCGTTCAGGCGCTCGGCTTCCAGCTCAATGCGGTCCAGGGTACTCTGGGCCTCGGGCCCACTGCGTTGGCGCACCAAGCCAAGGGCCACGTTCAGGCGCGCGAGAGGAGAGCGCAGCTCGTGGGATATGTCCTTCAGCAGACGGCCCTGCGCGTTCACCAGGTTTTCCAGGCGCTCGGCCATGGCGTCGAAGTCGCGCACCAGCTCGGCAATTTCATCGTGGCCACCTGCCGGAGATCCACCCGCCCGGGCAGTGAGGTCACCCGCGGCCAGGCGCTGCGTGGCCGCGCGCAAGCGCACCACTGGCGCTGTCAAATAGCGCGCCAGGAAATAACACACCAGGCCGGAGGAGACGACGGCGATCAGTATGCCCAGCCCCGGCACCCCGCGCGGACCGAAGAATGCCCGCCCTTCCGGAGGCAACTCAATCACCAGCGTGTAGCTTTGTCCGTCGGGCGTAGTCATGGACTGGCGCAGAAACTGGCGCGGGCCGAATCTCCCCCAGAAGCTATCGGCGGTGCGCTTTTCTCCACGCCGTACCTGCTCAATCCACTCCGGCGGCTTGCGCCCGCTCAAGTCGTTGCCCTGGCCGTCGAACACAAAAAAATGAAGATGCTGGCTGTCGTGCAGACTGCGCAGGTAGCGGTGTGCCCCCTCTGCTCCGCCGTTGCGGTAGGCCTGCACGGCGTCGTTCAGAAAGCCTGGCGCCAGTGCCTCCACCGTTGCCATCTCCCGCGTGGGACGCAGGGCCACGGTCACCAGGATGGCCAGCACCAGGAACAGCGCCTGCGCCATCCAGTAGGAGAGGAAGATTTTGACAAACAGGCTTCTCATGGCGCGCTGCTCCGCACCTTCTCGCGAGGACGCGCAAAAATGTAGCCCACTCCGCGTACCGTCTTGATGTGTTCCCTCTCCCCTTCCGAGTCCCCGAGCTTCTTCCGCACTTTGCTGACGTGCATGTCAATGCTGCGGTCAAAGGGAGAGAACTTGCGGCTCAAAACCGCATCCGCCAGACGCTCGCGGGTGACCACGCGGCCGGCTTCGCTAAGCAGGACTTGCAGCAGATTGAATTCGACCGAGGTGAACTCGACCGGCTTGCCGGCCTGGCGCACGGTGCGGGTGGCGGGATCGAGTTCGATGTCGCCTACGCGCAGAATCTCGCCGGGTTGCGCCGCAAGGGACTTTTCCGCCGAACGCGTCCGCCGCAAGATGGCGCGAATGCGCGCCACCAGTTCACGCGGGTTGAAAGGCTTGGGCAGGTAGTCGTCCGCGCCGATCTCCAGGCCGACAATGCGGTCGACATCTTCCCCGCGGGCGGTGAGGAGCAGGACGGGAATGCGCGAGCGGTTGCGAATCCTGCGCAAAACTTCGAAACCATTGATGCCGGGCAACATCACGTCCAGCACGACCAGGACGTAATTTCCGCCCAACGCGCGTTGCAAGCCACGCTCGCCGTCATGGGCGGATTCGACCTGAAAGCCCTCAGCCTGCAGGTATTCGCCCACCAGGCTGCAGAGCTCCACGTCGTCGTCAATGACCAGAATGCAATCCACGGTTCTGCCTATGTTTTACAACAGCGCATTCGCGCAGGGCGTAAAGAATTGTCAAACCCCCTAACTGGCACACTTTACAAAACTTTACTCCGCTTGACCGACTCTTTACCGCCTGCTTCCCCGGAAAGTGTTCTTATGTATGAGAGCAAATTCACACGGGGAATGGGAAACTCCCGGGAGGAATTATGAAGTCGAGTCGAATCGCGGTAGTGGTTGCCGTGCTTGCGGTCACCCTAGTGGCAGCGCTGGCCTTGTCGCAGACCGTCAAACCGGCGCACATGCACGGCCGCGGGATGTTTGGCGAACACATGCTGGGCTTCTACGCGGATTACCTGAACCTTACCGACGCACAGCAGGCACAGATCAAACAGATCATGGAGAACCAGAAATCCACGATCCGGCCCTTGTTCCAGCAAATGGGACAAAACCGCCAGGCCATGCGGCAACTGGTGCAGAGCGGCAACTTCGACGAGGCCAAGGCCCGCACGATTGCCACCCAACAGGCCCAGTCCATGATCGAGCTGGAGGTCCAGAAGGCGAAGATGGAAGCGGCGATGTTCCAGGTACTTACGCCGGACCAGCAGTCCAAGCTGGTCGAGCTTACGAACCGGCGGGAACAAAGGTTCATGAAGCACATGCAGGAGTCGCAACCGCAGAACCAGTAACCGGCATGCTGCGGCCAGGGTTTCCAGCCACAGAAACAGGGAGCGCCACGTTCATCTCCCCGGCCCTTGTTTTCTGTGGCATTTCTTGCAGGAGGCGGCGGGGTCGTGCGCGGTCCGGCTTCCAACCGCGACGAGATGCGGCGGTATTGACGATGAATACCGAAGCCCTCTTTTCTTACCTGATGAATGTTGGCTGGCTGTTGCTTTCGGGCTGGACAGTGGTGCTGGCGCTTATCTGCCTGGTTGTGTTCCGCCATGATTAGCCAAGGCTAAGAATGAGCGAACCTGAACCGGCAGTGGGCTCCGGGGCGAAAACTGAAGCCGGCGCTGGTAGAATCGCATCTACTAGCCCATGCTGCGGAGCCTGCGCCCACTCTTTCCGTACCTCAAGAAATACCGCCGTGGTTACGTGGTGGGGACGCTGTGTGTCTTCCTGAACAACGGCATCTGGATCCTGTTCCCGCAGGTGATTCGGCGCGCGGTGGATGACCTCCACCTCGGTGTGACCCGCCAGAAGCTTTTGACCTACGCGCTGCTGTTGCTGGCCGTGGCCGGGACGAAAGCCATCTTCCAGTTCCTGACCCGCTGGATTGTCATCGGCATTTCGCGCAAGATCGAATTCGACCTGCGCAACGATCTTTTCCGCCACCTGGAGGGACTGTCCTATTCGTATTACCAGCGCACCCGAACCGGCGACATCATGGCCCGCGCCACCAATGATCTGAACGCCGTCCGCATGCTGCTAGGGCCGGCGATCATGTATTCGGCGAACACCATCGTGTTCACTGCCGGTGCCCTGGCCTTCATGCTGGCCATCAGCCCTAAGCTGACCCTCTACGCCTTCCTGCCGCTGCCGGTTGTGAGCATTGTGATTCAGTACTTCGGACGGCAAATTCACGAGCGCTTCGAGAAGATCCAAGCGATGTTTTCCGACATCTCGGCCCGCGCCCAGGAGAACTTCTCCGGTGCCCGCGTGATTCGCGCCTACGTGCAGGAAGAAGCGGAGATCGCCGGGTTCGAAGCCTCGAACCAGGAATACATCAACCGCAGCCTCAAGCTGGTCCGCCTGATGGGTATGCTGTGGCCGACTCTGGAGACCCTGCTGGGTTTTGCCATTGTGCTGGTGCTCTGGCTGGGCGGGAGGGAGGTTCTCCGCGGACGCATCACGGTCGGTGACTTCGTGGCGTTCAACACCTACATGGTGCAGCTGACCTGGCCGGTGATTGCTCTGGGGTGGGTGATCAACATATTCCAGCGCGGTACGGCGTCCATGGGGCGGATCAATCAGATTCTGACCGAGAAGCCGGAGATCGTGGACACACCCGAAATCGCGGCCGCAGTCGCGGGCGGGGGCGCCCACTCCGCGCGGGAGCAGATTCGAGGAGAGATTGAGTTTCGCGGCCTGAACTTCGCCTACAACGGCACTCCGGTCCTGCACGACGTCGACCTGCACATCCCTGCGGGCAGCAGCCTGGCCATCGTGGGGCCAACGGGTTCGGGGAAGACCACTCTGATCAACCTGGTACCGCGCATCTACGATGCCGTGCCGGGAACCGTGTTGATTGACGGCAGACCCATCCGCGAGTTTCCCCTGGCAGCCCTGCGTCGTGACATCGGCTTCGTCCCCCAGGAGACTTTCCTCTTCAGCGAAACCGTGCGCGAGAACATTGCTTTTGGCAAGCCCGACGCCGGCGAGGGCGAAATCCGGACCGCCGCTGAAGCCGCCAGCATTGCGGCGGACATTGAGGGCTTCCCGGAACAGTATCAGACCATGGTTGGAGAGCGCGGCATCACGCTCTCCGGCGGGCAAAAGCAGCGCACGGCGATCGCGCGCGCCATCCTGCGCAACCCACGGATTCTGATTCTCGATGATGCCCTCTCCAGCGTGGATACCCACACCGAGGACAAGATCCTCAACCATCTGCGCGAGGTGATGCGCGACCGGACGACGATTTTCATCTCCCACCGCGTCTCCACCGTGCGCAACGCCGACCAGATCGCGGTGCTGCACGGCGGCCGCATCGTCGAACTGGGCACGCACGACGAACTCATCGCCCAAAACGGGTACTACACCGACCTGTACAACAAGCAACTGCTGGAGGAAGAACTGGCCGAGGTGTAAAACCCACGGAAGACACTGGGGATGCCGGGGAATGCGGGCACCTTCGTTGTGCTTTGTGTGCCAGTGGCCTCATTTTTCTGCGATGAAGAGGGTCGTCACTCCCGAATTGCTCGACACAGACGCCGGCACTCCCGCCGAAATTGCCGAGTCTCTGGCCGATCTGCGCTTGATCAACCGCTGGTTTGGCGGCAGTGCCACGACGTATTCGATGGTGGAGCGGGTCGCGCGCAAGTTGGATGTGACCGCGCTCTCGTTTCTGGAGGTAGCTGCCGGTTCCGGCGATGTGCCCGCGCATACGCAGCGACGATTGCAGCGTCGCGGCGTGCAGTTGGAAACCACCTTGCTCGACCGTTCCCCGGCGCATCTGATCAATGGAGGTCGTTCGGTTGTCGCGGATGCCCTCGCGCTGCCGTTCGCCGAAGCGAGTTTTGATCTGGTTGGCTGCGCCTTGTTCATGCACCATCTGTCGCCGGAGGAGGTCAAGAATTTCGTCAACGAGGCGCTGCGGGTCTGCCGCGTCGGCGTCCTCATCAATGATCTGATCCGGCATCCCTTCCACGTGGCCTTGGTGTACGCCGGTTATCCTCTGTATCGCAGCCGCCTGACGCGCCACGACGCGCCGGCCTCGGTGCGGGCCGCCTATACTCCGGCAGAGATGCGGATGCTGCTCGAGCAAACGCGCGCGGCGCGGGTGGAGATTTATCGCCATTATTTGTTTCGCATGGGTGCAATCGCGTGGAAGCGGTGACCTACGATCTTCTGGTAATCGGCGGAGGCCCGGCGGGCGCCTCTGCCGCGATCACCGCTGCGCGCAGCGGCGCGCGCGTGCTGTTGCTGGAGCGGGGACGCTTTCCCCGCCACAAGGTCTGCGGGGAGTTTGTCTCGTCCGAATCCTTGGAATTGCTCGCGACCCTGCTCGACTCACGCTGCAACCTGCTGAGTGATGCCGTCCGCATTCCGCGGGCTCGACTGTTCCTCGACGGCCGCAGGCTGGAGACCGTCATCCATCCCCCGGCCGCCAGCATTGCCCGGCTTGACCTTGACGCCGCCCTGTGGGACGCAGCGGCGGCCGCGGGCGTTGACGCGCGTCAACAAACCACAGTGAATGGTATCACCGGCGCCGGCCCCTTCCGGGTAGCGACGTCGGCTGGAGAATTCGAGGCTCGTGCCGTGCTCAACGCCTCCGGCCGCTGGTCGAACCTGTCCGCGCCCCAAAATGGCAACCGCCGCGAGAAATGGCTCGGAGTGAAGGGCCATTTTGCCGAGCGCTCCCCCAGCCCCTCGGTGGATTTGTATTTCTTCGACGGCGGCTACTGCGGCGTACAACCCGTCGGGCTGGAGGGCGCGGGACGGGTGAACGCCTGTGCCATGGTGCGCGTCGAGATCGCCAGCACCCTTCCCGAAGTCCTGACCCAGCATCCTGCGCTTCGGGAGCGCAGCCGTCATTGGCAGCCACTGAGCGAACCGGTGAGCACCTCACCCCTCATCTTCCGCGATCCCCAGCCCGAACGCGATGGAATCCTGATGACCGGTGATGCCGCGGGATTTGTAGATCCCTTTGTGGGCGATGGAATCTCGCTGGCCCTGCGCAGCGGCGCCCTGGCGGCGGGTTGCCTGGCGCGCTTCTTTCGCGGGGAGATCTCCCAGCAAGAGGCGAGGGACGAATATCAACGCTGCTATCGCCGGCAGCTCGCTCGCGTTTTCCGCACTTCGTCCAGAATCCGGCGAATGCTGATCCTGCCCAGAGCGTTGCGCGCGCCTCTGCTGTTGCTGCTGGAGAATACTCCCGCGATCACCCAATATCTGGTGAGCAAGACACGCTAGGGATGCAGTTGCGGGCCGCTAACGCACCACGAGGACTTCGCGCACATTATCTCGCGCAAGGAAGAACTTGATGGAGGCGAAATCGCGGAACAGGTTTTCGATGTGGCGGTTGTTGAACACCCGCTGCAGGCGGAAGCCTCCTGCGATCGAGGTGTGGACGGCGCCGGTCGGTCCTTTTCGCACTTCGCGCCGGGCCTGGATGTGCTGCATCTCCAGCGTGTCCTTACCCACGATATGGTAGCGGTAGCAGGGTGCGTCCGGCCCGGCTTCTTTGGTGTGGAAGAAGGCCAGCAACATACCCCCGGGTTTGAGCATGGACCACAGGCGTCCCACAACCGGCTTGACCAGGCTCTCGTCCAGGTAGTCAGCCAGGTTCCAGCACAGCACCAGGTCGAAGTGCGCTGCCGGATACACCAGGTTGTCGGCCAGGAATTTCTTGCTGTCGAGCATGGGATTGCCCTGCTCATCTTTGCTGGCGAGCGCGGGATCGGTGGAGGCCACCAGCAGGTCTTCGCTGTAGATCTTGTGTCCGCGCTCGGTCATGTAGCGGATATTGTGGGGCGAGGTCGAACCCAGGTCGAGGACACACAGCGGCTCCTCCGAGGCCAGCGAGCGCGCCAATTCGGCCAGACCGCTGGAGCGGCGCGTGAGCCGTTGCGTCCCCGCCGTAGCCCGGCTAAGCGGACCGGCGTCGGCCGATGATCCACGAAAGAGTTTCATGAAGCTGCTGGTTACGGATGCCATCACAATCCACTGGCGTCCGGCTGCACAAAGCTCCGCAGGTTAACTATACCGCGGCATGCTCAGTGAAACCGGTCAAACCTTTTTGGGCTCGGTTACGGGAGTTTTGTCCGCGGCGCTCCCGGATGAGCCGCTGCCGGTGGAGACGACCGTGCCCGCTGATACCGCAGCACTCGCAGGCGGAGCGGTCGCGCTCTTCACTTCCGCTTTGATTTCGGGCTTGGCGGTTTCCCGCTGGATGTCAACCCGGCCCTTGAAATAGGCGCCATCTTCAATGGAAACGCGCTGAGTGAAAATGTCGCCCACCGCGATGGCTGATTTCTTCAACTCCGCCCGCTCGCTGGCCCGAATGTTACCATCCAGCTTGCCCTCCACCACAACCCCTTTGGCGTTGACGTTGGCCCGCACCTGTCCGTTGGGGCCGATGATCAAGCGGTTGCCCTGCAGCTCGATGGTGCCTTCGACCCGGCCATCCACATAGAGGTCCTCGCTGCCGGACAGTTCTCCCTTGATGACGACCGACCGGCCAATGTGTGCAAACTCCGGCGTTCTAGGTGTATTCATGAGCGAGCCTCCTTGGGCATACTAACCGCGGGACATCAAGCGGGAATACTGGATTCTAAATCATCTTGACGAATTGCGGGTGTGACAGCGAACGATGAAGCCGGGCCAGCCTGTCCGGCGGCGCGCAAGCGACCCGGCTTGCATGTTACAACTCCATTGCCGGAATTTCTCGTCTAAACTAGAAAGGCTCAAGAAACGCCGTGAAGCTCAACTCAATTCGACCGGTCGGGGCATGGCTTGTCGCGATGGCGGTAACCGCGGCGGCGGTGGCTTCCGAAGCGCCCTCCATCGCACCCGCGGACCTCGTCCGCCATACCGTGGAGAATGAGCTGAAGCAGTCTGCCAACGGCTCGAAATTCATGTTTTGCGACATGAAGGAGACAGTTCACGGCTCGCAGACCAAGCTGATGGTGGAGACCCGCGACGCCATGGCGGGTCTGCTCATAGCCGTAAATGGCAAACCTATTGGCCCGAAGATGCGGGAGGCGGAAGTCAGCCGGCTCGAGCGCATGGCGCAGGACCCCCAGGCCCTGCAGCGCAAGCGCAAGCAGGAGAAGGAAGACGAGGCCCGTGTCAACCGCATCGTAAAAGCCATGCCGGACGCCTTTATTTACGAACCGGATGGTACGGAGCTGGGCGCACCGGGGATCGGCAAGCCGGGAGACGAACTGCTGCGGCTGAAGTTCCGTCCCAATCCGAGGTACGATCCACCCTCCCGCACCGAACAGGTGCTTGCGGGGATGCAGGGCTACATCCTTATCGACGCCAATAGGAACCGGATCGCCAAGATCGACGGCACACTATTCAAGGACGTCAGTTTCGGCTGGGGAATCCTCGGCCACCTGGACAAGGGTGGGCACTTCTTGGTCGAGCAAGCTGATGTGGGCGATGGTCACTGGGAAATCAGCCACATGAGCCTTGATTTCACCGGCAAGATCCTGCTGTTCAAGAGCCTGAAGATCCAGTCGAATGAGATCGCCAGTGACTTCCAGCCAGCGCCGCCGGACCTCACCTTTGCACAAGGTGTTGATCTGCTGAAAAAGCACGTAGCTGAGCTGGCTGAGAACCAGCCGCACAACGGGAACCAGAAGTAGTTTCGTGGGCGGGGGGCGACAACCTGTCCAATCGCGAAGTTCGCAAAGGTTCCGTATTTGAAAAGGATCTTTGCGAACTTTGCGGCTCAATGCTTTCATTTCCCAGCGGCGCGGATCGTCTCTTTCCGCACCGTGAGCTTCTCAATCAGGTCTTCGCGCAGGCGGTACCCCGTGCCGGGTTCGTCGCGAATGATGATTGTTCCCTGCGCGGTCACCTCGACCTCGGGCTCGATGATGTCTTCCTTCCAATAGCGTTTGGAAGCGGAGACGTCCCCGGGCAGACGAAAATTCTCCAGGGTAGACAGGGCGATGTTGTGAGCGCGGCCGATCCCGGACTCCAGCATCCCCCCGCACCACACCGGAATTTTGTTCTGCCGGCAGACGTCATGGACTTTCCTGGCCTCGGTGAAGCCACCTACGCGGCCGACCTTGATGTTGATGATGCGGCAGGCGCCGGTCTCGATTGCGGCGGCCGCATCGCGCGCATGCCGGATGGATTCGTCGAGGCAGATAGCTGTCCGCAGCTCACGTTGCAGGCGCGCATGGTAATAAATATCGTCGTTCCACAGCGGCTGTTCGATCATGAGCAGATTGAACTGATCGAACCGGCGCAGATGCTCCATTTCATCCAGCGTATAGGCTGAGTTGGCGTCGCAACTCAGCATGATGTCCGACCAGCGGGCGCGGATTCGTTCCAGCACGTTCACGTCCCAGCCCGGCTTGACCTTGACCTTGATGCGCCGATACCCCGCCGCAAGCTCGACTTGAATCTTTTCCAGCAGTTGCTCGATGGAGTCCTGAATCCCGATGGAGACGCCACAGGGAATCTCGCGTTGGGTGCCCCCCAGCAGCTTCCACAGGGGCAGTTGCTTCTGTCGGGCCTCGGCGTCCCAGAGGGCGTTCTCGACCGCACTCTTGGCCATGCGGTGGCCGCGTACCCGCGCTATGAGGGGAACACTCTCCCGGGCCGCGGCCAGGTCGCGACCCAGCACTGCTGGCGCCAGGTAATGCTTGATGGTCGGCCAGGCAGTTTCCGCCCACTCAGCGCTGTAGAAAGGGTCTTCACCGGCAACGCACTCACCCCAGCCCTCCACCCCTTCGCAGTGGGCGGTGACCAGCAAGATGCGGCGGCTGTAGGTGCGGCCAAAGCTCGTCTCGAAAAAATGGACGAGCGGCATCTGAATCTCACGCAAAGTGATGGCTTCAATCTTCATTGCAGAAGTTGTTGATTGTTGAACGAGGGGAAGGATTGTTTACATTTGACAATCAAATGTCAACAATCAATGACTCAGTAGCTCCAGGCCTCATCCCATCGCCCCAGAAGGAAGGTCCCGTTGCCCGCCTGGTCGCACCCATAGCCCAGCACTGCCAAACCTTCGGCAAAGGCCTGCTGAAACCGCGGGCGATTGCGGTCCTGCACCTCCTTGGCGCGGTCGCGAGTGGCAGGAGAAGCTTTCCACTCGTAAATCTGGGCCGGCACGGAAATCGTTTGTGCCGTCTTGAATGGGGGCCTGGGTTTGTCACCGAGCACGCTTTCCACCCGCTTGGACTTCAGCCACCACTCCGCGACCAGGCGGTCGGTGGGCAGGCCCCCCTGCAAGGGCGACGAGGTGATTCCGTACTGGTTGACGTGGTAGCGGCGCGCAATGGCGCCCAGCTTCTCAACGTTAAGATAGGCATTCTTGATCTCCAGGGGGTCGAACGTCCACTCCATCAGCTCAAAGCCGCGGGCGAGGGCGTCCTCGCGCTGGAACAGCTTCAGCCGCCGTCCCAACCCCGCGTCCCGATAGCCCTTGCGCACCGCCAGCATATGCGAATAGAGATACGAATGGCCCGCGCGGAAGCCCGGGATGGCGAAGGCAAAGCCCACCAGTTCACCGCCCTCAAATGCTCCCATGACCTGGCCACCCACGCGTTCGGCCACGACGAACAAGCGTAAGGGAACCAGTTCAATATCCGTGAAATTCCAAACCTCTTTTTGCAGCGCCACGCAGGCGCGCATCTCCTCCAGGGCGTGGCACTTGCGGATCAAGATTGAATCGGGGTTCACCCGTTTCCCCGCTCCTGTTGCTTGGCCCGTTGCCATAACGATTCCAGTTCCTCCATGGAGGCTTGCTGCGGGCTGCGGCCGGAGGCTTGTAGCTGCTCCTCCATCCATTGGAACCGCCGTTTGAATTTGCGATTCGTTTTCTTGAGAGCCGACTCCGGGTCGAGCGCAAGGTAGCGGGCGATGTTGACCAGCACGAAGAGCAAGTCTCCAACCTCGTCGTCGAGGCGTTCGCGGAGGTCCTGCGGCACAGGCTGCCGTCCTGCCCCCGCCACCCCGCGCGCCAGGGGCCGCGGGCCCGGCGCGGGAAACTCCTGGAGTTGCTCGCGCAATTCCGCGGTTTCCTCGTGCAGTTTTTCGAACAGTCCCTCGACGTTGGGCCAATCGAAACCCACATGCGCCGCGCGTGAACTCAATTTGTAGGCTTCAAGGAGGGCCGGAATCGCGCTGGAAACACCGGCTAGAACCGATTCCGATGGGCCCTCCTGTTTCGCCGCCTTGCCCCCGCCCGCTTCCAGCCGCTTTTTCTTTTCTTCTGCTTTCAGCGCTTCCCAATTCCGCAGAACATCGGCCGGAGTCTCCGCCTTCACATCGCCGAACACGTGAGGATGGCGATCTACGAGTTTGTTGGAGAGGCGGTCCAGCACATCGTCGATGGAAAACGTCCCCTGCTCTTTCGCCATCTCCGCGTAGAACAGCACCTGCAGCAGCAGGTCACCCAACTCCCCGGTCAACTCCTGCCAGTCGCGGTTGTCGATGGCTTCAAGGACTTCGTAGGCTTCTTCCAGAGTGTAGGGCTTGATGGAATCAAAGGTCTGCTCGCGGTCCCAAGGGCAACCGCCAGGGGCACGCAGGCGAGCCATGATGGCGACCGCGCGTTCGAAACGTTCTCCAGTGCCGGACATGAGACCAAATCACTCTAAACGAGCAGTGCAATCCCCGGCAATGACGCGCAACCCGGTCGCCTGGGAACCAACCGTCAACCGGCCCCAGGCAAGCCCCAGAGTGATGGGTGGATGAGCGGGGAAACCGGCTGCATGGGACTATCAATTGTGATTTCAATCACTTACAAGCAAGAATAGCTTGAGAGGATTAGGTCAGGCGCGTTGGGCCGCCTCACTGTGATCTCCAAGCTGCACCTTTTCTTTCCGAAGGTAACCTGCTGGTGGACTAAGGTTATCTTCCCGACAACCCGCGATTGGAGCAGACTTAGGTTGGGTTGCTACGCGGGCGACCGCGTGTTTCTTCGCTCGGCATCTAAATCAACTACATGAACCTCCCCGGCACAACCCGGCGACCGCTGGAAGGCCAGCACTTCCAGGTGGTGGTGATCGGCGGTGGCATTAACGGTGTGGCCATTGCCCGCGAGTGTGCCCGCGCCGGCCGGCGCACGCTGCTGGTGGAGCAACACGACTTTGCCGCCGGCACCACCAGCCGCTCGACCCGCATGATCCATGGCGGCTTGCGTTACCTCGAGCATGGCGAAATCGGACTGGTGCGCGAGTCTTTGCGGGAGCGCCAGCGCCTTCTCCGCGAGCGTCCGCACCTGGTTCACCCGGTGAATTTCCTGCTGGCGCTGGATTCCAAGAGCCGCCGCAGCGCGCTCAGCATCCGCACCGGACTGTGGCTGTATCGCCGCTTGGGCGGCAAGCTGCTGGGGGCCGACGCGGCGAAGACAGAAGAGTACAAACTCGAGCGCGTGCTGGATTCCGGACGGCCCTGGTCGCTGTTCAGTTTTGAGGATGCGCAATGCGAATTTCCCGAGCGCCTGGTGGCCGAATGGCTGATGGAGGCGGTCGCCGCCGGGGCGGTGGCGCGCAATCACACGCAGGTGCTGGCGGTGGATGTTTTTCATGGGCGCGCCAAGGGGGCACTGCTGCGCGACCAGCTGAGCGGAAAAGAGGACCGGGTCGAAGCCAACTGGATTATCAACGCTACCGGGCCGTGGGTCGACCGGATCTGCCAGCGCTCCCGCATCAACACCCGGCAACCCATGGTGGGCGGAGTGCGCGGGTCGCATCTGGTGCTGCCCCGCTTTGCCGGAGCGCCGGAGGCTGCGGTGTACACCGAAGCCACGGACGGACGCCCGATCTTCGTCATTCCCTGGAATGACCAGATCCTCGTGGGAACAACGGAAATCCCCGACCATGGCGATCCCGCCAAGACCGCGCCCTCGAAGGAGGAGATGGAGTACCTGCTACGCTCTCTCCTGCACCTGTTTCCCCGGGCCCGGGTATCCCTGCATGACATCCGCTACGCCTTCGCCGGAGTGCGTCCGCTTCCCTTCTCGCCTAAGACCCGTCCTTCGGAGGTAAGCCGCAAGCACTACCTGCACGATCACAGCAGCGAGGGGGCGGCGCACATGATTTCCGTGGTAGGCGGTAAGCTGACCACGGCGGCGGAACTGGCGCGGCAGTGTGCGGCCAAGCTTGGGCTACGGCCCCAGAGAAGAGCGTCCTTAACCATGGCGGCTGAGGAGAACCTCGACGCGCTGCTGGATGGATTGGTGAGCGAAATTGCCGATGCCGGGGGGATCGGCGCCGGTTCAGCGCAGGCGATCGTGGAGTGGCACGGCGGGCGCTCTCTCACCATCGCCCGCACTGCCGCCCCTAGTGCGAAAATGCGGGCTCCCCTCTGCCCGCACAGCCAGCACATCGTAGCCGAGGCAGTGGACGCCTTTACCCACCAGAGCGCCGTCACCCTGGCGGATGTCCTGCTCCGGCGGGTTCCGGTGGCCCTCGGCGGCTGCTGGTCCGAGGCCTGCAGCCGGGAAGCGGCCATGCGCGTCGGCACCGTGATGGGATGGAACGAACATCAAGCCGCAGTCGAATTGGAAGCCTTGGAGACCGAGCGCACCGCGTTCCTTCGCAAGCCGGCCCGCGTTGACCTGATGTTGGAGGCTGCGGCGGACTGAGTTGTCCTTCGGTGTGTGCTTTTCAAGCCTGCATCGGGCCTGACGCTGTATTCTTCCGCTGCTTCGCGGGTTGGAGCGTGCGCACCAGGAGTTCCGAGTTATCGGAAATGATGGCGTCCACTCCCCAGGCAGTAAAGCGCTGCATGGATTTCGCGTCGTTCACCGTCCACACGAAGACTTTCCTCCCGGCGGCGTGGACGTCGTCTACCAGCTTCCGATCAACCAAAGACTGGTGAGCAATCACGTAGTCAATAGGCAGGGCAGACCACAATCGCAGCTGCGATTTCCGTTCACAAATCAGCCCCAGGGGCACCAGGGCGCTGCGCGCCTTCAGTTCCAGCAGGACCGTCCTCAGGAAGGAGGAAACCACATATCCCCGTTCCGGCGGCCGCTGGCGCACGGCCGTCAACACCCCCGACTCCAGGCCCTTCACCTTAAGCTCGACATCGAGGAAGGCGCACCCCCCATAGCGCGCCAGAACATCTTCCAGGCATGGGAGGGAAGGTAACCGCTGGCGGGTGGCGCGAGAGATGGTCACGCGGCCGACATTGGGATCGTGGCAAACCACTAAGTGGCGGTCCGCAGTGCCGCGCAGGTCAAATTCGAAGCCGTCGCAGCCGTGCTCCAAAGCCAGGTCAAACGAGGCAATGGTATTTTCGGGAGCGCACTTGCACACACGCGCACCACGATGACCGAGAAGCAGCGGGGGAGCGGGCATCGTGCGCCATTGTACGCGAAACTCCGGGATTGCAAGTCCTGTGAATTACTGAGGAAATATTCGCGCAGGGTTAATCAAGATCGAAGTCGCGGATGGGCTTCCCAGTGTCGGGAGATTCCTTGGCTTTCCTGACCGCCTCCTGGAATTTCTTCTCCAACAGGTCGGCGGCATGTTTTTGGGCTTCGACCGACTGCCGGAAGATGGACTCGCGGCGGCTATCCTGCTCTTTCATGGCCCGGGCGGCTTCCTCCATATCGTTGAAAGTCTTAGGCTTGACCGCAGGGGTGTGGGCAATCACCGCTTTTTCCGTGGGATCCACCTTCAACACCGCGCTGCAGCACGGGCACGTCACCTCGAAGGCGGGAGCGCTCTTTGCCATGATTGGAATGATACCGCAAACCCATCGTCAGCGGGGCTCGAGCTTGATGGGCAGGATGTTGAAGACGTAGAGCAACTCCCAGCCCAGCAGAATGAATGACACCACTACCACCAGGATGGCCAGCATTTCCCCGAAATTGAACGTCTTGCGGGAAGGCTCAAAACGCCTTGTCACCAGGCTGAGGATGTTGAGCGTGGCAAAGCCGAATACTAAGACCCATAGGATGTTGTAGGCGTTGCTCCTCTTGTCGTCGAACTCCAACAAGAACAGCAGGTACGCCTGCAGGGGAGCTCCCGAAAGCGCCCAACACGCCAGGCAGATACAGCCAGCCGATATCGAACCAAGGGACAGGACCATAGGGCCGACGTGTTGCTCACAACCCCGAATGTCGCAGCGCGACCGAGAAGTGAGGATATTACCCTTTTTTCGCGCCCGAAGTCAGCAACCGAATGAGTCCCTAAACAATGTCTGGATGTTAACTACAGAGGACACGGAGGAAAGGCACGACAGGGGAGGGGAGACGCCGCCCTGCCATACAATTGTACCCATGCCTTGCAAACCCGAGACCGTGTTCTTTGATGTCGGCAATACTCTTCTCTTTCCCAACCGGCGGATCATTCATGCCCCGCTGCAGGAGCGCAAGCTAGTGCCCAGTCAACAACTCCTGCACTCGGTTGAGCGCCGCACCAAGAAGGAATTCGACGCCCTGCAGCAGAACGGCGAGGCCGACCACAGCTTCTGGTACCTGTTTTACACACATCTGCTGGAGGAGCTTGGCATCGCGGATGATGCCCTCCGCGACGCGCTGGTCGGGGCCACGCGAAACTCAGCCAACTGGGGCGAGATGCGTCCAGGCACCCGGGAGGCTTTGGAGCGCATCGGGGAGAGGTATCGCATCGGCGTGATCTCCAATGCCGACGGCAAGATTGCCGCGGTGCTGGAGCAGAACCAGATTGCCGATTGCTTTCTGAGCATTACCGATTCCGGGCTCGTGGGACACGAAAAGCCCGATCCCGCCATCTTTCAGTCTGCACTACGGGCCATGCAGGCTGTTCCGGGTGAGAGCTTGTATGTGGGCGATGTGTACTCGGTGGACTACCTGGGCGCGACCTCCGTCGGCATGCAGGCCATGCTGTTTGACGTCTCGGGTGCCTACCAAGAAACCGATCTGCCGCGGGTGGAATCGCTGGAGCAGCTGGAGAGAAGACTGGACACCCGCTAAGGCATCTCCAAGATTCACTGTGTCAATTGAGCGAAACCACCTGGTGGTCGAGGCATTCGGTGTGGATGGTGTCGTAGAGCTGGTGGAGCACCTCGAGGCCGTGGCGAGCGACGAAATAGATGCCGCCAATTTCCCGCTCCTGCAGGGTCTTGTTGGGGTATAGCGCGTTGCTCAGCAGCTCGGCATGGCGGGCCAGAACCTCACTGTGGCGCAGCTCGGCACGGGCCGCCCGGGAACGCAGTCGCTCGAGCTGGTGCCGCATCTTGGAGCCGGCCTTGCTGGCGGCATCCACCAGGGTCTTGTCCAGGCGAGCCAGAGAGCCGCGGATCGCGGAGAGGGATTGTTCCAGGTTCGCCCCGGCGTTGTCGAACGCACTTTGCAGCTCCTCGGGCAGCGTTTGCGCCGCCAGCCGTTCGCGCAGCTCGTCCGGTCCGTGGAACAGCTCGGGCAAGCCTAAGCGGTAGCGTTGCAGGAGGGTCTCCGGTTTCGACTCCACCAGGGTGGCAGAAAAACGGGGCACGATAGGAGTCAGCCGGCCGAGCAGCGCTTCGTACACCACCGCCGCCTGGGCAAAATAGGCCACTTCCGCCGCCCCGCCGGTGTAGGCCAGCGTGGGTAGCAGGTAGTCCTGCACCACGGGACGCAGCAGCACGTTGGGGCTGAAATGATGTGGCGCCGCGGCAATGCGCCGCTGCAACTCCGCCTGCGGGATTCTCTCTTCTCCGATGAGAAAGTCCGGTTGCGGGCTGCCGTTGGTGCGCCGGTGCACGGGAACGCGCGCGCCGTCGCGGAGAGTGAACAGCAGCGTAGACGACGGAGTGACCTTCACCTGCTGGTGGTAACCGGCACTCTCCAGCACCCGGCCGCGAGTGAGCAGCGCCTCATCGAGTTGCTCTGCCTTTTGTATCGCGGTCCGGAAGATGGGTTCCACAATGGTGTGCAGCGCGGGATCGGAAGCATCGAGCAGGATTACCCCCCAGTCGGCGAAAACCCTGGCAAACAGCCGAGCGAAGGCACTGCCCAACGTTTCGCCTGGCCGATAACACTCCCGCAGAAACCCCGCCGCTTCTGAATCGCCTAACAGGCCGGCTGCAGCTTCGACCACCGCCTCAATTTCGGCGCCGAACCTGATCGTGCCGACCGGCGCATCCGGCAGGCCTTCACTCGATACCGTTAATCGCTCCAGGACTCCATTTGCTCCGGGAATGGAAACATGGTTGACCTCGGCCAGGTCGTGGTCCTCGGTCGCCAGCCAGAACACCGGAACGCAGTCGGCACCGCTACGCGTCGCCTGATCCGCGAGTTTGACCGTGGTCAGCGCTTTGAAGATGGAAAAGGCGGGTCCGCCGAACAGGCCGACTTGCTGCCCTGTAACCGCAACCGAGGCCCCGGCCCGCAGGCGCGCAATGTTCTCCAGTGTTCGGGGGGGCGCGCCCCAACTTCGGTTCTGCTGTTCCAGGATAGCGGCCACCCGCTCGCGGCGGGCAGGGTCATAACCAAGCCGCATGGCTTCGTCGCGCGCCCACTCGCCAAACCGGGGCGGTCGGGAGTAAAACTCTTGCACCTTGGGGAAGTCGAACAGAAAGTCGGAGAACAGCTGGGTGGTGTGCGGAATCTGGCTGAAGGGCAGACACTCCGACTTCACCGGCAGCCCTCCTGACACCGTTGCGCGATCGAGTTCATGGTTGGCAACCGGCCCCATATTGTACAGGCACGCCCTAGAATCAGATGTTGGACGCGTCCGCAGGATGCAAAGTTAGCGCCAACGGTGGCGTTCTACACGCCGTGTGGAGGCATGGTTTTGTCGAGATGCTCGGAGAAAGCCGAGGCTGCTTATTTGTCGAGGTAGTACTCGACCGTAGTCACCACCCGCACCGTCTTCATCAAGCTGGCATCGGCGTTGGCGTACCCTTCCTCGCCCGCGCCGCCTCCCTGGTCCGCGGGCAAAATCGAGAATGTGCCCTGGTTGGCCTGGCGGATGGAGCCTACCTTGCTGCCCGAGTCGGCGGCGAAGCGGTCCGCCGCGGCGCGGGCGTTGCGTGTCGCCTCGGTGATCATGTCGGGCTTGATGGCATTCAGCCCCGTGAACTTGTAGGCCAGACCCTGCCCTGGATCGCTGTTGAGCACGATGCCCTTTTGCAGAAGTTGCATGGTTTTCTGCGCGGCCGCCGCCACCTGCTCGACGCGCGACGTTCTCACCATAACTTGCTGCTGCACGATGTAACGATGCGGGGCGCGATTCCCTCCGCCATATTCATTGGCTTGGGTGTCCACCACGCGGACTACACCGAGCTCGATCTCCGAGGACTGAATGCCCTGCTCGGCCAGAAACTGCAGAATGGTTTTCTTATCGGATTCGGTCTTGGCGTAAAGCAGCGCCAGATCGTCGCCGGCTTCCTTGTAAGTGAGAGGCCATATCGCCAGGTCCGACTTGACGGTGCGCTCGACTAAGCCTTTAACCGTCACGTAGCGGTCGGCAAGCCGCGTGGCCTTGATCTGCGAACCCAGTACCCAGCCGCCGATAATCAGGCCGAGTGCGAGCAACACTCCTAGCGGAACCACGGAGCCGTGGCCGTTAGCGTTGGAACTAGTCATTCGCCTCCAGCCTGCCTCGCGAAGGGCAGGAGCTCCAATAACTAGACTTGACTTCTGGGGTGCTTAGTATAGCGCCGTAACCAGCCTGTTGACACTCTCATTGAAAGCTACGCCGAAAGTTCAAGGTTGCATCGGATTAATAAGCCAGAAAAGCCCTCAGTTAGTTGGCACCTGAGGTAGAATTGACCGGCCGTATGCCTCGCCGTATCGTATTTTTTCCGGGCCCAGTCCTGCTGCTTGGTGTTTGCCTGATCACCATGCTGCAGGCCCAAACCCCGCCGGAAACCGCGCCCAAGTTCACCGCGCGCAGCGAGCTGGTGACCGTGCCGGTCATCGTGGCTGACAAGTCGGGCGCACACATACACAACCTGAAAAAAGAAGACTTTGTTGTCACCGAAGACGGCAAGGCACAGCCGATTGCGGTCTTCGAGGAAGTCACGCAACCGCCGGAACTGGTCCACCACGCGCCGCCGCCACCCGAGCATTTCAGCAACGCGCTGGCGATCGCGAGCCCGGCGCCGCCGCGGTTGACGATCATTGTGCTCGACATCCTCAATACCCCCTTTACCGACCAGGCATACGCGCGCAGCGAACTCGTCAAATTCCTTGCGGACTCGGTCCAAAGCCGTGAGCCGACAGCCCTGCTGACTATCGGGCGCAGCGGCATGAAGGTGATTCATGATTTCACCACCAATCCTGCTGTCCTGACCGCGGCACTCCAGAAGGTGAAGGGCACTCCCCAATCCCTTTACCAGGCTTCCCAGGAAGAACTTCCCAGCGCAGCGGAGGTGGGGGCGGAGATGGCGCAGTTGCTGGCCTTCATGCGGCATACCGAGCAGATGCAGGAGTCGTTCGAGCGCCGGGTGACGATCATGACCACGCTGCAGGCCATGCAGCAGATCGCGCAAGCTTATGCTGGCGTGCCCGGCCGCAAGGCCTTGATCTGGGCCAGCGCCGGATTCCCCTTCTCTATCAATCCCCTCAGCATGACACTGAAGGAAGTCGATGCCTTGCACGAGTCGCGGTCGGACGTGGTGCCGCTCTATGAGAAAGCCTGGAGAGCCCTGAACCAGGCGCAAATTGCCGTGTATCCGGTGGACGTGCGCGGCTTGGTGAACCCCAGCTATGTGGGCCCCACGGTTCACCGGGCCGGCCCGAACTACTTCGACTACCAGCGCTGGTTGCAGGCAGAAACCATTTCGTCGTTCCAGACTTTCGCGCAGGCGACCGGTGGCCTTGCCAGTTACAACGGCAACGATCTCAGGCGTGCATTTCAGAAGGCCGCCGATGACAATGCGAGCTATTACCTGCTCGGCTATTACCTAAACGGTCATGACGAGAAGGTGGGTTGGCACAAACTGGATGTCAAGGTGCATCATGACGGGGCGCACGTCCGGGCACGCGCCGGCTTCTTCCTGTCCGCTCCCGCGAGGGATGCCCAGGATGGCGCCCGGGCAGATGTGAGCCTGGCGCTGAGCTCCCCATTGGACTACACCGGCATTCAGATCACCGGCCAGTGGGAGCGCGTTCAGCCTGCCAAGGACGCGGGCAAGAAGAAGGTGGTCTTCTTCCTCTCCATGCCGGCCCACATATTTCAGGTGGATCAGGACGATCACAACCACGTGGTCGTTGATTTCGCGGCAGTGGCTCGTACCGACACTGGAGCCGACGGGGGCGACATGTCGCAGACCCTGGATGCGCATCTGCGGCCGGAATCGTTGGACCAGGTGGAAAATCACGGGTTGGATTACCGGGGTTCGCTGACCGTAGCTCCCGGCGAATACACCGTCCGCTTTGTGGTGCGCGACCGCCTGAGCGGACGGATGGGCAGCGTCGAGGCGCCGCTCAATGTGGGACCTTAGCTGGACCCCGAATCCGGCACCCAGCGCCCATTTGACTTCCCGCCCCCAGCGACCTAGATTAAAAACAGCTCTTTACAGGGCCCATCCCACCAGTGGGGGCGTCACGGCTTCGACGGAGATGCTTGCGGCCAAGAGGCATGCCGGGGTGCACACACCCGTAATCGCGTGCAAAACAACAATTGCCAATCAACAGATGGCATACGCTGCCTAATTGTAGGTAGCCGTTCCCGGAGGCTTGGCCCGCGGGCCTCCGAAGGACGTCGCACAGCGGACTGCTCTTTCCGGCTACGTCTGGGCCGGGAAGCTAAGATCTCAGGCTAGCGGTCGCCGTTTCTTGTCCGTTCTGAGCGGAGATCGCGAACGTCTCCGGGTAATGCCGGAGGCAGGAACTGGACTACGCATGTAGGCTCTTGACCAGTGACATTTTCGGACGCGGGTTCGACTCCCGCCGCCTCCACCACTATTTTTGTCAGCAACTTACGGATGGTTTGGCGGCTTGGATTGCCAACGACTCTTGGCCAACCGCGGCTCGATTCTTCAGAATCCACCTTGGAGAGTTTCCGAGTCGCCCGTCAGGCCAATGAACCAACTCCATACCCAAAACATTGACCTTGCTCGTCGTTGCCGCCTAAGATCGCAGGAAACTGGGCAGCCATGGAGCTCACGCAAATTTCGCATTACCGTGTCCTGGGACGCCTTGGTGGCGGCGGAATGGGGATCGTCTATGAAGCGGAGGACCTGAGGCTCGGTCGCAAAGTAGCTCTGAAGTTTCTTCCTCCGGAAACAGAAAATGATCCGCAGGCGCTTGATCGTTTCCAGCGCGAGGCACGAGCGGCATCGGCGCTCAATCATCCACATATATGCACCATTTATGAGATCGACCAGTTCGAGGGCAAACATTTCATCGCGATGGAATTACTGGAAGGCGCGACGCTGAACCACCTGATCGCAGCCCGGTCCCTCGCTACCGCAAGGCTACTGGAGATTGCCCTCGATATCGCGGACGCGCTGGATGCGGCGCACGCCAAAGGAATCATTCACCGCGATCTCAAGCCCGCAAATATTTTTGTGACCCGGCGTGGGAACGCCAAAGTGCTGGACTTCGGGTTGGCCAAGGTCAATGCAGCGGATGTGAAAGCGTCGTCCCCTGCGCCGACCGAAAGCCTCCCCGAGTATTTGACCAGCCCTGGAATGGCAATCGGGACCGTAGCCTACATGTCGCCGGAGCAGGCACGGGGAGAGCCGGTCGATGCCCGAACGGACTTGTTTTCGTTTGGCGCGGTGCTGTACGAGATGGCCAGTGGCGTTGCCCCCTTCCGCGGCAATACTTCTGCCATCATCTTTGACTCGTTGCTGAATAAGGCACCGACCTCGCCGCGGGAAATGAACCCGGAGGCACCGCCGGAGCTTGACCGCATTATTTGCAAGTCTTTAGAAAAAGATCGCGACCTGCGCTATCAGACCGCAGCCGAGTTGCGTGCGGACCTGAAGCGCTTGAAGCGCGATACCGAATCTGGAGTATCCGCGCGAACGCCGCTGCCCGAGCCGGCAAAAAGGAAATGGCTCTGGGCGAGCGCGGGTTCCGCAGTCGTACTGTTGGCAGCGGCCGCAGCTGGTTTCTATTTCTGGCGGCCAGCCACTCAAGTGTCTCAGGTCCAATGGCAGCAGATTACGGATTATCCGGATTCGGCGGTGCAGCCTTCGTTCTCGCCGGATGGGCACATGCTCACCTTCATTCGCGGCCCCGAGGATTTTCTTACTTCCGGGCAGATCTATGTGAAATTCATGCCCGATGGCGAGCCGGTACAACTCACGCACGACGACTGGAACAAACTTGCACCCGTATTTTCCCCGGATGGATCACGGATCGCATACACCGAGCTGCAAGGTATGCAATGGAATACAAACGAGGTGTCCGTCACCGGCGGCGGCCCCAGGCTTTTCCTGCCGAATGCGGAGGGACTCAGGTGGATCGACAACCAGCGAGTGATCTTCAGCGAGGCCCGAAACGACGGAATTTACATGGGGGTTGTAACGTCGGGACCAGCAAGGAGCAACGAACGCGATGTGTATTTCCCCGCCAGTGAAAGGGGCATGGCACATTTTGGTGTTCCCTCGCCGGATCGCAAGTGGGTGGCGATCGTTGAAATGGACAAATACGATTGGCTCCGATGCCGACTGGTGCCGGCGGATGGGAGTTCGCCCGGGAGTCCCATCGGTCCCGTGGGGGGCTGCTCTTCAGCCGCGTGGTCTCCGGACGGGAAATGGATTTATTTGACCAGCGACGGCGGAGGCGTGCTCAATCATATTTGGCGCATAAGATTCCCCGGGGGTGTTCCCGAGCAAATCACATCGGGACCGACGGGAGAGGCGGGAGTAGCGCTCGCGCCGGACGGAAAGTCCTTCATCACGTCCGTGGGCAAAGCAGAAGGGACTGTGTGGTATCACGATGAAAAAGGGGATCGGCAGATCTCCACAGAAGGGTATGCCGACTACCCCATGCTCACCGACGATGGCAAGACTCTGTTCTTTTTGCAGCGCAACCTTGCCAGGCAAGCCGGGGCCGGCACGGACCATCCGCTAAATGAACTCGAACTGATGCGTGTGGACCTGGGCACGGGGGCCAGAGAACAAGTCTTGACTCTCAACGACCCGATTAGCGTCGAGGTCTCTGGGGACGGAACGCAGATTCTCTATTCGCTGGCTGGTGGCGATCAACGCTCGCACGTCTGGGCCGCACCGACGGACCATAGCAGCCCACCCCGACAGATTACCCCCTCCGATCAGGAAGATGACTGGGCGCACTTCCTGCGAAACGGCAATATTGTTTTTCGCCGCCATGAGCACGGCGAGCACTTCGTTTACAGCATGAAAGCAGATGGTTCTGAGCTGCACAAGCTGGTTCCAATCCCGATCATTTCCCTTATAAGTGTCTCGCCAACCGGGGATTTTGTGATTGTGGCGGTGCAAGGAAGCCGGGACGCGAAGATCTCCTTTCAGATTTACAAAACAGACGACGGGAGTTCGAGAATCATATGCGACGCCTGCCGTTCCTACTGGTCGCGGGATGGCAAACGTCTGTATATGTCGTTCGCGCTGGTTTCCCGGAGCGAATCGAAGAAGCATGAGCAGACCTACGTGCTGCCTTGGAACTCTGCTGCGCCGTGGAAAGCGTTTGGGGCAGCTGGAACGCGGACGGAAGCGGACATCGCCAAAATTGCGGCGGTTGTGCCCGCGGCCAGTAAGGCAGAATTTCTTGAGCCCGGACCGTCACCCAACGTGTACGCCTACAGCCTGCGCACGATTCAGAGAAATCTCTACCGGATACCTTTGCCGTAATCTTCGCCGTCAACTTCCATACTCGCAGGAGGACCTCAGGACGGGGCCACAAAAAGGAGTGCGCCAAGTCCGAATCGTCGGCTACTCTGGAACGGAGAATGTCAGTCGGGAACCAGTTTCTACTATTTGGTGCGCTCGGCAGCTCGGCCAACACCTTGCCTGCCAAGAAGAAAGTTATTCCCCTTCACGCCCTCCTGGCACGCGGGCTGGAAGCGCTCCTGCGGGATGACCGTAGCACTACGGGCGCCGGCAGCTCTCCGCGCGGACGCAGCTCGTATCCCAGATCCACTCCCTTCTGCTGGTGCACGATGTATTCGTGAATGTCGATCGGGTGCGTCCCGCCGGTGAATTGGTGCTTGAAGAAATCCGTCGCGTGCAGCAACAGGTTGCTGTGCTCGTCCATGTCGCAGTCCAGCAGCACGCAATCCCCGTCGGCATTTCGGGCCTTGGCCAGGGTGAATTGCACATTGCCCTCGCCATACTTGCGCTTAACGCTGATCA
The DNA here is from genome assembly GCA_035542575.1 of Terriglobales bacterium. GTDB lineage: Bacteria > Acidobacteriota > Terriglobia > Terriglobales > Acidobacteriaceae > JAIQET01. The sequence continues at coordinate 80,642 of DATKLE010000100.1, read as the reverse complement.
TCGGTGCGGTGAGCTGGAATGCACTGGGTATGTTATCGGTGTGCAGCGAGACGTCTCCGGGGAAGAAGCCCTGATTCTGGAACGTTCCCAGGTTGTTGCGGATGTGATCGATGCTTTCGAACAGCTCCGCGCTTACGATAGCCACAAACCGTTCCTGGTCGATGACCACAATGCGCTTCACAAAGCTGAACCAGAGCTGGCTGCTGACCGGGTCGGTTTGCGCGTTCAGCACCGCAAACAGATTAAGCAACGCCATCTTGGCCAGCAGAAGCGCCGCCGAACTCATGCCATCGTAGACCGCGGGAGTGATCACTCCCACGTCGGGGCCGTGTTTCAATTTCACAAAGTTATCCTGCAAGGCCACCTTCAACGGCGTGAACTGCGCCGCCAGGGCATCCCAGACAGCGAACCTGGGCTGCCAGTGGCCGGGGTCGCGCAGCACGGTGGCGCTCTCCAGCCTCTCCTTGCCGGCCGAAAGGGTGAAGAAGTTCGATTGCACCATGCGGTAGAGCGAAGGCGTGATCACGCAATGCAGGTTTTGCCCCTGCGGGAACGCCGGCAGGGTGAACCGGTGTCTGGGTGGGAACTGCACGTGGTTGGCACGAGCAATGGTCACTTGGTCGAGCCGCAGGAACTCGATGGTGCAGTCTGGCTCCTCCGCGGCCTTGCCTTCGGCATTGGCCAGGTCGAGAACGAGATCTCCCATGTTGTCCATAACTACCTCCCCCAATATCGACCCGCGAACCGGGTCCGCGCGGGCCCTGGCGGCATTCCGGTCGCAAGCGCTAGCGTATCCGGGTTGGCGCACGCTGCAAAGCTGATCTTGCCCTTGTTCCGAAACTGGAACAAGCAGAACCTCGGTAATCCGCCGGAAGTATCCTAAGTCATTGATTCTTATGTTGATAAGCGAGTTGCTCGCAACCGGTACCCCCGGCTCCGCAGATCGCACTCCAACCGTTGGTATTTGTTCTCCGGTGCCCTTCGCACTTCAGGGTGGTTTGTTAATGTTGACCTGTCGCGGGCCTTTCCCTGGGTGCCGCGATATAGTTTTGGATTCGTCCCCTTGTGAGATCTTGTGCACCAGAACGAAAAATCAGCGGCGAATTTTCAGGAAATCCTGAACAAGCCCATCCGCGACCTGGGTCTGAAGCTCGACGGCTCCCCCCTCGACCGCTTCGTGCAGCAGTTGTACCGCGAGCTGGAGCGCAAGGGGCTGAGCAAGTTCCGCCCAGTCTGTTACCTGACTGACGAGTGGGGCTGCCCCTCCGGTGAGCCGGTGATTGGCATTCCCTTTTATCTCGCCAACCCCAACCTGGCGTCTCTCGAAAAAGAGATGAACGATCTGGAAGACGCGCGCGAGATCATGATGTATCTGCGGCACGAGGCAGGTCACGCCTTCAACTATGCCTACAAGCTCTACCGCACGCCGGAATGGAAGGAATTGTTTGGCTCGTTTCGCCGTCTGTACCGCGATCAATACCGGCCGGTTCCCTTCTCGCGCAAGTTCGTGCGCCATCTCGCCAGCTGGTATGCGCAAAAGCATCCCGACGAAGATTTTGCCGAAACCTTCGCGGTGTGGCTCACTCCCCGTTCGGGATGGCGCAAGCGCTATCGCGGGTGGGACGCGATGGCCAAGTTGCGCTATGTGGATCGGATCTCACGCGAGTTATCGCAGACCGATCCCCTTCGCCCGCGCGGCCGCATGGACGTCACAGTGGACGAGATGGAGTCCACCGTCGCCGAGTTCTATCGCCAGGCCAGCGCGCAAGCAACCCCAATGGCCGATCTGGCGCTGGACAGCGATCTGGCGGACATTTTCAATGTCTCCAAGCGACGCAAGACCAGTCGCCCGGCTCGCGACTTCTTGCAGGAGCACCGCAAAGCCGTGGTCGACAAAATCGCCTATTGGTCGGGCGTGCAGCGTCCGCTGATCAAGCAGTTGCTGGACGCGATCGAGAAGCGAGTCGGCGAGCTGGGCCTGGTGGCTGACCGGACGCGGGAATCCGAACATCTGACGGAGATCACCGTGTACGCTACCGCTCTGGCTAGTAACTACATGACGCGGGGAAAATTTATTCAGCCGTGAAGATCACTTCGCAGATGCATATAATCAAAGGACACGCACCCGGCCGGAGATCTGCATGATCGGCGCGAAGCTAAAAGTCGCGGTGCTGTACGACTCCTGGGAAGACACAGCGGCAGTTCCAGAGCCCGAGGAAAAGCCAGCCCGGCCGGTCAAACCCACGAAAAAGAAGAAAACCAAAAGAGAGAAGGAAGATCGGGAGGAAATCTTCGAGGCGCTGGAGAAGCTCGGCCACGAGCCCTTCTATCATGTGCTCGATGGCGGCATGACCTCCTTGCATGCCGTGGCCAAGTGCGGCGCTGACCTCATCTTCAATCTGACTGAGGCATTTGCCGGCGACGACACCAAGGAGATGAATGTGGCCGCCTATCTCGACTTGCTGGGCGTGCCTTACACCGGCGCCGGCCCCCACGCCACCTTCCTGGCCCAGGACAAGGCGGTGGCCAAGAAGATGTTCGCCTTCCACGGCATTCGCACGCCGTATTTCGCTACCGCCTATCGCGGCCGCATCGATCACGCCCATGATGTTTCCTTTCCGCTCATCGTGAAGCCCCTGTTGGAGGACGGTTCCATCGGCATCGACGAGAACTCGGTGGTGGGGAGCGTCAAGGAACTGATGGAGCGGGTGGAGTATATCCAGAACGAGTTCGATTCGCCAGCCCTGATCGAGGAATATATCGAGGGCCGCGAGATCTACGCCGCCATTCTGGGCAGTTACGAGCAGGCGCGCGTGCTTCCCCTGGTTGAGCTCGATCTCTCGCGGTTGCCCAAAGGCACGCCCAGGATTGCCAGTTGGGACGTGAAGTTCGAGAAGGACACCGAAGTGCACAAGCTCACCAAGTCCAGCGTGGCGGAAAATTTGGATGAAGACACGGCCTCGCGCCTGTCTGAGACTGCGCTGGCGGCCTACCGCGCGGTCAAGCTGCGGGATTACGGGCGTATTGACATGCGCCTTTCCGCCAAGGGTGAGGTGTATGTGATTGAGGCCAATCCTAACCCGTGGCTCTCAAGCAAGCAGGAGTTTGCCATGGCGGCCAAGGCTTCCGGCTTGTCCTATACGCAGCTGATCGGGGAAATCGTGGATTTGGCGATGGCCAGATATGCTCCGCGCGGCGGGTCGGCAGCCACCTCCTGAGGCAGCCACATTCACAGGTACAATAGACGCCACAAAGGATAACCATGGCATCCACTCGTACCGCTCGTCCGGAAACTGCCACCGCGGAGATACCTCCGGTTCCATTGACGATCGAAGGCTACAGCGTGCTGCATCAGATGATGCGCTTCCGCTGGCCGGCCTGGCGCCAACTGCGTGCCGCGCAAAAAAACGCGATCATCCACGAAGCCACCAATGTCCTGTCCAGGATGGAGCAGAATCCCGCCGGCCAGTCCGCGCTTTACTCCCTCATCGGACACAAGGGCGACCTGATGCTCGTCCACTTCCGTCAATCCTTTGATGAGCTGAACCAGGCGGAATTGCATTGGGCGCGCCTGCGGCTGGCAGACTATCTGGAGCCGACCACCTCGTACCTGTCGGTGATCGAACTGGGTCTGTATGAGTCCACCATCAAAGCCTACAAGGCTCTGGCGGAGCGGGGGGTCGAGCCGCACTCCGAGGAGTGGAAGCGCGAGATCAATGACACCGTAGCCCGGCAAAAAGAGGCCATGCATCCGCGGCTCTATCCCGATCTTCCCAAGAACCGCTACCTATGCTTCTACCCCATGGACCGTCGCCGCGGCGAAGACAAGAACTGGTACACCCTGCCGATCGAGGAGCGCGCCCGCCAGATGAACGAACACGGCCTGGTGGGTCGGCGCTATGCCGGTGAAGTCCGGCAAATCATCACCGGCTCGATCGGCTTCGACGACTGGGAGTGGGGCGTGGATTTGTTTGCCGATGACCCCATGGTCTTCAAGAAACTGATCTACGAGATGCGCTTTGATGAAGTTAGCGCCGTGTATGCGCTGTTCGGCCACTTCTATGTGGGCGTGCGTTGCCTGGCGAGCGCGTTGGGCAAGCTGCTGAGTGGAGAGCTGTCGAAGGGATAGGCGTCTTAGCCTGCGCTGGCGCCCTTGGCCGCCGGGCGCACGCCCACTTCGATGACAGTGCGGTCTCCCTTGACGCTGATACGAACTTTGCGCAGGCAGTCGTCAGCGTCATAAGTAAAGGAGTGGTCCAAGCGACTTTCGCTCCAGCCCGGCAGTTCGCGGCGGTAGAAGTCCAATACGATCTCGAAGGGTGTGGGCGTCCAGTAGTTGGCGGTTAGCAGGTGGAATTCCCGATTTAAAAAGTGAACGTCGGCGGCGTATTCGGCAACCCCGGGCGCGAGCGGCATGGCGCCGGGATAGAGCGGAATCTGAGCTAATTGTGGGCCGAGCTTGGCGTGCGGCTGCACATCGAGTGAGCCCATCGTGCCGCGGAGGTGAACTTCTCCGCCCCCGCCGAACTCTTCCAGGCTCAGGTTTACGGTGCGCCGCAGGCTGCGCACCAGCCGCGAAACTACGAAGACGAAGGCCACCGCCGCCAGTAGCACCAGGGTGACAGACAGTGACATGGGAAGTGATTTCACCGGAATTCCTGGCCGAATTATAGGGTAAGCGGTACGGGCGGCCGGAGGTGCCGAAAGTAACAGCGAGCGGCGGCTGTTTGCCTCGCCGGGCGCGCTCGATCCCCTGACCAAGGAGATGATTTATGTCGCTGTGAGCGTCAGCAACCAGTGCCCCTACTGCATTGCATCACACACCGCCGCGGCTAGGAAGAAGGGAATGACGGATGCCATGTTCCACGAACTGATGGCGGTGGTAGGAATGGCCAATGAGAGCAACCGCCTGGCCGCAGGGTATCAGGTGGAGATTGATGAACAGTTCAAGCCGTAGGGTTTGTGCTGCAGTTCGGCGGTGCGCCGGTCGAGTTGAAAGAGCCCGAAGCGGACGGTTTGGGCAGGCAGTGCCACGGTCTACCTCAGTTCGTTAATGGGAAGTTCATGCGACTCACCAGGTCCTGAAAGCGTGGGTCGGAGGATAGCTGCTTGCAGGCTGGATCAACAGTGCAGGACCTGACGAATAGTAGGTTAAAGTCGCGCTGCTGGTAAGACTTCTCCAGCCACACAAATGCCCGGCTTCGGTCTCCCAGCGCCGCGTAAAGCAGCCAAAAGTAATACGCCTCTATGGATTGCTTGCTGTACTCTTTTCTCATCTGCTCCAGCACCTTCAATGCCTCCGTTCTCCTACCCGTGAGCGAGTAAATGACGCCCAGCTGAGGAAAACATACAGCGATGCCCGCCGCCGCGCATCCGGAGAACTCCGTAGTGGCTTCTTGATACATGCCCTTCAGTTGGTAAGCGTATCCCAGATTGAACCGTGCGACCGCGAAACGACTATCCAGTGCGAGCGTTTTCTGGAGTTGTTCGATAGCTTCGTCGTAGTTGCCTCCGCGAAACAAGTCGCGTAGGGTGAGCGCGTGCCCCAGGTTGGCGTTTACGATGAGCGACAGCGGGGCAAGCTCCAGGGCACGCTTGATTTCAGCAATGCCTTCATCGAAGCGCCCCTCAGGAACCAGATACCGAATCCCAAATTCATAATGCACCACGGCGTTGCCAGGCTCCAGTTCCAGGGCATGGTGGAACTCCCTTTCGGCGGCACCCCGATCAAAGTCCCGCTGGTAGCGTATCACTGCAAGCACGGAGTGAGGGTCGCCCAGTGTCTCGTCTCGTTCGAGCGCTTTGTTTATCGCTGCTTCCGCCTTGGAAAAGAATTCCTCACTTGTAAGCACGCCGTAACCGCCGCTGCCATACATATAGGCTCGTGCCAAACCAGCGTAGCCTAACGCGTAGTCGGGATCGACATCAATCGCATGCTGAAAAGAAGCAATTGCCCTTCTGATGTCATCGCCAGTCCGCTTCTCCAGGTAGTAATCGCCTTTGAGATACGCCTGATACGCCTCGGGGTTCACCGGGCGCGGGGCTGCCAGGCGTGCCTGCTCCAGCGGTGTGAGTCTGATCCTGATCTCACCAGTGATAGCGCGCGCCACGTCCCCCTGGAGTGCCAGGACGTCACGCAAATCGCGCTGATAGCTCTCCGACCATAGATTCCGTTCCGGGATAGCCTGTACCAGTTGCGTGGTGATACGCACGTTGTCCCCGACTCGCGTCGCGGAACCCTCCACCACCGCGTCCACGCGCAACTCCCGCGCAATCTGCGAAACCGGCTTGTTTGTGCCTTTGAATTGTTTCACCGACTGCCACGAGATCAAGCGCAGCGCATGAACCTTGCCCAGTTCCGTGATCAGCGCCTCGGTCATGCCGTCCGCAAAGTATTCCTCCTCCGGATTGCCGGAGAGGTTCTCCAGCGGCAGCACCGCCAGCGACTCAATCTTTACCGGGTGGAAACGGTCCAGCCGCCGTTGTCGCCAGACGACGCCAGCTGCGACCGCCACAACCATCAAAGCTGCAACTGTCAACCAGATCTTCCGGCGACGATTGGAAGCTTCCGGAGTCAACGGCTCTGGCTTTTCCACTGGAACGATCAAGCGATAGCCATGCCGGGGCAGGGTCTCGACGTAGCGCGGTCTCTCCGCTGAATCGCCCAGCGCCTCTCGCAGTCGCATCACCGCGGTGTTCAGTCCGTGCTCGAAATCCACGAAGGCATCGGAGGGCCACAGGCGCTGGCGCAGTTCTTCGCGGGTGACGACTTCGCCCGGATGCTCGACTAGTTCACACAGGATCTGAAAAAGCTGTTCGGGCAACTTGGTCCTGGTGCCGTCGTGCTGCAGTTCTCCAGCGCGCAGGTCTAGTCGGAAGGCTCCGAAGCGGACGGTGTGGAGCGGAAGGGACACAAACTGTTCCTCGCCGAGCCCTCGGTGAAGGCGTTCACAAAAATTCTAGCGCGGAACCGGGCGGTGGGAAGTCCGGCGCACACAAACCTTCCACACAATTACCAAAATGGCACTGTGACTGAACGGGTGCAACTCCTTCCAGATGCACGCCTTGCTTGCCGTTATCTCATTGTTATCCGAATCCAATCTCGATTCCATTCCGCATGCATTGGCCATTTTGGCGGAAAAGGTAATGGTGGCTCGGCGGGAGCGACCCCACGGGCATCCCGTACTATCACATGACCATCACCCCCGAGACCGATGGGCGGTACATGGTCCTGTATCAAGCCATGTACGATCCGGGCACTCACTTTACATCTTGGACGGGAGAAGTAAGGAAAGGGAAGGGCAGGACCTATTCGGAATATGCCGCAGCTACGTATATCATTTCGCAGGACATGGCCGATTTTTACCAGACTTTAGGGATCCAAGTGGACCCCGGGACCTTTGAGGTCGACGGAATTTACACGCAGAAGCGCATGCTCGACTGCAATACCGTCCAGTCCACGATAGTATGGTTCGGTTGGTACATACCGATCACCCCGGAGAAGATCCCGTTTGTCACTCCGCCGGAGGTAGAGTTCATCGACGACTTCAATGGTGGCCAGCCGATTGTTGAGGTCTATCACCGGGTGGGGCCCAATTGTCCGATTTGCGGGTCTCCGAGCCAGGCAAATCGGGCGGACATTGACAAGAAAGCGGTACCAAAGTGGCACTTGAGGTAGTGAGCACCCGCTGTTTGCCCAAGGAGGACTGATCACGCCGGGCAGCAAGATCAACCTGCTGCGCTGCTTGAACTTTCGACGGCACGGCGCGGGCTATGGTGTACGTCCATCCTTACGCAACCAAGACCGACGAGTCCGAGAGAAAGTCGGTGTTCAACAAAGTCCCGAGGCCTCAGCAGGTGGTCATTGCTGCGAAGCGATAGGTAGATCGGCCGCAGTTTCTGCTTCTTCTCTGGAGCGCGGGGTTGGGAGGCTCCCCGGTCTTTGCCTCGCGCTCGCTTCTCGCCTGGCGGCGACGCCCTGCTACAACGTGAGGTTGTCGTCCTGACGGAGACACTCTTTCCTACTCGCTGCGGATCCCCACCTTTGCCCGGGCAAAGCGAAATTCATGCTTCTTCATGTCCACTTTTCGTCCGCGGAATCTCACCCCTTCCGCCTCTAAACGCAGCCGCTGTTCGATGGCGGAGTCTCCACGCAGTTTGATCTCGCCTCCGGCGCCCAGCACCCGCTGCCAGGGCAGGCCGAAGGAGTGGCGTAACGTCGCGGCCACCCGGCGCGCTGCGCCCGGATAACCTGCGGCTCGCGCGACGGCTCCATAGGTGGATACCTTGCCCCGCGGAATCTTGCGGATGGCGGCGACAATACTCTGGCGCATGTCGGGCATAGCTCAGCAAACAGTTACGTCTCGTGGGTGGCTTCATCCCGAAGCCCGGCGCAGTTCAGCCGGACGAGGGATCTGGCGCGCGACGGCACAGCTTTGCAACCATAGGACTGTGCTACTGCACGCCGGATCCTTCGCCCTAACGGGCTCAGGATGACGCCGAAACGGCTTGCCACTTCAAACTGCACCGCAAGAGCAGTCCACGCACGAAAAAGTGCTGTTATTCAGCAGTCAAGAATCAACCGCGCCTTCACAGCGCAATCCATCCCGCGCGGATCAGCCACAGCGATCCCAACGAGATCAGGAGCCACAACAGCACACCCTGCAACAGGGGCCGGTGGCCGACCTGCTTGAGAGTCGCCACGGAGATGCCTCCACCGATCAGGTAAAGCGTCACCGTGAGGCCGATCTTCGCCGCCTTGCTGAGCATTGCATATGCGGGCGCGCCAGCCGGCAGATAGGTGTTGCAGACCGCGGCCAGGCAGAACAGCACGATGAACCATGGCCATTGGATCTTTGCTTTCCCGCCTCGGTACACGGCTGTGCCCACCGACATGGGCACGATCCACAAGGCGCGTGCCAGCTTCACGGTCGTACCTACGGCCAGGGCAACGGCCCCGTATTTGGCTGCCGCCCCCACCACCGAACTGGTGTCGTGTATCGCCAGAGCCGCCCACAGCCCGAACTGGGTCTGGGTCATTCCCAGGGCCGCGCCGATCGGAGGAAAGACAAGCAGCGCGATGGAATTGAGCACGAACACTGTGCCCAGCGAGACCGCCATCTGCTCCTCGCTGGCATCGCTGATGGGGCCGACGGCGGCGATGGCACTGCCGCCGCAAATGGCGGTGCCGGTGGAGATCAGGAACGCCGATTTCTGCTGCACCTTGAGCAGGGCGCCCAGCGACATTCCCGCGATCATGGCGAAGCCGATGCTGAGCAGCGTGTAGAGAAAGCCGCTGCGGCCGGCATGAATGACCTGCTGCAGGTTCATCCCGAATCCCAGTCCCACTACCGATGCCTGCAGCAAATACCTGGAGAGCTTTTTCGATTCCTGCCGGAAGGGATGGGTGAGCGCCAAACCGAAGGCAAGCCCTAACGCAAGCGCCAGGGGCGGAGACACAAACCCGCTGGCGGCGGCGACCAGGCCAATGATGAAAATTGACTTGGAGATCATGCAGTCAGGAATTCCCCGGAACAACAAACGGGGCGGGCAAGGCACCCGCCCACCACATTCCAAATTGTACCAGCGGAACCGGCCCTAGGCGGCTGCGCTCTTGCCGAACGCCTCCACGGCGCGATTCTCGCTGTCGTAAACCTCAAAAACCGTGAGCAGCTTGGTGACCTGCAGCAGGTCGCCCACGCGCTGCGTAAGATTGGCCAGCTTCACGGCGCCGCCAGCGTTGTGCGCAGTGGTGTAGAGGGAGACCAGCGTCCCCAACCCGCCGCTGTCAATGTAATTCACACCCCCCAGGTTGAGCACGATGCGGTTATTCTCCGCGATCAGCTTGCGCACCGTGTCCCGCAGCATGGCGGATTCTTCACCGAACACGATCCGACCATGGCAATCCACTATGAGAACTCCCGCAATGGTTCGGGTACTAAGTTTGAGTTGCACAGGACCCTCCTTCGGCTGGCGCGCATGCCAACCCAGGCTAAGCCTAGCGCCGGGGAGGTTTTCGCGCAAGAGTCTTCTGGCGAAATTCCTACAGAAAATGGGCGCCCCAGGCCCAAATCGAACCGTAAAGGGCGCGGCCAGAATGGGGTAAGATGCCCTGCGGACGGGGTCCGCGGTGTGCCTGTCCATCACGTATAATCAGAGTTCCCTCACCATGAGCTACCAGGTTCTGGCGCGCAAGTACCGTCCGCAGAAGTTCTCGGAAGTCATCGGACAGGAACACGTTACCCGGACCTTGAGGAACGCCCTGGAGCAGGGACGGACCGCCCACGGCTACATTTTTAGCGGCCACCGGGGCATCGGCAAGACCACCGTGGCTCGCATTCTGGCCATGTGCCTGAACTGCCGGTCGTCGGACAAGCCCCTGGCTGAGCCCTGCGGTGTGTGCGATTCCTGCACCGAGATTCGCGCCGGCAACTCGGTGGATGTGATCGAGATTGACGCCGCCACCAACCGCGGCATTGACGAGATTCGCGAGCTGCGCGAGGCAGCCCGCTACCGCCCGGCGCGCGATCGCTTCAAGATCTACATTCTCGACGAGGCCCATCAGATTACCGATGCCGCGTTCAATGCCCTGCTGAAGACGCTGGAAGAGCCACCTAGCCACGTCGTTTTCATGCTTGCCACCACCCAGCCGGAGGACATTCCGCAGACCATCCGCTCCCGCTGCCAGCACTTCAGTTTCCGCGCCGTTCGCTTTGAGGAGATTCTGGGCCAGCTGAAGGACTTGGTTGGCAAGGAGAAAATCCAGGCCGACGAAGATGCGCTCGCCCTGCTGGCTGAGGCCGGTGACGGCTCCATGCGCGATGCGCTCTCCATCCTCGACCAGGCGATTGCTTCGTCGGGCGGGCGCTTGACGGCCGACACGGTGCGGCAACTGGTGGGCGCTGCGCCTTCGGGAACTTTGGAAGAAGTGATGCAGGCGGTGGCCCAAGGATCGAGCGAACAGGTGCTTCGGCTGGTGGACCGTTTGCTCAGTGAAGGCCACAATCCCACCCACTTCGCCCGCCAGATGGTGCGGTTCTTGCGCAATGCGACGGTGGCAAAGGTAGCGGGTGGCGACTCTTCTCTGCTGCAGATATCCAGCGATGAGCGCGAACGCGTGGCCCGGGTTGCTGAGCTGTTCAGCGAAGAGGACCTAGCGCGGCATCTGCAGATCATGCTGCGCACGCATGGCGAGCTGGGTTACCGGCAGGAGCAGCGCTTCCATTTGGAGTTGGGACTGCTGAAGATGGCGCACGCGCAACGGCTGCTGCCATTGGAGCAGTTATTGAGTGAAGCGGGGGCGCTCGCTACGAGTGCACCGCATGCTCCCGGCAGGCCCGCCATGGTTCCAGACAGGAGAACGGAATCGGGTGGGGCGCGCACGAGTTCTGTCTCTCCGTTTGCGGCCGACTCCGCCCGCAAGAGCGGATCGAAGCCGGAGCTTTCCACGGATGGGAATCCCGCCGGAGGTCCACGCATCGTCCCCTCCGTGGCCGCGACCACGCCGGTTGTGATGGGTTCGACGGCGCCAGCGGCGTTGCCGCAGCACCCCCCGGCGCTCTCTGCCGAATCGATTGGCAGCTCTCCGGAGCCCGAATCTGCAGAGCAGGAAGACTTGCGGGAGGCCGTGTTGCGCACCCTGGCGGCGTATCCCACGCTGACCTCTCTGCTGCAGGGTGGCGAGTGGCGCGTCGAGGGAAACGAGTTGGTGATCAAGGTCGCCGCCTCGGCGACAGTCATTGATATGTCGCTGGGGGCAGATGCTAGGCGCCTGGCGATCGCCACCGCCAGCGGTGTACTGGGGAGGCCGGTCAAGCTGAAGGTCGTCTCCGGCGGCAAGCCTGAAAATGTCCCGGCGCGAGCCGCATCGAAGGGCAGCGGCCGCAGCCGCGCCGAGCAAGACCCGATCGTCCGCCGCATGAAAGAAAAGTTCGGGGCGGAGATCAGGACGATTATTGATTACAGGGACAAGCGGTAAGGACGGGCTCTAGGCGCTCGGCTCTAGGTTCGGCACGACGGCTTTGGCTAGGGCCTAGCGCCTAGAGCCTATGCCTGAAAGGTCCACCATGGGCAGCTTCAATCTCCAGCAACTGATGGCGCAGGCCAAGCAGCAGTATGAAATCCTGCAAAAGAAGATGGAAGAGACCGTGGTCGAGTTCTCTTCCGGCGGTGGCAGCATCACGGTCAAGATGAACGGCCGCAAGCAGGTGCTGGCTGTCCAGATTGACCCGGAAGCGGTCAAGGCCGGAGATATCGAGATGCTGCAGGACCTGATCACCGCCGCCATCAACGGCGCCGGCCAGAAGGTAGACCAGGCCATGCAGTCCACCATGGGCGGCATGCTGGGCGGGCTGGGTCTGGGAAATCTCTGATTGTCATGCCGGACGCAGCCGGAGCGAGTCGCGGCTTCGCCGCCAGACAAATTTGTCATGCTGAGCGGAGCCGGAGCAAGCGAAAGCGAAGCTCCGGCGGAGTCGAAGCATCCCTACCCCCGGCAGTCTTGATGGGGTAGGGATTCCTCGCTGCGCTCGGAATGACAAATCGCACAATCACCCAAATGTCCAAATTCGCCGAGCCGATGTCGCGGTTGATTGACGAGTTGAAGAAGCTGCCGGGCATTGGCAGCAAGAGCGCGCAGCGGCTCGCCTTCCACATCCTGCGATCCAGCGACGAGGACGCCGAAGCTCTGGCCGCCGCCGTCCGCGACGTCAAAGCCAACCTGCGGCTGTGTTCCGTCTGCAACAACATCACCGACGTAGATCCTTGTGTCTATTGCAGCAGTCCCACGCGCAACCAGCGCCTGGTGTGCGTGGTGGAGGAGCCCACCAATATAGCCGCCATCGAGAAGACCAAGCACTTCAACGGCGTCTATCACGTGCTGCACGGCTCGATCTCGCCGCTGCATGGAGTCGGCCCTGAGCAGCTACGCATCGCCAACCTGATCCGCCGCGTCGAGGGCGGGCAGGTGGACGAAGTCATCATCGCCACCAATCCCACGGTGGAGGGCGAAGCCACCGCCGTCTATCTTTCCGGAGAACTCCGCCGCCCGGGACTCAAAGTCACCCGCATCGCCATGGGAATTCCCGTGGGCAGCGACATCGAATACGCCGACGAGATCACGATGCTGAAGGCCATAGAGGGGCGGCGGGAGCTGTAAGGTCGGGCTCGAACCGCTCTGTTCCTGGCTGGGCTCCGCGGAATCCTGCTGCCGGCGTGGCCTCAACCCGCCAATTGTGATGGTTGTCACTGAGGTGCTCAATCCGGGAGTCCAGGATGGACTCGCAACAGTTGTATCCGGATTATGACGAGGATCGAGGCAAGCGTCGAAATCAACGCCCCGGTTGAAAAAGTGTTCGCCTTCGCCTCCGACTGGCGGCGTTGGGAGGAGTGGTGGGAGGGCGTCTCCGATTTCAGGCCCACGACCGAATGCACACGCGGCAACGGTACACGATACGCCTACAGGGCTTGGGTGGCAGGCTTGACCGTCAACCTCGAGGCGGAGATCCAGGACTTCGTGGAGAACGCGGGCTGGAGGGCAAAGGCTACCAAGGGAATGCCACACAGAACCCAGTGGGTCTTCGCGGCAAAGGGCGACGTGACCCGGCTCACCTACATTTTGGAGTATCGCCTTCCCATCCCAGTGCTGGGCGCGCTCTTGGACTCTCTTCTCATGCGGCCCGGGTGGCGTCGCCGCCTAAAGAACTCTCTCCGCAATCTCAAGCTTCGCTTCGAGGGAGCGGGCACCACTGATTAGGCGTAGATGGCGATACGCGATCCGTTTCTCATCTCGCCAGAAAAGGGGAACAATGAATCAGTCGCTGTATCCATTCTTTGCCGGTCTTTCCATGCTTGGTCTTATGAGCGCGTCACCGGGATCCGCGACAACCGAACAGAAGAACAAGGCATTGGTGCGTCGCTTCGGGGAGGCCTCAAATGCGAGGCAATTCGATGTTCTCGCGCAGCTGGTCAGCGATGACTTTGTTCGACACTGTCAAGCGACGCCGGATGTTGATGTGCGGAGCCGAGAGCAGTTCATCGAGTTTCTAAGGAGGGACGCAGCAGTATTCCCCGATGCGCGCCAGACCGCCCGTCATCTTGTAGCCGAAGGTGACCTGGTGGCGTTTTGGGCAACCTATGAAGGGACCCAGGAAGGCCAAATGGGACCTTTCCCGCCTTCACACAAGAAAATGCAGATTGACTTCGCCGGTGTGTTTCGCGTTCGCGATGGCCAGCTTGCGGAATTGTGGGTGACTTGGGACAATCTTGCCTCGCTAAGGCAACTGGGACATGTCGCACCCCCGCCTCCAGCCCAGTGATGTGCCATAGCCGCCGACCCAGTCTTTGGCATCGCCACCAGGCGCTGCCGCACGCGACGAGGACCAACCCTTCCGGCGGGTCCGTGGTTCTTCAGGGCTCCGGTTGTCAAACATCACCATTGCCAGCGCAATTGAGCTTGCCAACTTGTGCAAGATTTTGAACTCGCCCCGCGCTTCCAAGATTGAACTATCTGCCAGACTTCGTCTTGTGGTCAATAACCTATTACTTAACAATGCGTTAGATGATGGCACTTCGAGCGTCAGGTAAGCCCAGGTTGGCATGATGGTTGCTTTGCTTCCAGCGGTCGTTTCCTCGCTCCGCTGATTTTTCCGCTGGCGCGAGGCGGGGCAGGTCGGGCAACCGATGAGGCCACATATGGGCCGGATGCCCCCTCGGCGTTAGCTTTTGCGCCGCGCTGTGATGTAACCGCATCCCAACTCGACGCGACGAAAAACCGGGCCAACCAGCCCGGTTTTTTAGTTTCGAGTTTCAGGTTTCAGGTTTCAGGTTTGACGGTTTGTCAGCACTGACACTCGAAACTTGAAACCCGAAACTCGAAACTCTCCCCTAAAGCCCAGCGTCCAGAAAGACGTTGTCTTCCTGCACAGCAATCCCCTCCGGCATCGTGCCCCGGTTGTACTCTGCCATGCGGTTCTTCCACTTCAAGAACTCAGTAATGGTCTCGGGCTCGATGCGGATTTCCACCCGCCGCAGGCTGGCCAGCAGCAGGTTCATCTCGTAGCGAAAGCCAACGTCGGTGCGCAGGTTTCGCGCCGACCGCTGGACCATTTCCACCTTCCGGTTGTGGTGCTCAAGCAGTCCCCAACCGCTTGGCAGTTCTTCTACGCGAATCATCCCTTTCGGCGCCAGGTAGAAGCGCTCGCATCCCACACCGGTCTCCGGCTTGCGCCGCCACGGCTTCTCGCGGTCCGCCAGGAAATCGGCGCGGGAGATCTTGCACTCGACCAGCACCGAGTGGCAGGCGCGTTTCCATCCGATGGCGTCGGGCATTTCGCCGCTTGCGCAGGCCTGCTCCGAAAGCACCACGCCGCAGCGATAGCGCCGCAGCCAAGCCACCGCGTGTTCCACCAATTGCCCATGGGTCATGCATCGAAGCTATCCGGGGGGCGCACTCTCGGGAAGTAGCACGAGAGCTTCGTCTGGTAAATACAGGCATAGGGTAGTGTTGCGATCCGCTTGCCCCAAATTAGGCACGTCGAGCAGAAAACGGTCTGATGATCACAGGCCGCCGATAGACGGTTTCGAGCAGATGCCGCGCACCGGCGATAGTCTCCGCGCGGCGGTCACGCGAAGAATAGCCCCGGGCGCCAATGACCACGAATCCGTTCTCGTGACGGACGTCCAGATGCTGGATGCGGCCATCTCGGGGAATGTCGAAGGCATCGGCCAGGCGCAGCATCCCTGCCAGTTGCAGCACGCTTTGCCGTTGCCCAGGAGACAAGCCGCGCAGAACCTTCTGTCCCGGCCGCGGCAGCGCGCCGCGATGGTAGCGGGCCACAATCCCTGCGAGGCGCAAGCTCTGTTCGTTCCACCCCATTGGCGACGCTAGGCGGCGGATCAGACGGTAACTCGCCTTATGGTGTCCCTTTTCGTGCCGCGAGCGGCCTACATCGTGTAACAAAGCCGCCACCCTCAGGATGCCGCGCAGATCGGTCCCCGGAGCCAAAAGACCGTTGGCGTCCAATCCGTCGTAGAGTTGCAGGGCCAGGCGCGCCACATGATTGGAGTGCTTGAAGTCGGGATCCAGGTTGGAGGCCCACAGCATGAGCCGTTGCAAGGCGACCGATTTGATCTCCTCCCCCTGCGGCAACTCCGCCCGCCACACATTCCAAAGCGAGGTCTTCCCCACCATCTTTTCCCGGTACTTCGCAATCCGGAGTGCCCGTTCCTCGCGGACGCGGGCGTGCCAGCGGGCTTGCGCCTCTGGGTCTGGGAAAGCGTGAATCTGCAGGGCGGTTGCCCAAAGCACGTCGAGATCGTGCACCTCGCCCAATGCGTCCTGCAGTTCCTTGAGATCGTCGCGCCAGGCATGATGCTGCTGCGGCAGGAAATTCTCTACGATGTAGCGGAACCGTTTCAGCCCGATGCGCAGCTGATGGAACGCCACCTGGGAGCGGTTGCGCAGCGCGCGACGGTGCAGTTCGTGGGCCTCCACCCAGCGCTCCAGGGCGAGATGTTTGAAAATGGCACTTCCGGGTTTCACCCTCGTGGCCCGGCGCGGCAGATGGCTGCTCCAGCGCGTCCACTGCTTGCGGTCGAAGGCCCTGAGGGCATGCGCCGCCTCCGTCTTGAGCTGTGCCTCGCGGTTGGCCAGATAGTGCAGCAGCGTCCTGGCCACCGGGTCTTCTGCTGCACCCAGCTTGCCCACCCATTCCTCGATCACCTGTACGTCGCGCAGCCCGCCCAAGCTGCTGAACACGCGCTTCCCCGCCTTTTTCATGTCCTTCCAGGCGGGGTCGGGGTGGATGGCCATCAGCCCATCGGCCATGGAGCGGCATCGCCGCAGTGCCACCCGCAAGTCATGAACGGGGTCTGCGGCAAAGTCCGCGCTGGCGCGGTCACACTCCTCCAGCACCTGCGCCATCCAGAAAGCGAGGCCGGCTTGCTCGGATTTCTTAGCTGCGGTGGCGGCAGTGGCGGGCAAGGCAATCTCCTGGTCCTGGAATAATTGTCGCTGCAGCAACAGTTTAATTCCAATAGCCCGCGGCGAGCCACATGGTTGTCACGGCGCTTAGAGACCGCGTTGGATCAAGCCGTTACAGCAGGTTGTGGCGGTGTACCCGCTGCCGAGCCGTTGGCTGCGGCTGGTGGCCTGTACCGTGGGCGAGGTGTCCCATGGGCCGTTACCTCCGTAATGTGCAACCACTTACCCTTCCGCATTACCCTTAGCGGGTAGCCCCTGTTGAGGAGCGCTGTATTTCCACCGCCGACACAACCAAGGAGACGCGCGCAGCCTCCGCCCGCGCCTTTGTCCACAGTCTCAACATTCTGGTGAAGTACGTCCGGCTCTACGGGTTTGAGCACAAGCGGACCGAGGGCCAGTTCGAGACCACCTGGGCGGAATTGCAGACCGGGCTGCCCAAGACCGGCGACAGCGGTTTTCTCCTGGGAGTTTCGGGGAACAAACTGCTGCTCGACGGCATTCCGCTGGAAAGCGGCCAGGCCGAACGCAGCTTCGCGCAACTGCTGACCACGGCGGGGCTGGCCAGCATTCACTTCTCCAACAAGGTGACCGTAGATGATTTCGCGCGCCTGGTGCGGGCTTTCGCTGTTGGCGGGTCCAAGGCGCAGGACGTTGTCAAGCAGATCAAGGAAACGTTTGGGGACAGCAAGCACAGCAGCATCCGGATCAACGAAGTGAAGTTTGTGGCCGCGGACCCCGCGACCAGCGATGTCACGGTGGCGGCGCAAATCGCGGCCCAGAGCCTCGGCCCCGAATTCAAGGACTGGCTGAATGATCCGCAGAAGCTGCTGCAGTTGATCGCGGCCGCCGAAGGCGCCCACGCCGGCAGTGCGCCCGGGGGCGCGCCCATCGGCAGCGTTCCCAATGTCCCGATCGGCGGCGGTGGCGGCGGTGGCGGTGGCACGGGCAGTGGAACGGGCGGGGGTGGCGGTCAAGGTGGCGGGAGCGGCAGCGGCGGTGGCGGTGGCGCTCAAGGTGGCGGTGGCGGTGGCGGCAGCGGTAGCGGCGGTGGCGGTGGCGGCGGCTGGACGGGCGGCGTGGTGCCTCTCCAGGAAGAAGAAGTCATCCAGGCGATCCGCCTGCTCACTCGCTTTGGCGAGGCGACCGCTGATCCCAGCGTCAAGCCGGAATACCTGCAGAAAGAACTCGGCAGCGTAGATCCCAACACTAAGCTCAATCTCCAGCAACTGCTGGAATCCCTCGCCTCGAATGTCTCCAATGCCCCGAACGACACTCCGCTGCTGATGAAGGCGGCCGAGCACATGGCCATCCGCTTCGCCCTGGAACGCTTCCAGCGCGGCGAAATCAAGGTCAACGCGGTGCACCAGATGCTGGAGCACATGAGCCGGCAGATGGACACCTTGCGCCAGATTTTGAAGATCCAGGAAGACAAGATGAGCAAGGCCGGGATTCTGGTGGAGTCCCACGCCGACATTCTGGATCGCATGTTCTGGGCCGAGGTGCCGGAGGCCGGCAAGAAGAGCGTGTTGCTCTCGAATGAAGCTCCCTGCGTTCCTCCCCGCAACGTGCGCCAGTTCATCGAGGTCTTGCTGGAGCGTGGCGACAAAGAGACTTCGTGCGCAATTCTGCAGAATTACTTCGGATGCTTGGACGCGCCTGACGCGGAAGTCCGCCGCAAGACGGCCACGGGCATCAGTCAGCTCGCTGATCTGTTTGCCGCGTCGGGGAACGATTTGATCGCGGCCACGGTCCGCAAGGTGAGCGAAGCGCTGGCCAAGGAGCCGGATCCGGAACACCAGAGCCTGCTGAGTGCCGCCTTCGTCCGCCTGAGCTCGGAAGCCAGCAGCCGCAAGCAATACTCGGCGATCAGCGAGGTGTGCGACGGCATGGCCCTGGTGGCCAAGCAGCGGCCGGTGCTGGCCAACGAACTGCGTCCCCGCATCGGGGTGGAAAACCGCCTTCCCGAGT
This sequence comes from Terriglobales bacterium, assembly GCA_035542575.1. Lineage (GTDB taxonomy): Bacteria > Acidobacteriota > Terriglobia > Terriglobales > Acidobacteriaceae > JAIQET01. Next base: position 61,693 of record DATKLE010000100.1, on the reverse strand, counting down.
TTATCGAAGAGGCCCTGCGCATGCCGCAAGTGCCTGCGGAACTCCTGCAGGTCCTGCGCCGCACCTCGGCGGCGGCGGTGGAACATCTTGCCGACCGCTTCTTCCGCTGCATGCGGCGCGAAGAATGCGACCGTATGATCGAGGTGGTGCGCGAGCTGGATTCTTCCGGCACGCAACAGCTGCGGGAGATGCTGCGCACCGGGCAGCCGCGGCAAGCCGTCTCCGCCGTCGGCCTGATGAGCCGCCTGGATGTGCCCGGCATGCTGGAATTGCTTGCCGTCCGGCTGCCGGAGTGGAACCGCTTCTATCATGACCTGGTCGTGCGCCAGGTGGCGTACGGCGCAGCCCACGATCGTGGCCGTTCTCTGCTGGAACTCCTGGAACTGCTCGATCCCCTGGTGTTGCCGCAAGCCATCGATGAAATCGGGATGAGCGGAGATCGCACCGCCGTGCCGCCCCTGGTCATCATGGCCGAAGCTGGCGAAGCCCACGGACGCTCCCCTCTCGTGCAGTTGAAGGCGGTCGAATCCTTGGGTCGGCTGCGGGAACAGGAAGCCATTCCCGTGTTGCGCAATCTGCTCGAAGCCAAGAAGATGTGGAAGTGGGCGCATCACCGCGAATTGCGCATTGCGGCAGCGCAGGCTTTGGCCAAGATTGATCCGCGCTACGGCAGCCAGGTATTGTCGGACAGCGGCCTGGAACCTGCGGAACTGGCGGTGGCCCCGCTGGACGCCGCGCCCGCATGCCCCTGGGTGCGGCAGCGCCGCTATGAACGCGTTGTTCTGCCCCGCACGCTTTCTGCCACCATCAGCAGTTCATGGGGCAAGTCCAGCCTCTTGATTCGTGAGTTGAGCCTGGGGGGCGGCATGGGTACGAAGGAAGACAACCTTCGCGTGGGCTCGGAAGCCAACCTGCAAATCTCTGTGGGCGTGCGCAGTATTCGCGGACAAGTCCTGCTGCGCCGCACCCGCGTCAACGAAGTCGGCTTTGAAATCGTCAACACCGATCTAGAAAGCCGCTACCGCCTGCGCCACTTGCTGATGGAAGCCCTGGAGCGCGCCCCTGAGGCCAGAGGTTCGGAGTGGGACGGCACCCGCAAGGGGTGAAAACCAACAGCTAGCAATTAGCTCTGTCAGTTGTTTGCCTTCAAATCTCCATGAACCCCCGATGGCGGAAAGGCACAGCTTCAGCCGTGCCGTTGGAGAAACTCTGAAATCCGGGGCTTTAGCCCCTGCTGAGCTGCGATCGCAGACTGGGAGCAATTGTCATGATCATTGCCTTGCTGCGGGGCCGGATCACGAGTTAAGTGCTAATTGCTAATTGCTGATTGCTAAAAAAAGCCTCCGCCCGAAGCGGAGGCTTCTCGTATCCCCCGAGATTTTCTTACTTCACCTTGGCGAAGATGATGACCAGGGTGTACAGCGCCAGCGACTCGATCAGCGCCAGACCGAGAATCAGCGCCAACTGAATCCCGGGGCGGGCCGCGGGATTCCGCGCCAGGCCCTCGCAGGCGGCTGAGGTGGCTTTGGCCTGTCCAATGCCACATACTGCGGAAGCAATCGCCATGGCAAATCCGGAGGTGATGGCGACCCAGTTGACCGCGCTGGCCGCTTCCCCGCCCTGCGCCAGTGCCGGTACCGCAAAGCACAGGACCGACAGCGCCATGAACAGATAACTCAATTTACGCATTGGTGTTTCTCCTTGTGACCATGAATTGCCGCCAGTGGGTGGTTGACGTCATCCTCGTGCAGACGCCCTCACGCTTGCGGCGAGTAGCCAGTAGTGAGTAGCGGGTAGCGAGGTCTAAGCTCACTACTCGCTACTCGCTACTCGCTACTCATCAATGCTCTTCCGCCACCGCCCCAGCCAGATACACGGTGGTCAGCAGCACGAAAATGTAGGCCTGCAGGAACGAGACAAAAACGTGCAGTCCAAGAAACGCGATCGGAAGACCGATCGGAAACAGCGAGAAGAACACCAGCGTCACCATATCGCCGGCAAACATGTTGGCAAACAAACGCACCGTGAGCGAAAGCATGCGGGCCAGGTGGCTGATGATTTCGATCGGCAGCATGATTGGGGCCAGCCACCACATGGGCCCCGCAAAATGCTTGAGATACGCTATGCCATGGTGCTTGAAGCCCTGGGTCTGATAGTAGATGAAAGCTGTGACGGCGCATCCCAGCGGAACTATCGGCACCGCGGTCGGTGATTCGAAGCCCGGAATTACGCCCAGCAGATTGCAGAGCAGAATGAACAGGCCCAGCGCCACCAGGAACGGCGTGAACCCCTCGCTGTGGTGGCCGATGATCTCGTGGCTTTGTCCCACGATGAAGCCGTGCACCCCTTCAAACACATGCTGCAGAGCGCCCGGCTTGTCCACCGAGAGCCGTGACCGAACCAGCGCGAACAGAATCAGCAGGAACACGAACACCAGCACCTGCATGGCTACGGCGTTTGTGATGGGAGCCTGCGGATAGGTTGGCTCAAGGTGCAGCGCCCGCAGCAGCCCGGTAACCGGGCCGGCGAAGGCGTGGTTCAGTATCTCAGTGAACCAAAGCTGTTCGGGCATGAGTAGTTCTTGGCTGGGAGCTGCTCGCTCGTCACCACTTCAGAATCGCAGGAAACATCAGAGTGTAACACACGCCGGGCCGCGTTCGCCGTGCGCTTCAGCGCGCCGTTGCGCTCTCGGAACTCTTCGCCATCTTACCGGCCACAAATGCCTCGATATGGCGGATGGTCTCAAAGTTGTCGAGCACGATCTCCTCGTCCGGGATGCGGACCCGAAATGTGTCTTCCAGGAAGGAAACCAGGCGGAAGATGCCGATGGAATCGACGACTCCACTGGTCATCAGGGGTTCATCGTCGCCGACTTGAGTGACTCCCTTTGCGTTCGCATTCTCGACGACATACTTATGGATCTGCTCCTTGATTGACGGCTCGGTCATTTTTCCTCTCCCTATGGTTCTTGAAGCTCAAAAAGCTACGAGAACTCGTCTCATAAACGTTGTCTTGCGTGCTGCTGGCCGAATCCCTCCGGGGCCAAGCCCCGAGTTCCAGACGTTCTTCAAGCTGCACCCACCCTGGCCAGTCCGACCCGGTCGACTTTCCCGGTCGAAGTCTTCGGCAGTGCTTCGCGAAACTCAATCATCTCCGGGATCATGTATTTGGGAATGCGGCTGGCGCAGTGCTGCTGGAGCTGGATGACGCTGATCGCGTCGCCGTTGTTGAGCGACACGAAGGCCTTGATGCGGTTGCCGATCTCTTCGTCCGGCATCGCGACCGCGGCCGCCTCCTTCACCGATGGATGGCTCACGAGGGCGGCCTCGATTTCGCCCAATTCGATGCGGTAGCCGCGGCTCTTGATCTGGCTGTCACGTCGGCCGAGAAACAGATAGTCTCCCTCGCCGTCCGGCGTGACCAGGTCTCCCGTGCGATACATCTTTTCTTCAAAGTGCGGCTGAAAGCGATTAGGGAGCACCATCTTCGCGGTTTTTTCCGGGTCGGCCCAGTAACCGGGAGTGACGGACGGACCGCGAACATGGAGCTCGCCCACTTCACCGGGGCCGATCATGCGGTCGTTCTCGTCGACAGCGAAGACTTCGGTATTGGCGCAGGCCTTGCCGATGGGCAGCTTCTCCTGCGTCTTTAAGCGCTTGCGATCCACTTTGTAGTACGTGCACACGTTGGTCTCGGTGGGACCGTAAAGGTTATACAACTCGACGCGCGGCAAAAGGTCCGCAAGCTGGCGCAGATATTTCATGGGGAAAACTTCCCCGGCGAACAGAATGATGCGCAGCTCGGGCACGCGCTCCGGCTTCAGGTTGCCATGGAGTAGTAGAAGAATGAGGGCCGAGGGCACGGAGTACCAAACCGTAATGCGGTTCTTCTCCATGAAGCCGGCCAGGTTGGCGGGAAAGAGTGTGACCTCTTCCGGAACCATGTACAGCGTGGCCCCGGCTTTGGTGGAATTGTAAACATCGAACACCGAGAGATCGAAGTGCAGCGGCGCGTGATTGGAGACGCGGTCGTCGCTGCCCACCGCAAACATCTCGGCACACCATTCGATAAAGGTCAACGCGTTCTGGTGAGTGAGCATCACGCCCTTGGGGCGACCGGTGGAACCGGAAGTGTAAAGAATGTAGGCGAGATCCGTAGTGGTGGCCTGCAGTTCGGGAGCGCTGCCGGCAGGGTACCTTGAAAGATCGCTCCAGCCGAACTGGTTCTCGCTCTGCGGGTCACCATCGACCAGAACGGAAAACATCACGGAGGGAATGCTCCCGGCGTTGAGGCCGCTCCCCCGCTCCTTGCTGGTGATCAGGCCCTTGATACCGCAGTTGCCGATAATGTAGTTGATGCGCTCCAGCGGGGCTTGCGGGTCCAGGGGAACGTAGACGCCGCCGGCTTTCAAAATGCCAAACATGGCCGCCACCAGTTCGGGGCACTTGCCGGCATAGAGGCCGACGCGATCGCCTTTCTTTAGTCCCCGCTCGCGCAAGAAATGGGCCAGTTGATTGGAGCGTTCCTCCAATTCCCGGTAGGTCAAACCGCGGTCGCGGACGGACACGGCCAGCTTCTCCGGATATCGCTTGGCGCTCCCGATCAAGAGCTGCTGCAGGACGTAGGGCATGCCCCCCTCATCGTGGTTGGCGGCACGGCTGAAAGCCGTGCCCTTCCCACTCCATACTCTGAAGCCACTTCTACTCCCTCACGCCATTGAAGCTGGCGATAATTCTCTCCTGGATCTCGGACGTGCCGGAATAGATCTTTCCGGAGACCGCATCACGCAACTCGCGCTCGATCTGATATTCGGTCATGTAACCATAACCGCCGTGGATCTGGATGGCGTCGAGCGCGGTCTGCACGTACGCCTCCGCGATGAAGAGCTTGGCGATGGAGGCTTCGCGCAAGGGATGCCTGCCTTGGCTCTTCAGCCACGCGGCGCGGTAGAGCAGAAGGCGGGAAGCTTCCAGCCGCATATCCATTTGCGCGATCTTGTTGGCGATTGCCGGGAATGTGCCAATGGACTTCCCGAATTGCTGACGTTCCCGGGCGTACTTGATGCAAGTCTCCAACAGGCGTTGCATGGCGCCGAGCTTGGCAGCCATGATGCAGATGCGCTCCCACTCCATGGAGACGGTGAACACCACCTGCCCTCCGCCTTCCTTCCCCAGCAAGTTTTCCGCCGGGATTTCGCAGTCTTCGAGAGAGAGCTCGGCCATCGGCGAGGTGCGCAGGCCCATCTTGTGGAGTTTCTTGCTGATGGAAAGACCGGGTGTCCCCTTGTCCACGATGAATGCGGTCACGCCCGCGGGGCTCATGGCGGGATCGAGGTTGGCGAAGACGATCACCATGGCTGCGACCGGAGCGTTGCTGATGAAGGTCTTGGATCCGTTCAGCACGTAGCAGTTGCCCTTGCGCACGGCGCGGGTGCGGAGGCTGAAGGCGTCGGAGCCCGACATGGGTTCGGTCATGGCGTGGATGCCGACGAACTCGCCGCTCACCAGCTTGGGCAAGTACTTCCGCTTTTGCGCCTCCGTGCCGAAGGCAAGCACGGGGATTTCGGCGCTCCACATGTGAGCATTAATGGAAAAGATCAATCCATTGTCCCGGCAGCCGTAGCCGAGCGCGTCCAGGGCGCCTACAGTGGTCAGGACGTCGGCGCCGCCGCCGCCATATTCCTGGGGAATGGGCAGGCCGTGGATGCCGAAGCGGGCACACTTGTTCCAGGCGTCCCAGGAGAATTCCTCCTTGAGGTCGCGCGCAATCAGGTCGTCGGCGAGCTCCTGCTGGGCGAAGCGGACCACCTCGCGACGAAATGCCTGTTGCTCTTCACTCCACGCGAAATCCAAAGTTACGCCCCACTTTCTTAGCAGCTACGCGGCAGGGTGCACATCTGCTCGAATCGCGGATCAACCTGTCTTCTTGACTTTGTCTTTCTCTTCGAAGTTCTGGCGCCGGAAACGCTGCACGTTGCCTCCCGGCAGCCGGATGCGCGCAGGCACGCCCATGACGGTCGTATTATCCGGCACGTCGGTCAGAACCAGGCTGTTGGCGGCCACCACGCAGTTATTGCCGATCTTGCAAGTGCCCAGCACCTTGGCCCCGGGCCCGAAATAAACGTTGTCCCCTACCCCACCACAGCCGCCGCCAATCAGGACTCCGGTGCCCACCGTGCAGTTGGCCCCGATTCGCGTCGGACCTAGGAAAACTCCGTAAGGCGTGTGCACCACCAGGCCGGGACCGATCTGGGCATCGCGATGGATGATCGAGCCATTACAGATCTGGATGAAACGTTCGAAGATGATCGCGAACACCAGCAGCACCTGGCGCACCACCGGGATTCGGCAAAGTGTCGCCCAATGCGCAAAGCGGTGAGCGAACACCGACCAGGTACTCTGCGCGATCAGAACTCGGAACGTGGACAACCAAGTGGTTTTGGTCCACCCGCCCGCCGCCAGGAACTCGTCGCGATCCCATTTGGCTCGGTTAATGTCCCCGCGAACGTTTTCAAACATAAGAAAATTGGGAGTGTTGCCCAGGCCCCAAGACCGGGCGGACAGGTCAGTGCGAGGTGCAAACCGGAGACCAATTTTTCGACTGTAAGTCTATTCTTTTCAACCACGTAGACTTGGCAAAGCGGACCAAGGTGAAGAACTTTGCGGCTTTGAGTAAATTCCAGACCCCGGCGCCGGCATGGCTGTAAGTGGCTGTCTTTCCAACGATTGGGAAAAAGACGCAGCTCCAGCCGCGAGTCCTTGCCGGGAACACAACCAGGTCTCGCGGCCCCCGTTGTGCTGCTTGCGGCTGTTCAGGCCTTGCTTCTCACAGCGAGTCGATGAACGCAATCAGTTCGTTCTGATCGTCTGGCGACAGCGCGTTGAAGTTTGTTATCACCTGGTTGGCTTCCGAATCCGGGTAGATGCTGTTCCCACGGCTGAAGTGGTCCTCGATGGCAGTCTTCAGGTCGTTGGTGCGGCCATCGTGCAGGTAAACGGTCCGGGTGGAGAGCCCCCAAAGCGGGGTGGTGCGCCACAGACTGCCTGTGGCTTGTCCCAACTGAATGTTATCCGCCAGTTTCGGTCCCAGATTGTGCAGGAGCAAGTCAGAATACAGATTCACCGGCTGATTGCTCAGCGCCGTGACCACCTGAGTGGTGCCGCCGGTAAAGTTGGTTGGGACCTTAACATCGGGCTGGGTGGTGTAGCTCGGGTTATGGCACAGGTCACAGCCCACGGAACTGAAGAGCGCCTGTCCGCGGTCGTGGCCGCCGAGCGGTGGGTTCGGGGCCAAGTAGACCACATAATCAAAGATCTGGATGGTTACCTTGCCATTCGGGTCGTTGGGTTCCCGGGCCTTCAGACAATTGGGAGGAATCGTGCAAGTTCCGGGGGCAGCGTTGGAGCATTCTTCCACCAAGTCAACGGGATTCGTGATTCCGATATCTATCAGGAAAGCGGTGCCGACCGCCTGCACCAGGGACGCCAGTTGGGCCTTGTTCCCGTAACGGCCGGGACGCAAAGTGCCGTTCCAGTCCGGCACCATGTTGACGACACCGTGGATTCCCATCCCTTTGTCAACGGCGTTGTTGATTATGTCCTGGTCGGCGATGGCATCCACCAGGCCCAGCCCGAACAAATCCGGGGGCACGCGCTGCGCCACAATCGTGGCGTCCGGGGGAATATGCTCCCTGGGAATAGGGCACCCTTTGATGAACTTGGAGGCGGTTTGATTCTGGAGGACGATACCACCCTCCTCGATAAGCGGGTTGAAGGTCCCGTCGGGGTTGGTTTTGCCAAAGAAGGTGGTACGCAGAGTGGAGTTGGTGCCGCCAGGCACAGGCGTGGAATGGCAGGTGCCACAATCATTCTGAGTGAAAACCGGTCCCAAACCCTTCACAGGATCCCAAGTGACGTTGAACTGAGCAAAGCCGATGTTAAAAGCGTTCAACTGGCCGGTCGTGAGTCCGGGCAGGGGCGAGCCCAGGGTTCCTTGCGCATGTACGCGGCTCGGCTGGAAATGCCCAAACGTGAAAAGAAAAGTGGCTGCCGCGAGCATGCCCGCGACGGTGAAGCCGATGCGCCTGAAGGTGGCCGCTTGACGGATGTTCATACAGACTCCTTCTTGCAAGCTACGCTGCCATTTCCCAACCCGGGGTGCCCCCGCGCAGAGGGACACCAGTCTGCTACGGCTCGGTAATCGTCATCCGCTGGTCCGCGGGAAGGTTGGTGAGGGTCTGCACCGTTCCGCTCGGCCAGTAGATGGTAAGACTGTCCACCTGGGTTGCCGTGCCTAAACCGAACTGCTGAATCAGCGTACTGTTGCCCTGATAAGTACCGCCGTTGATCACTGTGCGCAAGAGAGTCGCGCCACCCACGCTGGCGACCAGGCGTGCTCCGACGGCATCGCGGTTGCTGGTCGTGCCGATCAGCTTCACCTGGAACCAGTGATTGCTATTCGACTGGCCGGTGAACAGATGAATGAAGGCCTGGGAGGGCGCCTGCAGCACGTCCATCCAGCCGTCGTTGTTGTGGTCCAAGAAGACCGCAGCCGGGGACACGCCGGAGTAGACCGATCCGTAGGTTCCAGCCTGGTTCCCCAAGTCCAGGAATATACCCCTGAGATTGGCCAACACCGTGGTGTTCACCGGGGAGCAATCACTGAAGCAACCGGCGCCGGAGCCGGCCATCCAGATATCCTCCCAGCCGTCGTTGTTGAAGTCGTAAAAACCTGTGCCCCAGGTGACCGAGGGCGCCTGTCCTCCGGCCAGCAACGGAATCGTATTGCGCCGGGCATGCGCCCCGCCCCGCTGGTCGCCCTGCGCCTGGGTAAACACGCCAGCAGCGGACCCTTGCAGCAGGATGTTATTGGCCGGGTTGGGCACACCGTCAAAGTTGGTGAGGTAGAAATCGAACTGCCCATCGCGATTGAAATCGCCTACCGCTATACCCGCGCTCGCCAGAGACACTCCGGCGGCGCTGGAGGCGGAAACATCGGTGAAGATCCAGCCGCCGCTGCCATCGGGCCCATCATTGCGGTACAGCGTATTGGCGCCAAAGCGCGAGCCCTGATCATTGCCGATATAGAGATCCACCCGGCCGTCCTGGTTATAGTCCACGAACACCGCGGACAGACCGCGGGCATTGAGTTTGGCTCCGCCGCCTAGCAATTGCGATGTTTCTGTGAAGGTCAAGTTGCCGTTGTTATGGAACAAATGGTCGGCGGGGTTTCGGCCGTTGCAGTCGACGTGTACCGCAATGAAAAGGTCGAGGTACCCGTCGTTGTCGTAGTCACCCCAGGTGGCGCTCATGTTGTTCTGCGGGACCGCCTCCAGCAGGCCGGAGGTGGCGGTGATGTCGGTAAATGTGCCGTCTCCGTTGTTGTGCAGCAGGATGGGCTGCGCCTGAGGTCCGCCCAGCAGCAACAGGTCAGGGAACCCATCGTTGTCAATGTCGGCAAACGAGGCTCCGCTCACCGAAGCCGCGGCGGTGGTCGGAATTCCAGCGGCGACCGCCATATCGGTGAACGTACTATTCCCGTTGTTGTGCCACAGGTGATTGTCGCCCGCCTCCCCGGCGATAAACACATCCTCAAATCCGTCCTGATCGTAGTCTGCGACTGCGGCGCCGGAATTGCCGGGGTTGAAATCGTTTATCCCGCTGCCGCAGCCGGGCGGCAGTGTCGGCGGGGTGCGTGGGATGTCGATCAGGGCATCGTCGGCGATGTCCGAGAACTTGGGTGGGAAGAACCCGGTCGGGAAGTTCGTGCGGCTAAAGCTGTGCGTGTCGGTGGAGAGAATGTTCGCACTGCTATCCAGCACGTTAATTGTCACGGAGTACGTCCCGGTCTTCACCGTGTATTGGGTGGTGGTCACGGTGAGCGGAGTGATGAGGGACTGGCCGGGATTGAGCGGAGTCAGCACGCCGGGCTTGACCGTCATCGTGGTGCCGTCGGTCAGCGTCAGGATGACCTGCGTCTGCACGCTCATGGTAGCGGCGCTCAGGTTGGCGGTCACGGCGGAGAAATCATAGGTGTAGCCGAGCACAGCGCTGTCCGGGCCACTACCGCCGATGCTGCCGTAAATCCCGTTTGGCGGAACTGTCGCCACCGTCAGCGACAATTTCTGCTTGGCCACCACGTTGCCACCACTGCATGCGTCGGTGGTGTACCCCTTCAAGCTGAAGGTACCCACCTGACTGGTGAGTGTGCTGGAGGTGAATGTGCCCGGCGCTCCCAGGACCTGGCCCGGAGCCAGAGTGGGACAGGTATTCAACAAAGAGAAGGTGGTGTTGTCGGGAGCAACCAGATCGACGCGAGCGCCCACTTGCACGCTGGTGGTGCCGGTATTGGTCAGCGTCATCTGATACTGCATGGGGGCGCCGAGGGCAGCATGGTTCGCGGTAAGCATGTAGAAGTTCAGCGTCACCTGGTTGGCCTGAGCTACCGCAGGACGGGAAACAACGCAGAGCAAGAGGGTGGCTGCAACGACGAGGAGCCTCGGGGTCCTACTTCCGTCTTTCATTCTGCCTCCGACTGGTCGAAAAAGAAGTTCGTCCGGGGGAGACGTTCCGCAACAAGCCGTGGGTGAGCACATCGAGATCTGCGGCCGCATCCAGCGCGCGGAGCAGCGAAGAAGCGTGGGAGGAGACTCATTGCGAAGTCCTGGCAGGCACCCCGCCTTTGGGTTCGGCCCGTTCTTTCTGTCACAGGTCCCGTGAACACTGCTTTGCGACTCGTTCCTTCCACTGGCATCCGCGAAAAACATCAGCCAGTGGAATCCGGCAAAACAAAACGATAGCGCAACAGCTTAAAGCTATCAGAGTGAGGACTCATTTAGCGGGTTTGACTTCACCTGAAGAGAATCCATTGGCCCGTCCTCGCCGTCAGGGATCACTCCTGACATCGCAACAGACCAATTAAGAGAAATCACCGCGCGATGCTGCTGACGCGCTCCACCCCGCCCAGGCGACACGTAAGCCCGGCAAACTCCTCGAGCGCTAGACTCTGAACCCGCTGTGTATCCTTGTCAAGATGAAAGTATTTGCACAGGGGTCTATGTATGTGAGACTAAGGTCTCTACCCGACAATTTTCCTCATCCTTGGGCACGTCTCCCCCTTCTGCAAGTCGGACTGGTGCCAGCACGGTCAGACTTGTGTGATCGCTAGCCTCATGGTCAACCCAGCTGCCCGGTTGAGGCGCGTGTCGCCGACAAGCGGACTGCCGGTGTGCACTTTGAATGTAAATTCCTTTGCCTTTTGAGCAACAGCTTGCAAACTGTTGCCCCAGCAGGGCGAAAGTGAATCTGCCCCCTGAGGTTTATATAGAAGATTAGCAAGCACTTGCGGAATCCGCGGCTTTTGGCAGACCAACTGCTTTCCCGAGCGCGGGGTTGTGCGCCTGCCCATTCGAAGGGGCGTTGAGCAAAAAAACAGCAACAGAATACTTATTTAGGAGCAAAGGAACTGCGATGAACTTCTCGGTCCCGGACTTTGATGTCGGCATTATCGGAGGCGGCCCCGCCGGTTCCAGCATGGCGGCTTACTTGGCCAAGGCAGGCATCAGCTGCGTACTGTTTGAACGCGAACTCTTTCCTCGCCCGCATGTGGGCGAGTCGCTGGTTCCATCCTCGACGCGGGTACTGAATGAGCTGGGGTTCTTACCCAAGATGGAGGAGGCGGGGTTTCCACGCAAGTACGGGGCGGCGTGGACGGCCGCCTCAGGCAGCCGCGCCTACAACCACAACTTCGACGAGCTGGCCGCGCACGAAGGAGCCGACATCCGCTTTGAAGAGCGGGACCAGCCCGGCGTCCACCAAAACTACACCTGGCACGTGGACCGGGGCAAGTTTGATCTCATGCTGCTACAGCATGCGCACGAATTGGGCGCCCAGGTCTATGAAGGGGTGAACGTCAGCGGTGTGGACTTTTCCGACCCCAACTGCGCCGCCATCAAATACCGCGTGGGGCGCAAGGAGATGAGCACCAGCGTGCGCATCGTGATTGACGCCAGCGGCCGGCGCACCCTGCTGGGAAACCAGATGAAGTGGCGGATCGAGGACCCGGTGTTCAATCAGTACGCGATCCACACCTGGTTCGAAGGCTACGATCGCATGGCCATGGCCTACAAGGAAGCGATGAACAACTACATCTTCATCCACTTCCTGCCGCTCACCAACACCTGGGTATGGCAGATTCCGATTACCGAGTCCGTCACCAGTATTGGCGTAGTCATGCAGAAGAAAAATTTCGCCAAGAGCAGAGAGTCGCGCGAAGAGTTCTTCTGGGAATGCATGAAAAGCCGTCCGGAACTGCATGATGCTCTGCGGGCGTCGCAGCGGATTCGCCCCTATCGCGAGGAGGGCGACTACAGCTACGCCATGAAGCAGATCACCGGCGACCGTGTGCTGCTAATTGGGGACGCGGCCCGGTTTGTGGACCCGATCTTCTCCACCGGGGTGAGTATCGCTTTGACCTGCTCGCGCTTCGCCCACAAGGACGTGATCGCGGCGTTGGAGTCCGGCAACTTCCAGCGGGAAGCGTTCCAAAACTACGCGGCGACGCTCAAGCGGGGCACGCGCAACTGGTACAACTTCATCTCGGTGTACTACCGATTGAACGTGCTGTTCACCGCGTTCATCATGGATCCCCGCTACCGCGTGGACGTAATCAAACTGCTGCAGGGCGACGTGTACGACGAAGAAGAGCCCGCGGTGCTCACGCGCATGCGGAATATCGTGATGGAAGTGGAGAAGAACCCGAAACACGTATGGCATGGCCTGCTGGGTGACCTGACGGCCAATGCCTTTTTGCAGGCTTCGGCGTAAGGCTCGGGCAGGGTCCGGCGCCGGAAGCGGGCCTTTCGGCGCCAAACACATCATGTCACGCGCAATGCGCAATTTCGTGATCGCCTATGCGGTCCTGGTGGCATTGCCAGTGGCAGGATTGCTGGGAGTCTTGCGGCACGGCCGCGCGCTCACCGCCCCCATCTCCGTGGATGGCGTGTGGAGGCTGCAAGCCGATGCGGCCCAGCTTGCCAAACTGCCCTGCGGTAAATCCCTCGCTTCCGCTGAGAACCCGGCTTTCACCATCTCGCAATCGGGGACCAATTTTGCGCTGGAGTTTGCCCGCGGCCTGAAAAGCGTGACCTCCGGAACGATCAGCGGAACCGCGCTTCAGGCGACCCTGTCCCCTTCCGGCGTTGGATCTGGCGATGCGCAATGCAGCGCGGATCGCCGGTTCTTCCTGGCGGCCACCGTGGATCCGGACGCCAAGCCGAGATCGCTGGTGGGCACTCTGGCGCTGAGCGACTGCCCGTCTTGCATGCCGGTGGAACTGCGTGCCACACGGGAGCCCCAGCCCAAGGCAAAGAGAGGACATTGATGCCCAATCTCTTTACCCTGGTTCTGCAGATTGCGGTGATCCTGGCGCTGTGCCGAGCGGTGGGCACCTTGTTTCGCAAGATGCGCCAACCTCGGGTCGTGGGCGAAATGTTTGCCGGAATCATTTTGGGCCCGTCGGTGCTCGGCTGGATCGCACCTCAGGCTTCGGCTTTCCTATTCCCTCAGTCGAGCCTGGGCTTTCTGAGCGCGCTCAGCCAGGTGGGAGTGGTGATCTTCATGTTCCTCGTGGGTTTGGGTATCAACCCCAAGGAACTGAAGCACCAGGGGCATGCCGCGGTGCTGACCAGCCACGTCAGCATCACCGCGCCGTTCGTGCTCGCCGCCGTGCTTTCGATCTACCTCTATCCCAAGCTGTCCGATGACAGCGTGGCCTTTGTCAGCTTCGCCCTGTTCATGGGAGCGGCCATGAGCATCACGGCATTTCCGGTGCTGGCGCGCATCCTGACGGAACGCGATCTGCTGGGCAGCAGGCTGGGCACCGTGGCCATCGCGTGCGCCGCCGTGGACGACGTAACCGGCTGGTGCATCCTGGCCTACATTGTGCTGCTGATCCGCGCGTCCCGCATCGCCACTCCCATGTGGCTGACCGTGGGAGGGCTCATCGCCTTTGCGCTGCTCATGATCTACGGAGTGCGGCGACTGCTGCGGCGGTTTGAAGCCGCTTACCGTGAGCGTGCCGCACTGAGCGAAAACATGATGGCCCTGATGCTTCTGCTGGTGCTGGTTTCGGCGCTGTGCACGGAGTGGCTCGGGCTTCATCTGCTGTTTGGCGCATTCCTGATGGGCGCCATCATGCCCAAAGAAGCGAAGTTTGTGCGTTACGTTCTGGACCGATTTGAGACCATCACCGTCACCTTGTTACTGCCGTTGTTCTTCGCCTTTACCGGGTTGCGCACGAATATTGCCCTGGTGGAGGGACGGGAGATGTGGCTCTACTCCGGTCTCATCATTCTCGTAGCCACGGTCGGCAAGCTGGGCGGATCCATGGTCGCTTCCTGGCTGACCGGCATGCCCCTGCGCGAAGCGGCGGGCCTGGGCACGCTGATGAACACGCGCGGATTGATGGAGTTGGTCATCCTCAATATCGGGCTGGATGTCAAGGTCATCTCGCCTGCTTTGTTCTCCATGATGGTCATCATGGCGTTGGTCACAACCTTCATGACCACCCCCGTACTGGAGCTGATCTGCCCGGAGAGGATCCTGCGCCGCCCCGTAGCTGCAGTGACCAGTCAGGACGTGGGCGAGGATTTGAGCTTGAACTCCGGGCAAGGCTCGACCGCCCAGGCGTGAGAATTTGCCGCAAGCAGGTCCCGCTCAACCCCAACCCGACAGATCCTAATGACAGCCCGCAATGAGGCCGTTGGCCACGGCCATCGCGCCCGCCAGGTCATCTGCGATCAGGTGTGGCGCCGATGCTACACATTCGGCATCGTGGGGAGAAGTGATGGCATTCTCCCAGATCGTCGCTTCGGGCGGTTCCGGACCAAGATCCATTCCGCCAAATATGAAGTGCACGCGGGTGCTGAAGCTCAAGATCGATCTGCCATCCGTGGAGACAATGCTGTCGGTCTTCCACTTATGCAGGTCGACCGTGTTGCCGGAAGAACAGTTGCTGTTGCCGTAGGCAGGATCGATGAACATTTTGGCGTCCTCTCCGTAGCAGATGTCCAACCTTCCGGCACAATTGGAGATCTCCGACGTGTTGCACAGGCATCCGTAATCAATGCGGCTAAGCGGCGGACCGCCGGTGGGTTGAACGAAGTTGAAGATCGAATCCTCCCCGTAGCGGGACAACGCGTAAGCGATGGCCGCCGCGCCGCCGCTGTTGCCGGTAGCGCAGAGGGCGGTGTTGGCGCTGAGGAGGTTGTCGTGGATCCACTTGGCGGCCGTGGCCCAGCGGCACGACAGCAACAGCGGTCCGCCCGGACCGTCCAGCCAGCCCACGGGCGTCTCGAAGTTGGTCTGCACCACCGTAAAACCGGCGTTCACCACATTGTTGATGGCCACATTGCCGTACACAAACTCATCTTCGTACAGCTCGCTCCCTCCACCCCCGGTGGTGTAAATCACGGTGCCCTTGGGAGTGCCGACCGCATTGGTCACCTTCAGTTCGAGCGGGTTGTAGGCCGCCACTCCTGGGCAGGAAATGGTGAGATCCACGCATCGATCGCCGGCCACGGGCGGAATCACGGTCGAGGGAGGGCAGGGATTCACCTCGGTGACCTGAGTCACAGCTCCGAGTTGATTAGGAATGCCACCCGGCGGCTGGCTGAGGTTCGAGCTTCCCGTGCCACAAGCAATCAGCAAGATCGCACCGGCAAGCAGGAGAGCGAAGCCCAGAACGGCTAGCCTCCCTGTGGGCACGCCGCGAGCACACACCTTCATGGATCTGCATCCTCCAAGGATTCGGCATGGGCGTAAACCCGCGCCGACGATATTTGTTGTCGGCATTCCATGTGATGCCGGCGCCTGCGCTCCCGCCGGTCTCGGTCACCTGGTGGCGTCGGATATCGCGAGGATAAAAGGAAAGTGAAATTTCTTGCTTGCTATGCAGCAGCCAGCGATGTATATACATCCCCCCGGTGCAAGTTGGCTGCTAGCAAGGAGATACAGACGAAAGTAAGCAGAAGAAAGTAACTATCGGGGCGGCAAGGTCCGGCTTTGCGCTTCTTCCCGCGGCTGGCAACCCCTGGACCAGCGGCGTGAAAAACATGGGACTGACAGAAGCAATCGCCGTTTGCTGTTTGTGCAAAAGTTTGCGGTGCATACCCGTGCCGGATCCCATGCTGGTGATCGGAAGGCAGTGAACGGGTTGTTGCACAACAACTTGCGTCCCATGTCCGTCTCAAGTTGGAAATTACCAGATGGCAGCTTGCTTGCTCCCATCCGGGGTTTGAAGTTGTCGGTAACCAGCAAAGCAAGTTCGAGGATGGATAGTTTTTGAGGTAACTTCGCCGGCGCTGCACGAGCGGTCGCAAGCGCGAAGTGTGGGGCTTCAGCAAACAGTCCAGCGGGCGCAGTGCGGTGTCCAGAGCGTGGACCGTCACTAGGCCTTGCTAACAGACAGAGAGTCCTCAGGGAGAACTTAGCCAATGAGAGCAAGCAGTTTACTGCATGCAGGAGCGTCGTTGCTGTTGCTATGGGCAGGACTGAGCAGCGCAGCCCAGCAACCGCCGGCCGCGAATGCATCCAACAGCGTGAACGCCCAGAATGCCGCGCCGGTTCTGCAGCAACGGGATCCTCGGTATCGAATCAACAAGACCGACGTACTGCAGCTCACGTTTACCTTTACTCCGGAATACGACCAGTCGGTCACCGTGGGACCGGACGGCTACATCTCTCCCAAGGGCATCGGCGACCTTCACGTCGAGGGCATGAGCACTCCGGAAGTGAGCGCGGCACTGGAGAAGGCCTACGGTAAGATTCTGCACGACCCGGTCATCTCGGTCATTCCCACCACCGTCGTACCGGCGTACTTCATCGCGGGCGGGGAGGTAGCCAAACCCGGCAAGTACACCTTCCAGGGCAATACCACAGTGACGCAGGCGATTCAGATCGCCGGCGGCTTCACCGCCGACGCGAAGCACTCGCAAGTGGTGCTGTTTCGACGGATTGATACCGATTGGGCCCAAGGCACCAAAATTGACGTGAAGAAGATGTTGAAGTCGGGCACTCTGGCCGAGGATTTGAATCTGCAAGCGGGCGACATGCTGTACGTGCCGAAGAACACCATTTCCAAGGTCGGCACCTGGATCGAACCCTGGTCGCAAGTCGTGAAGCTGAACTTCATTTCCAAGCCGATAGATTAGTCCACTTACAGCGGAGAGATCGCCATGGAAGAGACAAGCCATAACGGCCACAACGGCAATGGGAACGGCAATGGCAACGGCAACGGTAATAGTGCGAACCAGCCGGCCTCGGCGTTGAAGAACTTTGTCGCCACCCTGTTCCGCCGCCGGAAGTTAATGAGGAAGGTGTTTCTCTGGACCGCGCTGGGGGCGCTGATCGGGGTTTTCTTTTTCGGGATCATTTATGAGTCCGACATGGAGATCCTGGTCCGCAGTGACATGGTTGAGGCGGCAGTGACCCCAGACACCAGTCCGCGCGCCGCGACCAGCACCGACCTGACCAACATGATCAACAGCGAAGTGGAACTGCTGCAGAGCCAGGACGTGCTGACGGAAGTCGTCCGCCGCTGTCCCATGCTGGTCCACGGCGATGGGCTTGCCAGCCGGACGCTGGACAAGGTCACGTCGCTGATCCCGGGGTATCCGCAGGCCCAAGAAGCGGACGCGGTAAAGAAGCTCACGTCGAAGATCACGGTCACCGCGGTGAACGACGCCAACAATATTCAGGTGTCGTACACCTCCAACGACGCGGTGAAGTCCGGTTGCGTGATGTCGAGCCTGGCCGACATCTACATGGCCAAGCACATGGCAGTGAACCGGCCGCCCAAGTTATATGACTTCTTCGCCCAGCAGACCGAAGACTATCGGAAGAAGCTGTTCAAGGCGGAGAAGGACCTGCTGGATTTTGCCGACAAGCAGGATGCGGTGCTCGCCAGCACGCAGGCCCAGATCGCAGTGCAGCAGAGCAGCCAGTTCCTGGCTTCCCTGCGCACGACTCAGCAGCAGATCGAGCAAACCAAAGAACAGATCCAGTCTCTGCAGCAACAGCAGGCGAACTTGCCCCCTCGCATCAGCACAGCGGAGAGCTCCAACGACAACCTGAACCTGCTCTCCAACCTCAAGAACACGCTGAATACCCTGGAGAACCAGCGTACCG
Source organism: Terriglobales bacterium (assembly GCA_035542575.1). Lineage (GTDB taxonomy): Bacteria > Acidobacteriota > Terriglobia > Terriglobales > Acidobacteriaceae > JAIQET01. Next base: position 43,508 of record DATKLE010000100.1, on the reverse strand, counting down.
ATTACCTTTTCAAGTACGACCCCAATTATCGGTTGGTGCAAGACGTCGAGAAGCAGATCGCGCAAACCCAAACCTTCATCACGAAGCAGGACACGGAACCCGCCCACCTAAGGACGACCGACAACAACCCGGCCTATCAGTGGGTGGTGCAGCAGCTGGCGCAGTCCCGCTCGCAGTTGCCGGCACTGCAGGCTGAAGCCGGGGCCATCGCCAAGAACGTGAGCGCCTATCACGATGAAGCCCAGGCATTCAATAAGAAGGGGGTCACGCAGGACGACCTGACGCGGGAAGTGAAGGCCGCGGAAGCGAACTACTTGCTGTATCTCGGCAAGCGCGAACAGGCCCGGATCCAGGACATGATGGATTCCCGCCGCGTGCTCAACGTGGTGCTGGACGAAACCCCAACCTGGCCGGCGCTGCCGACTTTCTCGCCACTGCTGATGATCTCGCTGAGCTTCCTGTTGGCAGGTTTTGTGGCGTTGGGCTCGGCCCTGGTTGCCGATTACCTCGATCCGTCCTTCCGTACTCCGGACGAAGTCAGAGAGTTCCTCGACATTCCGGTGTTTGCCTCGATTCCGGACAACGGGCATCACGTGGCGGCGGAGACGGTAGCCAAGAACGGGCACTAACGAACACAAGGGACCACGGGAGGTAGCTTTGAGTAAGACCTTTGAATTACTCCAGCAGGTGGAGCGGGAACGAGTACACACGGGTCCAGCGGCGGTACCGGCGGTTGTACCCAAAAACGGCAACGGAGTCCGCCGCAACGTTATAAATGGCGATGAGATCGCCCGGCTGGTTCAACGTCTATTCCGAGCTTCTGACGGTGTGATTCCGCGGGTGGTGGTCTTTGCGGGGGTAGAACCTGGCGGGGGCTGCACCTCGATTTGCGCGGCCACCGCGGAAACCTTAGCGGCAGTGGCTCCCGGCACGTTCTGCGTGGTGGACGCCAACTTCCGCACTCCTTCCCTGCACCAATATTTCAATTTGCATAATCGCGTGGGGCTGGCGGACGCCATCGTTCAGCCGGGCCCCATTCGGTCTTTTGCCCAACAGGTCGACGGGAGCAACTTGTGGGTGTTGCCCGGCGGGTCTCCGAAGGCCGAGATCAGTGCTCTGCTGAGCTCCGATGCCATGCAAGCCCGCATGACGGAGTTGCGGTCGGAGTTCAATCACGTGCTGATCGATTCGGCGGCGCTGAACCGCTGCACCGACGCGATCACGCTGGGACGCATTTCGGACGGATTGCTGCTGGTCTTGCAATCCAACGCTACACGGCGGGAGACGGCGCGCAACGTAACCGAGGGCTTGAAGAGCTCCAATGTGCGGCTGCTGGGAGCGGTGCTGAATAAGCGGACCTTCCCGATCCCCCAAAATTTGTACAACCGGCTGTAGTCGCAGTTTTCGCCGGATCGTTAAGAGAGCCGGGTTCCCGGCTTCCATGCTGGCACTGGCAGGCCCACAAATGGGACTGAGAGGGCGGAGCTTTGCAAACTGAGGCGTTAACGGACAATATGGCCGCGTTGCCCGGTCTTGGGCGGCCGCAGTGGTATGCCATCCGGACGCGCTCGCGCCACGAGAAAAAGATCGCTTCCGAGTTGCGGGACAAAGGCTTGCATCATTTCCTTCCGCTGCAGACGCAGATCCATCGCTGGAGCGACCGCAACAAGCAGGTCGAGGTGCCGCTTTTCCCAGGATATGTATTTGTCCGCACGCTGCCGGTTGCCGAAGCACGGGTGTCGGTACTGCGCACGCCCGGCGTGGTCGGCTTTGTCGGAAATCAAGGCAGGGGAACGCCGATTCCCGACAAGCAAATCGAGGACATCCAGACCATATTGCAGCAAAAAGTTCAGTTCACGCTGCACCCCTTCTTGAACCTGAACCAGCGGGTGCGGATCCGCGGCGGATGCCTGGACGGGGTCGAAGGGGTCCTGGTCGGAATGAATCCGGACCTGAGCCTTGTGGTCTCGGTGGACTTGATCAAGCGAGCCATGGCGATTCGGGTCGCGGGTTATGACGTAGAGCCCGCCTAAGCTCCTGCACTCTAACCGGCACTTCGCCCTAGTTAAGCACATATCGGACACTGACGAGCACTTGCCCGCGGAGATCTAGGTGAACAACGGGAACCATAAGAAAGCGATTCGGATTGCGGTGTTGGGCATGGGCCACGTCGGCTTGCCGACCGCCTTGGGGCTGGCGGAGCTGGGCTGGGACGTAGTCGGCGCCGACGACGATACCGAGAAGATACAGGTTCTCCAGTCGGGCAAGGCTAGCTTCTTTGAGCCCGGCATGCAGGCACTGCTGAGCAAACATCTGGGTGGCCGCTTCCGGGTAACGACGGATGTGGGAGACGCGGTCGCGTCGGCCAACGTGCTGTTTGTCTGCGTCGGGACGCCGCAGGGAGAAAGTGGGGAGGCCGACCTGAGCTGCGTGGAAGCCATTCCCCGCACGGTCGCCTCCAACCTGAACGGTTACAAGTTGATCGTCGAGAAAAGCACCGTACCGGCGATTACCGCGCAATGGATCAAGCGCACGGTGGTGCGCTATGCGCAGCTCGGGGGCAACGGATTCAAGCTCAACGGCCGGGCGCAGCGTAACAAACCGGCGCGGCTGAGGGCTGTACCCGAGTTTGACGTCGCCTCCAATCCCGAGTTCCTCCAGGAAGGAAGAGCACTCGAGAATTTCTTCCATCCGGATCGCATCGTGCTTGGGGTCGATACCCCGCGTGCCCGTGATCTGCTCGAGGCGATCTACCGCCCCTTGAAATGCCCGATGGTGGTCACCAACCCCACCACCGCGGAACTGATCAAGCACGCCGCCAACGCTTTTCTGTCCACCAAGATCTCGTTCATCAACCTGGTGTCGGACATCTGCGAGGCGGTGGGCGCGGACGTCGCGAACGTGGCCAAAGGCATCGGACTTGATCCTCGCATTGGCACGCAGTTTCTCTCGGCGGGTATCGGCTTCGGCGGGTATTGCTTCCCCAAAGACCTGCGCGCCTTCATTCATCTGGGCGAGGGAAACGGTGTAGATTGCACGCTGCTGCGTGCGGTCGAGAGCATCAATCAGGCCCGCATTGACGCGTTCCTCGAGAAGATACGCGAGGCCCTGTGGGTGGTCTCAGGAAAGACCATCGCCATCCTGGGCCTGGCCTTCAAGCCGCAGACAGATGACATCCGCGAAGCTCCCAGCCTGAAGATCATTCAGGCCCTGTTGCGGGAAGGCGCCAATCTGCGTCTTTATGACCCTGAAGCCATACCCAATGCGCGGCAAAGCATGCCCGAGCAGCCTGGGCGGCTCACGTATTGCGCCTCCGCCTGTGAAGCCGTTCAGGGGGCACACGCCTTGGCCCTCCTTACTGAATGGGATGAATTCCGCAGATTGGACCTGGCCCGGGTGCGCACGTTGATGGAAGTACCCATCATCGTGGACGGCCGGAACCTCTGGGAGCCGGAGGCGGTGCGCAATGCCGGCTTTGAGTACCACTGCATGGGTCGCCGTACCTGTGGGCACGCCATGACCCCCGCTCGCCCGCGCTTGTCAGCACGCAAGAGGCCGAGGGCAATCGCGGTTCCCTGACCTCCATCACTGTCGTTCGATTCGTACAGCAGACTCCGAGGAAAGACGCGACTCGAGAAAGGATCTGTTGTGGGCACGTTTCGGCGAAAACTTCTTCTCAATACTTTCAAGATTTTTGACCTGGTGCTGATGCTGTGCGCCTTCAGCACCGCCACACTGGTCGCTCTGCGCATTGCCACGTCAGCTCCCCGCCACCCGGACGCCCTCTCGCTAACGCAGCTGCTGGCGATCCGAATCAAGGTCCAGAACCTGGTCCTGCTGGTTGCTTTCGTCGTCATCTGGCATGTGATCTTTTCGGCCGTGGGGCTCTATGAGTCGAAGCGGCTTTCCTCCCGCCGCCGTTACGAAATGATCGACTTGTTCAAGGCAACCACGCTGGGCACCGCGTTCTTGGCGGTGATGGCGCTCATCTTTCAGATCGCGCTGGTCAACAGCAACTTCGTGATCGTGTTCTGGGTGGCATGTGTGGTCCCGGGACTAGCCAGCCGATTGCTGCTTCGTTATGTCCTGGCCCGCCTGCGCACCCATCATCGCAACCTGCGCTGCATGTTGGTGGTCGGCACCAACCCGCGCGCGGTGGCGTTCGCACGCAGGGTCGAATCCAAGCCCGAACTGGGATACCGCATCGTGGGCTTCGCGGACTCGGAATGGAACGGACTCACGGAATTTCGCAGGACTGGCTACCCCCTGGCCTGCGGCCTGGAAGACTTTCCCAACCTGCTGCGGCGGACCGTGGTGGACGAGGTGGTCATGGGCTTGCCGGTCAAGTCCTGCTATCACCAAGCTTCGCGCATCGCTGCCGCCTGTGAGGAGCAAGGCATCCTCGTCCGTTTTCCCTCCAGCATTTTTGACCTGAAGCTGGCACGCACCAAAGCCGAAGAGTTCGACGGCGACCCGGTCATCACCTTATCCACGGGGTCGCTGCACGACTGGCCGGCGGCGGTGAAGCGGGCGATCGATCTGCTGGTGTCGTTGGCATTGATTGTCGCTTTGGCGCCGGTATATCTGCTGACTGCCGTTCTGATCAAGCTGACCTCACGCGGGCCCGTGTTCTTCCGGCAGAAGCGGCTCGGCCTTAACAAACGGGTTTTTTATATCCACAAATTCCGCACCATGGTCGTGGATGCCGAGCAAAGACAGGCAGAGCTGGAAAAACTCAACGAGGTCAGCGGACCAGTCTTCAAAATCAAGAACGATCCGCGCATTACCCCGCTGGGAAGGTTCTTGCGCAAGACCAGCATCGATGAATTGCCGCAGCTCTTCAACGTCGTCAAAGGGGAGATGAGCCTGGTCGGGCCAAGGCCACTTCCGGTGCGGGACTACGAAGGGTTCGACCGTGATTGGCAGCGGCGGCGATTCAGCGTCCGCCCCGGGATTACTTGTCTGTGGCAGATCAACGGGCGCAATTCCATCCCCTTTGAGCAGTGGATGGAGTTGGACATGGAGTACATCGACAAGTGGTCGCTGTGGCTGGACCTCAAAATCCTCTACCGTACCATTCCTGCCGTTCTGAAGGGCTCCGGCGCGGCCTGATGTGTCTGTCAAGGACCAGCTGGAGTCGTGTCCTATCGTGACTGCCGTTCTGAGCACTACAACCAGCAGACTCGAAGCGAAGGCTCCGGCACTGAGCCCGGCGGAAGATCTTCGGCGGCGGGTGGCGGTGGCTCTTAGCGTCAGAGCTGATGAAGTCAAGTTAAAGGCCCACAGCATCCGTCGCGACGCGAGATCGGTAAGATGTTGCGGGACGGCGAATCGGCAAGAGTTTTTTGCCAAGATTTTGCTGGCTGATCCTTACCCGCTGACCGTGGTTGTGCCCTGGAAGGAAGCACTCCGCAGCACGGCAGAGTGGCGCGCGGCCGACGATCAGGTTGAAACCGAATGGAGCACGTCGCAGCAACTCTACCTTCTCCTGGCTGAGAACCTGGTTCCACGCCCACTCGGCAGATCGCGGGAGGCCAAGACCATCGTCTGGGAAGAGATCAAGGCGCGCTCGGTGCTCGATCTGGTGAAAAAAAGTCGCTGGCTTGACCCCAAGGGCTACGCCTGTGCGGCTGCTTTGCTGAAGGCGGGGATGTGGCTGCGGCAGGTGCATGACAAGACCGCAGACGGGACCGAGACCGTCAGCCTCAGCGCGATGGCGGATGCGATCTGCCAGATGATGGCCCAGCAAGAGACTTCGACGTTTATCACACGCGCTGAAACGATCCTGAAGTCGGGCCTGCAGGAAATTGCCGCGAGCACACTGACCGTGCCGGTGGCTCTGAACCACGGGGATTTCACCCTGGCCAACTTGATGTGGGACAGGGGCGCGGGGAAATTGTCAGTTGTCGATTTTGAGAACCCCACGCGAGCGGGAACCTGGCAGGACCTCGCGACCATCGTCTTCAGTCTGCGAAAGCAACTGTTGAACCCACTGGTTCCGCGCAAGGTGGTCCGCGCCATGGAGCACGCGTTCTGGACGGGGTACGGCGCCGTCCCTCGCGACCTGCTGATTTTTGTTCAGACCCTGGTGGCCTCGCGGATTCTGTTTTACTACCCCAATCGCCTGACTACCCGCGGCGATCGGCATGGCTGGCTTGCTGGAGTCGGCGGCTCCCTGTATCGCTCGCTCTTCCTGCCGGGCATGCTTTCCCGCTGCGTCAAGGATTCCCCGGCGAGGGTTTCTCTGTGCGTTTGACCAGTGTTTCTCAGACCCAGCCATCGCGGTAATGTCCACCTATTTGGCCAATAGCAGCGCTCCTTCCGCAGCGGTCGTCGCGCCCTCGGTCAGCCCTGAAAAAAGGGACGTGGCCCGGCTTGCCAGCGGAGCGGGGGTGGCGCTGGGAGGAAGAATTGCCGGACGCGGCATACGGCTCCTGCTGGACATCGCGCTGGCGCGTCTGCTGGGCCCGGCGCAGTTCGGCCTGTACGCCATCGGCTGGACGATCACTCGCATGGTAACTCTGTTCACGCCGCTTGGACTGGATGCCGGCGTGATTCGTTTTGGCGCCAAGTACTGGCGCGAGGACAAATCCACCTTCCGACAGGTGTTGAGCAAGTCGCTGCTGTTCGCCAGCCTTTCGGGCCTCATATTCGGCGGCGTTTTCTATGGAGCGGCCAGGTGGATCGGCGAAGGCATTTTCCACTCCGCGCAGATGACTGAGGTGGTGAAGGGCTTTGCCCTGGCCTTTCCCCTGGCGACGATCCTGAAAGTGGCTGCCGCCACAACCCGTATCTCGCAGCGCATGAAGTTTTCCGTGATTGCGGAGGATATCAGCCAGCCAGCCTGGGATCTGCTGCTGGTATTGGCGTTTGCCTTGTTGTGGACCCGGAGCCTGGCCGCGGCGATCGTCGCCTGCATTGTCTCGCATGGTCTGGCGGCGGCTCTGGCTCGTTGGTATGCGCAACGGCTTTTCCCGAACGTCGGTTCTCCTGTCGCGGCGTCGAGGTTCGACGGCAAACAGCTGCTGGCCTTCTCCCTGCCCGCCTCGCTGACCGGAGTGTTCGGGGTCATGATCATCTGGGTAGACCGGCTGCTGGTCGGCTACTACCGGCCAAACGCCGATGTCGGGATTTATCAGGCAGCCTCGCAAGTCTCGATTGCATTTGCCATCATCCTGGGCGCCATGAATGCGATTTTTTCTCCCATGACCGCCGACCTGTTTCACCGCGGAGAACTGCGGCGGCTGGAGGAGATTTTCCGTATCAGTACCAAGTGGGGCCTCTATCTGAGCCTGCCGCTTTTTCTGGTTACGTTCTTTGCTTCCCACGAGGTCATGATTGCGCTGTTCGGCGCGCCTTACGTGGCAGGATGGTCCGTGCTGGTCATCCTGGCACTAGGGCAGGTGTTCAATGCCGGCACCGGACCGGTGGGCATGCTGCTGGTCATGGCAGGCTATCAGAACCGCATGTTCCTCGTCTCGGGAACCATGTTTGTGCTCAGCGTGGTCATGGGAATTGTGCTGATACCACGCTATGGGATGGTGGGAGCGGCGACAGCCACTGCGCTGGCCGTCAGTGGCCTGTTTATCGCCGCCATTGTTCTGGCGCAGGTTGTTCTGGGCATGCGTCCTTATGACCGCCGCTACTTGAAGGGTTTGGCAGCGACGCTCGTGACAACCGTAGCGCTGTTGCTGGTGCGCAAGATGGAGGTCTTCCCAGCGCCTTTGCAGGCCTTAGTCACGCTCGTGGTTGCCGTCGCAGTGTTCGCAGGCACTTTGTGGTTTGCGGGTCTGGATGCGGAAGACCGGGAGTTCATGCAGTTGCTTCTTGCCCGGTTCAACGCGAGATGAAAGCTTGAGAAACGCGGCTATGACTTCGGGGCTTCGGCGAATTCGACATCGGGTGATGCGCACTGGGGTGCGCGCTCCTCTGATCTGGCTGCGGCACTGCGGCCTGGATGACAGCGACATTTTCCTGGCATCGTACCCGCGCTCCGGCAACACCTGGACCCGGTTCCTGCTGGCCGAAATCCTTGCAGCAAAGACGGCGACCTTCGACAACGTGAACCGGACGATCCCGGAGATGGGAATCCACGTCCGGGCCAGCCTCTTCCTGCCCACTGGCGGGCGGCTGATCAAGACGCACGAGCCTTATCGCTCGGAATACAAACGAGCGGTTTACCTGGTGCGCGACGTCCGTGACGTAGCGTTGTCCCAGTATTCGCGGGAGCGCGAGCTGGGCCTGCACTGCATGGACCTGGATGAGTACCTGCCCCGGTTCCTGCAAGGCCGCTTGAGCGGGTTCGGGGCATGGCAGCATCACCTGCCGAGCTGGCTGGGTTCTCCGCTCGCCTCGAACGGCCACCTGTTGCTGATCAAGTTTGAGGACATGCGGCGCGATCCGGATTCGGCGATTTCCCGCATCCTTCAGTTTCTCGGCTACCCAGCGGAGCCGAAGCTCGTCCGCAAGGCGATCGAAAACAACTCGGTCGAGCGCATGCGCCAGAAAGAGAATGCCGCGCAAACGCTGCCCAAGAGCTCCCGCGAGGAGGGGCGGTTTGTGCGCAAGGGAGCCATTGCCGGCTGGCGGGAAAAAATGACGGAGCGGCAGCTCAAGCTGGTGGATGACTATGCCGGAGAAGTGCTGGTCAGCATGGGATACCCCCTGGCATTTCCGGAGGAAGTAAGTGTGGGGACGGAGCCCTCCTACGCCGGACCTTACGCCGCGCGCTGAAGCGGTTGATTGTTGCGTTGACGATTTACTCGCGGAGCAAGCCAGTGCAGCAAGTCGCGGAGCAACCCTCGCAGGCAGCAGGCGCAGCGCCACAGATTTCGTTGGTGCGGAGGTTCAAGCGCACTCTCGGCGGCCTGGTGGCCTACTGCTTCAGCTGGTATCGCTACTAGTTCCGGTTCAACGATGGCCATGGCCACCTTGCGTCAAATCCGTTACCAGGCAGCCAAGAGCGCATTGCGCATTCCCTTAGTCTGGCTCCGCCACCGCGGACTGGAACCCCGGGACATGTTCGTGGCTTCTTACCCGCGCTCAGGAAGCACCTGGCTGCGGTTCCTGTTATACGAGATCCTGACCAGGCACGATGCCGGCTTCGACGATGTGAACCGCTATATTCCGGATGTCGGCCTGCATGGTTCCGCTGTCCCTCTGCTGCCCAACGGCGGGCGGTTGATCAAGACCCATGAGGCTTACCGGCCTGACTACAAGCGCGCGCTTTACATCGTGCGCGACGTCCGCGACGTGGCCTTGTCCGAGTATGCCTACCAGAAGGCCCAGGGCTGGATCCGTTGCAGCTTCCAGGAATTCCTGAGTGCGTTTGTGCGCGGAACCGTGAATGGCTACGGTTCCTGGGAAGGACACGTGCGCGGGTGGCTGGAATCCCCCCTGGCGGCGGCTGGCGACCTGCTGCTCGTGCGCTACTCCGATCTGCGGGGGAACACCAAAGCCGGCTTGTCGAGAATCACGCAATTTCTCGGCGTGAATGTGGACCTGAAGACTATTGAGCAGGCGATCCAGCATAACAACGTGCAAAACATGCGCAAGAAAGAAGATCGTACCCCACAGATTGGATATGATCCGCGAACCAAATCGATCGCCGAGGACAAGCGTTTTGTGCGCAGCGGTGGGGTTGGGGGCTGGCGGGAGAGGTTGACCCCGGCGCAGGCAGAAATCCTGCTGCAGCGGGCCGGCAGAATGCTCGCCCGGCTGGGATTTGAGGACGATGGAGCGCCTGGCGCAAGTCCTGTGCCGCGCGCGGTAAGTAGCGCCGATTAGTGGGCGAGGGCAAGAACGGGAATTCGGGTTATAAGGAGTTTTTCCGGTGCCATCAAGAAGCAGTTCGGGAACGCAAAAAGCTTTATCCGTGGATTCGCTCTGGCCCGTGGTGGGCTTTCTGGGCCTGGGGCTGACCGCCGGAGTGGTGCTGTCTCTGGTCGCTTCCTTCTGGAACCAGCACGGCGGCCATCATTATCGCGACATTCTGCTGGTGGCCACGTTTGTGATCGGTCCGCTGTTCTTCTACTACAACTGGGCGGCGGTTCGGCAGGGGTGCGGCAGTCTGGGGGTGATACTGAAGAACCTGCGTTGGTACCACATGCTGTGGCTGCTGTTGTTCATCAGCATGCAGACCTGGCGCATGCGCACTCTCGCCGAGATCAAGGAGGCCCCGGTAGACTCCTACGCCGCCGCAAAAGGCATCATGGTTACGATCGCGGGCACCTACCTGCTTTACCGGTTATTCACGCGCCGGACCGACTTCATGCGCGATTGGTTCCGCGGAATCCCCGGGCTGCTGATGTTGTTCGTGCTGGTGGGCCTGGTCTCCACGCTGTGGTCGGTGAATTGGCCGTGGACGCTGTACCAGGTTTGCCAGTATGCGGTGGATGTCGCCGCTTTGGCCGCCATCATCACGGCATTGCGCAGCACGGAGGACTATGGGAGCTGGTTCAACTGGACCTGGCTGTGGATCGGGCTGCTGCTGGTGACGGTCTGGATCGGCGCCTACTTCGACCCGTCCACCGCGTTAAGCCATCTGTCGGAGGAAGGTGGTTCGGTTACGGGCCCGCTGCCGTGGCAATTGATGGGAGTGTTTCCGGACTTGTCCGCCAACCGCGTGGGCGAGTATTCCGCCATTTTGGCCGCAGTGGCGCTGGTGCGCCTGCTGCCGGTGCGCGGCATCAAGCGCATCATGAAGACCTGGTACACCTGGCTATTCCTGGCGGCCGTGGTCACCATGGTCTTCGCCCAAACCCGGTCGGCCACCGGTGGCTTTCTGGTCGCCCTTGTCCTCATCTTTTGGCTTTCCGGGCGCTTCAAGCACGGAGTTGCCATCGTGCTCTTAGGGCTTACTCTGCTGCTGGTCACTGGCGCCGGTAGCGTGCTGATCGACTACATGCGCCGCGGTCAAACCAACGCCCAACTCGAGAGTTTGACAGGCCGGGTGCAGTGGTGGGAGTTCGCCTGGCACAAGTACCTGGACGCCCCCTTGACCGGCTATGGCGCCTACGCGGCGGGAAAGTTTCTGGTCATGGGCTCAATCGGAAATAACATCGCCAGCGTGCACAGCGACTGGGTCGAGACCCTGGTAGGCTGCAGCTGGTGGGGCATTTTCCCGCTGCTCGCGGCCATGGGAGTGGGCTGGTGGTATCTGCTGCGCTTTGTGCTCGATCCGGAGCGAAGCCCCCAGGAGCGGCAACTTGCCCTGGAAGCCATTGCGGTGCTCACCATCGCCACCATTCGAACCTTCTTCAGCGACGATCTGACGTGGCATGTGCCGCTGCAATTCTGGCTCACGCTCGGATATGCGGAGTATCTGCGTCAGCGCTACGCCGCCACACCCTTCCGCATTGCGGCGCCCGCCCTTATCGGGCGACGCCTGAGACCAGCGGATTAGTTTTCCGGTTTCGTGCGCCGACGCCGGGGCCAGTCGCTTAGCCGGCGCTGACTTTAGGACGAACTGAAACAACTAACCGCCAATGGCAGTGTTCTTAGTAAGGTGAACTCCAAAGGAAAAGAAAAGAAAGACATGGAGCGGTGGGGAGTGAAAGTGAAGGGTTCGAAGTCATTTCTGGTCGGAGGCGGCGCGATGCTGCTTACCTTCGGCAGTGTCCTGCTGGGAGCCGGTCCCGCCAAAGAAGTCGTGGTCCAGCCCGGGGATAATGTGCAGGAGTTGGTGCAGCGCAATCCCGCCGGAACCACCTTTCACTTTAAAGCCGGCCTTTACCGCGGCGTCTCGATTGAGCCAAAGGACCGGGATAGTTTCATCGCCGATCCAGGCGCCGTGCTCAACGGTTCGCAGGCGCTTCACTTTCAGCGTCGCGGGCAATATTGGGTGGCGTCAGGCCAGACCAATCCCGACGAGGACGAGATCATGCGCATGGGACCGCCGGTGCAGAGACCTCGCGCTGGTCCCGGTGGGGGTGGGGGTGGGGGTGGGGGTGGCGGTCAAGGTGGGCGCCGCGACGGATGGGGCGGATTTCAATTCCCCGGTGGCGGTGGTTATGGCCGTGGCCGCCAGGGAGGAATGCGCCGGGGGCCGGGCGGCGGGCCGCAAGGGGGAGGGCAAGGCAGGCCGCAGCAGCGCGAGTATCGTGGCCGCTGCCAGGAAGAATATCCCTGGTGTATTTTTCCCGAGGACGTTTTCCTCGATGAAACTCCCCTGGTGCGAGTGCAGTCGCAGGACGAACTCGCCCCCGGAAAGTGGTACTCCGACTCCTCGGCCGGCGAAATTTACCTGGCTGACGATCCTACCGGCCACAAAGTGGAAATGAGCGTGACCCGCCACGTGTTTTCCGGAGACGCCCGCGAGGTGGCCATTCGCGGCTTCACTATCGAAAAGTACGCACAGCCCGCGGGCGAAGGCGCCATCGACGGCAAAGACGCGGACAGCTGGGTGGTGGAGCAGAATGACATCCGCTGGAACCACGGCGCCGGGATCCGGGCCGGTAACGGCTGGAAGATCCTGAACAACAAGACCCACCACAACGGGGATGCGGGCATGGGAGGCAGCGGCCGCGACATCCTGGTGGAAGGCAACGAGATGTACAACAACAACTACGCCGGCTATTGGCCGGGGTGGGAATCGGGCGGCGCCAAGTTCGTGCTCACCGAGAACCTGGTAGTTCGCAACAACTACGCCCACGATAACATCGGTCCCGGGCTGTGGACCGACATCAACAATCGAAACACGCTTTACGAAGGCAACCGCACCACCAACAACACGGAAGGCATATTTCACGAGATCAGCTATCACGCGGTCATCCGCAACAACACCATCTGGAACGACGGCAACAACAGGTTCGGACATCAAGAGTCAGACGCCGGCATCCTGATTGGCGAATCGCGCGACGTCGAAGTTTACGGAAACAAGATAACCGATTGCCGCAATGGCATCCTCGGGCGGCAACTGAATCGCGACCAGGACATGCGCGTATACCATGCCGACGGGCCCTACGAGATTCGCAATCTTTACGTGCACGACAACGACATTACCCAGGCCACGGGCATTGCCGTGGGCATCGTCAAGCCCGCGCCCCGGGTCAGTGATGACATCTTCACCAGTTGGGGCAACCGCTTCGAGAACAATACGTTTCATCTCAGCAATCCCGACGGCGATTTCTTTGCCTGGAACAACAGCCGCTACAAGCAGGCGGAGTGGCAGAAGATGATGAGACAACGTTAGACGCTTGCTCGCAGCCACCCCCGCCAATTCCGTACCGGTTTAACTTTTCATGGGACAAAATAGGAGCGTCGTCACCACCAGTTGGGATGATGGCGATCGGGCCGATCTCAGGGTTGCCGAGTTACTCGACTCGCGCAAGATCCGCGGCACCTTCTATGTGCCCATCCAGCCCTATGGCAGCCGGCCGGCGCTGAGCAACGGCCAGCTCCGCAGCCTCGCGCAGCGAGGCTTTGAAATAGGAGCTCACGGCGTCAATCACGAGCACATGCCCAGCCTCTCGCGGGACAAGAGCTTGGCTGTCTTGCGGGAGTGCAAGAACCGGCTGGAGGCGGTGACCGGACAGCCGGTGCGAATGTTTTGCTACCCGGGCGGGCATTACACGCCGGCCACCGTGCGTTGCCTGGCGGATGCCGGCTATGAGGGCGCGCGCACCACCCGCATGCTTGCCATCCGCACCAGCTTCGATCGTTTTGAGATGCCCACCACCGTGCAGGCCTACCCTCACGCGGGCAAGACCTATCTGAAAAACACGCTCAAAGCCTGCCGGCCGGCGCGCCTTTACAACTACATGATCGGCGGTCGCAATGGCTGGGTGGAACTGGGAAAACGGCTCTTCGACCGCGTGCAACGCGAGGGCGGGGTTTGGCACCTATACGGACATTCCTGGGAGTTGGAGGCCCATGGCTTGTGGGACGAGCTGGCGAAATTGCTGGACTACGTCGGCGGGCGAGAAGGAGTGACGTATCTGACCAACGGAGGCGTGCTGGAACTGCTGCAGCCCGGAACGGCGCCGTTCCGGGAGAGAACGATGGGTCGTGAAGATACTGCTAGTCCACAACAGGTACCAACAGCCGGGCGGTGAGGACGTGGTTTTCGAGCAGGAGCGCCAACTGCTCGAGAACGCGGGTCACAGGGTCGCGACCTACTGTCGGAATAACAGCGAGATTGATGACTCCTCGCTGGTCAAGCGACTGCAACTGGTCAAGAACACCGTCGCCAACCCACAAAGCCGGGACGAGATTCTGCAGTTGCTGGGCAAAGAGAACTTTGACCTGGTGCACGTGCACAACACCTTCATGCTGATTTCTCCCGTCATCTATTCGGCCTGCCAGCAAGCCGGCGTGCCGGTGGTGCAGACGCTGCACAACTACCGTCTGCTCTGCCCTGCCGCAACGTTCTATCGCCAGGGCCACGCCTGCGAAGAATGCACCCAGCATGGCGTCTGGCGCGGCGTGCAGTATGGCTGTTATCGGGACTCCCGGGCAGCAACCGCAGCGGTGGCGCTTATGCTGACCGTCCACCGGCGCCGCCACACCTGGACCGACTGCGTGGATACCTACGTGGCGTTAAGTAAGTTCGCCCGATCCAAATTTGTAGACGGTGGTCTTCCCGCTGACCGGATCCGGGTTAAACCAAACTTCGTGCAACCGGACCCAGGCCAGCGGGGCAACGGGAGCGGGACTTATGCGGCCTACGTCGGTCGCTTGTCCCCGGAGAAGGGGCTGGCGACCATGTTGTCCGCGTGGAAGCTCCTGGGAAACCGGGTGCCACTGGTGGTGGTAGGCGACGGTCCTATGTATGTCGGCTTGCAGAAGCAGGTCCGTGAACAAGGCTTGACGAGCATCAGCTTTCGCGGACGATTGCCACGCGCCGAGGCCCAGGCGGTGGTTAAGGACGCCAGGTTCTTGATTCTACCCAGCGCGTGCCACGAGAACTTCCCCATGGGCATGGCGGAGTCTTTCGCTTGCGGCGTCCCGGTCATCTGCTCGCGCCTGGGGGCATTGGAAGAGTTGGTGGACGATGGCCGGACAGGATTGCATTTTACCGTCGGCTCGGCCGAAGACCTGGCGGCCAAGGTGGACTGGGCTTGGGCCAACCCGGATCGGATGCGAGAAATGGGAGCCCAGGCTCGCAGGGAGTACGAAACCCGCTACACCGCCGAGCGCAACTATCCCCTATTGATGGATATTTATGCAGGCGCAATCGCGCACCAGCGGGGGGCGCACGCATGAACGCCGTGGCGATGTGTCCAATCCCCTCTTTCCATCTGCTCGGGGTGAGAGTGCATGCGGTGCAGATTCCCGATGCCGTGGACCAGATGGAGCGCTGGATCCAGGAGCGCGATGGCTGCCACTACGTCGCTGTAACCGGCATGCACGGTGTCATGGAGGCGCAGCACGATTCTGGCTTCAAGCAGGTCCTGAACTCGGCCGACCTGGTGGTCAGCGACGGCATGCCTTTGGTCTGGGCTGGACGACGCCACGGCTTTCCCATGAAGCGCCGGGTGTACGGACCGGAACTCATGCTCACGTTCTGTCAGGCGACCGCACACAAGGGCTACCGCCATTTCTTCTACGGTGGCGCGCCGAACGTCCCCTGCGAGCTGGAATGCTCCATGCGCGAAAGCTGTCCGGGCATGAATGTGGTTGGCACCTATTCCCCGCCCTTCCGGGCCCTGACGCAAGGGGAAGATCGTGACATCGTGGCTCGCATCAATGCCGCCGCCCCCGACATCCTCTGGGTCGGGCTCAGCACTCCCAAGCAGGAGCGCTGGATGTATGAGCACCGGGACAAATTGCGGGTGCCGGTGCTGATCGGGGTGGGGGCCGCCTTCGATCTCAATAGTGGCCGCCTGCGGCAGGCCCCGGCCTGGATGCGCGAACACGGACTGGAATGGCTCTTCCGCCTGATGATGGAGCCACGCCGGCTGTGGCGCCGCTACCTGATCTATGGTTCGAAGTTTGCCTGGAATGTGTCCCTCGAAATGCTCAAGCTCAAGGAATTCAATCCGTAAGCCCTGATCTTTCAACAAGGATTTCCAAGGAAAAAATCATGACTATGAAGAAGCGGGTATTGGTGACGGGTGCAGGTGGGTTCATCGGCCATCACTTGGTAAAGCGGTTGAAAGCGGAGGGCTGCTGGGTCCGCGGGGTGGATATCAAAGAACCGGAGTACGAAGCCAGCGCCGCGGACGAGTTCGAACTGCTCGACCTGCGCAAGGCCGACGCCTGCCTGCTGGCCACTCGCGGCGGAGTTGATGAAGTGTACAACCTGGCCGCCGACATGGGCGGCATCGGGTACATTACCGCGTCCCACGCCGACATTTCCCGTAACAATATTCTGATCAATGCCCACATGCTGGACGCCAGTAAGGCCAACGGAGTGGGGCGATTCTTGTTCTCCTCATCGGCCTGCGTGTACGCCCAGGCCAAGCAGAAGAATCCGGATGTGAAACCGCTCTGCGAGGAAGACGCTTACCCGGCCGATCCCGAACCAGGTTACGGATGGGAGAAGCTGTTCACCGAGGAGCTGTGCCGCTACTACTGGCAGGACTTCCGCTTTCCCACCCGCATTGTCCGCTTCCACAACGTCTATGGACCGCTGGGCACCTACGACGGCGGCAAGGAAAAGGCCCCGGCGGCGATTTGCCGCAAAGTGGCCCTCGCCGAGGATGGCGGTTCGATTGAGGTTTGGGGCGACGGCGAACAGACGCGCTCGTTCATGTACGTGGACGATTGCTGTGAAGGTCTCGTGCGATTGATGGCGTCCGATTTCACCGAGCCGCTGAATCTGGGAACCGATGAATTAGTGACCATTAATGGACTGGTGGACATGGTTTGCAAGATCGCCGGTAAGCGGCTTACCAAGAAGCACAATCTGAGCGGACCGCAGGGGGTTCGCGGCCGCAACAGCGACAACACCCGCCTGAACCGCGTGCTGGGGTGGGAGCCGTCCATCAAGCTCGTCCAGGGGCTGAAGATCACCTATCCCTGGATCGCCGAACAGGTCGGCGCTCTCAGTCCAACGATCGCCGTGGCGGCGGACTGATCTCCTCCCGCGCTGGATCTTGGTTCAAGCGCAACATCATCATCTCGAGGAAACAACCTTGAAGAGCCTCTGGCAAGCGTTAAAGAAGATCTGGGCGGCCTGGAGCAAGCTGATGCACATCATCGGCAACTTCCAGGCGCGCGTGTTGCTCACTCTGATCTACGCCATTCTGGTCCTTCCCTTCGGACTGATGATTCGCTGGTTTGGCGATCCGCTGCGCATCAAGCATGCTCCGGATCAGTGGTTGGACCATCCGGATGAGGAGATGAACCTGGAGTGGGCGCACCGGCAGTAAGGCATGAATCTGTGACCAACCCCACCGTCCAATGCGATCGGCCGAACGGGCCGTTGTTCGTGGTCGGGGTGTGGCGTTCGGGAACCTCAGCCCTGTACGCGCTGCTGAATCAGCACCCGCAGATCGCCCTTTTGTTTGAGGGAGACCTGCGCCTGCTGTCGTGGCGATTCCGGTTTGCGCCCAGCCCGGCAAGAGTGCTGGCGCGCTGGAACTTCTGGAACCGCGCCGCGAAACGGCACCAAATTCGGCTTGAGCGGCTGCCCCAAACCATGTCCGATGTGCGCTCCGCGATGGAGGCTACCTACCGCGAGTATGCAGAGCGCAAAGGCGCCTGCATCCGGGGAGAAAAATCCCCCAACTACCACGATTGCCTGACGGAGCTGGCGAAGGACTTTCCGGGAGCGCGTTTCTTGGTTATCTGGCGCAATCCCTTGAGTGTTTGTGCCAGTATCCTGAGCGCCCGCGCCGTTTGCTCCTATTTTCGCCGCACGGGAATGGTGCTCCGCGCGCTTTTGGGATTCCCCCGGCTCAAGCAGCAATGTGATCGCCTCCTGGAGCAGGGCCTGCCGGTGCACCAGATCAACTATGAAGAACTGGTCGACGACACCGAAGGTGTGATGAGGAACATCTGCAAATTTCTGGAAATCCCCTTTGATTCCAGGATGACCTCGCTGGATGAGGCCGATGTATCTGCCATCTATCCGGAAGATCATCATTCCGCCCTGCGCCGCGAGAGCATCCGGCTCATGCCGGAACGCACTTCCCTCCTTCCCGCTGCGATACAGCGAAAGATCAAGCGTTACATCTGCGAGTGGAAGGAGGAGTCGGGAGGGACGTGGCCGGCCTATCCAGCCGGGATTGCCGTCCCCGAAGGAAAGCCGCGCTGGACCGAAAAGCTCGCGGACCGGACCGCTTACAGCTGTCTAAGAGCCTACGACCACATGGTATTTGTGCTCTATAGCCTCGGCCCGTTATGGAGTTTGCGGCAATATCGTTCGCTCAAGCGGCGGTACCGCATGTTCAGACAAAAACGGAATCGCGGTGTGGCGGCGGGTGCGAGCAGCGCTACGCCCCGCGACGTCTTCACTCCGAGACTCGCTCAATTCATCTCACCATGGAAGTCGTAGCTAATCATCACGAAGAACGAAAGACCACCGTGGATCCCCCGGCGCCGCGCGCGCACGAGGTACTGGCGGGCCTGTTTCGATTCATCGCTGTCACGGTAATTCTGCTGGCTGGGGTGGAACTCATATCGTTCTTTGCCGTGCGCGTGCTGCAGGCTTCCGTGTTTGAAGAGATTCGGGGCACGCGCATACTGGGAGCCTATCCTGGTCAGACCTGGGCGCCGGTGCTGGCCCGCGAGGAGAAGGCGGCCCGCCAGTTTGCTTACGAGCCCTACACGGTCTGGCGCACCCGGCCGTTTCACGGCGAAACGGTGAACTTTGACGCGGATGGCATGCGGCGAACCTATCATTCCCATTGCGACGCCCATGAGTTCACCATCTGGATGTTCGGTGGATCCACCATGCGCGGCAATGGCTCGCCGGACTGGGGCACGATCCCATCCCAACTGGCCGAACTGTACGAGCAGGCGGGTCAGCCGGCGTGCGTACGCAACTACGGGGAAGGCGCGTGGGTCAACACTCAGGAGATCACGCAGCTCATGCTGGCCCTCAAGCGTGAGCCCCGCAAACCCAATCTGGTGATTTTTTACGATGGCGCCAATGAGGCGTTTGTGCCCTACCAGTCCGGCCGGGCCGACGTCCACATGAACTTTGACACCATCAAGAGTCAGTTCGAAAGCCAGGAGAGCGCGCGTCGAGGCGGTTTCGCGTACCTATTGCACACCAACACCGCACAGCTCCTATTTTCCCTGGTCGTCCACGCCGCGCAGCACGCGGGAGACCGCGCCGTGCCCACCAACGATCCTGACGGACTGGCGCTGGCTGCTGTGAACAATTACTTCGCCGGCATGGATGTGGTCAACGCACTGGCCCACCAGTACGGTTTTGATTACGCCTTCTTCTGGCAGCCGGTGGTGTTTGCCGGACACAAACCGCTGACCCCTGCGGAAGAGCAGATTCGGGACTCCAAGAGGCAGGCGCATCTGGCGGAATGGTGCCCACGGGTGTACCACTTGGCCGCGCAGCAGCAGCGCCCGCATTTCTACGACCTGACCGACGCCTTCGACAACACGCGCGAACTTCTGTTCCTCGACTGGTGTCACATCGTCATCTCTGGCAACCACCTGATCGCGCAGCGCATGTTCGAAGCCGTCCGACACAACGTTTCCTGATCGTTTTCCCGATCAAAGCGGAGTCTTTCAGACATTCAGGCTGAAACAGCCTCTTTCGATTAACAAGACCAATGGAGGAAGATAGTTATGGGTTTTATTCAAGTCGCGCAACGGCGGTTCGGGATTGCCGGTGAACTGCTGTCATTCTTTGTCCGCAACAAGCGCTGGTGGGCGCTGCCTGTGGTCTTCGTGGTTCTGCTCATGGGCGTGCTTTTGATTCTGGCGCAGAGTTCGGTGATCGCGCCGTTCATCTACACCCTCTTCTAGAAGGGCTGTCCATAGAGCAACACTCCCCGTGAACCGCGCCCGGAGCAGGGTGGGGTTTGCGGCCAATACAAAGGACCTGAATCGTGTATATACTGGGAATCTCCTGCTACTACCACGACGCAGCCGCGGTACTGCTGCACGACGGGCAACTGGTGGCTGCTGCCGAGGAAGAGCGCTTCTCCCGCAAGAAGCACGACTACGACTTTCCTAAGAATGCCATCCAGTTCTGCCTCGAGAGCGCGGGCATTACGGGGAAGGATCTGGATTACGTCGTCTTCTTCGAGAAGCCCTTCCGCAAGCTGGACCGCATTCTGGCGACTGTCCTGCAGACGTACCCACAATCGTGGAGGGTATTCCGCGAATCCATGATCAGCTGGGTGCTGGACAAGCTCTGGGTGGCCAGCACCCTGCAGAGCGAGATCGGTGTGCCCAAGGACCGGGTGCTGTTCTCCGAACATCACCTTTCCCACGCCGCCAGCGCCTTCCTGTGTTCTCCCTTCGACGAAGCGGCCATTCTGACCGTCGACGGCGTCGGCGAATGGGTCACTGCCACTTATGGGGTGGGACGCGGCAACAGTATCCGCCTGCTGAAGCAGTTGAATTTCCCTCACTCCCTTGGCCTGCTTTACAGCGCCTTCACCGCGTTTCTTGGCTTCGAGGTGAATGAAGGCGAATACAAGGTGATGGGCATGGCCCCCTATGGGCAGCCTCGCTACGTCGACAAAGTGTGGAAACTGATCCAGCAGCACGCGGACGGATCGTTCGCGCTGAACATGGATTACTTCTCCTTTCACCACTCCACGGACCAGACCTACAACCGGAAATTCGTCGGGCTGTTCGGGGACCCGCGTCCAACCAAGCTGCAGTTCTTCACCGAGGCCACCGGCTTCCCCAAGTACTTCGGGGAGCCCCCGGGGAATTACCGGGAGCTGTGCAAACTGAATCAGCACTACGCCGACATTGCCGCCAGCATTCAGCGCGTCACCGAGGAGGTCCTGCTGGGAATGGCCCGCCACCTCCACCAGGAGACGGGGATGAAGCGGCTGTGCCTCGCCGGCGGCGTCGGCCTGAACAGCGTGGCTAACACCCGGATCCTGAAGGAGACGCCCTTCGAGGAGGTTTTTGTCCAGCCCGCCGCTGGGGACGGAGGCGGCGCCTTGGGTGCTGCGCTATGGGCCTACAACACCCTGCTGGGCAAGCCGCGCACCTTCCGCATGGACCATGCGTATTGGGGCCAGAGTTTCTCTGACGGCGAAGTCGCGGCGTTCTTGCGGGCAAACAATATCCCGCATCGCCTGATCGAAAAGGACGACGAGCTTTATGACCGGGTCGTCGACCGGCTGACCTCGGGAAAGGTCATTGGCTGGTATCAGGGCCGGTTCGAGTGGGGCCCGCGCGCGCTGGGCAGCCGCAGCATCATTGCCGATCCGCGCAATCCGGAGATGAAGGACATCGTCAATGCCAAAATCAAGTTCCGCGAGCCCTACCGGCCGTTCGCGCCGTCGGTACTGGCCGAGTATGCGGAGACTTATTTCGAGCTGCCCAACGCGACCAGCCACTATCCCGCGCGCTACATGCTTTATGTGACGCCGGTCAAGGAGTCGCAGCAGAAGAACCTGCCGGCCATCACTCACGTGGATGGCACTGGCCGCCTGCAGACGGTGTTCAAGAACCACAGCCCGCGCTACTACAGCCTGATCGAGCGCTTTGGACAGGCCACTGGCGTGCCGGTGATCCTGAACACCTCGTTTAACCTGCGGGGCGAGCCGATCGTCACCACCCCGGCCAATGCATTCAGCACCTTCTCCAAGAGCGAAATGGACAGTCTGGTGCTGGGTAACTTTATTGTGGACAAACCGGCCGCGGCTTCGCGTCCGGTGGTGGTGAAGAACTCGGCGATGGCGGAAGCTACCGCAGTGCAGTCCTGACTCACGGTGACCCGCTGATTGATGTCAAGGTGATACCGCTGAAAGCCGCCTCTGTGGCGGCTTTCACGACTTCGGGCCTGGGATGCCAGGCGGAAAGCGTATCCGGGGAGAGAGAATGCCGGCACCCATGTCTCGGTTCAAAGCGGTCACGTTCCGCCTACTGACCTTCGGTATCGGATGCGTGATTGCCCTGCTGCTGCTCGAGGGCATGCTGCGCATCTACAATCCCTTCGGCGCCCGAATTCGCGGCAGCCACATTGTGCTGGCCAGGAACCGGCGGTACGTCTTCAGGAATCACTCCCTCCCCAAGCTCGACCCGGTGATCGTCGAAACGCGTAATTCCCTTGGCTTTCGCGGCCCGAATCCTCCCGCAGATTTTGCTGACGATCTGACCATCGTCGCGGTGGGCGGAAGCACAACCCACGGCCTTTATCTTTCTGACGACAAAACCTGGCCGGCACAGCTCAGCGATTTGCTGCAACACTCGTTACACAACGTCTGGCTCGATAACGCCGGCCTCGACGGCCACTCCACCATCGCGCACATTGCCCTGATGCAGGACCACATCCTCAAACTGCATCCCAAGGTTGTGCTGTTCCTGGTGGGGCGCAATGACATGGCGCATACCGATCTGGGGGACTTCGACGCCGAGGGCCTCAAGAGTTCCGTCACCTTTAAGAATCCGCGAGACTTCCTGTTTTCGCTGTCCGGCTACAGCGAAGTGGCTGCGCTCATTCTCGACACCTATCGCGCCGTTACCAGTTACCGGCTCGGCCTGGTCCACGAGAATGTGGACCTGACCAAGCAGGGCTATGAAAACCCTTCCCCCCTGGAGGAGGCCCAGTATCTGGAGAAACACCGCCGCGGTCTTCCCGGCTATGAGGCGAGGCTGAAGCGCCTGATTCAAATGTGCAGAGATGCTCATATTGAACCTGTCCTGATCACCCAACCCATGCTGGCAGGGCCCGTCGTTGACGACGTCACCCATGTGGACCTCGCCAAGGTCAAGGTCTCTCCCCATAACCATTGCAACGGGGAGATGTGGTGGAATGCGCAGGAGCTGTATAACGATGTCACCCGGAGAGTGGGGCGCGAAAACGGCGTGGTGGTGATTGATCTGGCCCGGGAAATGCCGAAGAGTTCACGCTACTTCTACGACTTTGTGCATTTCACCAATGAAGGCTCCCAACTGGTGGCCGAGATTATTGACGCCTCCCTGTGTCCGGCGCTCGCCAGCAAGTTCCCGCAATATAGCGCGGGTACATGCGCTCCGGTGCCTAGCGTCATGACCAGCACGACACAGTCCGGCGCGAACAACTAGGCAGGCCTTAATCCCAACCCTCTTAACCGGCATTAGAGCTCGGCTACACCTCTACTGGTTCCAATTCCGGTCTGAATGATGCTTATTCTGGGCTTATCTTCGCTGGATCACGACATGGGCGCGGCGCTGCTGCGCGACGGGGAAGTGGTTGCAGCCATCGAAAATGAGAAGCTGACGCGTTCGCGCACGCGGGGCTTGCCCCAGGACGCCATCGAGTTTTGCCTGCAGAAGGCCGGGGTGGATTGGAAAGACTTGGACGCGGTAGCGGTGGCGTCGGAGCCGCTCCACGGCTGGATGAGACGTTCCCTGCTGCGCGCGCGCATGGCTCCGTTCTCGGCGGTGGCGAACACCTACTACGAAGTCAACGAACTCGGCCTGCTGGCCCACGAGCTGAACCTGCGGCGTCTCCTGCGCCGCCACCACGGCCCCAAGGCCAACCTGCAGAATTTCAGCCATCATCTGTGCCATGCGGCCAGTTCCTTTTTCCTTTCTCCCTATGAGCGCGCGCTGATTATTGTCCTGGACGAGGACGGCGACGGCACCAGCGGCCTGATCGCCGTGGGCGAGGGCACAGGGATGCGGGTATTGCGCCGGATTCCCTTCCCCCGCTCTCTGGGTTGGATCTACACCCAAGTAACCGCCTTGCTGGGATTTCTTCCCCACAAGGAAGAGCACAAGACACAGTGGCTCAGCCTGGAGGGCGATCCACGCTTTAAAGACGTGTTCCTGGACATGCTGCGGCGTCCGGGATCGCCTCTGCCGCGATTGAATTTCACTTACTTCAATCGCGGGCTGACTGGGCAGGTGGCGTTCTCAGAAAAGTTCTATCGCTCGCTGGAAATGGAGGACCGGCACGCCGGCTTGGGGGACGACCAACGCCGCGCCATCGCCGCCAGCCTGCAACAGGCCTGCAGCGAGATTGTCATTGAGCTGGTGAGGCACTTCGCCCAGAGCGAGGGCCTGCGCGATGTTTGCCTGGGTGGCGGGCTGTTCCTGAATCCCCTGCTGGTTTTCACCGTGGAAAAACAAATCGGGCTGAATCGTGTCTTTGTTCCTCCTGCTCCGGGCAATTCCGGATGTGCGGTAGGGGCGGCAATGCTGATGTGGTATCAAAGGGCGAACCGGCCGCGCAAGGCTCCGGGTACGGGGGTGTACTGGGGGCCTGGTTACAGCCGATCCGAAATCAAGGACACCCTGGACAACTCCAAGGCCCGTTACTGGCTGCAGATCACCGAAGAGCGCAAAATCGACGCCACGGTGCAACTGCTGCAGGCCGGAAAAATCGTTGCCTGGTACCAGGGCGCCACGGAATTTGGCCCGCGCGCCCTGGGAAACCGCAGCGTCCTGGCATCGCCCTGGGCGCCCTATGTGAGGGAGAACCTCAACGATTACATTAAGCACCGGGAATGGTTCCGGCCGTTTGCTTTGGCCGTGCCCGAGGAAGACTGCGCCCGCTGGTTCGAAGCGTCCCAGGCCTGCCGATACATGAACTCCCTGGCCACGGTGCTGCCGGTCCGTGAGGGCTTGCCGGAGGGCTTTCTGTTACCCGGGAATCGTGTGCGCCTGCACGTAGTCAACCGGGAGGCCAATCCCCTGTTCTGGCGGCTCTTGAAGCGCTTTGGCGAGACGGCGCCCGCGCCCATCCTGGTGAATACTTCTTTCAACCTTTTTGGTGAACCTCTGGTAGTGAAACCGCGGGATGCCATGAGGAGCTACTTCTGCTCGGGCATTGACGCTCTGATCATCGACAACTTTGTGCTCTCCAAGACGGCCGTCAACCAACTCGCAGTGGCTACACGCGCCTCATAAAATGGCGCTGGGTTCTCTAGAGCAGTGAAAAGGCCCTCGTCCCTGAGGGCCTTTTTTCGTTGAGCGGAAGCTGCAGGCGGGTTCGGCAGCTTACTGATTGACCAGGAGAATGGGTTTTGCGCCCACCGGCACGGTCCCATTCTTGATGGTGTGACTGCCCCCGGCGATATCCAGATACTTGACGTACCGGGAGTCCGCCGTGACATTGGTGGTGGTGCACACCCCATGCGAGCAAGTCTTCGAGGTGTCCCAGATGGCCTTCGCCTGATACCCCCCGGAACGGGTGAAGTTACAGGTCCAGATGGTGCCGTTGGCCAGGCAGACCCCGGAGGGGGTAGCCCCCACCATCCAGTTTTCCACTTGCTGATAGGCGGTGCCCGCGGCATTGATGCCGGTGGTATCGTCCCACAGGCCGCCCCACTCGCCATTGTCCCAGGCATACCAGTAGTAGCGGGCGACGTTTTCACTCTGCTGCAGCAGGTAGTGGCGCGTCAGGTAAGCCGCGTGCAGGTCGGGGTCGGTAAAACCGTTTTGCGTGGTGTCCGCCCAACTGCCTTCCGTGCACCACAAGGGCTTCTTGTTCTGGCCGTAGATGAGCAGTTGGGCTTTCAGATTTTCCACCAGGGCAACAATGTCTTCGGGCACGGGCCACACCCCCGGCTTGGTTGACCAGCTATAGCCGTGGAAGGCAATGATGTCCGCATAAGCGCCACCGCCGGTCGCCAGGTAGGGGCCCATCCACTTGGCTACGCCATTGACTCCGGTCGAAGGCGAAGGGGTGGTGACCTGAGCGGTGGGATCGATCGACTTAATAATGTTGTAGGCATCCTTGGCCATGCGTACCAACTGCGCGTTGTTGCCCTGCCAGAATTTGGAGATGGTGGGCTCGTTCCAGATCTCCCAATACTTGATCTGACCGTTTGCGTGAGTGACGATCGCAGTCACGTAATCTTTCCAGTGCTGGTTACTGCCCGTGCCATCGCTATTCAGGTCGTTGGGCGCAACACACGATCCGAGGGGAACGTCGCTCCCCTCCTGACAGACCAAGCTGGGATCCGAGGACGCCCAGGTGGGCGTGTTGCCAAAGGTGTAGATGAGGTCGACTTTGTTGGCCTGAGCTGCGCTGAGCCAGTTATCCAACACGTGCCAGTCATAGACCTGATCGGCAGTATTGATGGAGGACCAACTGGTGCCGGTGTCCCAGAGCCGCACGCCGTTGATCGTGACCGTGGGCCAGTTGACACGGCCATGAAAACTCATGGAAAACAGCTTGGCCGGGATCGGGGGCCCGGAGGAGCGTCTCTGCACGATCACCACACTCGAAGCACTGGCGCCCTCCATGCTGGCGCTGACCGTGGCCGTTCCTTCGCCGGCGCTGGTCACCAGACCCGCATCATCCACCGCGGCAATCTCCAGCGGAGTCGCGGTCCAAGTCACGCTGGCTGTGACGTCTTGCTGGTGGTTGTCCTCATAGGTCGCGACCGCTTTGAACTGAGCAGTCTCTCCTTCGTCCAGGGACACGTTGGAAGGGGACAATTGCAAGGAAGCGAGGGCCGAAGACGGTGGTGTTGATTGATTCTGTCCGCTGGAGCCGCACGCCACCAGAGCGATTGCAATAAGGAAGATTAGAGCACAGAAGAATACGGCGTTCCGTTTGGGGGTCACGGAGTCCCTCCCGCTATGTCACCGGTAACTAAGGTGATACTTTACGAGCAGACTAGCCGCCCCAGCCGGGGGCCCGGTAGGTCACGAAAGGACATCAAGGATATCCGCCCAGGTACATCACTGCGGTGGGACGGAGAGCAAGTCTGGCTTGGATTTGGTGTCTATTTCAGCCGCGAGCGCTGGCGCGGGCGGCGGCGCCCGGTCAACCCCGACCGGGCGTAACTTAGTGATTACTATCCCGCGGTTCCGAATGCGACGGCGGAGAAACGGTGGCTTGCGCTGAACCTGTTTCGCCGCGAAGCTAAGCTGCGACGCGAGAGAAAGCTGGCCAGCGGCATTTCTACCGATTTCCGCGACCGCCGGCATGCTTCTGCTCGGGCCTGCGCAAGTTCTTGCATAGGCAGCGGAGGACTCTATTGACAACCTTCGCAACCTCGCTAATATGGTTGCGCTTCATAGTGTGCCCCATCGCGCTATGGCGCCGGCGTAATCCACTTGGTGTCCTCCCTCCCCGGCCACTCAGGGTTGATCGCGTCGCAAACAGGGTACGGGACCGGGAGTTGCCATGAAGGGATTCACCACCGCCAGGATTTTGGGGGCGTTTGCGGTTCTGGTTACACTCGCAGCGCTCAATGTTCGAGCTGACTACCCCTTCTACCAGCCGGAGGACGCAGAGAACGGACCCGAGGAAGTGCATCTCGGTCCGCAACCCTTCCCTGCCATGGAGGAGACATCCACGATAGTGGCGGCACAGCCTGCCACTTTCAGCGGAAATCCTTACCTGGTGGGCCCGCTGCGGACGCCCACCACGACCCGGCCTGAGGCCGAGACCAACATCGCCATCAACCCAAACGATCCTTCCAATCTCGTGGCCCTGATCACCGATTACTCATTGCGCCCGGGCGGGCTCTCCACCAACGGGGCCGGCAAGTTCGCCATCTCCAGCGATTTCGGCACCACCTGGACCGAGAATTTCGTTCCTGTTTCCAACTCCTATCCGGTTACCAGTGACGGGGTCCAATGGCTGGTCAACCGTGACCCGGGAATTGCGATCGACAAGTTGGGAAATGTGTTCTTGTCCGGGCTGTATTTAAAACTCGCGCCCGGGCAGGATACGAGTGGCGGCAATTCCTTTACCCGCGACCACCCTCCGGGTGGAGTTTACGTGTGCGCGGGGAGGCTGCCATCGGTCGCGATGACCAGTGCCAGTTGCCGTCCCGTCTTTACCTATACCCAGCCGACAGGGAACCCCAACGACGTCGACCGGGATTGGATTGCGGTGGACAACAGCGCGTCGCCGCACTCCGGCAACGTGTATGCCGTCTGGACGCATTACACCGGCTGTGCCGGTTCGACGTGCGCGACCAAGTTCATTGCCTTCTCGCGTTCCAACGATCACGGCGCGACCTGGTCGCCACTCATTCAGATCAATCCCTCGGACCAGGCGGTGGTGGATTGGTCCATGGTGACAGTGGGAAGCGATGGAACTATTTACGTCGCCTACCAGAACTATGTAAGCCTGCGGAACCGGCGTCAGCACTGGATGGCCAAATCCACGGATGGAGGAAAAACTTTCACCCCGGCGGTTGCGATCACTCCGATCTTCAAGGATGTCTTGTTCCAGTGTCCCACGCGCAAGAATTCCGCTCCCAATCTGGTGGTCAGTCCGGTGGCTGGGGCCGAGTACGTGTACGACGTCTTCGGCAACTCCGGAGAGCGGGGAACCAACATCGGAGTCACACGTTCCTTGGAGCCCAAGGGGGCCGGGGGATTCTCGGCAATTACCACCATCAACGACTCCACCGTAGGGCGCAGGGCCTTTCCTGCCGCCACCGTAGACAACAACGGGACACTGCACGTGGTCTGGATGGACACTCGTGACGCCCTCACATCGTTTCAGTATGGCGTTTATGCCACCTACTCCAAGGACCAGGGCAAAACCTACGCGCCGAACGCGCGGGTTAGCCCAACGCCTACCAACCTGGGAACCGATGCGGGAGAGTCGTGCAGCACCATGTTGCTGGGGGATTACTTCGGAATCACCGTCGAACCCGACACCGGCGTGGCCCACGCGGTATGGACCAACGCCGGCTCCAACGGTGGGCAACTCGAAACTACGACGCTCACGCCGCAATAGAGACACGGCAAGGCTCCTGCCCAGCTCGATTCGGTTCATGCCTGTGTGCAAACTCTTGCACAGCCCCAAAACCGGCTATTGACAAGCTGTGCAGCCCCGGTAACATGGATTCACTTCGTGGGGTGTCCACTGCGCGAGTGGACGCAGGGAACGACACACTTCCTTGGCGGCACGTCCCGCCACGCCACCTCAACTAATTTCCGAACACTCGGCAGGTCAGTACAGGAGTTCTCAATGAAGGGTCCCATCGCCAGACGCCTCGTGGTTTGTGTCTCCGCGCTTTTCATGCTTGCAGGGCTCAATTTGTTTGCCAGCTACCCCTTCTACACACCCGACGAGCCCGACAATGACCCTGACGGAGTGCATCTCGCGCCGCAACCCCTGCCTCCCTTCGACCCCAATCTGAAAGCGGCTCCTCAGGGACAAGCCGCCTTCAGTGGCGATCCCTATGTGGTCGGACCGATCATGACGCCGACGACCACGGCGCCGGAGGCGGAGACCAACATTGCCGTCAATCCCGTCGATCCTTCCAATTTCGTGGCGCAGATCATCGACTATTCCTTGCGTACCGGCGGGGTTCTGACCAACGGCGTGGTCAAGTACGCACAGTCGAATGATTTCGGCGCCACTTGGCAAGATAACTTCGTTCCAACCTCCGGAACCTACGCATTCACCAGCGACAACGTGAAATGGTTGACCGAGCGGGATCCGGCCATGGCGATTGACGGTTCCGGGAACGTTTATTTGTCCTCGCTTTATGTGAAGCTCGCCCCCGGACAGCAGTCCAACTATGGAAGCAATTCATTCAGTAGCAACCACCCTCCCGGCGGGGTCTATGTGTGTGCGGCCAAGCTGCCCGACCTGACAATGACCAACAGCGATTGCCGGCCGGTCTTCACCTACACCCGCCTCGGGGGAAATACACATGATGTCGACCGCGACTGGATTGCCGCGGACGCGAGCACGTCCCAGTTCGCGGGAAACGTCTACGTGGCCTGGGTCCTCTATAGCGGGTGCTCCGGTTCGACCTGCGCGAGCAAGATGATCGCCTTTTCCCGCTCTACCGATCACGGAGTGACGTGGTCGCCGGCGATACAGATCAACGGTCCACAACAGGCTGCCGTGGGCTGGCCCATGGTTACAGTGGGCAGCGATGGAACAGTGTACGTGGCCTATCAGACCTTCATTCAGAGCAACAATCTGCGCCAGCACTGGCTGGCCAAGTCCAAGGATGGTGGTGTGACATTTGCGCCCGCGCAGTCGATGACGCCGCTGTTCCGCGATGTGGTGTTCACCGCGCCCTACCGCAGGAACGCAGCTCCTAACCTCGTGGTCAGTTCCGTCCCGGGCGCGGAATACGTCTATGACGTCTTCGCCAGCCAGCAAGGTCCGGGCACTAACATCAATTTTGTCCGCTCCAAGTTGCCGAAGGGCGCTGGCGGATTCACCCCCATCGTCAAGTTGAACGATTCTTCCGCAGGACAGCGCGAGTATCCTGCCGCAGCCGTGGACGCCAATGGGACGTTGCACGTCGTATGGATGGATACGCGCAATTCTCCGACCGTCAGCAACTACGACGTGTACGCCACTTACTCCAAGGATCTCGGCGTCACCTTCGCCCCGAACGCGCGAGTCACCCCAGCCCTCATTAATGGCGATACCGATTTCCTGGGGGACTATTTCGGCATGACAGTGGAGCCCGCCACGGGAGTCGCCCATGCAACATGGAGTAACGGTGGCCTCGCCGGAGGCCTGCTGCAGACCACTACCCTGACCCCGCCGTAGGGAGAAGCAATCGCGTGGTGTTTTTGGCGGCAGACGCTTTTGACTCGCTGCGGCCAAGCTGGCCACACGGGTCTATCCCGCCCGCTGTTTCCGCCGTGTTAACCTTTCCGGTGGCGTGCGGAAAGGTAGAGATATGTGTCGACATGGTGTGTTGTTTTCTTCGCTTGATGCACAATCCCGCCGCTGCTCATCGCGCTTCTCACGGGCAACGCTGGTCGCCTTGGTGATCTCGCTGCTGTGCGGTCCGGCAGCACTCGCCGCCTCCACTCCGGCCCCACCTGCCAAGCCCATTCCCGCCACGTATTTTGGATTGCACGCGCAGAAGAGCGTGACCCGCCGCGGGCCGGCCGCCCCCTTCCCCACGGTTCCCTTCGGCAGTTTTCGGCTCTGGTCTATCCCGGACTGGTTTCAGATCAATGGACGTCCCGGACAGCAATACAACTGGACGGCCTTGGACCGGTTTCTCGACCTCGCGGAGAAGCGCGACGTCCAGGTGATGTTCACCGTCGGGCATACACCGCGGTGGGCATCATCAGATCCCTACGATATGGACTGCGCCCCGTCGCTGCGTCCCGGAGGGTGTGATCCTCCCAAGGATTTGAAGCGTGACGGCAGCGGTTCCGACGACTATTTCCGCGACTTCATCAAAGCGCTGGCGCGCCACGCCAAGGGCAGAATACAGGATTGGGAGATGTGGAATGAGCCCGGTGGCCGCCGGCAGTGGACCGGCACCATGAAGCAACTGGTGCGCATGACGAAAGACATGCATGACATCGTCAAGCAGGTGGATCCCTCTGCGCTTATTGTGAGTCCAGCTTATACCGGGGTCGGACGAGACATGGCTTCCAGTCTGCATGACTTCTTCCGCGAAGGCGGCGGTGACTACATTGATGTGGTCGCCTTCCATGGCTACATCTACCGGCGGCCTCCAGTCCCGGAGGAGATCGTGGATACGGTCTCGGCGATCCGGGAAGTCATGGAACGCGATGGACAGGGCGGCAAACCGCTCTGGGATACAGAGGGAAGCTGGGGACGAAACCCGGAGTATCCGGACGAGGACTTGCAAGTCGCCTTCGTAGCCCGCATGTATCTTCTTCAGTGGGGCCTGGGCGTGGAGCGTTTCTACTGGTGGACTTGGGCGGGATATCCGTCGGGCACACTCTGGGACATGGACGAAGACCGGCTGACAAAAGCCGGGGTTGCCTATAAGCAGCTCTACGACTGGATGGTGGGGGCCACACAGACTGAGGCATGCCGCGAAAAGAAGGCGGTCTGGATCTGTGGTTACACGCGCCCGGGTGGATATCAGGCGCAAGCGGTGTGGGACGCAAACATAGATATCCGCAAAACCAAATCGTACACGGCACCGCCGCCGTTTACGCGTTACCGTGATCTCGAAGGAAACGTCAACGACATTCCGAAGGACCGCTCGATTTCAATCGGCCAGAAGCCGGTTCTGCTGGAGACGGGATCCCCAGGCCAGTAGGCGGCGCAATCGGACTTAAAGGGGGCTCAAGCGCTGCACCGCGTTTTTTGGGTGGCGCAGCGTTTCAGCGCTGCGATAAAAAGCTTGTTTCAGGCGTCGGCTTCAGCCGTGAGGTCAGGCTGAGGCCGCAGCCTGTGGAGCGCTCCTCCGGGAAATTCGAGCAGTAGCAGACGGCATCGGCGAGCTTACGAGCCTTCGTTTTCGTAGGGTGGTCTGACCAGGACGATAGCAAAGGGCATGTCCTTCTCTTGCGTGCCGGTCCGCTGATGCAGACGTACCTGCAAGGTGCAGAATCCTCTGTCATCGGAGACTGCCCAAGGAACGGTCTTATAGGCGGGATTGACGGGCACAAGGCTGAGCACAGCCGGTCCATCGTCGTGGGAGACGAAGCGGCTGCGCTTCGTCAGCTCTTCCAGAGGCACAATGTCATCGGCGGCTCTGTCCGCCCAGATGGGACTGAGGATTGCGAAATCGCGATACGGGCTGATCGCCTGTTCGGATCCATTCTGATCTAACTCCGCGTAGCGCATCGTATACATGCCAGCTTTCACCATGTGGTGCTGGAAGTCTTCCCGGTCGGCCAGGTAGCTGATGACTCCCAGAAAGGCTCCGGTCTTCAGAGCCCCGTAGACCAGGTTCTGCGGGGCGGCAGAGCGCGCCTGCGCGGGAATCTGCTTGCTCCACCACACATCGCAGATCGCGGTCTTGCGGCCGGCTATGTTGGCAACCAGGCGGAAGCCTTGCGGATCCAATGACGGAGCCAGGATCTGAGGTACAGCCCGAAAAGCATCGCCTGGGCTCAGCTCCGCCACGTAGGAATCACTTCCCCAGGCCAATCCCACCTGCAGCAACACCGGAACTAAGAGCCAACGCGCCCGAAAGCTTCGCAGCATACCGCCATTCTAATTGGAATTGTGTTGCCGATCCGAAAAAGCTAGTTGAGCCCAAAAAGCGGAGCCCTTGGAAACCCTCCAAGTGTTAGCACACAAGTCAGTTACGGACCGCGAAGACGGCGGCACGGATCGCACAGCGCCGCACCGCCAGCAAACATCGCGACAGGAAACTTTTTTGCACATCAAGCGGTGGATTGACCTCCGGCAATGACATAGCGTCCTATTGCCCGTCGGAGTTCTCACTCGCAGCGGCCTGGGACGCCGGGGCAGCCGCCCGAGTCTGGCTGGACGGGAATTCCTTTGTAGGAAATAACTCCTGAGTCGAAAGGCATCATTGACAGGCTGTGATTGTCGCTATAGGGTGATAACCCGCGTTTGCAGTACCAGTTCGCTGTTCGCTGGGGAACCAAGAGCACGCAAGAGGGGACCACGGAAGAAAACATCTTTGCCGGAGCCGGCCGTGTCGAGACACAGTTGGGTCCGAGAAAGCGAACCTTAAGGAGGAGCTTAATGCTCAAAAGTATCCGTAAAACACTGTGTGTGGCAGGTCTTGTTGTGCTGTCCGCTGCAATGTTGAGTGCACAGGGCAAGCCGAAGGTTGCACACAACAACAATGGCAAGTCGCATGGGTCGGTAGTTCTCTACACCAACTTCGTCGGCGCGTATCCCTTTTGGGACACGACTTCGGGCTACTTCGTCGATGGGGCCAACTTCTTCAACCAGGTAATTGCGCAAGGGTTCAGGGTGAGCAACACCGGGCCTTTTGCTGACACCGCCCTGGCCCTAGGCATTTACAAGACCGGTGGCAGCGCGAGTTACGTAAGAGTAAAGACTTACCTGATGTCAGATGCGGGCGGGGTACCGGGTTCGATTCTCGATGGTCCTCTCACGCAGCAATACAGAGTGCAGCCGTTCGAAAATGGCAGGGGCGGAGGCATTGTCCAGTTCAATTGCGTGACCTGCCCGACGCTTAATGGTGGATCCTCGTACTGGATCGCGGCGCTGCAGGACCAGGCGCGGGTGGAAGACACTTGGGACTTCTCGTTTTCGGACTTCAGCAGCCCATTTGCCTTCAACCAGACCGGTACCCTTACCGGTTGGTACGCGGTTCCCTCCGGGTACATCCGGTCTGCCTACCAGGCGGATGGCAATTAAGCTTCGAACCTGAGTCTGCTTGACTCCGGCTTTCAGACTGAAGGGATGTTGCGGGCCCAACCTGGAAAGGTTGGGCCTTTTTTCTTGGGTATAGCTTTCAACGCGGTGTCCATTGCGCGACTCCAGCCTGCTCTGCGGCCGAGTCCTCATGTTAGACTGGTCGCTCCGATGTGGGTTCTTCGGCGGGCTCTGTGCGTGTTGATGTTGGCCGGCTGCGCGGCCGACGCGGCTCCGGCGCGGCCGGGTATGCCGCCGCCCAGCGTCGTGCTCATCACATTGGACACTACCCGCGCGGACCGCATGGGTTTCCTCGGTTGCCCCCGAGGACTCACCCCAAACCTGGATGCCCTGGCCCGCCAGGGGATCGTGTTTCCCCGTGCCTACGCCCATGTTCCGCTGACCACTCCCTCGCACGCTAGCATTCTGACTGGCACTTATCCGCAGTTCAATCATGTGATTGACCTGGGGGACCCGCTGGCGCCAGGCATTCCGTATCTTCCAGAGCTCCTGCACCAGCAGGGTTACGCAACTGGGGCGTTCGTGGGCGGTGTAGTGTTGGATCCGCAAGCGGGTACCGCGCGCGGCTTCGAGCGCGGGTTTGATATCTATGACGCGGGTTTTCACCATCGCCGAACCGGGGAAGACCGCTACCAGAGCATGGAACGGCGCGCCGACGTGGTCGTTGACCATGCCATTGACTGGCTCGACAAACATCCGCAGCGGCCGGTGTTTCTGTGGGTCCATGTTTACGATCCGCACGATCCCTACGATCCCCCTGAACCCTATAAGAGCCGCTATGCGTCCGACCTCTACGACGGCGAGATCGCCTACTCGGACGCTGCCCTAGGGAGGTTGCTGGCGCGCTTGCACACCGACGGACTCTACGACAACGCGATCGTCGCGGTGATGGCCGATCATGGTGAAGCCTTTGGCGAGCACGGGGAGTACAGGCATGGCGTGTTCGTTTACGATGAGACGATCCACGTACCCCTCGTGTTCAAACTTCCCGGACAACGTTACGCGGGGGCGCGGGTGGAGGCCCGGGCGGGGTTGGCGGACGTGGCCCCTACCATCCTGCAGGTGTTAGGGATTACGGCTCCCCCTGAAATGCAGGGACAGTCTCTTTCCAGCCTGATGGCACAGCAGGCCTCGAGCGAACCCAGTTCCACACAGGCCGCGAAGGCCGCGGATCGTCCAATCTATGCCGAGTCGCAGTACGCTCACATTGCCTTTGGGTGGAGCGTGCTCCGCTCCTGGCGAGCGGGAAGGTTCCTTTACATCCAGGCACCCAGACGGGAGTTATACGACGAAGCGGCGGATCCACAGGCACGGCATAACCTGTCGGCCAACGCCAGCGCGGTCGCCGATACTATGGCGTCTCAACTGGAAGAATTCTTCCAGAAGACGCGTGGCGGCGCAGCCGCTACGCCGCAAGTGGACGCCAAGGCTGCGGAGAGCCTGCATGCTTTGGGCTATGCGACGGCTGACGCTGGTGCAGGGAATGAGAACACGCAAGCGACCGGCGCCGATCCGAAAGACCGCATCGAAGTGGCCAATCTGATGCACGAGGGCCTGATCGCCATCGAGGACGAGCAGTATCAGGAAGCCATTCCGAAACTCGAACGGGCAATCAAGTTAGACCCGGAGGCAGGGTTGGTCTATTCGGAGCTGGGGAATGCGTTGCTTCAGTCGAGGCGAATTCAGGCATCGATCCCCATCTTGCGGAAGGCTGTCGAGCTGATGCCTCGGGCAGGCCTGGCGCACACCCGCCTGGCCCAAGCCTTAATGGCCAATGAGGATTGGGCGGCGGCGGCATCTGAATTTCAACTGGCGATCGCGCACTCTTCCAATGGGGCTGACCTTCACTTGCAACTGGGCATTGTGTATGAGCGGTTGCAGCGAGTCGCCGACGCAACGCAGGAGTTCAAGACGGCGGTGGAGCAAGCCCCCGATGACTTCCGTGCCAACCTATTCGCCGGACGTTTTCTGGGGATGCAGGGACATCCAGCCGATGCCCTTTCCTACCTGCAGAAGGCAACCACGCTCGATCCGGACTCGGTGGACGCTCACCGCTTCCTGGCGAATGTGTACTCCGCGTTAGGGCTGCAGCCTGAGGCTAGCCACGAGCGCGACGAGGCGGAACGACTGAAGGCTCTTGCCAACCACGACCCCTCTCGGCCTACGCACTTGCCGGAATAAAACGCATCTCACTGTTGCCGCAGGATGGAGACGCTATTCCCAAGCTGGTTGGCCACTGCAAGGTCGAGCTTTCCGTCCTTGTTGAAGTCCCCAGCCACAATCCCCACCGGCTTTGAGCCGACCAAGCGATCCTTGTGGGGCTGGAACGTGCCATCTCCATTGCCGAGCAGAATGGAGACGGAATTACTCGTCGAATTGGTCACTACCACATCCAGCTTGTTGTCGGCGTTAAAGTCGCCCAACACGACAGCGGCCGGAGCTTGCCCGGTGGCGTAGGAATTCACCAGGGTGAAGGTTCCGTTGGTGTTTCCGCGCAGCACGGAGATTGTGTTAGCGGTCTGATTGACGGTGACCAAGTCAATGATCCCATCGCCATTCAAGTCGGCCGCAGCGATGGCCACCGGTTTGGCGCCGGTGGTTGTCTTGGTGCCGATTTTGAAGCTGCCGTCCCCCTGGCCCCTGAGTACGGCCACGTTGTTGGCCGTCGAATCGGCGATCGCCGCATCCACCTTGTTGTCGGCATTGAAGTCGCCGAGTGCCACCCCGACGGGTCCCACTCCGACCAGCGGAGGAGTGCTCGCATCAAGGAACGTGCCGTCGCCATTCCCTAACATGATGGAGATCGTCGGAACTACGCTGTTGGGGCATATCAGATCCAGTTTTCCGTCGCGATTGAAATCCGCCACGGCCACACTGGATGGCCAAACCGCAGGCTGGCTCACTCCCTGAACGAAGGTGCCATCGCCATTTCCCATGAAAATGGTCAGGCGGTTGGCAAAGTTGTTCGCCACCACGAAGTCAAGCTTGCCGTCACCATTGAAATCCCCCACAGCAGCTGCCACCGGCCCGGCTGCAGTACAGGCGCCGCTACTCTGGGTCCAGGTGCAGAATGCCGGTGTCACCGTGAATTGGCCGGTGCCGTTGCCCAGCAATACACTGGCGGTGCTGTCGGTAGTGTTCAGAACCACCAGGTCAAGGCTGCCGTCGTTGTTGAAATCTCCGACCGCGATACCCTGCGGGCCGTTGCCCACGGCGAGGTCGGACCGCACTAGGGCGATGCTGGTGCCGGGATTGGACACCTGGAAATACCCGAGATTGGAAACGCCGCCGCCAGGGACTGGAGTGGTAACCGTAATCCTTCCCGTACCCGGCGCCGCAAGGTTGCTGCTGGGCACGATTGCTGTGAGCTGACGTCCGCTGACAAACGTCGTCGCCAGCGGAGAGCCATTCCAGTTAACTTTCGACGTCCCCACAAAGTTAGTACCTCGCACCGTCACATTCGTATTGCCGCTGCCCGGCGAAACACTGGCGGGCGAGAAGGCCTGGGAAAGCAATGGGATGGGGTTGTTCAGCGATGCCGTAGCGGTTCCTGCCAGGGAAATCACCTGCGGGCTGTCAGCCACGAGGCAGGACCCGTTGACATTCGGGGCGCACTCAAATACCGAGAGGTTGCCCTCCAGGGGGCCGGAGACGACGGGAGAGAAACGCACGTTAATGGTGCACCCCGCTCCTGGGGCCAGACTGCTTCCGCAGTTGTTCACCTGCCGGAAGTTCAGAGTATTCGTACCGGGTTGCTCGCTGTTGTTGCCCGTGATCGTGATGGTGTTGATGGGCAAGCTTGAGGTGCCGACATTGGTCAGAGTGACCGGTTGAGGCGGACTGATGGTGCCAACCGCCTGGTTGCCGAAGGTGAGACTGGGGGGATTCACCGAGACTTGTGTGCCCACTCCGGTCAAGCCCAGCACATGCGGGCTGCCGCCGTCGCTGTCGGTGACCGTGACTGTGCCGTAGCGCGTACCTGTCGCAGTCGGAGTAAATACCGCATTGATTGTGCAGCTCGCACCCGCCCCCAGACTCGCCGGACAGTCGTTGGATTGAGAATAGTCCCCACTGGCCGCGATACTCGAGATCGTCACCGGCGCCGTGCCCGAATTGGTGAGGCTCGCCATCTGCGACACACCGCTCAGGAACACTGTCTGGATGCCGAAGTTCAGCAGGGTCGGGTTCAAGGCGACGTTGGTGCCCACTCCAGTGATGTTGACCATTTGCGGACTGGTGGGATCGTTATCCACCAGGGTCAGGGTAGCGGTCTTGGGCCCGGAGCTGCTGGGCGTGAAGGTAACGCTCACCGCGCAATTCCGCGGAACCTCTCCCACCAGGGTTCCCACCCCGTTGGCGCAGGAATTGGTCTGGCTGAAGTCGGAAGAACCGGTAAGACTGATACTGGAGAAGTTGAGCTTGGAGGTGGTGCTGAAATTACGTACTACCACGGACGACACCGGGCTGGGCACCCCTACCGGCTGCGTCTGGTAAAAGGTCAAGTCGGTGGTGGAGGCCGGGGAGCACTGTCGCAGCGGGCGTGTCACCGGGCCCCGCGGGCCCTGGTTGAAGTCGAAAATGGCAGGGTCCGCCGCGATGTGGTTGGTCAAAGTCGGATCGTCGCGATTGGTCAGATGCGGCAGATTGAACAGGTCCTCGATGAAAAGCAGCACCGAGGAAAACTCATACTGCTCGCTGCTGATCGAGCCCTGCTTGGCATAGGGAGAAATCACGATCAGGGGCGAACGCATGCTCAAGCCGTACTGGTCCACGATGGGCGGAGACACGTGATCGTAGAAGCCGCCGGGGTCGTCCCACACGATGAAAATCGCGGTCGGCTCCGTGGTCCAGTACTTCGAGTTCATGATGGCGTTGATGGCATTGACGGTGTAGTTTTCCCCAAAGCACAAACTATAGGGTGGATGGTCGGTAGCTTCTCCTGTGGCCATCAGCCAACTGACTTGCGGCAGGTTCCCGTTCTGGACGTCGGTGACGAACTGCTTGTCGGATACGTTCTTGGCCCAGAGGGGACCAAAGCGGAGGTGACTGATCAACTCCATGGAGTTGAAGGGGATTTTGGGGTCTACATAGTATTTCCAGGTCACTCCCGCGGTCTCGAGCTCATCCATCAAGGTGGGCATTTCGATGCAGGGGAACTTGGAGGAGAAGTTTCCGCTGCCGTCAATGACCGCCAGCACCACGTTCGTCGGCGAATCGCAACCGGAAGGGGCATTGGTAATGACGCCCGCCGATTGCGCGCCCACCGTGTACAGGTGGTTGGGACTGGTGGAAGCCTTATTCGAGGTAAAGAAATTGTCGGCAAGCACAAAATTGCTCGCGAAGTACCAGTAGTTTGGGATGTCGCCTTGATTTTGCTGGGTGTAGCACTCGAAATCACCATTCACGTTGCACGGTGAACCTGCGTCCAGCAGGTCGAACCCATCCATCTTGCCGTTGTCAATGGCCTGAATGAAACAGCCCCATCCGTGACAGATGTCGTGCGCGTACGCGTCGGGCGCAGCCTTCAACGGGACCACCAGCCCGGTGGACATCTTTCCCGTGGTGGCGCCGTTGGCTCCCGGGAAGGTCCCAAACAAATTGTCGAAGGACCGGTTCTCCCGAACGATGAAAACCACGTGCTTGATCACGCTCAGGTCCGTGGGCACGGTTTGTCCCCCCTGAGCAGCTTGTGAGACCCCTTGGGAATAACCAAAAGGAACGAAGCACATGAGTGCCACGACGAGCGCCAGAGCAGCGCAAAGATTTCGCTTCTCAAACCGGCTACTAAGTCTCATTGGGTCCTCAGAACACATAAGGAAAACAACTACGTTCTCGCTTCACTTGCGCAGGGACACTGCGGAGAAACGGCGGTTGAATTCTGGACGACTGCGGGCGGGCTTCTCAATGTGCAAAGTCTTGTCCCTTAAGGGCAAACCTTTCGCATACGTCCGCCCTAGGCTGACCGTAAGAGCCTGGTCGAGTTACCCGCTCCGGCAGACACCCCCGTCTGCCGATCTACTTGAAAGCAATTGCCTTGCCAGCCGTTGAGGACATCCGCAGACAGAGACTTTCGTCTCCGGGCCGGTGCCCTTACCCTTACATTCCCCGAAACAACGCCGCCTGGACCTCGTACGCAGCCTCGCACAGGATTGCGCCCACCGGCAGGAACAATCCCGCCAGGAACCCAGCCATGGTAGCGGGCGCAAGGCGAAAGAGCACGTAGGCCGCCGCTACCGCGAGCAGATAGCGCAGCACAAAGCGCAGAACCACCCTGCCCCCCGATGGGCGCTGGCCGGAGCGGGTGACACCTTCGGCAAGCGCATCAACCACTCGTTTCAACCAGTGGAAGTTCAGATACGCAATTGCGCACCCGCTGACCAGGCCCAGGGCCGCAGGCCATCCGAACCGCCACCAGGCCCCTGCGGCACACAAGACCGCGAGCACAACCATGAAACGAGAGATACGGGTGAGCGCGCCCGAGTAGAAGGACTCGGACACAGAACCGGGCTCGGTGGTGGCAGGTTCGGATTTCAAATTCTCTGAGGTGCAGCCTGCGGCCCGTGACTTGCCGAGTTGTTCACCCCAAATACACATCGCAGAATATACCGGATCGCAATGCCTGAAGCGGGGCGTTCCCCCGCTACTCAGCGTCAGAGGAGGTCACCGCACGGATTAACTCGACAAACCCGGCTACGATCCCGAGGACCAGCCCCACCAGGTACAGCCAGGTCGTGTGCAGCCAGCGATCCAGCGCCACGCCGATCAGCCAGCCTGCCACCGTGGCCGCCGGAAAGATAAATGCTAGCTGGCTGTACTTGGCGATCTGCAGCCAGAGGTTCTTCTTTTCGGGATTCTCACCAGGGGACGGCATGAGGCCACAACCTCGAGAAGTCCGAAGCCTGAGGTCCGAGGTCTGCTTTATCGCATCAGCCGTGCCACGGAAGCCTGCGCGATGGGCAACGACCAGGTTACGGCCTTGATGAAGTACTCCGGCAGCACGCCAATGAAGACAGTTCCGAACGCCGTCACTCCCAGCGCCACGCGCATGCCGGCGCTGAGCGGAAGCCGGGTCTTGTCCATGGCCTCGCGCATGAACATGGCGTTCGCGATCTTCATGTAATAGTAGAGCCCAAACAAGGCGTAGAGCACTGCCAGCGATGCCAGCACGTAGTGACTACTCTCGATCAGGCTGAGGAAGATGAAATACTTCCCGTAGAAGCCCGCCAGGGGAGGGATGCCCGCCAGGGACAGCAGAAAGATCAACATCAGTACGGATTCGGTCGGGGCCCGCTGATACAGCCCGGCGATGTCGTCCAGTTCGTCGCCGATCACGTCGCGCTGCCGCAGCGAAGTAATCACCGCGAAGGCGCCCAGGTTCATGAAGGTGTACACCAGCAGGTACAGCAGGATCCCTTTGAAACCGTCGAAGAACGCCGGCGCCCCCACTTCCACTGAACCCAGCGCAACCAGGCCCAGCAGCATGTAGCCGACGTGGGCGATGGACGAGTACGCCAGCAGCCGTTTGAGGTTGCTCTGCGTCAGCGCCGCCAGGTTGGCTCCTGTCATGGTGGCAATCGAGACAAACACTATCAGCGGTACCCACACCGTGCGCAACGGGTAGAGCCCCCAAAGAATAATGCGGAGCAACATGGCCCAGGCCGCTGCCTTCACCGCCACCGACATGAAGCCTGTAATGCTGGTCGGCGCGCCTTCGTAGGCGTCCGGCGCCCATTGATGGAAGGGGATGGCCGCAATCTTGAACAGCAAGCCTGTAGCTGTGGTCAGCAGGGCCAGAATCGCTACCGGAGCCACCTGGCCGCGGTTGGCCTCGACCTGCGCTGCCAAGTGCTGTTCAATCACGATCAGGTTGGTGCTCCCGGTGAGTCCATAGAACAATGACAGCCCGTAGGCGAATATGCCGGAGGAGAACGCGCCTAACAGCAGGTATTTCAGTGAAGCTTCGTTCGACCGCCGGTCGGTACGCAGAAAACCCACCAGCACATAGGTCGAAATCGCCATCAACTCCAGCCCGATGAAGATGAGCACGATGTCGAAACCCGAGGCCATGCACATCATGCCCACCACGGAGAACAGGATCAGGGAATAGAACTCGCCATGGTGTTCGCGCTCAATCTCCAGGTAGCGCACCGACATCAGGACGGCGATCGCCGCCCCGGCCAGGAACAGATACCAGAAATAGATCGCGTAGTGGTCCACTCCCATCGAGCTCATGAAGGCCGACTGGCCGCTGAGTCCGACGCGATCCAGTGCCAACTGAATCTTCACCACCCCTGCGGCTGAAAAGCCGATCCCGACGAACGCGGTCACCGCGTTGGCCCACTTCCACTCGGCCGGCACCATCAAATCAATCAGCAGAATGCCCAGCGCGAACAGCGTGAGCAGGACGATGGGCAGCGACATCAGATAGTCGGTGGCGGTGAAGAATTGTGAGATGCCGCCCACTTACTTCTGCCCCTTTCTGTTGTTGGCTGCAACTGCCACGGGAGTCGTCGTTCCGGGGAGCACCACTTCGGGCCGGGATTTGGCGTTCACTCCGCTTCCCTGCGCCGCTTGGTAGTTCTCCACGATCTGGTTTACGGGCTGCTCCAGAATCTGGAAAAACGGCTTGGGATACAGCCCAATCCAGAACGCCATGACGATGAGCGGGGCGAAGGTCAGAATCTCACGCGGCGTCAGGTCGTGGAGCTTCTCGTTTTTCGGATTGGTCACCGTCCCGAAGAACACCCGCTGGTAGAGCCACAACAGATAGGCCGCTGCCAGAATCACTCCCGGAACCGCCCATGCCGCCCACTTCCAGTTGGCCATGAAGGTTCCCTGCAGAATGGTGAACTCCCCAACGAACCCATTCAGCAGGGGCAGGCCCATCGAAGACAGGAACATGATCATGGTCACGGTGGCGTACACCGGCATGACGTTGGAGATGCCGCCGTATTCGGCAATCTCGCGCGTATGCCGGCGCTCGTACAGAATTCCCACGATTAAGAACAGCGCGCCCGTCGAAATCCCGTGATTGACCTGCTGCAGCACCGAGCCGCTCAGTCCCAGGGGAGTGAGCACAAAAATTCCCAGCGTACAGAAGCCCAAGTGGCTTACCGACGAGTACGCCACCAGCTTCTTCATGTCCTTCTGCATCAGCGAAACGAGGGCGCCATAGATGATGGCTACGATAGAGAGGCCAATCATCCAGCCGCGCGGGGTCATGCTCAGCAAGGTCTCTGAGCTGGACAGCACCTGGGGGAAGAACGGCAGCGAGAAGCGGATGAAGCCGTACGTCCCCATCTTCAGCAGAACTCCGGCCAGGATGACCGAACCCGCCGTCGGCGCTTCGACGTGCGCATCCGGCAGCCAGGTGTGGAAGGGGAACATCGGCACCTTGATGGCAAATCCCAGGAAAAACGCCACGAACAGCCAG
>DATKLE010000099.1:0-42766 GCA_035542575.1 Terriglobales bacterium | reverse complement strand
TGGTCGATCCAGCCGGTTGTGTTCTCCTTCGGAATGGTCTCGCCGACAGGGAAGTCCGCTTTGCGCAGCTGATTGGTCATCAGCGGCCAGCCCATGGCGGCGACGATCTCGTGATTCTCAAATAAGTTGGTTAGCTCGCCCCCGGTGGACCACATCTTGCGAACGTTCGGCTTCAATTCCAGCAGCTTCTTCTTGACCGCTTCCAGTTGGTCGTCGGTGAGGTTGTAAAGCCGGGTTGGGTCGGGTTTGTCGAAACCCAGGACCTGAGCGGCCATGTAAACGGTGGAAAGGTCGTCCCAGACAGAAATCTTGCCGCGGTACTTTGGATCCCAAA
This sequence comes from Terriglobales bacterium, assembly GCA_035542575.1. GTDB lineage: Bacteria > Acidobacteriota > Terriglobia > Terriglobales > Acidobacteriaceae > JAIQET01. The sequence continues at coordinate 42,432 of DATKLE010000099.1, read as the reverse complement.
ATACGTTCCAGGTGTCCGGCGGCTGGGCGAACGCGGTGGTGTCGTAAATCAGCGGGTCGGGTCCCCACATGAAGGGCACGCCGTAGACCTTTCCCTGGGAGCGAACCAAGGGCAAGGAGGTGAGTTGCGGAGAAAGCTGGCCGTACGACGGAATCTTCGACAGATCGAGCGGTTCTGCCAGTCCAGCGGTAGCGATCATGGTGGCGACGTCACTCGAAGGCGAGATGACATCGTAGTTGCCGGCGCTGCCGCCGCGGAGCTTGGCGACCAGTTCGTCGCTCGAGCCCATGTAAGAAGCCGAGACTTTGCAGTGGTATTGCTCCTCAAAGCCGCGCACGAAGGAGGAGTCGGCGTAGCCCTCCCAGACCAAAAGGTTCAGCGTGGGCGTTTTCTTGCTGCAAGAACCGAACAGAAGAAGGGCAGCGACAGTCAGTGCGGTGAACGGGGCGCGACGGACGATCACTTGGCCTCCGTTGCAGTCGTGGTTGCCGGCCAACCCGGCGCCTGGTAGACGACTCTCCCTCCAACCATGGTCAGCATGACTTCCGTCTTGGCAATGTCGGTGGGCTCGATTTTGAACAGGTCCTGCGAGAGGACGATCAAGTCGGCGAGCTTGCCGGATTCGAGCGAGCCTTCGGTCCTTTCGCGATGCCCCGCGAAGGCGTCACCGAGAGTGTAAGCCTTGATCGTGTCCTGCAGGCTGATGCGCTCTTTTGGCACGAAGCCGCCAAGAGGCTCGCCCTCCGTGGTCTGGCGGGTGAGAGCGTTTTGCACACCGGGCCAGGGATTGAGGGTCACTACCGGCCAGTCGCTGCCGAACGCGAGGTGCCCGCCAGTTTTCTCGATGCTGTTCCATGCCCAGGCTCGCTGCACACGCTCCGGCCCTGCGTTACGGGCCCAGATCTTGAGGGTGTCGTCATCGGGATAGGCATGCAGAGGCTGGAAGCTGGCAATCACGCCGAGCTTGCCGAAGCGTGGGATGTCCTGCGCGGAGATGGTTTCGATGTGCTCGATACGCGGGCGCGCGTCGTGAGTGTGATTGGCCTCTGCAGCTTCCTGGTAGGCATCGAGCGCCAGGCGCACGGAGCGGTCACCGATGGCGTGGGTAAAAATCTGGAATCCGCGGCGATCGAGTTCAGCGACGGTCTGCCTGTATTTGGCCGGATCCCAGAACAGCTTCCCGCTGACCGAGGGATTATCGCTGTAAGGCGCGAGCATGGCGGCGGTATGCGACTCGATTACGCCGTCGAGGAAGAACTTGACGGCTCCGCCGGAAATCCACTCGTCATGGTATTGTTGGCGCGCCTTCTCGATCAGAGACAGGTTTTTCTCATTCAAGCCCGGCAGCGGATCCAGTTCGTAGGCGACTGCCACCCGGACCGAGAGTTCCCCCTTGCGTCTAAGCTCGTCGTACAAATCGAAGTTCTCAAAGTCGCTGGCGGCGATGCCGTCATTGCCGGCGCAGATCACCCGCACCAGTCCCACGCGGTTTGCCTCCAGCATTCCGGCCCGCAGCGCTTGCAGGCGCTCCTCTCGCGTGGGCGGCGGGATCACTTTTTGAAACACCAGGTCGGCATCCTCTTTAATGGTTCCGGTGGGCTCGCCCGTAACGGGGTCACGCACGAAGCTGCCGTTCGGCGGATCGGGCGATTTCTTGGTGACTCCGGCCAGTGCCAGGGCCTTGCTGTTGGCCCAGGCGGTGTGGCCGTCAAATGCGGTCAGATACACCGGCCGGTCGGGGACAACTTCGTCGAGATACTTTTTATCGGGAAGGCCGGTGGGGGCAAACGTGGGATAGGTCCATCCCCGGCCCAGGATCCATGGGCTGTCGGGATGTTTATCGGCAAACTCCTTGACCAGTTTCTGAATCTCGGGAATGGTCTTGGCATCCTCCAGGTGGACCCGCAGCAGGGTGACCGAGCCCTCGAGAAAATGGATGTGGGCGTCGGTGAATCCGGGCAGGACGAGGCGTCCCCCGGCGTCAATAACCTTGGTCGTCGGGCCCCGGTAGGCGGCGATGTCTTTCTCGCTGCCGACGGCGACGATCCTATCTCCGCCGACGGCCAACGCTTCCGCCCAGGGTTGTCGGGAATTGACGGTGTAGATCCTGGCATTCACCACCATCGTGTCGGCGGGCGATGGCTGCGCCCAGCCCGCGGGAACAAGCACGCTGAGAAGTAATAATGAGGTCCAGCAGACCAAGCGCACAACCAACTTTGCAGGTCTCGACAAGAATTGTTCTCCTTAACCGACTCCGCGGTCCACTAAAACGTCGGCGGAGTGTTGACCCAGAGCACCCAGGTCTCCGTGCGCCCCGGGTTCCTCCAGCGATGGGGTGTAGCGCTCTCAAAATAAAAGCTGTCGCCGGGTCTGAGACGATACTCTTCCCCATGCAGCGAGATATGCAACTCGCCCCGCAGCATGTACAGAAACTCCTCGCCTTCGTGAGTGTAGGAGTCGCCACTGCCGACGTGGGGAGCGATGCGGAACAGATGCGGCTCCATCACGGTATTGCCCCAAGCCAGTAATTCCATGCGGACGCCGGGCCCGGCCTCCAGCACCTTGCGGCGATCGGGAGGCACGAGGCGGCTATTGGATTCCGAGGGATCGAAAAAATCAAGGATATTGGTCTGGTAGAAACGCGCCAGCTTGCGCAGAGTGCCGACGGACGCGCTCATGTGGGAGCGCTCCAGGGCGCTGAGGAAACCTACAGAGATTCCAACCGCTCCCGCTACCTGGGCCAGAGAGAATCCACGCTTGACCCGCAACTGCCGGAGTCTGACTCCGATGGCGGCGGAGACGCCGTCGGTCGCGGGTCTGACCCGGCCCTCACGCTTCAGCGTCTGCACAATGGCGGGAGCATTCAGGCCTCTTACCCGGCGGAGGAAGCGGGCGCGCTTCAGCAGTTTTACGTCGCTGACGGAATAGAGGCGGTACTTGCTGGCAGATCGGCGGGGACGGGTGAGGCCCAGACTTTCCCAGGAGCGGATCGCCGAGGGAGAGACCCCCACCATGCGGGCCACGTCTCCGATCTTCAAGTAAGGTTTGGAGGCGCTTGGTTTCATCTCCGCAACTGAACTCCAGGCATGCTTTACGCGCCGGGATACGGCTATTTTTCGCTTGACACACTGCGGCGGGTTCTCTAACCTTGCGCGATTATAGCAAGGTTCACGTCGCACGCAAGCCGTCAGTCTTTCAAATTAGAAAAATTCCACCGCGTTCTCGGAGGTCTCCATGCCGTCGACGACAGCACGCTGGGCGACCCGCTGGCTGGTTGCCTTGGTTTGTCTCGCCAGTTCCACTCTCCTCTTCGCTCAAAGCACCGGCGGCAGAATTCTGGGCCGGGTTGCCGATCCCACGGGCGCGGTCCTGGCCGGGGTGAATGTCACTCTGATCAACGAGGCGACCGGGGTCAGCGCCAGCACCAAGACCAATGAGAGTGGAGACTACAGCTTCCCGCAGGTCGCGGTGGGAACCTACCGGCTGGAGTTTGACCTGACGGGCTTCAAGAAGAATGTGCAGCGGGGCGTGACCGTCGACCTGAACCAGGTCGTCACCCTGAACATGGTGATGCAAGTGGGCGAGGCAAAGGAAGTGGTGGAAGTGACCTCCGAGGCGCCGCTGGTGGATACCACCAGCACGCAGTTGGGCGCGGTGGTCAACGATCGCGCGGTGGCCCAACTCCCACTTGCCGCGCGCGACACCTATCAGTTGCTGCAACTGCAACCGGGGGTGCAGTCGCAAATCGGCTCCGACTTGTTCTACGGCAGCGATCGGGCGGGCGTGGTTTCGGTCAACGGCGGACGCGGACGCTCCAACAACTACAGCGTCAACGGTGGCGACGGCAACGACCAGTTCGCCAACCTGCCGCAGATCCAGCCCACCCCGGACAGCATTCAGGAATTTCGCATTCTGACCAACACCTTTGACGCCGAATACGGCCGCAACTCCGGCGCGGTGGTCAACGTGGTCACCAAGTCGGGCACCAACGACTATCACGGCGACGTGTACGAATTCTTCCGCAACAAAGTGCTCAACGCCAAAGGCTACTTCGACCTGGAGAATCCGGACTTTAAGCAAAACCAATTCGGAGGCACTTTCGGCGGGCCCATTAAGAAGGACCAGACCTTCTTCTTTGTGAGCTATGAAGGCAGCCGCTTGAGACGCGGCATATCGTCCGGCAGTGTGACGGTGCCTACGGACGCGGAACGGCTCGGTGACTTTTCGGGAGAAAGCATCTTCGCTGGCAGCGTCGACACCGATAGCGCGGCGGCTATCCTTAACGAGCGTCCGGGATGCCTCTCCGCCATTACTGCCCAGACCGCCGGTGCCATCACCAATGTCACCTCGGGAATGCTGTATGGGACTGATCCGGAGAGCGGAGCGCCCGGAATCTTCACCGACGTGGTCGGGGGACGAGACAACATCATCCCCACTGCGTGCATGGACCCGGTTGCCTCCGACCTGCTGCGCCTGGTGCCGCACGCCAATCGCGGGGCCGATACCTGGTCCGGGGTGCCGGTGAGCCGTGACCGCAACGACCAGTTCACGATCAAACTGGACCATCGCATCAATGACCGGCAAAACTTCAGCGCTTACTACTACTTCACCGACGGCAACCCCTTCGATGCGTTTGCCAAGTTCCAGGCAGGTGGCGCGACGGTTCCCGGATTCGGCGCAACCAGCAACACGCGCGTCCAGCAGATCAACCTCAGCCATACCTGGACGCTGAATCCCAGTTCGGTGAATGAGTTCCGCTTCACCTACTTCCGGGAGGGCCAAGGAACCTTCCTGCATCCCGAACACACCGATCTGGTGACCAACTCTTGCTCGGAAGCTGTCGCGCCCTTCTGCTTCACGGGACAGACCAACACTCCCAATGCCGTCGACGCCTTCATTCCCCCGGGGATCAATGCGGGAATTACCCCCGGCCTGGGGCCGAACCGCGAAGGGGTGCCTTTCGTCAGCATCTCCGGCGGCTTCGTTTTCGGCAACAACTACGAGGGCGAGATTCCGCAGGTGGGCAACACATTCCAGTTCAGCGACAATTTCACCAAGGTGATCGGCTCGCACACCGCAAAGTTTGGTGTCGACGTACGGCGGCAGCGCTTCGACCAGACGCTGTACTTTGATGTGAACGGCGAGTTCTTCATCTTCGGCGGCACGAACAACGACGTGATCGGGGACAATCTGTTCCCGAACTACCTTCTGGGATTTCCGGACCAATACATCCAGGGCGGCGCGCAGACCGAGAACGTGCGTAGCACCGCTCTGTATCTGTTTGCGCAGGACAGCTGGAAGATCAAGCCCAACCTGACGCTGAATTACGGATTGCGCTGGGAGTTAAACACGCCCATGGGCGATATCGGTCACCGCGTGCAGACATTTCGCCCGGGACAAAACACGCAGATCTATCCCTGCGTCATCAGTGATAAGGCAACCGCGGCTGTCCAGGGCGCCTTCGGAGTGGGATCTTCGTGCGATCCGGGAACGCCCGGCGCGGCAATCTTTCCCACCGGCCTGGTGGTCGCCGGCGACAAGGGAATCAACACCAGCTTGACACAGACCTACTACAAGTCCTTTGCCCCCAGAATTGGTCTGGCCTGGAGTCCGAACTGGGACAAGGGAGGTTTAAGCAAACTGACCGGGGGGCCGGGCAAGACCAGTATTCGCATGGGTTGGGGACTTTTCTACAATCCCATAGAACAGCTGGTGCTGGAGCAGTTCAGCGCCGAGCCTCCCTTCGGCGGCAGCCCACTCATCAACAGCACCCTGTTCAGCGCACCATTCTTCAGTCAAAATTTCAGCGAGGATGGAATTATCTATTCCAACCCCTTCAACGGGATATTGAACCCCACCCGGGGCCAAGCATTGGATTGGTCTCTGTTCCGTCCCATTCTGCTCTACGGGCAGTTCCAACCCGATCTGCGCACCCAATACACTGCGCAGTACAACCTGAACATTCAGCGCGAGCTGGCCAAGGACCTGGTGCTGCAGATTGGCTACGTTGGATCGCAGGGGCACCGTCTGCTGGCCACGCACGACTTGAATTTTGGCAATGCGCAGACTTGCCTCGATCTGCAGGCTATCGCCGATGCCAATCCGGGTGCGGGCACCGATTGCGCAGAGTTCGGAGCGGACTTTGCCTACACGGTCCCCGCCGATGTGACCATACCGGCTCAAGGCCTGCACTTGCCGTATGGCTCGACGAGGTTCATTCCAGGCGGCACGGTGGTGGCGAACGACATTACTCTAGTGGGTCTGCGGCCCTACTCATCCCCGAATTGCGAGCCAACCACCGGCGCCGGCTGCCCCCCGGATGGCATTCCGGTGTTCTCCAGCATTTTTGCCCAGGACACCATCGCCAAGTCGAACTACAACTCCCTGCAGATCATGGTGGAGAAGCGATTCTCCAAGGGCCTGCAACTTCAGGGTGCTTATACCTGGAGCAAGTCCTTTGATAACGCCTCGAGTTTTGAAGCGATTTTGAATCCGCTTGACCCCAACAAGAGCTATTCCCTATCGCAGTTCGATTCCCGGCATCGCTTCGTGCTGAACTACTACTGGGAGCCGCCCATTCCCAAGTATTCCGGGGCGGCAGGAAAGATCCTCAACGGCTGGGCACTTTCGGGCATCACCACCTTCCAGAGCGGATTCCCCATCCGCATCACGTCCCAGGACGACACCGAGCTGATGAACAGCTTCGACTTTGAGCTTCCCGGAGAGCCCGATCAGATTGCTCCCCTGCGGCGGCAAGATCCTCGGACCCACGGCGGCTACTACTTTGATCCCAGCATCTTCGTGTCGCCGGCGCTGGGCACCATCGGCAACGCAAAGCGTACCGTGTGCTGTGGCCCGGGCATCGATCAGTGGGATGTCTCAGTACAGAAGAACATCCCCCTGACAGAACGCAGCCACATGGAGTTTCGCGCCGATTTCTTCAACATCGCCAATCACACGATGTTCCTGAACCCCGACGGGAATACGACTGACGGGTCCGATTTCGGGCTGGTGAAGCGCGCGCGTGACCCACGCTTGATCCAATTTGCTTTAAAATTGTTCTTCTAGCCTGCAAAGCCCGGGCGGCACTCCCGCCCGGGCAAATCTAATAGCCGCTTCGCGGCTTGAGTCATCCTGGAGAACCTGATGTACCCCGCACTGCAAAAAGAGCTCGAGACCTTCGAGCGCCGCACGCCGAAGTCCGCCGAGGCGCACAAGAAGAACCTGAAACGCATCCCGCTGGGCGTGGCCAGCAACTACCGCGCCTACGACCCTTATCCGATCTTTGTGAAGGAAGCGCAAGGCTCGCATTTTCGCGATCTCGACGGCAACGACTACATTGATCACAACCTTTGCTTCGGCGCGCTGATGGCCGGGCATTGTCATCCTGCAGTAATGAAGGCAGTATCTGCGCGGCTGTCCACCGGCACCATGTTTGGCATGCCGCACGACATGGAGTGGCAGCTGGCAGAGGAAATCTGCAACCGTTTTCCGGTGGAGATGGTGCGCTTCGGCAACAGCGGGACAGAAGCTACCATGCACGCCTGCCGGCTGGCGCGGGCCGCGACCGGTCGCGACAAAATCCTGAAGTTCGAGGGTGGATACCACGGACTGCACGACACCGCGCTGGTTAGCGTGAAGCCCCACGGGCCGGAGTTTGGCGACATCAATAACCCGGTCTCCGTGCCGGGCGGGCTCGGCGTACCCAAGGCCAGCCTCGCCAACGTGCCGGTGGCGACTTTCAATGATCTGGGCACGATCGAGCGCCGGTTCAAAGAAAATCCCGGGCAGATTGCCGCCATCATTCTGGAGCCGATCATGATGAATGTCGGGCTCTGCCTGCCGCAGCCGGGATTTATCCAGGGGCTGCGCGACATCTGCACCCGCGAAGGCGCACTGCTGATCTTCGACGAAGTGAAGACCGGCGCCAAGCTGGGCTGGGGCGGAGCTTCGGAGTACTTCGGTGTGATTCCCGACATGATCTGCCTGGCGAAATCCATCGGCGGAGGTGTGCCGCTGGCGGCCTTCGGAACACACAAGTCGGTCATGGACCTGATCTCGCAGCACAAGGTCTTCCACGGCGGGACGTACAACACCAACCCGGTTTCCATGGCGGCGGGACTGGCGGTGTTCCGGGACGTGCTGACCCGCGAGAACTACGCTCACGTGGACAAACTCAGCAAGAAGCTGGTGGAGGGCTATCGCAAGACCATCGCCAAGGTCGGGCTGCAGGCCTACATCGCCAGCGCGGGCGCTAATGGCGCCCTGATGCTTTATCCCAAAGAAATCCGCAACTACCGCGACTGGCTGACGATTGACGTGGACCTGTGGCGGCATTACTGGTTCGGGATGGTGAATCGCGGAGTGATGGCGCAGCCCTACTGGCAGGATGAGCAGTGGACCATCTCCGTGCAACACACCGAAGCCGACATTGACAAGCACCTGGCGGCGTTCGCAGAGGTTGCCCCGGCGCTGGCCAAGGCGCAGCAGGAGCGGGAAGCGCCGGTGGTTGCGGCGCACTAGCATGTCATCCTGAGCGAAGCGAAGGATCCCTGCCCAACACTATGCTGGGGGTGGGGATTCCTTGCTTCGCCCGGAACGACAAGTCTACTAACACCACATGGACAACGGCCAACAGCAGCCCCACCTCAAGCGCGTCCTGGGACGCTGGGACCTGGTGCTGCTGTTTGTGGTGGCGGTGTTCAACCTGAACGTGGTGCCGTCGATCGCAGCCAACGGCGGCGTGACGGTGTGGCTGTGGATCATCGCTCTGGTGTTGTTCTTCTGGCCGCAGGGGATCGCTGTCATCGAGCTGGCCCACCGCTATCCGGGAGAAGGCGGCGTTTACTTGTGGGCCAAGGAAGTGTTCGGAGACTTCCACGGCTTCCTCTCCGGTTGGTGCTACTGGACTAACAACATGCTGTACGTGCCGACGGTGATGCTGTATTTCGTCGGGGTGTCGGTGTTCGCGCTCGGGCCGCGGCATGCAGACTTGGCCGACAGCAAGAATTTCGCCATGGTGGCCTCGGTGGCACTGCTTGCGTTCCTGACGATACTGAACATTGTCGGTCTTGGCGTAGGCAAGTGGTTGAACAACGTCGGCGGCATGGGAACCTTTGTGGCCGCGGCGGTGCTGATCGTTCTAGGGGCAACGGTCTGGGTCCGCTTTGGCACCACGGTAACTGCGGCCGAATTTCAGATCCCCGCAGATCCCAAGTTCGTGCTGAATTCTTTCGGTGTGATCTGCTTCGGGTTGGTGGGATTGGAACTGGCTTCGGTGATGGGCGATGAGATTCGCGATCCGCGGAAGACTTTGCCCGGCGCCGTGGCATGGGGCGGCATTATTTCGGGCGCGCTGTATATCGGTGCCACGCTGACGCTGCTGGTCGCGATCGGGAAGAACGACATCAGTGTACTGCAAGGCATTGTGCAGGGTGTAAGCCATATGGCGTCCGAGGTTGGCGTCGCATGGGTGGTTGCGCCGTTTGCCGTCATGCTCAGCATTTCGATTGCCGGCATCGGCTCGGCCTGGATGGGTGGCTCGGCGCGAATTCCCTTTGTCGCTGGCCTCGACTCTTACATGCCAGCGGCGATGGGGAAGGTGCATCCGAAATACGCAACACCACATGTGGCGCTGATCGTACAGGGTTTGGTTTCCCTGGTCTTGATCGTCCTGAACTTCACACTCTCGGGCGGCGTGCAGGAAGCGTTCCAGAAAATGCTGTCGGCTGCCGTCGTGCTCCAACTCATTCCGTTCCTCTATGTGTTTGGCGCCTTGCTGAAGTTTGCTTGGCGGGGCTCTCTCGAAGGCGGGCGCTACGGCCGGCGAACATTGGTCTTTGCCGGCGTTGCGGGTTTGGTGACTACGACCCTGGCGATCATCGTCGCGTTTTTCCCCGCCAAGCAGATCACTTCGCTTTGGAAGTATGAGGTCACGATGTTTGGCATCACGCTGGGGTTCATCGCCCTGGCCATGTTTTTCTTTTTCGTCTATGGCCGCATGAAAACGCCGCAGCCTGGCCAGGTTGAACACGTTGGCGCGGCAAGGTCCACGTAGGGACAGCCGCTTCGGCTGTCCGAAGCGAACCAGGAGGTATCTATGCCCGGTGGAGTGAAGGCGGACGTGAAGACCTACCAGATGTACATCAACGGCGAGTGGGTGGACAGCAAGTCGACCAAGACCTTCGCGGTGACCGACCCGGCGACGGAAGAAGTGATCGCGCAAGTTCCCGACGCCAACGCCGAAGATGTGAACCGGGCTGTGGCCGCGGCGCGCGCGGCCTTCGATGAAGGCCCATGGGCCTCGACGACCGCGCAGGAGCGGGGGCGCGTGCTCTTTCGCCTGGCCGACAAGATTCGCCAGAACGCGGCGAAGCTGGCGGAACTGGAGGCGCGCAACTGCGGCAAGCCGATCGTCGAGGCGGAGTACGACATCGCCGACGTTTCCACCTGCTTCGAATATTACGGCGGCCTCGCGACCAAGATCCTCGGACACGTCAACCCGGTTCCTGACAACGCGCTGAGTCTCTCGCTGAAGGAGCCGATCGGGGTTGCGGGCCAGATCATCCCCTGGAACTATCCCTTACTGATGGCCGCGTGGAAACTGGCCCCGGCGCTGGCAGCGGGCTGCACCTGTGTGCTGAAACCCGCCGAGCAGACGCCAATCACCGCGCTGGAGATGGCGCAGTGGCTGGCCGACGTGGGCCTGCCCCCGGGGGTAGTAAACGTCATCACCGGCTTTGGCGAAACCTGCGGCGCTCCCCTGGTGCAACACCCGGAGGTCAACAAGATCGCATTCACGGGCAGCGCCGCCGTGGGCAAGGTCATCGTCAAGATGGCCGCCGATACGGTGAAGCGTGTCACACTCGAACTGGGCGGCAAGTCGCCGAACATTTTCTTCGCGGACGCCGATTTTGAGGCGGCGATTGACGGCGCGCTGTTTGGCGTGTTCATCAATCAGGGAGAAGTCTGCTCCGCGGGCAGCCGCATCCTGGTGCAGAAGCCGATCTACAAGAAGTTTGTGGACGCGATGACCGCGAAGGCCAGGAACATCAAACTGGGCGCGCCACTCGATCGCGACACCAAGATGGGGCCGCTGGTGAGCAAGGAGCAGTACGACCGGGTGCGGTCTTATCAGGACTTGGGCAAGAAGGAAGCCAAGGTGGCGATCGGCGGCGGGCGGGCGGAAAAGTTTACCAAGGGCTACTATGTCGAGCCGACGATCTTCTACGATGTGGACAACAGCGCCCGCATCGCCCGCGAAGAAATCTTCGGCCCGGTCGCCGCGGTCATCCCGTTCGAGGATGAAAAAGACGCGGTGAAGATTGCCAACGATTCGCCTTACGGCTTGGCGGCGGCTGTCTGGACGCGTGACATTTTCAAAGCCTTCCGCGCGGTGAAGGCCTTGCGTGCGGGCATCGTCTGGGTGAACCACATGCAGCCCACCTACGTTGAGGCGCCCTGGGGGGGCTACAAGCAATCCGGCTTTGGACGGGAGCTGGGGCCGTGGGGGATTGAGGAATATCTCGAAACGAAGCAAGTGCACATCAACCTTAATGAAGCCCCGATTGGCTGGTACTGAGAACCGGGAACTGAGAACCGGGAACTGATTTTCGACCAAAGAGAGCTTTCCGATGGCAACTATTCATCTGCGCACGAATATTCCGGGCCCGCGCTCGCAGGAGTTGATGCAGCGACGCAACGCCGCTGTTGTGCAGGGCGCGTTCCACGCCACGCCGGTGTTCGTCGCCAAGGCCGAAGGCGTGGTGGTCGAAGACGTAGACGGCAATCGGTTGATTGATTTTGCCGGCGGCATCGGCTGCGTGAACACGGGGCATCGTGCACCCGATGTAGTCGCGGCGGTGCGCAGGCAACTGGACCGCTTCCTGCACACCAGCTTCAACGTGCTGCCCTACGAGAGCTACGTGCATCTGGCCGAACGGCTGAATATGATCACGCCCGGGCGCTTTGCCAAGAAGACGCTGCTGGTGAACTCCGGGGCGGAGGCAGTCGAGAACGCGATCAAGATTGCGCGTGCGTACACAAGACGCCCGGCAATCCTGTGCTTTGAAGATGCATTCCACGGGCGCACCTACATGGCGATGGCGGTGACCAGCAAGACGCATCCTTACAAGGCAGGATTCGAGCCGTTTCCCGGCGACGTGTATCGCGTGCCGTTCGGCTATTGCTTCCGCTGCTCCTACAGTTTGACCTATCCGCAGTGCGAGATGCACTGCGCCCGCCACATCGAGGACGCGTTCAAGCGGGTAGTGGCAGCAGAGTCTGTGGCCGCGGTCATCGTCGAGCCGATCATGGGCGAGGGCGGATTTATTACTCCGCCGGCGGAGTTCTTCACCATCCTGGCCGAGATCTGTCACAAGCACCGCATCGTTGTGATCGCCGACGAGGTGCAGACGGGGTTTGGGCGCACCGGCTCCATGTTTGCCTGCGACCGCTTCGCCCTCACGCCGGACATTATCGTGACGGCGAAGTCGCTGAGCGGAGGCTTGCCGCTGGCGGCGGTGACGGGGCGCGCGGAGATCATGGACACTCCCGGAGTGGGCGCGCTGGGCGGGACGTTTGGCGGGAACCCCGCGGCGTGCGAGGCGGCGCTGGCGGTGATTGACATCATTCAGCGCGACAACCTGGCGGCCCGGGCCAACGAGCTGGGCGATCGCTTCCGCGAACGGGCGGAGCGGTGGCAGAGTCGCTGGGAGTTGATCGGCGAAGTGCGCGGCTTGGGCGCCATGCAGGCGCTGGAACTGGTGCGCTCGCGGGACGCGCGGCAGCCTGCGGACGAGGAAACCAAGCAAGTCGCGCAGTATTGCTACGAGCACGGGCTGGTGACTATTACCGCGGGATCGTACGGCAACGTAATTCGTCTGCTGGTGCCGTTAGTAATTACCAACGCCCAAATGGACGAGGCATTGGACGTGCTGGAAGCGGCACTGGCGCACGTCGCGGAGAAGAAGGGCGTCCTGGCGGCTCAGCCGGCCTGATTCCCTTCGTGCGCTTTCGTGTCCTTTGTGGTGAAAGAAAAACCATGAACCACAGAGGACACAAAGGACACGGAGGAATCCTGTTGCCAACGGAAGGTATTACCTACATGAGTGTTGCAGCTGCAACCTTGACGAAGCTCACGCACTACATCGATGGCCGGTGGACGGACTCGACTGCCACTTCCTGGCAAGACGTGGTCAATCCCGCCACCGGTGAGGTTCTGGCGCGGGTGCCGCTGGCGGAGGCTGCCGAGGTCGGGCGTGCCGTCGAAGCGGCTGCTGCTGCTTATCCCGAATGGCGGCGCACTCCTCCGGAAGACCGCATCCAGCCGCTGTTCAAGCTGAAGCAGCTTCTCGAAGATCACATCGACGAACTCGCGCGCACCATCACCATGGAAAACGGCAAGACTTTCGCCGAAGCGAAGGCCGAACTGCGCCGCGCGATCGAAAACGTCGAAGTCGCCTGTGGCATTCCCACCATGATGCAGGGCTACAACCTGGAAGACGTTGCCCGTGGCATTGACGAGACCATGATCCGGCAGCCGCTGGGCGTGGTGGCAGCGGTCACCCCGTTCAATTTTCCCGGGATGATTCCGTTCTGGTTTCTTCCTTACGCGATTGCTTGCGGGAACAGCTTCATCCTGAAGCCCTCCGAGCGTGTGCCGCTGACCATGCACCGGGCGTTTGAGTTGCTCGACCAATGTGGGTTGCCCAAAGGCGTGGTGAACCTGGTAAACGGCGGCAAGGCCGCGGTTGACGCCCTGCTTGATCATCCCAAGGTGCGGGCGATCAGCTTTGTGGGGTCAACCCCAGTTGCCAAGTACGTCTATGCGCGGGCCGGAGCCAATGGCAAGCGGGCGCAGTGCCAGGGGGGCGCGAAGAACCACGTCATCGTTCTGCCCGATGCCGACATGCAGATGGCCACGCAGATTATCTCTGACAGCGCCTTCGGCTGCGCCGGGCAGCGCTGCCTGGCAGTCTCGGTGGCGGTCACCGTCGGCGAGGCGCAGAAGGTGTTTCGCGATTCCATTACCGAGGCTGCTTCCAAGCTGAAAGTGGGAAACGGCCTGGATGACGGTGTACAGATGGGGCCGGTGGTCACGCCGCAGAGCAAATCGCGGATCGAGTCGTTGATTGGCGTTGGGGAGAAGCAGGGGGCCAAGGTGCTGCTTGACGGGCGGGGCGCGCGGATTCCGAAGTACGAGGCGGGCAACTTCGTGAAGCCGACCGTGCTGGATGGGGTGGCGGCTACCAGCGAACTGGCCGACACGGAGATCTTTGGTCCGGTGCTGAGCCTGGTGCATGCCGAGGATATGGACGAAGCGATGGCGTTTCTCGAGCGCAGCGCGTATGGGAACCAGGCGTCGCTGTTCACTTCGAGCGGTTCGGCGGCGAGGAGGTTTCGTTACGAGGCACCAGCTGGGAACATCGGAATCAACATCGGCGTGGCCGCCCCCATGGCGTATTTTCCGTTCAGTGGCTGGAAGGACAGCTTCTTCGGCATCATGCACGGCCAGGGGCGCGACGCGGTGGAGTTCTACACTGAGAAGAAAGTCGTGATCGAGCGCTGGGCGAGGGAGCATTCGCGGAAGTTCTGACGGGTGTCTCGGGGAGGATGCCTTGGCGCACCTCTCCTGGCGTGGCTGCGTAGGGATCCTTCGACTCCGCCTGAAGTCCGCTGCGCGGGACTCCAGGCTCCGCTCCATTGGGAGGGATATTCATGGCGGACACGGTTCAGAAATACAAAGACTACGTGATGACCGGCTTCATGAAGTCGGTGGTCCCGGTCGTTATTGACCATGCCAGCGGCGTGACCGTCACCGACATCAACGGCCAGGAATATCTTGACTGCTTCGCTGGCATTTCGGTGGTCAATGCCGGCCACGGCAATCCACAGGTCATCGCCGCGGCCAAGGCGCAGATGGACAAGCTGGTCCACTGCTCGTCTTACATCTACCACGTGCAGCCGGTGGCAGACCTGGCGGAAAAACTCGCTCATATCGCCCCTCGGGGCCTGACCAAGACTTTCTTCGGCAACGGCGGCGCGGAGGCCATCGAGGGCGCGCTCAAGCTGGCGCGGCTCTATACCGGCAAGCACGAGTTCATCGCGCTGCACGCCAGTTTTCATGGACGGTCCTGGGGCGCGCTCAGCGTCACCGGCAACATGGGACGCAAGAAGCGCGGCGGCCCATATGCTCCCGGGGTCACGTTTGCTCCGGCTCCTTACGCTTTCCGCTCGCAATGGCGCAGCGATCCGGAAGAGTGCGGGCGGCAGTGTGCCCGGGCCATTGAAGACGTCATCCGCTTCACGACCTCCGGCGATGTGGCGGCGTTCATCGCCGAACCAGTGATGGGCGAAGGCGGCATCATCGTGCCGCCGCCGAACTACTTCAAAGAGGTGAAGAAGGTCCTCGACCAGCATGGGATTCTCTTCATCGCTGACGAAGTGCAGTCGGGCTTTGGCCGCTGCGGCAAGATGTTCGCCATCGAGTATTACGGAGTGGAGCCTGACATCCTGGTCACGGCGAAGGGCATTGCCGATGGCTTCCCGTTGAGCGCGTTTACCACCCGGCCGGAGATCGCGGCGGCTTTCAAACCCGGCGACCATCTCTCCACATTTGGTGGCAATCCCATCTCCTGTGCGGCGGCGCTGGCCAATATCGAGTTCATGCAGAAAGAGAATCTTCCCGCGTACGCGGCCGAGACCGGCAACTACGCCATGGCCAAGCTACGCGAACTGCAGAAGCAGAACCCGCTCATCGGGGAGGTTCGCGGCGCCGGCCTGATGATTGGTGTCGAATTAGTGAAAGATGAGAAGTTGACACCCGCCACCTCGGAGGCGGAGGCGATTCGCGACGCCTTGCTTCGCCAGGGCGTGCTGGTGGGGGTGGGAGGGGTTTATGGCAACGTGATCCGCTTCCAGCCGCCCCTGATCATCACCCGTGCCCAGATCGATCGGGCGGTCGGCGCCTTTGCAAACGCATTGCAGGAAGTCACCCAGCCGGCGCACGCCTAGCAAGCACCAAGTACCGGGTACCGAGTAGACCCTTCTTGGGAGTGTTTCTTCCCAAACCCGCCACGGAATCGGTGGGTACGGATGTACCCTCGCGGCAATTACCTAAGTGAATACGTACTGCCCGACAGTAACGAGGACCGGCCCGCGACTCACCTTAAAATTACTTAATGTTGAAATTGCGGCTCCTCGGCCTTCAGCGAGGCTCTATATCCATCGCCATGCGTCACCTGCAGGTGATGGTGTTCGTGGCGTGTTGCCTGGCAGCGGCCGCGGCCCAGCCGTCGCGCCAGCTTCCGCAGCAGCACGTTGGACGGGTCCTGGATTGGACCTCCCACCACATCGTCGTCAGCGGCGGACTGGAAGCGGAGAACCTGCGAGCCGCTCAGGCGGAGCCACGCATTCTCTTTCAGCTCGCGGATCGCAACCTGGTCAACCTCCGCCGGGACGACCCGGGCGATGGGCCGGCAGAGCCTTTGGGGCCGCTTACTCGCAAGCGGATCGACGGAGGTGGCGGCACCGATCGAAAGAACATCAAGATTGATTGGAGTGTGAACCTGGGCAACGGCAACGTGGCGGCCAACATGTTTCCCGCCAAGTTCAGCTTCAACGTGAACGGCGATCCGGATTGCACAGGGGACTTCGTCGTGTTTCCCTTGAACGTCGCGGGAGCCAACAACGGCCAGGCCAATCTGGTGGGGTTTAACCGGCTATACAGCGGCAACCCGTCGGGTTTGTGTGGCACGAACCCAAACGTGAATTGGGCATACAACGGGACGACGGTAGCGGGTGGTGCGGTGTTAACGGCGGCCGTGATTTCGCTGGACGGCAAGAAAATCGCGTACGTGGAAAGCGCGGCCAACTCGGCGCGGTTTCATGTGCTGACCTGGGTCGCAGGGCAGGGGACAGTGAACCGGGCTAGGACCCTTATTGTACCCCCGAACTGCACGGCCGCCAGCAATTGCTTAAAGACGGTAGCTTTCTCCACTACGGCCACGGCGAGCCTGGCGTCGCCCTGGGTGGACTATGCTACCGACAAGGCGTTCGTGGCCAGTGATGATGGCAAGATCTACCGCATCAGTTGCGTATTCAGCTGCGCGCTGAACAGCAATCCCACCGTGGATTGGACTTTCACCCTTCCGGTCGCGGGCACCGGTGGCGCTCAGCCCAAGCCGAACGGTCCGGTTTATAACAGCCCGAACGGAAGGTTGTTTGTGGCGGACCAACTGGGCGAGGTCTGGGTGATCAATGCGTCTGGATCGACTCCCAGCCTTTTTGCCGGCCCGATCATGATCGGCGGGGGCGGTTGCACGACCACAAACCCGCCGGGACGCACCGGCACCCCGAGTCCGTGCACCGCCAGCGGCGGGGCCTTCGGAATACCCGATTCGGTGATCCTGGATGCCAGCGGCGCCAGCCAGAAAATCTTTGTGTTTTCCGGCAATGACGGGACCCCGGGCGCCAGCGCGGTGGTGGCGCAGATGAACCAGGACCTCACCGGCCTGGTACGAGTCCATGTGGGGCGAGGCAGTGTGGGCCTGGGTAGCGGCGTTGATCTGCACAGCGGAACGTTCGACAACAACTACTGGGGCGACGACCCCAGCACGGGTGAGCTGTTCTTATGTGGCACCGGGCCGGGGGATGCAACCCCGTACCATTACTGGATCGGATTTACTTCGTATCCAGTGATGAATTCCACCCCGACCAACCTGCTGCAGCGCGTCAATGCACCCGGTGTGGCCTGCACTCCCTACAACGAGTTCTACAATCCGAACCTTAATCTGGGAGGGCAAGCGGGGCATCACGACCTGCTGATCAGCGGGCTGGTGGATCCGGTCAATGGGTACATCATCACCAATGACATCAGCGGCGGCTCAGTCACCGCTGCGCTTAATTTCGTGAATTACCGGGGCGGCATCAGCGGCGTGATCATCGATAACAACAGCACTGCGGCGCAGGCCTCCAGCGTGTATTTCAGCACGCTCACCACGGTGACTGTGGGCACCTGCAACAACGCCCGCTGCGCGGTCAAGCTGACCCAGGCGGCGTTGCAGTAGGGTTCGCCTCCGGCGCCTATAGCCCTCCATTCATTCAAAATCCCTCGGCATTAGCGTTGAGGCGCTGACCCCAAAGGCCGAGTTCAACAGCCCGGCTGCAGTGCTACGGCGCATTGAGCCGGTTGTATTTCCTCAGCACCTCGCGCAGGCGATCGTGGGGGAGCGCGATCACCGTGCGATTGTTGACTCCGGTCATGGTTTCGGCGGCGATCATGGCATTCACCACAGCCTCTTCGGTGGCTTGCACCGTGGCCAGAAAGATCGGGTCGAGATCGTCGTTCGGCAACATGGTGATAAGGTGCGGGCCTTTGGAGACGGCTGCCCCGGGGTTGGCGGTGGAAAAGGCAATGAAAATGTCACCTGAGCCATCGGAGGAATAGCTGCCGACGCGTCCCAATGCCAGAGCCACGTGCTTGGCAACGCGCTTGAGCTGTGTGGGAATCAGCGGGGCGTCGGTGGCGACGACCACGATGATAGAGCCAACGTCCTGGTTCCAAACTGTGTGCTCAGGGATCTCCTTGCCGACCGGAACCCCGGCAATGCGCAGCTGGTTGCGCTGTCCGTAATTACACTGCACCAGCACGCCAAGGGTGTAGCCACCCTGTTTGGAATCGAGCACGCGGGAGGCAGTGCCAATCCCACCCTTGAATTCGTTGCAGATCATGCCAGTGCCGCCACCCACATTGCCTTCTTCGACGGGGCCGCCGTGCGCACTGTCGAGCGCATGCATGGCATCCTCCGGCTTGACGTGAAAACCGTTGATGTCGTTCAAGTAGCCATCCCAGGTTTCAGCCACCACCGGCAGCGACCACCAGTAGCCTTCGGGATCGGGTGCGCCGTGCTTCACCTTCCAGGCGATGACCGCGTCACGCACCACGCCGACGCTGTGGGTGTTGGTGATCATAACCGGGCCATCCAGGAAGCCGGATTCGTCCACCCAAGTGGTGCCCGTCATTTCGCCGTTGCCGTTGAGGGTGAACCATCCGGCGAAAACGGCGTCGTTCGAGTTCTTGCCGCGGGGCAGGATGGCGGTGACCCCGGTGCGCACCGGTCCAACCCCGACCTTAAGCGGGCCTTCTCCTGAAATCAGGGTGGTGTGGCCGACCTCGACGCCCTTGACGTCGGTGATGGCGTTGAAAGGACCAGGGGTACCGTCGAACGGGACGCCGAGGTCGCGGGCGCGAGGCTTGGTCTGGGCAACAGACAAAATCGAACAAAGGACCACCGCAGAGATCAACGCGGTGCAGCGGGATTTCAGCATCAGCAGCCTCCGAGGTGAATCCGCGGGGCATCAACCCGCGGGCTTGAGCCCTCTTTTATAATTCCTCCGAGCGGAGACTGGGAATGGAAAACTGGAAGCGGGCGGTGCTGGGGGTTTCGCTGGGAGCGAGTGCGGTGCTGTTGCTGAAGCGCAAGTGGCCTGCGGGCATCATTCTCGCTGGTGTGGGGTTGGCCACGCTGGCATCGGAGTATCCGGAGGAGTTTGCCCGGTTCCGGGAGAGCTTGCCGGACTACGTGGAGCGCGGCACCCGATTTGTGGAAGTCGCGTCACGCGCGGGGGAGCGTCTGGCGAAATTCGCGCAGGAGCGTGGACGCGCGGCGCTGGACGAAATGGGCTCCTGGTAATGCACGGCGCAGACTGACAAGCAAGAGATCGCGGGTAGGGGTGGCCGCGCCACGCGCGCGGTTACTCGATACCCAGCTGTTTTCTGGCGTCGGCGCTGAGGCGCTCGGGGGTCCAGGGTGGGTTCCAGACCACGTTGACGGTCGCATTACGGACGCCGGGCAGCTGTTCGACTCTCGCCTTGACCTGTTCTCCAATCATGACGTGCGCCGGGCAGCCCTGCGCAGTCAAGGTCATCTCAATGGTGACATCTTGGTCGCCGTCTGCTGCGGCTTGAAAGTGGACGCCGTAGATCAACCCCAGATCCACGATGTTCACGGGGATCTCCGGGTCATAACACTGCTTCAGGGCGCTTAGGACTTCTTCCTCCGTGACGGTTGGCATGGTTCTTTTCCTCCCGATCCGTGCAGTCGGTCGAGCGGCCCCCTCATCCCACTGTTAAGTCTACCTCACGGGCTGGAGGAAAGGTGCACGGAACTCAGGCGTGAACGCAATGTTCCAAGCGCCGGCCTTCTGCTAAGGTTAGGCGGATGCAGATCAACCCCGGAGTAAAGCAGAAGATTCAATTCGTGCTGGCGCTGGCCATTGGGATTGCCGGCGTGCGGGCGGCATACATCGTTTACGAGCGCCGCGTCAGCAAAATCGAACAGGTCAAGAACCAGCCGCCACCCCTCAACCCGGACTATTACGTTATTCCCAAAAAGCTCTACCCCTATGACCTGAAATCGGCGCGGCAACTGACGCAGCAGCCGGTGTGGGTGAAGGAGGGCTACCGCTACACCTATTATCGTTACGACCCGGCGCGCCATCACGTTGACTTTGCCCACGAGGCCGGGCTGCTCCTGCCGATCGAGAAACTGGAGATCAAGGATGTGATCACCGACGTGGCGCCGGGCGCTCCAGGGCTGCGCCAGGTCATGGCCGTTTTCGTCAAAGACGGGAATACCTATGCCTTCCCGATCGGCTCGGCGCAAGGGACGGATTACCGGATTTACTCCGACGAAATGCTCTACATCCAGGACCCGCACGACCTCTACAAGCATTGGCCGGCGGATGTGTGGGAGGCGATCGGGAAACACGAAGTGAAGCCGGGGATGAACGAACTGCAGGCGGACTTTGCCATTGGCATGGGGATTCCGGATAGGTCGAGCGATCCGGCCGTGAAAACGGTGAATTATCCCAATGGAGGAAAGCCGCTCAGTATCACATACCACGATGGGAGGGCGGCCGAGATCAACCCGGGACACTAGGCACGAGGGGACGGGCGAGGACGCCGTCCACGGGATAGATCAGGTCACTTCACCACGGGCGAAGTCTGGGTTGCGGCTTTCTCCTCGTCGGCGTGGATTATCCCATCCTCGTCGGCATAGAAAGAGCGATGCTCGGCGTCGAGCTGCTTGGGCGTCAAGGTGAGATCAAAACCGTCCTTGTGGGAGCGGAAACCGACGGTGTATTCGCCGCGCTCGGTATTCACCATCCTGCGGGTGAAGGAACCGGTGTGGACCAGGTCGGCCAGGGTAGGGGCGTAGTGATCGTGCTTTTTCTTGTACTCGCGCTGGGCCCGCAGCACGGTGCGCATGTAGCCCAGGGCAGCGGCTTCGGACTCGGAGCGGGCCGGGTCTCCGGGAAACTTTGGCTGGTAAGCCGTTTGGGCGGGGACAAGGCATGCGCCCGCGAGCAGGAACGCCACCACTGGGATGACTAAGCTTGTGTGTATTTTCATGAGTTTGCTGTCCCCTTGACGTTAGATGCTTCCCATGTTACCGCGGTAATTCCCATTCGTTACCAACTCTTTGCAACCTCAGGGATTGCAGCTATGCTAGCCGCAGGTTCACCCATAGGAAAGCTATGAAATCAGGAACTGCACCGGCAAGAAAGCCAGTCATCCGCATAGCAGTGGTGGAAAGCGATCCCCTGCGCTTCGTGGGATTTCGAGCGTTGTTCGACTCGGAATCCGATTTCGAACTGATCTCCGCCTCACTACCCGATATCGGCGTGCAACAGGGCATTGATCTGATCCTGTTGGGCAACCGCAGCGGCCAGAACCTGTTCGATGTGATGGCCAGTCTGAAGGCGACCCGGCCCGATCTCCGCATCATCGTGACCGGTTCGGGCATGGACGAAGAAACCATTTTGAAAGCCATTGCTTCGGGCGCCAAAGGTTATGTAGACGAGGCCGCCTCACCGGCCGAGTTTGTGCAGGCCATCCGGGTGGTAAACCAGGGTTCGGTCTGGGCCCCGCGCCGGGTGCTTTCCATGTTCATCGAGCGGGTGAGCTCCGCGCCGGGCCGCATCTTCCCCGCCGGCCGCGTGACCTTTACCGATCGCGAGAAGGAAGTGCTGGAGATGCTGGTGGCCGGGCGCTCCAACAAGGAAATTGGCGCTGCCCTCGGCATCGAAGAGCGCACGGTGAAAGCGCACGTGGCCAAGTTGATGCGCAAGGTGGGAGTGCAGAACCGCATCGCCCTCTCGGTGCACGCCATCACTCACTCGCTGGTCACGGCGAAGTAGGCGGCATCCTCAAGGGCCAACGCCCAGCATTTGGGGGCCGTCGAAAACGACATGGCTGGAGCCGGGGCCTCCCGCAAGAGCCGTCTAGTTACCTTAGTACAATGACCTGGGTAATCTTGTCCCTTTCCCACCCCTACCGCATACTGCGCTCACCTACCACAGAACCTGGGAGACGGGGTTGGGAGTGGAGACTTTAGGGTCGCTGCCGCCAACCCCGAATTTTTGTCCTCTACAAGCCCGGGTTGTGAACCCTCAAGAACGACCGCCGGCGAACAACTCTTTTTTCCTCAGGAGAATCCTTTAGAATCAGGAGCATTCAAATTCCAGGGCATGATCTGATTTTCAGGAAAGCAGAGGAGAAATGAGAAGACTTCTGATTCTGGGGATGGTGGTCTGTCTGGCGATGGCGGCATGCGCCGCGGACGAGAACGAAAGCAAGGCGGAAGACCGGGTCAAGGCGGCAGCGACCGTGCTGGATGAGATCCAGAGCGCGCCCGACCAGGGCATTCCCGAAGACGTGCTGGCGTCAGCCGAGTGTGTGGCAGTGGTGCCCACCATGCTGAATGGCGGCTTCATCGTGGGCGCCCGCTATGGACGCGGCGTGGCCAGCTGCCGGACTCCGAAAGGGTGGAGCGCGCCGGCGTTCTTTGTGGTCACGGGCGGCAGCTTCGGCCTGCAGATCGGTGGCCAGGCGGTCGACCTGGTGATGCTCATCATGAACAACGAGGGCATGAAGAACCTGCTCTCCAGCAAGTTCAAATTGGGCGCCGATGCCAGCGTGGCGGCGGGGCCGGTCGGCCGGCATGCATCCGCCAACACCGACTGGAAGCTGCGCGCCCAGGTGCTGAGCTATTCCCGCTCCCGTGGCGTTTTTGCGGGACTGGAGCTGAATGGGGCGGTGGTCAAGCAGGACAAGAGCAGCACCCGGGAGTTTTACGGGCGCATGGTGCCGTTTAAGACTTCGCTGACCGGCGCTGTGGACGCTCCGGCCAATGCCTATCCGTTCCTGAGTACCTTAGCCAAGTGGGCCAAGTCCGCGGCCAGCAAGTAGTCGGGTGGCATGAGGCAATGGGCAGCGCCGATGCCGTCATCGCACACTCCTACAGGGGCTCGCATCGGGGCAAGCCTTCAGGCGTGTCCTGAAGCGCACGGGGGATTCGCGCCTTCAGGCGGCAGCTTTTGATGGGCCCGGCTTCTCCGCGTAAGGCCTGAGATGCTACCCTCGCAACTTCGTCTATGCGCCAGCGACTCGAGTATGCGCCGGTCTGGCTGATCATCAAAGTGGTGGGCGCGCTGCCGCGGCCGCTGGCCCGGGCCGCAGGCATTTCCCTGGCCTGGATCGTCTACCTCCTGCATGCGCGCCTGCGCCGCGTCGGCATGCGCAACCTGGGCATGGCGTTGCCCCAGAAGTCCCGGCGCGAACACCGGCGAATCCTGCGCGGCGTGTTTACCTCGCTGGGGCGTCAGTTGGCCGAGGTATGCCTGTTTCCCAAGTACACCCGCGAGAACGTGGGCAGGGTCGTGGTGTACGACGGCTTCGAGAACTTTGAACGGGCCTTCGCCGGTGGTAAAGGCGTGCTTTTCCTGACGGCGCACTTTGGCGGCTGGGAACTGTCTTCGTTTGTGCACTCGCTGCATGGGCATCCGTTGCACATCGTGATGCGGGCCCTGGACAATCCATATCTCGACCGGCTCATGCGCCACTACCGCACGATGCACGGCAACTCTACGGTGGACAAGGACAACTTTGTCCGTGGGTTGCTGTCAGCCATGAAGGCGGGTGAAGTGGTGGGGATCCTCATGGACACCAACATGACGCCGCCGCAGGGGGTATTCGTGGATTTCTTTGGCATTCCCGCATGCACCGCGAGCGGCCTGGCCAGGATCGCGCTGCGCACCGAGGCCGCCGTCGTGCCCACGTTCACCATCTGGGACCCTGTGCTGCGCAAATACCGGCTGCGCTTTGATCCGGCCGTCAAACTGTTGAGGACGGCCAACACCGAAGAGGATGTGGTGGCGAACACGGCGATGTTTACCAGAATCATTGAGGACTATGTCCGGCGCTATCCTGACCAGTGGCTATGGGTGCACCGGCGGTGGAAGACAAGGCCAGAAGGCGAGCCGGGGCTGTACTGAGTGACCAGCTCCCAGCGTTCAAAACCAGTCGCTGCGGTAGGCGACCCACCAGCTGACGAAGGCGATCGGAATGGTGGCAACCAGCGCCCACCAGATGGGGAGCACGAAATCTGCCACCAGGCCCAACACGATAAAGACAATCCAGAAGATCTTCCGTTCCATCACAACACTCTGGCCCCGTGCTTTTCTTTCCTTGCGTGAACGTATACAAAGGTGCCATGAAACGCTCACTAAAAGAGATAGCCAGGCTGGTGCAGGGCGCCGTGGTGGGGGACGGCAATGTCGAGGTCAGCGGAATCGCCAGCGTTCAATTCGCCACAGCCGGAGACCTGGTGTTCGTCGAGGACGAGAAGAATCTCGACGCGGCCCTGCGTTCCAGAGCGGGAGCGGTGATTGCGGGAGAGTTCGCGGCGGGAAGGGCTACGAAACCGTTGCTGGTGTGTGCGCAGCCGCGGTTGGCGTTTGCGCGGGCGGCGCAGCTGTTTGCGGAGACGGTGAAGAGCGTTGAGGGCATCCACCCGACAGCGATCGTGCATCCCTCGGCGCGGCTGGGGAAGGGGGTCTCGGTCGGAGAACGAGTTGTGGTCGGTGAAGGCGCGGAGATTGGCGACCGGACGCACGTCGGCCCAGGCTGCGTGATTGGGGCGCGGGTAAAGATTGGGAGCGATTGCGAGCTGTATCCCAACGTGACCGTCTATGCGGGCGCGCGGCTGGGCGATCGTGTGATTGTTCATGCCGGCGCGGTGCTGGGCAGCGACGGTTTCGGCTACGTGCGCGATCAGGCGACTGGCCGCTATGAGAAGTTCCCGCAAGTGGGGCGGCTGGAAATCGAGGATGATGTGGAGATCGGGGCCAACGCCACCGTAGATCGGGGCGCGCTGGATGTGACCCGCATCGCCCGGGGAACGAAGATTGACAACCTGGTGCACGTGGGCCATAACGTGCAGATCGGCGAAGACGTGGTGATCGCTGCGCAGACCGGGCTCTCCGGCAGCGCGGTGGTGGAGAAGAATGTGATCATCGGCGGGCAGGTGGGTATCGCCGACCACGTGCGCATCGAAGATGGCGCCATTCTGGGGGCGCAAAGCGGCATTCCCAGCAAGAAGGTCATCCGCGGCAAGGGCATAGTGTTCTGGGGGACTCCGGCGCGCCCGATAGGCGAGTATCTGAAGGAGTTGGCGGTGCTGGCTCGTCTGGCCAAAAGGGAAGCCAAGAAGGAATAGATGGCGATCGTCGTCGTGGGCGGACATTCCCGGAGCGTGGGCAAGACCAGCGTGGTCGCCGGTTTGATTGCCGCCCTGCGGGAATACAACTGGACCGCGCTGAAGATCACGCAGTACGGCCACGGAATCTGCTCGGCCGATGGCCAGCCGTGTGACTGCGCAACCAACGATCACACCTGGGCGGTGACGGAAGAAAAGAACTGGACAGGGGATTCGGATAGCTCGCGCTTTCTCGCAGCCGGTGCGGCACGTGCGTGGTGGGTGCGCACGGAGCAAGGCCGCCTGGCAGAGGCGATGCCCACGATTCGCCAGCGGCTGGCCGAGGCGGAGAATGTGATTTTGGAATCGAACAGCATTTTAAAGTTCCTGCGCCCGGACATTTATCTGACGGTGCTCGATCCGGCTACGGCAGACTTCAAGAAGTCGGCGAAGGAGTTTCTGGATCGGGCGGATGGGGTGATTCTGCAGGGGCCCAAGGAAGGCGCGAGCAAAGCTGCCTGGCAGGGAATTTCGCTCAAGCCGCTGGCGGGACGGCCGGTCTTTTACATCCGCCCGCCGGAGTATGTAACGGCGGAGATGGTGGAGTTTGTGCGGGGCAGACTACGAGCTATCGCCGCGTCGTAGAATCCCGCTCCAGATGAGTGGGGGGCGCTTCCCAAGCAGGTTCACTCCCGTTCGTTGCCCGCGTAGAATCTAGGTGAGAGATCAGCAGCAGACCAAGTGGTGTCCCCCTCTGGCAGGCAGGAAGGAGTCCTCCGGATGGAATCAGTTATACTCGTTTTCCTCGTTCTCTTCCTTCTGCGACTCTTGGAGAACCAGCCGAGCCCGAAGGCAGAGTTAAGCCGCCAAGCTGAGCAGTTTGCCGCCAGCGGCAACTACGCCATGGCAGAGGACACTCTGCAGCAGTTGGTGAAGATGACTGAGCGACGGCAGGGGAAAGACGCCATCGAAATCGCCCACTACCTGCGCCTGTTGGCCCATCTCAAGATGCAACGAGGCGATAAGCCGGGAGCCGAACTGCTGGTCCAGCGAGTACTAGCCATTCAAGAAAGAAATATTGGTCACAACTCTCCCGACATCCTCTCAACCCTCGAGTGGCTTGCGCACTTGTCACGCGCGAAGGGTGATCTAGACTCGGCAGTGGCCTTGACGCGGAGGATGCTTGCCACCCTGGCGGCGGCATACGGTGACGACAATTGGAGAGCGGCCGACATCTACAACCAACTCGGCTTGCGGCTGCACGAGAAAGGCGACCTGGAAGGGGCCGTGAACGCGTTTCGCCGCGCCTTGGGCATCCGTGAGAGATGTGTCGGCGGTGAGGAAGGGGAACTGGCGCTCAGTTTGCACAACCTTGCGACAACCCTTGCCCAGGGAGGCCAGTTGGATGAGGCTGAATCGTTGCATTACCGCGCGCTGTCCATCCGCGAGAAAGCGCTGAAACCAGACAGCCCAGACATCGCACTCAGCCTTAGCAACCTCGCCGAGGTGTTTTGGCAGAAAAAAGATCATGCGAAGGCCGAGACATTCTTTCGCCGTTCCATCGAGATCCTGGAGAAGGCTTTTGGGCCAGGTGATCCGAGAACCACAGCTGCGCTCAGCCGTCTTGGTCTACTCTTGATGGAAAAGGGAGACTACGCGTCGGCCGAGCCGCTACTGCGGCGAGTGGTAACCGGGGAGGAATCAAGCCCGGCTCGGCCCCTTCCGCTGGCCGAGGCCCTCGAGCACCTCGCCACTCTGCTCCGGTTCAAGGGCGAGTGGGCGGAGTCTGCAACACTGTATCGGCGGGTGCTTGAGATCAAAGGAAAAGAACTGGGGCCGGATCATGCCGGCATGGCCCTTCCGCTTAGGAACCTGGGGTGGCTGCTTTGGCAACAGCGCGACTACGGGGAAGCCGAAGTACAGATGCGCCGGGCTCTGGTCCTTGGTGAACACGCTGGTGACGTGGCTAACGAATTCGTCGCGACCACACTTCACAGCCTAGGACTGCTTCTCCGAGATAAGGGCAACTTTGCGGGTGCCGAGCCACTGATCTGGCGCTCCTTGTCTCTGGAGGAAAAGTTACATGGCCCGGATCATGCTAATTGTGCTGCGGGACTGGAGGCACTCGCATTCCTTCGCCGCGCCCAGGGCGATGTCAAAGGGAGCGAATCGCTGTTACGGCAAGCCCTCAGTGTGAAGGAGAGAATACTGAAGCCTAACGATCCCGCGTTAGCGCTAACCCTCGCGAACCTCGCCGTTACGCTCGAAGAGAATGGCAATCCCGATGAAGCGGAGATGCTGCTGCGGCGTGCCCTGGTGATCTACGAGGCGGCTCTCGGTTCGGAGGATCTCGCCGTCGGCTCGACCTTATTCAACCTCGCGACGCTTCTGTACAGAAGAGGCAGATTTACCGAGGCCGAACCTCTCTATCGGCTCGCACTGCGTATCCGCGAAAAAGCTCGTGGTCTCGAGCATCCCGAAACGGCAACTATTATGGGTATGCTGGCCCGAGTCCTCGAGGCTACGGGCGACTTGCCGGGAGCGCAACTGCTGGCGAGCCGGGCATACGACATTGCTGCCAGGACGCTCGGCGAGAACCACTCCACCACGATTGGCGTGAAAGCCCACTTGAATAGATTGATGATGAAATTGGTGCCGGCCCACGCTAATTGATCGATCCGGCGTCTCAGCAAGACGCGGATAAGAGTCAGCGCGTTCGTCGGCGCTACACCCCCATTTCCCAGTAACGCTCGCTGGCGTGTTCATGAGAGCGGTTGCAGTCGCGGGGACCTGAACGTTTCTCCACTCGCGCGGGGGAATTTCTCATCGATCACCGGCCGGCATACATCCCAATCACCCGCTCAATCGCCCTTCTGCAGACCGCGCAGAAAGCGGGATGCCGGGTGAACATGATGCAGTTCACCTCGGGGCGGTAGTAGCCGTGGGCCTCGTAGTCGGCGCCTTCGAAGGCGCCCACCTTCCCGGCGTACTTCTCTGAAGCCAGAAGCGCATCTTCGCTCCGGCGTTCCTCCTTGAACAGCTTGTCCATCTCCGATTCCGGACGGTTCTGGGCGCGGAGTTCGCGGCGCTTCGTTTGAATGTCGCGCTCGTAGGCTTCGAATTCCTCTTTGTGCCAGGGCGTCGGGATCGGCGTGCCGGACTGCACCAGGTCCTTCCACTTCAGGTTGGCGGGATCGAGTAGCGCGGTCACGTTCGGCTCCCAGGGCTCAATCTTTCGGGTTTGCGGCGCGTAGGCGACGTCCGAAGTGTAGTACTCGTCGGCCAGGGCGGCGAAGTGATGGCCGAACTCGTGCACAAACACATACGGAGCCCACTCGCTGTCGGCGGCGACCGTTGCGAACTGATTGAAGATCCCCCCGCCGCCGTACGTCTTTCCGTTCACCAGAATTTCAATGAACTCGTAGGGCGCATAGGAGGCCACGTCGCGCAGGGTGCGATTCTCCGTGGTCAGGATGTAGCGTTCGGTGTCGAAGGTGTCGTAAGTCGCGCCCAGCGGGGAGCGGCGATGCTGCCCAGCCGAGGGACGCGAAACGCCGGATTCGGCCGCCGCAGGACACAGTCCCCAGACGTTGAAATCCTGACGATGCTCGCGAAACGGTGCGGCGGAGAAAAGGATTTCAGTGAAGCGGCGGGCGTCTTTTTCAAACTTGCCGCGCTCCGAGGCCGTGTAGCCATCGCCAAGAATGAGCAAGTCCACTTTGTTCGCTGGCTCGCCCGACTTCTGTATGGCCAGCAATGGCCCGGGCGATGGCGGACGCGAGGTGTCGATGAACTTGTCTTTCGGGTCGATAGTGGTGGTCCATACTTCAACAAACTTCTCTTCTTCGCGCTTCTTCAAAACAATCTTCACCGGCGCCGAGGGAGCCGGAAAGCGCAGCGACTCGGAGAAGGTGCGGCTCGCCGAGTTGGCCTCGGCGGTGGTCACCCACTCGCCATAGACGGAGTTGAATCCCCGCGAGTAGAGCAGCCTTCCACTGGCCAAGTCGTGGACCTCAAACAGATACAGGCCGAGATTGCTGTCATCAATGGCCTTGCCCGGATCTCCAGGCCACGGCAGCGGCTCGATCACGGTGCGGTCCAGGCTGAACATCTCCTGGGTAGCGTTGCCGGTGTGATAGTAATCCAGTCGCATCGTGGCGGGGGCACCGAAAGCCAAAGAGGCCAGCACGAGCACAACACAGATCAGAAAGAGCCGGGACTTCATGTTGACGATTTTACCCTGCTCCCCATCTACGCAGCTTCGGGTCACGCTGTCCTTTCGGTTGACTTGTCCACCAGCCCATCCTAGGATGCTGGCCCCAAAGGAGTGCCTCGCCATGATCGGCCAGGTTCTCGGTCATTACCGTGTGGTCGAGAAGATTGGCGCCGGTGGAATGGGCGAGGTCTATCGCGCTCACGACGATCAACTGGATCGCGATGTTGCCCTGAAGGTCCTCCCGCCGGGCTTTCTTGCGGACGAAGCAGCACGCCGGCGTTTCCGCAAAGAGGCCCTGGCCCTGGCCAAACTCAATCATCCGAACATCGAGACGGTTCACGAAGTCGACAGCCAGGAGACTGTTGACTTTCTGTGATGGAGCTTGTCCCCGGCCTTTCTCTCGACGACAAGCTGGCCGCCGGTGCTCTGCCGCAACAGGAAGCCGTGCGCCTGGGGCTGCAACTGGTCGAGGGGGTGGATGCCGCCCACGCAGAGGGCATCGTGCATCGCGACCTTAAGCCAGCCAACCTGCGCGTTACGCCCACGGGCCAACTGAAGATTCTCGACTTCGGGCTGGCCCGGCAGCTGCCGCGAGAGGGGGAGGGCGCTCTCACCGCAACCTTGACCCAATCTCAAGAGGTCACCGGCACACTGCCCTACATGGCTCCGGAACAGTTGCGCGGAGAAGGGGCAGATTTTCGCAGCGATATCTGGGCGATCGGAGCTGTGCTGTACGAGATGTGCACCGGGCGCCGGCCCTTCGACAGTCAGTTCGCAGCGGTATTGGCAGCCGACATCATCCACAAATCCCCGGTAGCGCCTCGGAAGCACAACCCCAACCTGTCCGCGGCGATGGAAGCCATCATCCTCAGATGTCTCGAAAAAGACGCCGCTGACCGCTATCAATCCACCCGCGAGTTGAGGAAAGATCTGGAAAAGGTGAGCGTCGGCGCTCCGGTGGCAGCGTTGTCGCGGCGGCGTTGGCTGGCAATCACAGCGGGGGTCATGACTGTTTTCCTCCTGGCTGTCAGCGGATACTTGTTGTTGCGCTGGAGGCCAAAAGCACCCGCCCCGGCGCCGGTGAACCTGCGGCGTTCGGTCGCGGTGCTGGGGTTCAAGAACCTTTCCGGCAGGCCGGAAGCGGGTTGGGTGTCCACCGCGCTCTCCGAAATGTTGACCACCGAGTTGGCCGCTGGCGAGCAGCTCCGGACAATTTCGGGAGAAACTGTCGCCCGCGTGAGAAGCGATCTCACGATAGGGGAGGCGGACAGCTTAGCGCCCGACACACTGGCGAAGCTGCGTAAGAGCCTGAACAGCGACTTTGTGGTTCTGGGATCGTATCTGGATCTGGGCACAGAATCAGGGGGCCAGATTCGTCTGGATTTGCGTCTGCAGGATGCCCGCACGGGAGAAGCCCTGGCGTTGGTGTCAGAAAAAGGGGCGGAGTCACAGCTGGACGATCTGGTCGTGAAGGCCGGTGCACAGCTGCGTCAGAAGCTCGGGGCGGGCGAAGTTACGCCTGCGGAAGCGGCGGGGGTGAAAGCTGCGCTGCCTTCAAATCCAGAAGCCGCGCGGCTGTACTCCGAGGGCTTGGAGAAATTGCGGGCCTTTGACAGCCTCGGAGTGCGCGATTTGCTGGAGAAAGCCGTGGCCGCCGATCCCAGCTTTGCACTTGCGTATTCGGGGCTTGCCACCGCATGGAAAGCGATGGGTTATGACTCCAACGCCAGGGCGGAAGCCAAGAAATCTCTCGATTTATCCTCCAACCTTTCCCGGCAAGAGCGGCTCTGGATCGAGGGGCAATCCTTTGAGATCACAAGCCAATGGCCTAAAGCGGTTGAGACCTATCACACGCTCTTCGAATTCTTCCCGGACAATCTGGATTATGGATTGCGTTTAGCGGCAGCCCAGGTCGCCGCCGGAAAAGGCAAGGATGCTCTGGCCACGGTGGGCATGCTGCGAAAACTGCCATCGCCCGCATCGGACGATGTCCGCATTGACCTGGCGGAGGCGAGCGCCAGCGCTTCCGTTGGCGATTTCAAACGGCAGCAGCAGGCAGCCACCCGGGCGGTCGGCCGAGCGGCCGCCGAGGGCGCCCGCCTTTTATTGGCGGAGGCACGCATCGCGGAATGCTCGTCGCTTCGTTACCTGGGAAAGCCCAAGGAGTCCGTCTCGGCCTGTGAGGATGCGCGACAAATTTTCGCCGCCGCCGGCGATCGTTCGGGCGTAGCCCGGGCACTGAACAACATTGGGACCGTGCACATGGAAGAGGGCGATCTGGCGGAGGCAAGAAAGACCTACGAAGATGCGCTGGCTACCAATCGAGCCATCGGCGCGAAAAAAGCCGAGGGCATGGTGCTGAACAATCTGGCGGGTGTCCTGCGCAGCCAGGCGGACCTGGCAGGATCCCGAAAAATGCTCGAAGAGGCGCAGGCCGCTTTCCGCGAGATTGGCGACAAGGGTGGCGTGGCGCGCTCGCTGGACAATATCGGAATCGTGCTGGTGGACGAGGGCAGGCTGGAAGAGGCCCGAAAGCGATATAACGAGTCGCTGACCATCTGCCGCGAGCTTGGCAACCAGAGCCTCACCGCATACGCGCTTTCCCTGCTCGGCGATGTTTACTACGCGCAGGGAAATCTTTCCGAAGCGCGCAAGAGCCACGAAAGCGCTCTCGACATCCGAAATCGAATTGGGGAACAGCGGGTGATTGCGGTCAGCCAGATGGCCCTGGCCAATTTGTCGCTGGAGGAAGGCAAGCTCGCAGCGGCGGAATCGGCCGCTCGCGAAGTTGCGGGGCGGTTTGAGAACGTGAAGGACGCGGACAGCGAGGCCTTGGCCTATGCGGTCCTTGCCCGGGCACTGCGAGAGCAGGGAAAAATCACCGAAGCCCGCGATGCGGTTGAACATGCCTCGACACTTTCCAAAGAGAGTGGTGACGCCAGCGTGCATATTGCGGTGGACATCGAAGCCGCCCAACTGCGCGCGGCTTCTCGGAATACCGCCGATGTAGCCGCAGCCGAAACCATGCTGCAAGGCACGCTGACGAATGCCACGAAAGAGGCGCTCACCGGGCTGCAGTTCCAGGCACGCCTGGCTCTGGGAGAAATTGAGACGAAAAGTGGCGATCCCCGCGCCGGGCGCGCTCGCTTGATTGCGCTCGAGAAGGACGCCACCAAAGCAGGCTATCTGCTGGTGGCACGCAAGAGCCGCGCCGCCCGCCGCGCGTAGCAAGGGGGCAGCGCAAACCTTATCCGAGTCGGCGGACCTTGGCGCCCGCCGTCGGCGCTACACCGTCAGGGCCCGACCACCGGCGGACTGGGCGGTCCCTTGTCGCCGTCTTTCGAATCGGACTCTTCCCTAGAGACAGGCGGCCCCCGATGTGCATCGCGGCCGTGTTCTCCACCCAGGAGCCGCGTGGTGACGGTCTTTCCCGAGGTCTTGCGCAACTCCTTGAGAATCTCCTCGCGTTCCCGGCCGGCATAATCCCGGGCAAAGCGGGTGAGGGCCTCGGTCAGGATGTCGTTGTGATGCAGTTTGTCCAGGCCGGGCTCGTGGGTGATGTTCAGCCAGAGCCGGTGCACCAGGTGGACATCCTCAGTCTTCATCGAAGGAGTATGCGGACCAATGTGGAAGGTATCCACGGTTTTCAAGTCGGGGTGAACGATCTGCAGGACGAACTGGCGCTTGGGCTCGTCCACGGCCTCCCAAACCCGTCCCAGTTGGAAGGCCTGCTCCTGGGGAGTCATTTTGCTGGAAACGCCTGCGACAATGGCGGAAGACTCCAGGTTCATCGCTGTCTGCACGATGGCCGAGCCGACATCGCGTGCGGGCACCACCAGCAAAGAAACGCGCTTGCCGAAGCTCTCCGCCACGGCTACGGCCCTGGTGAAAAGGCGCTGCTCGTAGTCGCTGAAAATCTGCTCCGTGGCCAAGTCATAGGCGGCAGCGCCAAACTGGCTGACGCGCGCCGACATGACGACAATGTCCTGCTCCTTGGTGTCCGTGCGCTCCAGCGCCCATTTCAGGTGCCCCATGGTGTTGTAATCGCGGACAGGAATGAGCAGATTTCCCTGCCGGATGCCCAGGCCGCTGCGCTCCACCGTGTCCCGCTGCAGCAGTTGGAAGTGCTCCTTCATCTGCTGCTCAACCAGCACGTGCTTGCGCTGGTTCACGCGCTCGGAGACGGAAAAGATAAGGAAAAATGCAGCGGAAAACGAGACTCCCGCGACGGTAGCAATGGACTTGGTGAACAGATTAACGATCGCCGTAGAGAGCAGGACCAGGAAAACGGAGGCAAGCCCGAGCGGAATCTCGCGCCCGGCGATCCGTAGATTGGGCGGTACCTTCCAGCCGCGCTCGCCTTTGTATTTGAAGCGCAGGACGAGCATGGCGAGGCTGTTGAAGGTGAAACTCCAGATCACGCCGAAGGCGTAGGCTTCACCCAGCACGTACACGTTGCCGCGGCTGGCCAGAATGGTGAACAACTGCAGGAAGACCACCAGATTGATGATGCGATAGGTAGTCCCAAAATGGGGATGCGGCCGGCGGAACCAGTCGGTGAGCACGCCGTCTTCGGAAACGCGGTTCAGCACTCCGTTGGAACCGATAATCGCGGTGTTCACGGCTCCGGAGAGGATGAGGAAGCCGACTACGACCACGAAGGCGCGAAACAGCAGTCGCAACAGTTGTGGTCCCCACATGTACATGGCGAGGCCGGCGATCAGATTGTCCTTGTAGACGGGGACGCGCACCGAGTCGGGAATGATCATCACGAACAACAATGCGGTAAGACCCGTGAACACGAAGCTGTAGATGGCGATGATGATGGCAGCGCGTTTGAGGTTCTTGAGCTTGGGATGCGCGAGTTCACGATTAACCTGGGCCAGCGACTCCTCTCCGCTCATGGCCAGCACGGAGTGTCCAAAAGCAATCAGGATGCCGAAGAGGCCGAACAGCCCCGCCAGGTTCTGCTCGGGATAGGAGTGGTGGAGAAACCCCAGCGATTCTTTGGAGAAATGCAGATTCGCCGGAGTGGGCAGAGGGACCGGCTGGTATCCGTTTCTGGCCAGAGTGAGCGCAGACCAGGCCAGCAGAATCACCACCATTACGGTGGTGATCTGCATGACCCACAGGGCTTTCTCGCTGGATTCCTGGATGCCCTTGGTATTCTGCCACCAGTAGTACAGGGTGACGGCCACCGCGAAGGTGACCGCGGTTGCATCCACATTGACCTTGGGCGTGCCATGGAACAGGGTGTGGACGGCCTGGGGGATCAGGCCATGATTGTCGGCAGTGAGGAAGACATCGTTGATCAGGCCGGCGATGTACTGTCCCGCGGACACGCCCGAGATGGGGCCGGTCAGGATGTAGTCGAACATGAGGGCAGAAACGCTGAATTTGGCGAGCATTCCGCCCAGCGCTTCTTTGACCACGCGATAGACGCCGCCGCGCACGAACATGGAACAGCTTTCGACATAGACGGCGCGCACGGTGAAGGAGAACAGCATGACGCCGACGATGAACCAGGGCGCCGCTTTGCCCACGGCCTGCTCCGCGATGCCGGCGGCGTAAAATGCCGAGGAGCCCAGGTCATTGAGCACGATGGCGGCAGCGCGCCAATATGAAATAAAGGTGAGCATCACCGAGGTCGCTACGACGATACGCACCCGATTGGAAGCCGAACCGGCGGGTTGAAAGGGACTGGCCATTCCCGGAAATTGGACGCGAATCAGTGGTGTTCGGAGTCGTCGGCTCCCAGCAGAGTCTCCAAGTCTTCAATACCGGTGAGGATCAGCACTACCGCCGAGCCGATGCCACCGGCGAAGAACATGACCTCAAGCAGGCGAATGCCGACAGTTACGAAGACACTCATATCGGTTCTAATGTTAGCTGATACGCGGAGGCTCGCCTAGGGGCCGCGATTCCGTGCCTGGCAGCCAAGCTGCAGCCACGCTGGCAGCGCAAAGGCAGTTTGGTATCCTACCGCGTGCGACAGATCCACAAGAGCGCCTGGCTGCTGGTTCTGCTTTCAGCCGGGCTGCAGATCCTGATCTTTCCCTTGCCCAACCTGTATGGGCTGTGCTGGGTAGCGGTCGCTCCGCTTCTGTTGGGCCTGCTGCGGACGCGTCCGCCGGAGACTTTGCAGCTGCGGGCAGGAATGAAGTTGCTTCCCGCCGGGCCCGGGCAGGGCTTCCTGTTGGGCTATGTTTGTGGAATCCTGTGGTACGCGGGCACCTGCTACTGGATCTACCACACCATGCGAGAGTATGGCGGGGTAAATGCGCCCGCAGCCGTAGGCATCCTCATACTCTTCTGCTTATACCTGGGCCTCTACCATGGAGCATTCGGGCTGGTGATCAGCCTGCTTGCGGGGGAGAGTCCATTCAGCCGGCGCGCTTTGCTACTGTCACCCGTGGTGTGGGTTGCGGTGGAGCTGGCGCGCACCCGCATTTCCGGGTTCCCCTGGGATTTGCTGGGGACCACGCAGGTGGACAACATTCCCATGGCGCGCCTGGCGACCGTGACTGGGGTCTACGGTCTGTCCTTCGAGATCATGGTCGTGAACGCGGCAGTCGCGGCGGCGTTTCTAGTAGGGCGGGAGAAGCGCAATACGCTGCTGGCGGCAGGCTTGGCCGCAGCGGTCGTCCTGCAAACCGGGCGCTGGATCAGTCTGCCGACAGCGCCCGCGGATCACAGCGCTCGGCTGGTACAACAAAATGTGCCTATTCTGGAAGGCGCGGAGTGGACCAAGGAGTACTTTGACGAGACCCTGCGCGACTTGGCCGCCGTCAGCCTGAATCCGCCTGCGAACGAGCGGCAGCATCCCGACCTGATCGTCTGGCCCGAATCTCCGGCGCCGTTCTATACCAGCGATCCCGTCTTCCGGGAAGCGGTCAGCCACCTGGCGCGGCAGGCGCAAACCTGGGTACTGACAGGAGCGCTGGGCGTCCGCAATGCCAGCCAGACGCCGGAGCAGGCGACCCAGTTGTACAACTCCGCTGCGCTGATCAGTCCTGGCGGGGAGTGGGTCGCCCGCTATGACAAGGTCCATCTGGTGCCCTTCGGAGAGTACGTTCCCTTCAAACGCGTCTTTGCCTTTGCCGGAGGCCTCACCAAAGAGGTCGGCGATTTCTCCCGAGGGGCGTCGCACGCGCCGCTTACGGCGGACGGGACCAGGCTGGGAGTCTTCATCTGCTACGAATCCATCTTTCCCGACGAGGTGCGGCAGTCCGCGGCGCGAGGCGCGCAGGTGTTTGTAAATATCTCCAACGATGGCTGGTACGGCGACAGCGGCGCCTATGCCCAGCACCTGAAGCAGGCGCGCATGCGCGCCGTGGAGAACGACCGCTGGCTGCTGCGCGACACCAACACCGGGGTTACCGCTTCGATCGACCCCTACGGACGCGTGGTAGCCAGTGTGCCGCGCAAGATGCGCACTGTACTCGCGGCCCCCTACGCGCTATCGGACGTAACCACGTTCTATACCCGCCATGGCGACTGGTTCGCCTATCTGTGTGCGATAATTTCCTTGGGGGCGCTGTTGATGCGCCTTCCACTCCGCAGAAAGACAGAGCGATAGCCATGGTTGAAGAGCTGGAACAGGAATATGCAGTGCTGAAAGACAAGGTCCGCGACCTCCGGGAGTACCTTTGACGCCGACAAGCTGCGTCAACAATTAGCCGAAATCGAAAAGCAAGCTGCCGATCCAAGCCTCTGGTCGAATCCGCAAAAATCCCAGACGGTAATGCGCGAAAAGAAGCGCCTGGAAGACGTGTTGGCCACCGAAGCCGACCTGGCACGGCGCGACACGGACATTTCCACCTATTTCGAACTGGCGAAAGAAGGGGAAAATGTGGATGCCGACCTGCGTCGCGAGATTGATTCTCTGCGGCAACGGGTCGAGCACCTGGAAACCGAGACGCTGCTCTCCGGAGAGAACGACGCCCGCAATGCCATTGTGACCATCCACCCCGGGGCTGGCGGCACCGAATCCCAGGACTGGGCCGATATGCTGTTGCGCATGTACCTGCGCTGGGCCGAGCGCCAGGGCTTCCAGACGGTCCTGAACGACTACCAGCCCGGCGAAGAAGCCGGTCTGAAGTCGGCGACCTTTTCTGTGAACGGCGAGTACGCCTATGGCCTCATGACCAGCGAAATCGGAGTGCACCGCCTAGTGCGCATTTCGCCCTTCGATCAGGCCAAGCGCCGGCATACATCCTTTGCCAGCGTGTTCGTGTCGCCGGAAATCGACGAGTCCATCGAGGTGGACATCAAGCCCGAGGACCTGCGCGTGGACACCTACCGCTCCAGCGGCAAGGGAGGACAGCATGTCAACACCACGGACTCGGCGGTGCGCATCACCCACAACCCGACTGGGATCGTGGTGAGCTGCCAGAACGAGCGTTCGCAGCACAAGAACCGCGAGCGCGCCATGAGCATGCTCCGCTCCAAGTTGTATGAATTTGAACTGGAGAAGAAGCGGGCGGAGACGAAGAAGATTGAGGACTCCAAGCTCGACATCAACTTTGGATCGCAGATCCGATCCTACGTCTTGCAGCCCTACCGCATGGTCAAGGACCACCGCACCAAAGTGGAAGTCGGCGACGTGGACCGCGTGCTCGATGGCGATCTGCAGCCCTTCATCGGCGCTTATCTGCGCATGCGGCGGGGAGAAAAGTCTTCGTGAGCACCCGCGAAGCCACCGTAGCCCGCGGGCTCCGGCTGGAGTACTTCACCCTGGGATGGAACCTGCTGGAGGCGCTGGTCGCGCTGGTCGCCGGATTCATCGCGGGCAGTATCGCTCTGGTGGGGTTCGGTCTGGATTCGGTAGTGGAGATGTCGTCGGGTTCGGTGTTGTTGTGGCGGTTGCGCGCCGACCACCAGGCTGAGCACCGGGATCGTGCCGAGCGCGCGGCCGTGCGGTTGGTGGGAATCAGTTTTCTGGCGCTGGCTGCGTATGTGGCATTTGACTCGCTCAAGACCTTGCTGCAGCGCGCGGCGCCGGAGGAGAGCATTCCCGGAATCGTGCTGGCTGCGGCGTCGCTGATTGTGATGCCGCTGCTGGCCCGCGCCAAACGGCAGGTGGCCCGCGGTCTGGCCAGCGGGGCGATGCAGGCCGATTCCCGGCAAACCGATATCTGCGCTTATCTCTCGGCGATCCTGTTGGGCGGCCTGGTGCTGAATGCCGCTCTGGGCTGGTGGTGGGCTGACCCGGTTGCCGCTCTGATCATGGTCCCGCTCATCGCGCATGAAGGCATTGAGGCAGTCCAGGGAAAGACCTGTTGCCATGACTAAGCGATCTGCGACGCGTGCCGGCTCGAAGCCCAGGCTCGGACGCCGCTTCGAGCAGGCGCTGCTGTTCGCCTTCCGCAAGCACAATGGCCAGAAGAGAAAGGGGACGGAGGTTCCCTACATCGCCCACTTGTTGGGCGTCGCCAGCCTGGTGCTCGAGGCGGGCGGGGATGAAGACCTGGCCATCGCTGCCCTGCTGCACGACGTAGTCGAAGACTGCGGCGGCGCTCCAATGCTGAAAGAGGTACGTCGCCGCTTCGGCCGGCGCGTCGCCCATGTGGTCGCGGGCTGCACCGATGCGGATACCTATCCCAAGCCGCCCTGGCGTGCCCGCAAGGAGAACTACCTCAGGCATCTGCGTACGGCGAACGCCGACGTGCGCCTGGTATCTGTGGCTGACAAAGTCCACAACGCCCGCGCTGTCCTGAATGATTATCGCGAGATCGGGGAACCAATCTGGGAACGGTTCCAGGGAAGACGCGACGGCACGCTTTGGTACTATCGAGAGTTGGCCAAAGAGTTCCGCCGCCGGAACCCCTCCCGCCTGGGCAGGGAGCTGAGACGAGTGGTTGGCGAACTGGAGACTGTGGCGTCCCGGGAGCGGGCGCGCCGCAAGAGGAAATAGAGGGACTGCAGTATGCCGCGCATGATTGACCTCATTCGCGCGTCGGCGGTGCCGTCGAACCTGATGCAAGCCGCTGCCCGCGGCGCGCTCTCGATCCCGCCGGGCGAGATGATCGAGATCCTGGTCCACCTGGCCAATCACAACAAAGTCTTCGGGGAGCAGGCGGGGCTGACGCTGGCGGGCTGGGACGAGGCCGCGTCGCGGGCGGCGGCGGCCGATCCCAACACGCCGAAAGAGGTGCTGGAATATCTGATCGCTCCCAGGAATCTGCGTCCGGTCCTTCTCCCCCCGTTGCTGGACAACCCCTCAGTCGTGGAGGAACTGCTGGTTGAACTGGCGGCGTCGGGGTCGCGCGAAGTGGTGGAGGCGATGTTGAAGAGCGGCCGGGTCAACCACTCTCAGCCGATTCTGAACTCGCTGTGCCTGAATCCCAACCTGACGGAGAACGAATCTACCGCCATAGGAAACCGGCTGGCGGCCTTGGGGATCGAGGCGCCCGGGGCGCGGGCGGAGCCAGAGCCAGAGCCAGAACAGGCCGCTCCGCCTGAGAGTCCTGACGAAGTGCTGGCGACCGCGGAGGAGGAACCGGCCGGCTCGGATGAGGTGCTCGATGAGAGCCTGACCGCGTATCTGGCTGAGCACGCCGGAGAAATCTCTTCCGAGGAGGGCAAACCCTTTCAGGCGATCGGCGGCGTGTATGACGAACTGGAGTTGGAGGAACCGGCCAGCGAAACGCCGGCCGGGGCAGCAACCTCCGCGGCGGCTCCCCACCGGGCTTCCGTTCAAAAGAAGACCTACCTGAGCCATGATGAGGAGCGGGGCACGGCCCTGCAGAAGATCGCCAAACTCGACGTCAAGGGACGCATTCAGCTGGCGATCAAGGGAAACAAGGAGGAGCGCTCGCTGCTGATTCGCGATGGCACCAAGGTGGTAGCGCTGGCGGTGCTGGAGTCGCCGAAGCTGGGAGATGCCGAGGTGGAGAGGTTCGCCAGCCAGCGCAACGTGCTGGAGGTGGTGTTGCGCGGCATTCCCATGAAGCGCCGCTTCGCCAAGCACTATGGCATCGTGCGCAACCTGGTGTTCAATCCGCGTACACCCATGGATGTGTCGCTCGGCCTGATGAAGCACATCCTGGTGCGGGACCTGCGGAACCTGGCGGGCAATAAAGAAGTGTCCGATACGGTGCGCAAGCTGGCGCTCAAGATGTTTAAGCAGAAGACGGAGGTCGGCAAGAAGAGCAGCGATTAGGGCAGGCTCGTGGCCGTAACCGCGGCCAGGGGTGGCGCGCGCCAGATCCTTCGGGACTTGAGTCCCTCAGGATGACCCCTGTAGCAGGTGAACCGTCTAAAGGCGGGCCGGCGCAACGCTGGCTTCCCGAGCCGGGGCTGGCTACAATGTGGCGGTTATGGCCTCCGCTCCGGACCCAATCCGGGAGCTGCTGAAACGCTCCAAGACCATCGCGGTGGTGGGACTCTCCAACAGCCCGCTGCGCCCCAGCCATGGGGTCTCCGCCTACATGCAGACTCAGGGATACCAGATCATTCCGGTGAATCCTCAGATTGACGAGGTCCTGGGGGAGAGGTCATACGCCTCGCTGCTCGAGGTGCCGGAGAAAATTGACATCGTAAACATCTTCCGCCGCCCCGATGCGGTGGAGGAGATCGTGGACCAGGCGATCCAGCTCAACGTTCCCGCCGTGTGGATGCAGGAGACGGTCATCAACGAAAAAGCCGCGGAGAAGGCGCGCCAGGCGGGAATCTTCGTCGTGATGGACCGCTGCATCCTGCAGGAGCACCGGGCGCGCTTTGGGTGACCGGACTACGTGTACCCGGTTCCAAACTGCGAGTTGCGCAATGGGCCGGCAGGATTCTG
This sequence comes from Terriglobales bacterium, assembly GCA_035542575.1. Classification (GTDB taxonomy): domain Bacteria; phylum Acidobacteriota; class Terriglobia; order Terriglobales; family Acidobacteriaceae; genus JAIQET01. The sequence continues at coordinate 887 of DATKLE010000099.1, read as the reverse complement.
GGCATTAAACAGCTGCACCTTTGGGTCGGGAAGGACCGCGGGTGGCAGGCCCCTCCGAGCCGGGCGGGTGATCCAGCGCGTTGGCCCGGCAAGGGCTGAGCCCCAAGTGCCCGCCCTTTCGCACAGAACGCGAAAGGAACGGGGCACCCCGCGGTTGGTGATGGAATGGCGGGGAAGAGTCCGCCACCCGCCCGCGTCGTAGTAGTACCCCTTTCACCCCGAGAGTTTCATCCAGCTATTCGCTCACATTTTGGAGGAGGAGGGGGCTTTACGCCCATTTTGATTAGAGCGTACCGAATTCCACTTGCTGAAGTAATCGCTCCGTTTATGCAGTCCGCCTTCGGTAGCATTTCTTGTAGCTTTGGAACCGCTGCTTTAGCAGCAGGTCCAAGATTCCCCAGGGCCGTCGCCACCCAGTACCGTACTGAATCGTCAGGAGAATCGAGCAGCGACGTTATATCGGTTACGAGTGCCTCCGTGACTTCTTTACTACTGACTTTTTGTGTCAGGCTCGCAAGACGCTCTGCGGCCTCCGTCCTAGCCTCCACAGTCTTCTCAGAGCTAACCTTCGCTATGCTCTCTTTGATTTGTTTCATAAGTGCAGGTCCTCCGCTTGCCTGAGCTATCTGAAGCAATGCCGATAGCACAAAACAAAGAGCGACCGAAATCAATCTGGAAAATCGCATTTTCATACCCCCATTTCTAGTCGCCCCACCACCGGACGTTTGGGGGACGGGTGGCCCGGGTCTGGGTCAGTATATCTCCCCGCCATATGTTCGAGGGTGCCCCAGGTCTCGCGCTTTTCGAGACCTGGGGCTTTTCCTGTCGGTCGGCACTCACGCCGCCGGTGCACGAACCTTCATCTTCAGCACCTCCCACCCATTGAC
>DATKLE010000098.1:0-102328 GCA_035542575.1 Terriglobales bacterium | reverse complement strand
AAATGTTCTCAAGCGGGTTCTGGTTCACCTGGGCGCATTCAATCTGGCGCTGGTGATGCGCCAACAGTTCGGCAAAGGGACCCCGCGCGGCTGGCAGGGCCTGTCGGCGGAGAGTTTGCTTCTGTGTTTACGGCTTTGGATAACGGTTCTTGTGCAAGTAGCGCACGCGCCCTTGCTCCGGCTCATGCCGCCTGCAGAGCAACTCCCATTTTCCTCATGGCAGAGTGCACATCCCACTTCTGCCACGGACTGCTAGGGAAATTCGGGACGGAAATTCGGAGAAATTCGGGGACAGACGGAAGTGACCCTCGCGGCCCAAACGGTGCGCTTCGCAGACTCCGCGCCTGCGTCGTTGGCACATCCTTCCGTGATCCGCATCACAGACACCGCTCCACATCATGGCAGCTTGTAGTTAATTAACTTATCTATGTATTATCTATCAGCAAACCACGCGCCGCCGAATCTCGCACGCCGCCGGGGTGCCGGGTCCCCCCGCAGGCTTGCGGCCTCCGAAGCTGGGAGTCTTGCCGGGTGCCCGCCTCTAAAGCCGTCATCCTAACTCACAAACCATCCTGGGGTGCCCCGCTCCTTGCGCTTTTGCAAGGGGCGGGTGTGTGCGGCATCACAGACCGATCCCTTCGCCCCGCACTACCATCGGGCATGCCTCAGGGCCTGAAGCGGTACTATGGCGCCGGACACCTGCACTTTATTACCTGCAGTTGTTACCAGCGCAAGGCATGGCTGGGGAGGGCGCGGCGTCGCGATTTGTTGTTGCGCATATTGGAAGAGACGCGGCAGAAGCATGGGTTTGTGGCCGGAGGCCGGCGGCATCGGGGGGGCCGGCACCCGCCCCTTGCAAAAAACGCAAGGAGCGGGGCACCCACAGTCTCGAAACCGGAAGAAAAGACAAACCCTGAAAGGGTGGGCCACCCGTCCCACCCGCCCGGTCCAAACGGCGGAACGACAAGGATGGGGCAGACTCGTGGTCAGAGCGTATCTTCCGGCTCGGGGACTCCCTTGGGTGCGGTGCGCAGAAACTTCATGAGTCCTGCGCCGGTGGCCTTTCCGGCGCGCTTGGTGAAGAAATCCGCCGCAGTTTCCACGACACCGACTTTTTCGGCGACCGCCACCGCGATCCATTGGTTCAACGAGACGCCGTCTTCTTTGGCGAGCCGCTGGGCAGCCTTCTTGATGGAGAGGGGAAGTTTCAAGGGATAGGTAGCTTTGCTCATGGTTTTACCTTCTTTAGCAGATCAGCCGGCCGCAGCACAGAAATTCCAAAACGCTCCGCAGCCGCGGCGAAGTCTGCGACGTTGTAGGTCACCAGCGTGTCTGCCCGGCCATTGATGGCAGCCTCCAGGACCATTTCGTCATTGGGATCGCGGGCCTGGGGCCGCCACTGGAAGTGAACTTCGACCGGCTCGATCAAGGCGGCCAGTTCCGCCAGGAATTGGTCAACCGCCTCGGGCGTCAGGCCATGAACCAGGCGATGCTCGGGACGCTTCAAGACATCCTCATACTCCAGGAAGAGAGGCGGAGTGGCCAAGGGTACCACGCGCCGCTGGGCCACCAGCCGCAGAACGGCGTTTCCCGCGCCCAGCCGGGTGCGCAGTGCAGCGACCACGACCGAGGTGTCGAGAACGATCCTTCGCATGTGACATCCTATAATATATCACATTGTATAGGATATGTAAACTGCCCCTGCCTACGGCTTGTTTCCCCGGTACCACTCAATCGTCCGCCGCAGGCCTTCTTCGAAATCCACTTTGGGTTTGTAGCCCAAGTGCTTCTCGGCTTGCGTCAGGTCGGCGAGGGAGTGCTTGACGTCTCCGGCGCGCTCAGGGGCGTACTTCACGTCTCCGGGATAGCCGATGATCGTCTTCAAGACGCGGAAGGTTTCGTTTAAGTCAACGCGGCGGCCGGTGGCGACGTTGAAAACCTTGCTGGCGACCTCGGTGGCCGGAGCTTGGCAGGCGAGCAGGTTGGCGTCCACGGCGTTGTCCACGTAGGTGAAGTCGCGGCTCTGGGCGCCGTCACCAAAAATAGTCGGCTGCTCTCCCTTGAGCATCTGGGTGATGAATTTGGCCAGCACTCCGGAGTAGGGCGAGGTGGGGTCCTGGCGCGGGCCGAAGATATTGAAGTAGCGCAGGCAAACCGTTTCCAGGCCATAACACCGGTAGAAGGAAATCATGTAGTACTCGCTGGCCAGCTTGGCCACAGCGTACGGAGAGATGGGGTTGGGCGGCATGTCCTCGCGCTTGGGCAGCGTAGGGGTGTCCCCGTAGGCGGACGACGAGGCTGCATAGACCACGCGCTTGACCTTGGCGTCGCGGGCGGCGATCAGCAGGTTGACGGTGGCGTCCACGTTGGCCTGGTTGCTGCCCAGGGGATCGAGCACGGATTTGGGCACGGAGGGGATGGCGGCTTCGTGCAGCACGTAATCCACGCCACGGCAGGCGTCGTGGGCGGCAGCGAGGTCAAGCAGGTCGGCTTGGCGGAGATCAATGCGATCCAGAATTTCGCCAAGGTTTTCGCGCCGGCCTGTGGAAAAATTGTCAATCCCGCGCACCTGGTTCCCCTGGGCTAGGGTGGCGCGGGCCAGGGCGGAACCGATGAAGCCGGCAATACCGGTAATAAGAAAGGTAGCCATAAGCCGTTCATCATAATGGATTGTTTGCAGGCTGCGCACTGCAGTGGGGGAACGGGAGCGGCGGTCTGGAAGGCGATTCTTTTTTCCGAACGCGGGTCTTTTGAGTTGCATCCTAGTCACGAGAGGGACGATATTGCGCCGGCTCCTCCAACTTGCCCTGGTTGTGACGCTGACGGGGTTGTTGGTGGGCGTGGGGATGCGGCCGTTTCCCGCGCTGCCTCGCCACCACCACCACTCGCTGTCGCGCGTGGTTTCGAGCAGCACTCCCTCGAACTCTCCTGATGTACCCGATTTTCGCGCCTCAGTGGTGGGCCTCCTGGCCCTCACCCTGGGGCTGATCTGCGTGTTCCAGCCGTCCCCCGAGGGCTGGCATCAGCCACGGCAGGAAGATTTCTCGCAGTTCGTCCGGCCCCCGCCTTCGCACTGACCTCTCTTGCCAGCTTCGCCTCGTGGATTTGAGGCGATCGTCTTCCGGCGTTGCTTTGACGCGCCGGAGAGCTCTTGCCATTGCTATCGCCATTTCGAGAGGGACTATGAACACCAAGGGAAAAGTTCGAATCAGCATCGAAGGAGACACCCCCGATGGGTATTTCTCGGGAGAGGAGCGCATCTTTCTGGCCGACGCCGCCATGCACGTGCTCGATCACGGGAAGGTTGCCATCCTGGAATTGCACATTGTCATGCCCCAGCATGATGTGCAGAACGTGATGAAGGGCATCCAGCGGGCCGGCGTGGAGCTGTGGCTGGAAGACATGACTCAAGTGCCGGATCTGGATTAGCGCCGGCCGCAGAATGTGCCGCGCGGCAGCCAGCGGGAACGTCAGAAGACCACAACCACGATAAGTGTGGCGCAGGGTTGGCCCGGATTGAAATTGGTGGTCACCATCTGGTTGAGGGGAAACTGGCTGGTCTGGTCCCCGCAGAAGCCGATCGTCGTGGACGTGCCTTGCTGGAGGAAGGTGACAAAGGTGACCAGCACTGAACTGCCACCGTCCATCACTGTGGTCAATTGCACGATGCTGACGAAGCCACTGACGGTGGAGAAGTTGATGGCTCCACGAACGAAGATATTCCCGCAGCCGGAACAGAGGAGCAGCAGAGAAACCACGAGAAGGACGGAGAGGAGGCGTTTCACAGGGCACCTCCGAGGCTGGCTAAAACCAGTCTACACCCGGCGAACTGCGCTCGGGTAGCCTGTTTGCGCTCAGCGCCGGGATCTGGGGCCGTCCCGCTGGATGAGTTCGGTGAACTGCTCGCGGGTGAGCGTAGCGTGGGCCTGGAAGAACCCGGCCACGGCCACCAATGTAGCGGCGGCGTTGACGGTGGACAAGTCAAGGGCCGCAGGAGTTGCCGGCTTGGCGTCCGGCGGATTTACCGGCACGGAAACGGTGCTGGCCAGGCGAAGCAGAATCTCATCCAACAGAGCCTGGTCAGGACCTGAGATATCGGTGAAGGCGATGCCCATGCCCAGAAAGGGGTAGGACACGCGCACCAGGCCTTTCACTTGTGCCCGGATGCCGACGACCTCGATCACCATGTTGACGGGGGTATCAACCGGGGAAGTAGCCTGCGCCTCCACATAGCAACCGCTGCGGCTGAGGTCGGTGATGGTGGCCCAGGTGCGCACGTCGCTACCTTCCATACGGAACTCTGCGCTGCCCTCGCACTTGTAGCGCGGGTTGCGGCGGCGGTCGGGGTGGGGATAGGCGTTCTGCCGGGGGGCGGGGGCGGCTGTGGGCGCGGCCGCAGCCGGCTTTTCATGCGCGCGTTTCAGAGCGCGCAGGTAGTCGACATTGCTGGTCTCGGCGTCGCCAACGCCTCCCCCGGGGCTGTACTGTGCCCCACCGGAGAGGATGTTGTTCATGGTCTCGCGGTAGATCATAAGAAGCTCCCGCCTCCACTCGACAGAGCGGAGAGGCTAACCAGCAGTGCTCCTACCATGATCCTACGGTGGTTTTCTGCCCGGGGCGGAGTAACAGAGGTGGGGTTTAGGATTACGGAAGATGGGGGAATTCCCATTTTGGGAAGAAACAAAGACCCGGGCCTACACAGCCCGGTTGTCCACGGCAGCCCGAATCTGCCGCCACACCTCGTCGCCATCCTTCGACAGCTGGTTCTCCACCGCAGAGGCCTGCGCCGGCCTGATGGACGCGAATGCTGTGGAACATCAGAATTTTGAAACCCTTCTGCTTGAGTTCGACTTCCACGATCTTCTTGGCGTTGTCCCAGGCAGCCCCGGCATTGGCCATGAATATCGCCTGGTACAGACCGAAGGTTGCAATCGAAATCAGGTAGCCGATGAAGAAGAACGGCTCCACAAACGCGAATGCCAGGGTAGCGAAGAACACTCCAATAAAGATGTTCAGCATGCCTTTCTGGGCATAGCGGGTGCAAATCTCGACTACCTTCTTGCTGTCGGAGACCGAGGCCTTCTCCGAGCCCTCCAGCTTGATATTAGCCTTGATGAACTCCACGGCGCGGTACGCGCCCGTGCTCACCGCTTGCGTGGAGGCCCCTGTAAACCAGTAGATGATGGCTCCGCCGGTGATCAACCCCAGTACGAAGGGCGCGTGCAGCAACGACAGCTTATCCACGTCCGCCTTCAGCCCATTGGTGAGCGCCATGATGATGGAGAAAATCATGGTCGTCGCGCCCACCACCGCGGTTCCAATCAGCACCGGCTTGGCCGTGGCCTTGAAGGTGTTGCCGGCGCCATCGTTGGCTTCCAGCAGGTCCTTGGCGACTTCAAAATTTACATCCATGTTGTAGTCGCGCTTGAGCTCCTGCTTGATGTCCGGTAGCTGCTCGATCAGCGACAGTTCGTACACCGACTGCGCGTTGTCGGTGACCGGGCCGTAGGAATCCACCGCGATGGTCACCGGTCCCATACCGAGGAATCCGAACGCCACCAGGCCGAAGGCGAATACGGCCGGGGCAACCATCACGGCCGCCGCCGCCAGACCCAGCGTGCTCACGTAGTAGCCCAGCGACATCAGCAGCACCATCGCCAGTCCCAGGTAATACCCCGAGAAATTTCCCGCCACAAAACCCGACAGGATGGCCAGCGAAGCGCCGCCTTCCTGGGCCGAAGTCACCACTTCATTCACGTGCCGTGATTCGGTGGAAGTAAAGACCTTCACCAGTTCCGGGATGAGAGCTCCAGCCAACGTGCCGCAGGAAATAATCGTCGCCAGCTTCCACCACTGGGTTGAGTCGCCGCCAAGATCGGGAATAATCAGCGAGGAGACAAAGTAGGTCAGCGCAATGGAGACCACCGAGGTGATCCATACCAGCGAGGTCAAGGGCGCCTCGAAGTTCATCTCCTTGGCATTACCGTAGCGCGCCTTGGCGATTGCGGCGTTGATAAAGTAGGCAGCCGCGCTGGCGATCAGCATCACTACGCGCATCACGAAAATCCACACCAGCAACTGCACCTGCACGGTCGGGTTCTTCACTGCCAGCAGGATGAAGGTAATCAGGGCCACGCCGGTAACGCCGTAAGTCTCAAAACCATCGGCGCTGGGACCGACCGAGTCGCCCGCGTTGTCTCCGGTGCAATCGGCAATCACGCCCGGGTTGCGCGCATCGTCTTCCTTGATCTTAAAGACGATTTTCATCAGGTCCGAGCCGATGTCGGCGATCTTGGTGAAGATGCCGCCGGCAATACGCAGCGCGGCCGCTCCCAGCGACTCGCCGATGGCGAAGCCGATGAAGCACGGCCCGGCGTAGTCTCCGGGAACGAACAAGAGGATGACCAGCATCATCAGCAGTTCCACCGAGATCAGCATCATGCCGATGCTCATTCCCGACTCCAGCGGAATCGCGTAGCAGGGATAGGGCTTACCGGGAAGGGAAGCGAACGCCGTCCGCGAGTTGGCGAAAGTGTTGACCCGAATGCCGAACCAGGCCACGCCGTAGCTGCCGGCCATACCGATAATGCTGAATGCCAGGATGATGGGCAACGTAGTCGCAATCGACTTGCCCGGCACCGGCGCCAGCCAGCCGAAGTACATCACGATCACGACCGCGATGAAGGCCCAGAGCAACATCAGAAACTTACCCTGGGTGACCAGGTAGGTCTTGCAGGTCTCGTAGATCAGTTCGGACATCTCGCGCATGGCGCGATGCACCGGCAGGTTCTTCAGCTTGGTGTAGATGACCAGGCCGAAGAGCAGGCCGAGGACGCAGAAGACGATTCCCACCAGCAGGAGCGTGTGCCCGTCAATGCCCATGAACTGCACCGAGGACAAATCGGGGACTTTGAGGCTGGCTTCCCCGCCCGCTTCAGGCTGAGCGAATGCGGTGGCAGTCCCAAGAGTCAGCAAGGCAAAGGTGGCTGTGACCGACTTGGCGAGCCGGCATCGTTAGGACGCAAAACGCGCGAGCCAGGTGCGCATAAGAATTCCTCCAGAATGAGCGCTTATGGAATGACCACGTGTTTAGGCACAACATTCTCCGGCATCAGGCATACCCGACGCTGTGACATGAAGCACAGGGCATAGCCGGACTTCCGAACACGCTTCCACTTCGAGACTTTACAGGAGTGCTGAGCTTGGCCGCGTCGGATATTCGCGTCCGGCTGGGGAACAGGGAAACCCCGCGACCGGCCAGACGCAAAAGAGATTGTATAGCATGGCGGGGGAGGGGGGTCAAACCCGGCGGGCCGGGGCTCGGGCGTGCCGGCAAACGCTGCTCTGCAGTCGCAGGTCCATCGGGCCGACCCCACGGCTGCGAATCGGCCGGCAGGACTCCATCCACTCAATCAGCGCAGGCTGAACCGGGGGCCTTTCATCCTTACTGAACCGTGAGTATGGTGGTCGTGGAACTCGACAAGGCGGAGGAGTTCGATGTGCCAGTGACGCGGATGGTGTAGGTTCCTGGCGGAGTGCCGCTGCTGGCGCCAAGGCCACCACCACTGTTGCTGCAAGACGCCGCGAAAACCGAACCTGCGAGCAGCACACAGATGAGTGCCACCGTCGAAAGCCTTGCTCTTCTTTTTTCTTGTCTCGAGTCGGAACGAAAAACGGTCACGGCCAGCCCAATCAGGGGCAAGCACGCCGCAAGAAATGCATTCGTACCCGTGCCGAAGGGCAAAGCGTGCGCGGCCGGTCCGGTGGTGCTCACCGTAAGCTTTGCTGGAGTGCCGGGAGTCACCGAAGCGGGGTTGATCGAGCATGTCGGGGCCAGCGCGGGCAACGGCTGTACTGAACAGGTGAGGGTCACGGTGTCGCCGAAGCCGCTAGCCGGGGTTACATTCACGGTGGAAGTAGCCGACCCACCCGGGGACAGCGTATTCGGGGTGAGCGCCGAGGCGGAAACCGAGAAAGGCGCGGCCAGCTTGAACGCTGTCCCCAAGTCCGACGAACCGCCGAACAAGGCGGTGCCGTAGAGACTGCCCGACTGGTCGAGAAACAGGGTTTCGCTGGGGTCGGCCCCGTCCGTGGTACCCGTGAAGTTGTAGAGCACAGTTTCGTTGCCGCTGGCATCCACTTTGTAGATGACACCGCATCCGATTGGGCAGGTTGAGGTGGTCGTGCCGCCGATATAGGTCACACCGTAGAGGTTGCCGAGCGGGTCGAGGACGAGACCAGCCAGTTCAGGGAGGGCTCCGTCAGGCCCAGAGAAGCTGTGCAGCACGGTCTCCTTACCCGTCGGATCGAGCTTGAACACCACCCCACAACCAGTCCCGAAGCAGTTGTTCAGACCACCGCCCTCGGTGGTTCCGTAGAGGTTGCCGGCCGCATCCCGGATTAAACCGGCCATGGGAGCTCCCCCATCTGAGTGTCCACTGAAGCTATAGAGCACAGTCTCCTCGCCTGCGGGGTCAATTTTGAAAACGATTCCATCGTTGAATGCGCCTCCAGCCCAACCCGTGCCGTAGAGGTTGCCGGCCTCGTCCCGGATCACACCGCCGGTGGGATAGCCTCCGTCCGCTGCTCCGGTGAAGCTGTACAACACCGTCTCCTGGCCGGATGGGTCGAGCTTGTACACCACCCCAAAGCCGGAGGAACCGCTCTGCACACCGCCTCCAATGGTGGTGCCGTAGAGATTGCCGGCCGCGTCCTGAGTTAACGTTCCGGCCGGTCCCGAGCCGTCCGCCCCACCCGTAAAAGAATAGAGCACCGTCTCGTTGCCCTGGGAATCCAGTTTGAATACCACGCCGCATCCGCCGAAACAGGTAAGGAGATTGCTGCCGCCCCCGGCGGTGCCGTAGATGTTGCCCGATGCATCGACAAGCAGGGTAAAGGTGGGGTTGGCACCGTCGGGTGGTCCGGTGAAAGTGTGAAGCACAGTCTGTGTGCCATTTGCGTCCAGCCTGTACACCACCCCACACCCCGGCGGGATAGAGGAGGAGCATGCATTGATGTTGCCGCCGTAAGCAGTGGCGCTATAGAGATTGCCGGCCGCGTCCTGGACCAGACTTGCGAACGGTTCAGCGCCATCGGATTGCCCAGTAAAAGTGTGGAGTAGAGTGAAGGTCTGTCCCTGCGCCGACTGGATGGCAGCCGAGACAGGCAGCAGCGCCACTGCCAGTGCCAGAGCGGCACGTAGCGCCGGCAGCAATGTCGAAAACTTCAAAGCCCGAGATTGCATGGCGTTCGTCATAGTGTTCCGCCCTCTCCAGGGAGGTCACGCCGGACGGGGTTGCATTGTTAGACGAGCCAGTTCCTCTTTCATGTTATCCTCCTCAGAATCACGATGCTGCCTACACGGACCCCTCGACGGACAAGGCGCGACCAACCATCGGCGGCTCACTGGGCGGTGCAACTCCTCGCGCCGTCCACGTAGGCAAGACTAAACGGGCACATTGGGGCCCATCCTGGCCTTCTGGCCTTTTGTCCCGCAGGACACCTGACGGTATCGCGCTTAGATACGCAATGCAAAGCCTGGGCTCCCTCGCAAATTCCCGTCAGCTTTTTGCTGCCGAAGTCGACAAGACAAAGGCCGCCCACTGGATACTTCGACAAGATAGGGTCGCTTAGCATGTCATCCGAGACCTTTGGGTCACTGCCGGCGGCAGCCGGTGCAGGTGTCGAGGCGAGGCCGGCTGCTGGAGTTCGAGTGACGGATGCCGGCAGAGGAAGAAGTCCGGGAACCAGTGGCGGCGCCAAGCCGAGCCGCGTCCGGAGTATTCGCCACACAGAGTTCGTCGGACTACCTACTTGAGGATGTCGCGTAAGAGAAACCACACTGGGTTGATTCCCGCCCGCACTGACGATTTCCTCTTGGCAATCTGAGGGATCATTTGCGCCGCAGGGTATAAGAAGAAAAACGTGTGAGTTATTGTCAACGTCTAACCCAATGCCGGCAATCTCACCACGATCGTTGATGTCTCGTGCCCATTGAAGATGGAGGGAGGCACCTGGCGAGATCAAGGCATTTAGGTCCAACATTGAACCGTTCTGCCAAAGAAAAGCGCGACTGTTGTTGTCAAAAGCACAGCCAGGAAGAGACGCGCCGACGATCTGAGTTTTCGAATTGATTGCGGATGGAAAGCTACACGGATCTTGATCCACCGCTCCAAGGTCGGTAATCTGGCCCACATGCTTCCAGAGGGTTGTGTGGAAGGAAACCTCTCCAGCAAGCGTTGCGATACCTACGACTTGTCCAGCCTGATTGATTGCTTCAGCTGTTGTTTGACTGCCGCCGATCGTGCCGCCTAAGTCTTGGATTGAACCGTTGTGCCACAAAAAGCCCCGCTCGATCATGTTGTCATCGACATTGTCGCCGATAACGATGCCCTGATCGTTCACACCTGTCGCTACTGCGCAGGTTCCTCCCAAGCTGCCGAGATCTCTCATTCCATTCTTCTCGTCCCAAATGAAAGAACCCAATGCCAAGGGTAGAAAGAGCGGACACGAGGTGTTTGGAGCCGAACTGGTGTAGGACCATCCAACAACCTGCCCGCGCTCGTTAATGAATTGCGCCATCGCGTCAGTACCGGTGCCCAGAGTGCCCAAGTCTTGCATCGTCCCGTTTTGCCAGAGAAACGCGCGTGTCTGAGTGGTAAGAAAACCAGGACCGAGCATAGAAAAGTCATCGGGTACCGTATTCAGTGCAGCTCCAACGACTCGGCCTCGGCTGTTGACCGCCGTCGCAAAACTCTCGTATCCACCGCTTGGCAAGGTCCCTAAATCAGTGATTCCGCCGTTTTGCCAGAGCACAGCACGAAGCTCTGGCCAACCCGGAATGAGTGGATCAATCTCACCATTCTGCGACACACCGGCAACTAGACCGCTTGCGCTGATCCAGTTGGCCTGACTGCTCAGGCCATCAGCGAGCGCACTAAGGTCGGTCATGACACCGGCGTGGAACCGGAATGCGTGAGAGACAAAGCAGTCCTCGTCAAAACAAAATGCTGGAAATGGATCTGGAGTCGGCGTATCCGCCCAACCAGCGATCGCCCCGCGATTGTTCAGGACTGTTGCCGAATTGTTTCCGTCATTTTCGTCGTTGAGATAGCTCTGCGGCCCGCCAAAGGTCCCCAAGTCGATCAGCCGATATCGGGAATGGTGTTGCGTGTCCGGCGGCGTCGCCGACTGCTCCTGTGCCACCGCGAGATGCTGATCATTCTGATGCTGGGCGGCTAGCTGAATCGGGATCACGAGCACGGCCAGTAAGCCGAGCAGCACTGCCTTAACAACCTGACCTTTTTTCATATTCTCCTCCTCAAGTCACGCCGCTGCTTGCCCGGGCGATGACCTACCCGGCAAGAAAGCGCGTGGAGGCCGATGGTGCGTCAGGCCGCCCATCCTCCTCAATGCAAAGCGAGTCAAAACCAGATCATTTCGGCATCATTGGGGCATCCTTCTTATTGACAAGCACTTACAGACGTCCCCGCAGGCAAGGGCAACCGGTTCTTGTGCAGAAACTCATCCCCGTATCCACTTCTAGAGGTGGAAGTTGGCACTGGGCAATGCTAGAATCCCCGGAATTCTGGGGGGTGCATCGTGGAAGGCGCAGAAAGGCCCCGCCGGGTCGCACGTTTCGATAACTTGGAATTTGATCTCCGCGCCGGTGAGCTACGCCGCCAAGACGGCCAAGTTGTCCGCCTGTCCGAGCAGCCCTTTCGTATCCTCGCCATGCTGCTCGAGCGGCCAGGGGACTTGGTGCTGCGGGAAGAAATCCGTGGCAAACTCTGGCCCAACGGCACGATTGTCGAGTTCGAGCACAGCATCAGCGCCGCGATGAACCGACTCCGGCAGGCATTGGGGGACTCTCCGGAAACTTCCCGCTATATCGAAACCCTGGCCCGCCGTGGCTATCGCTGGAAGACCCCAGTGCAGTGGGTGGAACTGCCCCTTGAAGCAGCCGACAAGCCTGGCGGCGACTCCCAAACCCGTATCGCATCGGCCGGCCACCTGATTGGCAAGAAGGTGTCTCACTACCGGGTGCTGGAAGTCCTGGGTGGCGGCGGCATGGGCGTGGTGTACAAAGCTGAGGACCTGAGACTGGGGCGTCGCGTGGCTTTGAAGTTCCTGCCCGAAGAGCTGGCCAGCGACCAGACCGCTCTCCAGCGCTTCGAGCGCGAGGCTCGTGCCGCTTCTGCGTTGAGCCATCCCAACATCTGCACCATCTATGAGATTGAAGATCACGAAGAGCAACCTTTCATCGTGATGGAGATGCTGGAGGGCGAGACGCTAAGAGAAGTGATCACGACAGGGGCCGGGAGGGCGCCGCTTCCGATCGCTACGGCCATCACTCTGGCGATACAAATCACCGAGGGCCTGGATGCCGCGCATCGCAAAGGCATCATTCATCGCGACCTCAAGCCCGCCAACATTTTCGTAACCGCGCCAGGGCAGGCCAAGATCCTGGACTTCGGGCTGGCCAAGTTGTCAGCCGGCTTAGTACAGGAAGTTCCCCTGGTTGAAGGTAGACCGGAAAGTTCCAGGCACAGTACAGCGGACACGGGATTTACTGAAGGTTCCGCGCCATTTCTCAGCCGACCCGGGCGGGCGATGGGGACAGCGGGCTACATGTCTCCCGAGCAGGTGCGCGGCGAAGAGCTTGATGCTCGCACCGATCTGTTCTCCTTGGGTCTTGTGATCTATGAGATGGCGACCGGACAACGACCATTCGTCGGCAACACAGACGAGGCGCTTCGCGAATCCATCCTCCGCTACAAGCCCATTCCGGTGCGAGAACTGAACCCCGAGGTTCCGGCAGGCCTGGAAGCGATCATCGACCGCTGTCTTCGGAAAGACCGCCAGGCCCGCTACCAGTCCGCCGCCGAAATGCTGAGTGATCTGAAGCGGTTGCAGGCGCCAGCCGGCGCTGTTGCCGGCGCGACCTCCGTTCCGGTGATCTCCGCCGCACGCCCGTTTTCCTCAGGCAGGCGATGGCTGCTGCCGGCAGTCGTCGTGGCCGTCCTTCTGGGAATCGCGGCTTTGGCCATTCCCTACTACCTTCGGCAACGCCAGGCGGCTCGGCTGGCCGAGTCGGACACAGTGGTGCTAGCCGACTTTGCCAACTCCACCGGCGATCCCGTCTTTGACGACACACTCAAACCGGCGCTTACCTCGGCCTTGCGGGAATCGCCATTTCTGAACATACTTCCCCCGGGCAAAGTGCGCCAGGCGTTGGCCGCACTAACCCGTCCCGCGAATACGCTGCTGACGCCTGACACCGCACGGGACGTTTGCCGGCGTGCGGGCAGCAAAGCCTACATCGCGGGCGCCATCGGGCCGCTGGGCAACGAATATGCGATGGTGTTGAAGGCAGTCAATTGCCAAACGGGAGACATTCTGGCTGAGGAGCAGATGACCGCCCCCAGCAAACAAGAGGTTCTGGCTGTGCTCTCGAGGATCGCGGCCAAGTTGCGCAACGAACTCGGCGAGTCGCTGGCTTCGGTAGAGCGTTTCGACTATCCAGCGGAGGTGACCACCGGCTCGCTGGAAGCCCTGCAGGCCCATAACCAAGGCTACAAGGCTGAAATGGAAAAGGGGCCCGCGGCTGCGCTGCCTTACGACTTGCGTGCGATCCAGCTAGACCCCAACTTCGCAATCGGTTACCTGAGCGTGGGGGAGGACTATCTCAATGATGGGCAGAGTGCCCGCGCGGCTGAGTACATTACCAAGGCGTTCGAGTTGCGCAATCGCACCGGCGAACGCGAGCGCCAGGAAATCACCAGCGTGTATTACCTCATCGTCACCGGCGAACTGGAGAAAGCAGCGCAAAACTACGAGAGCACGATCCAGAGCTACCCTCGGACGCCGACGTCATATGACGGGCTGGGGCTCGTTTACGCCGAGTTAGGCCGCTATGAAAAGGCCGCTACCATGAATCGCGAGGTCATCCGTCAACTTCCTGACAACTCGCTCGGCTATGAGCACCTTAGCGAGAATCTGCTGTCGTTGCAGCGTCTGGACGAAGCTCGCCAGAACATGAAGGCCGAGCAGACCCGCAAGCTGGATACCTACGGCTTGCGCAAAGGCTTGTACGCGCTGGCATTTGTTACCGGTGATGCCGCATCCATGACAGAGCAGTTGACATGGCTGGCCGGGAAACCAGAGGTGGTGGATCTGGGCCTGTATCTCCAGGCGGACACCGAGGCGTACGGTGGCCGCTTGCGAAAGGCACGGGAATTGACACGCCAGGTGGTGGATTCGTCCGTCAAGGGCGACGACAAAGAGGGTGCAGCCAAGGTATGGGTCAACGCGGCCATGCGGGAGGCCCTGTTCGGCGATGGGGTTCAGGCCCGGCAAGCCGTCGACCAGGCTCTCAAACTCGCACCTGCCAGCCAGCGAGTTGAAATCGAAGCGGCGTTGGCACTGGCCATGTCAGGCAATCCGGCATTGGCCCAGTCTCTGGTGCGAGACCTGAAACAACGCTTTCCCCTGCACACGCAAGTTCAATATATTTGGTTGCCAGCCATCGAGGGTCAATTGGCTCTAGCCAGCAAGCAGCCGGAAGCGGCGATTTCCCGATTGCAAGCCGCCTTGCCAGTCGAGCTTGGTTACACTCCCACGCATGCCAACATTTCTTGCTTGTATCCCGTGTATGTGCGCGGCGAGGCCTATCTCGCGGCAGGCAACGGCAGTGCTGCTGCGGGCGAGTTCCAGAAGATCATTGACCACAATGGAATCGTCTGGAACTGCCCCACCGGCGTTCTGGCCCATCTTGGACTTGCGCGCGCCAACGCGCTCCAGACACGCATCGACCACGGAGTCGAGGCTGATGCTGCCCGCGCCCGGGCATACGCCGCTTACCAGGACTTTTTCGCACTCTGGAAAGACGCTGACCCCGACATTCCCATCCTGCAACAGGCCAAAGCCGAGTACGTTAGGTTGAAGTAAGTCGGCGACTGCCGGAGCCGCCGGAGCTGCCATTGGTTCCGCGCCTTCCGGGTTGACCCACTCAGATTTGCCGGTTGTCCACCGCGGCCCGAATCTGCCGCCACACCTCGTCGCGGCCAATGCCGGTCCGGGCGGAGAAGGGAATGATCGGCGTCTGCGGGAATTTCTCAGACAGAGCCTGGATGGAATTCCGTAACTGGTTGCCGGAGAGCCGGTCGCTCTTGGTGGCCACAATGACAAACGGGCGTCCGCTGGCGCTAAGGAACTCCAATAGCTGCTGGTCGCTCTCCTGCGGGGGCACGTTCACGTCTACCAGCGCGAGACAGAGCGCCAGGCAAGAACGATCCTTCAGGTAAGGATCGATAAAGCTGGGCCACTGCTGGGAGACTTCGCGGGAGACACGAGCGTAGCCGTAACCGGGCAGGTCGGTAAAGATCAGCTCGGGTTGGGGCTTTCCCGGCCAGCGCACTTCAAAGAAATTGATGGAGCGGGTGCGGCCGGGGGTGGAACTGGTCTTCGCGACCTTGGACCCGAGCAGGGAATTGATCACACTGGACTTGCCCACGTTGGAGCGGCCCAGGAAGGCGATTTCTGGCAGAGCCGGAGCCGGAAACCGGCTGGCATCGCTCGCCGCCATCATGAATCGGGCTATAACTCGCATAAGGCCAGTTTAACCACAGAGGACAAAGAGGGCACGAAGCACTCGCTCACACTCGGCCGTGCAGCCGGAGCAGGGAACCATCGTCGCGCCATCGTGGCTCGTGAAGAAGTGTTTTACCACAGAGGACACAAAGGACACGGGGAGACTCACAGTCCGAGGGGTCTCTTGTGTTCGACATCTTCTTCCTTAATCGGCTTGTACTGCCGCCAAAGGTAAAGGATGCCGGCAACGACGATGCCGATTCCGACGCTGATGAGAAAAAACCAGCGGTAGGGAGGCAGCATGATCAGGAGGATCACGACCACCGCCACAGCGACAATCAGGCCAGAGGAACCTCGGAAAGAAATCCTGGGCTGGCGGGACCTGGCCGGTTCCATGATGCACTCCCAAGATTCATTCTAGAACTATCGAGGCAGGCGGAGAAGCGGGCGCCAAGTCTACTGGTGTGCCGTGGGACCTTCCGTGGGCGGCGTCAGTGGCGCTATGGGCTGGGCAGTTTCTGGCTGCTCGGGAAGCGGCCTCTCCAGAGCGACCGCCAGCACTTGGTCCATGGTGTCCACGAAGTGCAGCTTCATGGCGTTGCGCAGGTTCTCGGGAACCTCGGCCAAGTCTTTTTCATTGTCTTTGGGGAGGATGACCTCGAACAATCCAGCACGATGGGCGGCCAGCAGCTTCTCCTTTAAGCCGCCGATGGGGAGAACCTTGCCTCGCAGGGTGATCTCTCCGGTCATGGCCAGATCGCGGCGGACGGGAATTTTGCTCAGCGCGCTGGCAATGGCGGTGGCAATGGTGATGCCGGCGGAGGGACCGTCTTTGGGAATAGCCCCCTCGGGCACGTGCACGTGGATATCAATGTTGCGGTAGAAGTCGCGGGGCAGGCCCAGACGGCTGGAGCGGGAACGCACGTAAGACATGGCGGCCTGCGCTGACTCCTGCATGACGTCGCCGAGTTTGCCGGTTAGGGTGAGCTTACCTTTGCCGTCAACCACGGTGGCTTCGGTGCTCAGGATAGAGCCGCCGACTTCGGTCCACGCCAGGCCGGTGACGAGGCCGACCTCACTTCTCTCGTGAGCGAGAGTGTCGCGGAACTTGATCACGCCGAGGAATTCATTGGCATTTTCCGGCGTGATGGTGATGCTATAGTTCTCGCCTTCCTTGACCACCTTGCGGGCCACTTTGCGGCAGACGTTGCCAATCTCGCGCTCCAGGTTGCGCACGCCGGCTTCGCGGGTGTAAGAGCGGATCAGCGCGGTGATGGCCTCGTCGGTGAATTTGAGGTTCTTCTCGGTCAGTCCCGCCTGGGCCATTTGCTTCTTCACCAAAAACTGCTTGGCGATTTCCAGCTTTTCCGGTTCGGTGTAGCCATGCAGGCGCAACACTTCCATGCGGTCCTGCAGGGCGGGCGGGATGGTGTGGATCACATTGGCGGTAGCGATGAAGAACACCTGCGAGAGGTCGTACTCCACGTCGAGGTAGTGGTCCACGAACATGTAGTTCTGCTCGGGGTCGAGGACTTCGAGCAGGGCGGCGGAGGGGTCGCCGCGGAAGTCCATGGACATCTTGTCCACCTCATCCAGCATGAAAACCGGGTTCTTGGTGCCCGCCTTTTTCATCATCTGAATGATCTGGCCGGGCAGGGCTCCGATATAGGTGCGGCGGTGGCCGCGAATCTCGGCTTCGTCGCGCACGCCGCCCAGCGACATGCGCACGAACTTGCGTCCGGTGGCCTTGGCGATGGACATCCCCAGCGAAGTCTTGCCCACGCCCGGGGGGCCAACGAAGCAGAGGATCGAGCCCTTGGGATTTTTCACCAACTGGCGGACGGCGAGAAATTCGAGGATGCGCTCCTTGATCTTCTCCAGCCCGTAATGATCTTCGTTCAGGACCTTCTCGGCGCGGCTGATGTTGCGGATTTCCTTGGAGCGCTTCTTCCAGGGGACGGCCAGCAGCCAGTCCAGATAATTGCGGGAGACGGTGGACTCGGCCGACATGGGCGGCATGGCTTCGAGCTTCTTGAGCTCTTGCATGGCCTTGTCGCGAACTTCCTTGGACATGCCGGCCGCGTCGATCTTCTTCTTCAACTCGTCGAATTCGCTCTTCTCGCCGCGACCCAGTTCCTTCTGGATGGCCTTGATCTTCTCGTTGAGGTAATACTCTTTCTGCGCGCGCTCCATCTGCCGCTTGACCCGCGACTGGATGGTGCGGTCCATGTTCAGCTTCTCGATTTCGATGTCGAGCACATCGCCGATGCGGCCCAAGCGCTCGGCGGGATCAAAGATCTCAAGCAATTCCTGCTTCTCTTCAATGGAAAGCTGGAGGTTGGCGGCGATGGTGTCGGTGAGTTTGGCCGGGTCTTCCATGCGCACGGCCGCGATCATGGTCTCGTAATTGAGCGACTGGCAGAGTTTTACGTACTGCTCGAACAGGGAAGTGACCCGCTGCATGCCAGTTTCGATCTGGGGCGTAGTTTCGGTGGTGTAACGCGCCACCCGCACCGAGACCTGCATGAAGCCTTCGGTCTCGGTGATCTGCAGGACCTTGCCGCGCTCGATACCCTCAACCAGAACTTTAATATTGCCGTCGGGGAGCTTGAGGCTCTGCACGATGTTGACGATGGTGCCCACTTGGTAGATCTCGTTGGGCTTGGGTTCGTCCACGCTGGCATCGTGCTGGGTGGCCAGGAAGATCTTCTTGTCCGCAGCCAGCGCTTCTTCCAGAGCGCGCACGCTGGACTCCCGGCCGACCACGAACGGGGTCATCATGTAGGGGAAGATGACCACGTCGCGGATGGGCATCATGGGGAGTTTCTTGCTTTCGAATTTTTCCTTGGGGGTGGTCAATTATTTCTCCGGATTAAGTACTTCTTCTTGACCGCTAGCCCGCCTTCTCCATCATGGCCAGAGAGACATCGCGCTTCTCGACCATCTCCCGCGTGACTTCGAACTCTTTCACCTTCTTCTGGCTGGGCAAATGGTACATCAGATCGAGCATCAGTTCTTCCAGAATCATACGCAGGCCGCGGGCGCCGACTTTGCGGGCCATGGCCTGGCGGGCAATCGCCCGCAGCGCATCATCGCTGAAGCGCAGGCGCACATTCTCAAATTCAAACAGGCGCTGATACTGTTTGACAATGGCGTTCTTGGGGCGGGTCAGGATTTCGATCAGGGCAAACTCATCCAGGTCTTCCAACACGCCCACCACGGGCAGGCGACCGACAAATTCAGGAATCAACCCGAATTTGATGAGATCTTCGGGCTGAACGTCGCTTAAAAGTTCAAAGCTGCGCTTGCGGTTGGTGGAGGTTTCTTCTTTTTCGCTTTCTTCGCCGACCTTGAAGCCCAAGGATTTCTTGCCGACGCGGCGGCCAACGATCTTTTCCAGGCCGACGAAGGCCCCGCCGCAGATGAAGAGGATGTTGGTGGTGTCCACCGGGGTGAATTCCTGGTGGGGATGCTTGCGTCCGCCCTGCGGAGGCACATTGGCGATGGTGCCTTCCAGAATCTTCAAAAGCGCCTGTTGGACGCCTTCGCCCGAGACATCGCGAGTGATGGAGGGGTTCTCGTCCTTGCGCCCGATCTTGTCCACTTCGTCGATATAGATGATTCCGGTCTGGGTGCGGCCCACGTCGCCGTCGGCGGCCTGCAGCAGCTTGAGGATGATGTTCTCGACGTCCTCGCCGACGTAACCAGCCTCAGTGAGCGTGGTCGCATCCACGATGGCGAAGGGCACGTCCAGCATGCGCGCCAGGGTTTGGGCCAGCAGGGTCTTGCCGGTGCCGGTGGGGCCGATGAGCATGATGTTCGACTTGGTGAGCTCAATGCCGTCGCCCGTGCGCTGGCGGTTCATGTAGATGCGCTTGTAGTGGTTGTAAACGGCGACCGCCAGCTTCTTCTTGGTAGTCTCCTGGCCGATCACGTACTCATCGAGGAAGGTCTTGACCTCCTGCGGTTTGGGAAGTTGGTTGGGGGTGGTGGTCGGCGGGGTGGCGGCGCGGTCGTCTTCCAGAATGGAGTTGCAGACCGCCACGCACTCATCGCAAATATAGGCGCGGGGATAATCGCTGGGGGATGAAATAAGCTTGGCCACCGCGTCCTGCGACTTGTGGCAGAACGAACAGCGCAAAATCTCTTCGGTGCCGCTCCGGTTTTTCACTCAGCTTAACTCCTTAAGTTTAGCCTGCCTGCCTCCGCTTCCGCTTGCACCGGACCCAGCGGAGGAATTCGCCGAAAGCGCAGGAAGCCATCGGCGAAAGGCCGATCATACCCCTTATCTTGTCTTATAGATGATATCGTCTATGATTCCGTATTCCTTAGCCTGCTGCGCGTTCATGATGAAGTCGCGCTCTACGTCCTTTTCTACCTTTTCCAGCTTCTGGCCGCTATGTTTCGCAAGTAACTGATTGGTAATCTCCCGCATCCGCAAGATTTCACGGGCATGAATGTCAATGTCGGTGGCCTGACCGGAGAGGCCGCCCATGGAGGGCTGGTGGATGAGGATGCGGGAATTGGGCAGGGCCAATCGTTTCTTGGGCTCGCCCGCGGCCAGCAGAAGCGCCGCCATGCTGGCGGCTTGGCCGATGCAGATGGTGGTCACATCATTCTTTACGTATTGCATGGTGTCGTAGATGGCCATGCCGGCGGTGATGGAGCCGCCCGGCGAGTTAATGTAAAGCTGGATGTCTTTCTCCGGATCTTCCTGGGCCAGAAACAGCATCTGGGCGATCACCAGGTTGGCGATGTTGTCGTCAATCGGGGTGCCGATGAAGATAATGTTGTCGCGCAGCAGCCGGGAGTAGATGTCGTACGCCCGTTCGCCTCGCCCGGTCTGCTCGATGACCATGGGCACCAGCATCATCTGTGGTTCGTTCACATGCACCTTCCACACTCCTGCCCCAACCAGCTGAGAACCTGTGGGGGAGGATCGAAATGGCCCGCTTCAGGCGGACTGGTGATACAGAAAATCGAGGGTCTTCTCGCTGCGGATTCTTGATCGGATTCTATCGAGCGCCCCCTCGCGTGTCAAACGCGCCCGAATGGCTTCGGGCGTCTGTTTGGACTGCTGAGCGAGGGCGCTAATCTCCCGATCGATCTCCGCATCGCTGACCTCGATCTTTTCCTCCTCGGCGATTTTTTCCAGCAACAGGGACGCTTTCACTTCCTGCACTGCCTGCTCGCGCTGCCCCACGCGCAGCCGGTTCAAATCCATCTTCTTGAGATCTTCGGGGCGCATGCCCTGGGCCGCCAGGGCGCGCAGCCCGCGCTCCAGGCGGATATCAATCTGGCGCTCGACCAGCGCTTCGGGAACTTCAAATTCATTGCGCTTGATCAACTCGGCCACCAGCTTGTCCTTGGCCTGATGCTCGGCGGCGTGTTGGCGCTCGGCCACCATGCCTTCGCGAATACGCTGCTTCACCTCATCGAGGTTGGCGAATTCTCCCAATTCTTTGGCGAATTGGTCGCTCAATTCGGGAAGGGTCTTTTGTTTCAGGGAGTGAACCTTCACGTTATAGGTGAAACTCTTGCCCGCAAGGCGCTTGTCGGATGAATCTTCGGGATACGTCACATCGAAGGTGCGCTGGTCGCCGGCGGCGGTGCCGCGCAGGTTCTCGGTAAACTCGGGCATGGTGTTCTTGCCCGCGATCTCGACCAGAATTTCGTCCATGTGGATAGGTTTGCCTTCGCCGTCCTTGGGCTGGCCATCGAGCGAAACCTGGGCGAAGTCGCCATCGGCCAGGCTGCGGCCTTCGATGGAAGAGAAGGTGGCATGCTGTTCGCGCAGGCTGTTCAAGGATTCGGCCACCTCTTCGTCGGTAACCGAAACGCTGGGCTTGTCGGCACGCAGTTCCCTGTAGCCTTCCGCTTTGATCTCGGGCAACACCTCGAAGGTGGCCTTGAAGCGCAGGGGTTCGCCCTCGTGCAGGTGGAGATCGGTGACCCGGGGCTGCGAGACCGGGGTCAGGTGGAGCTTGTCAGCCTCCTGGCGGAAGTACCGCGGGACCAGCGCATCCACGACATCGCTCTTGATGTCCTCGGCGAAGCGCTGCTTGATAATCGAGGCGGGCACGTGCCCGCGGCGAAAGCCGGGCAGGCGGGCCACCTTGCGATATTTCTCGATCAGGGTCTCGGTCTCGCGCACAACCTCGGCGGCGGGAATCTCGACTTGGATCTCGCGTTTGGTGCTGCTGTTTGTTTCTGTGGGGCTCACGTTTGTCTTCGGCATCCGCACCGGATTTTGGGGGGAACAGGAAATCCACGCAGCGCCAATATTGAGTGTAAAGACAGAAGGAGAGGAACGTCAAACCGGTCGCTGGTCGTCAGTCGCGGGTTGTTGGCGACACCCGGGTAACGGTGACGGTCGGAGACGGCCCAGAGCCGACACCGGCATAGCGCAGCCTCACGTGCCGTGGAGTACACTTGTGTCCTTCATGTCAGCCAACGACCAACGACGAACGACGAACGACCGATGCCTCCAGCCTGGCTTGTCCAACTCAACCACGAAGTGATCGCCTGCACGCGCTGTCCGCGGCTGGTGGCATACCGCGAGCAGGTGGCGCGCGAGAAACGGCGTGCGTACCGGCAGTGGGATTACTGGGGAAAGCCGGTACCTGGATTCGGCGATCCAAGTGCCCGCGTCATGATTCTGGGACTGGCGCCCGGGGCCCATGGCTCCAATCGCACGGGACGGCCGTTTACCGGCGATGCCTCGGGCAACTTCATGTATCCGGTGCTCCATGAGACCGGGTTTGCCAATCAGGCGAAAGCCACGGACCGCAACGATGGGCTGGTGTTGAAGGGGCTGTACATCACCGCGGCGGTGCGCTGCGCGCCTCCGCAAAACAAGCCGCTGCCCGGGGAACTGGCCAATTGCGCGGCGTATCTGGAGCGGGAGATTGAGGGTCTGAAGAAGCTGCGAGTGGTGGTTGCCCTGAGCAGAATCGGGTTTGATGCCTACTTGAATTACCTGAAGCAGCGGGGGCAGATTACCAACAAGAAGCCGTACACGTTCGGGCATGGCGCCAAGTACGAGATGAGGGATGGCAGGATTCTGCTGGCGTCGTATCATCCTTCAAACCAAAATACCCAGACCGGGAAGCTGACGCGGAAGATGTTTGTGCGGATCTTTAAAGAGGCGGCGCGTCTGGCCGATAGATGAGGTGGGACGGCTGCCGCCGGCGCCAGGCCGGAATACCTCTACGCAGGTAAGTCGCCTTGAATCGCGGCCCGGGGCGGCACCGTCCCACCAGTGGGTGATTCTCAGTATCCGCTAGAATGAGCGGGGACGAGGCGGCCGTGCAATCATCTCTCTACGATGGATTTCGATTCATTCTGTTAGCGCTGTTGCTCGGCGCGGGCGCGGCGGCACAGCAGGACGCATCCGCTCCAGCTTCCAGCCAGCCCGCCATCCAGGACAACAGCTTTCTGGTGGAAGAAGCCTACAACCAGAACTTCGGGGTGGTGCAGCACATCTCGAGCTTCACCCGCTTCTGGAACAGCAAAGACTGGATGTACACCTTCACCCAGGAGTGGCCGGTGCCGGGAGATCCGCGCCACCAGCTCAGCTATACCCTGGCCGCGGTGCATTCGGGAGCTTTTCCAGGCTCTGGGGCTGGAATCGGCGATGTCCTGCTGAACTATCGCTATCAGCTGGTGGGCGATGGAAACGCGCGCGTGGCGTTTGCTCCCCGCCTCAGCCTGATGTTTCCGGCAGGGGACGCTTCGGTGGGGCGCGGGGCCGGGGGATTCGGTCTGCAGACCAGCCTGCCGTTGAGCGTGGTGCTGAACTCCAAGCTGGTCACCCACTGGAATGCCGGGGCCACGTTTGTCCCACACGCGCAGGATACTGCTGGCGACCAGGCATCCACCTCCGGGTACAACCTGGGGCAGAGCTTTATCTGGCTGGCGCACCCACGCTTCAACGTGATGCTGGAGACCGTCTTCTACAGTTCGCAGTCGGTAGTCGCCCGCAGCAAGACCGAGTGGTCAAATGCGATATATCTGAACCCCGGCATCCGCTGGGCCTACAACTTCAAGAACGGCCTGCAGATCGTGCCGGGCATCGGCGTGCCGCTCGGCGTGGGGCCAAGTGCGGGGGAAAAGGCGATCTTCCTGTATCTCAGCTTCGAACATCCCTTCCGCAAGCTGGACAAGCGGTGATTTGGGTTCGGTAACAGGCAGGAACCAATTCCTGTAGAAACCCAGTTCCCAGTTCCTGGTTCTCGGTTCTCAGTTAAACCCGACGAAGACGGGCTCGGGTTCGAGATCGATGTCCCAAAGTTCCTCGACGCGATGTTGGATTTGCTCGGAGAAGGCGAGAATTTCGGCGGCAGTGGCGTCGCCGCGGTTGACGATAGCCAAGGCGTGCTTCCGGGAGATGCCCACGTGGCCGCTGGTGTAGCCCCTGCTGAATCCGGAGTGCTCGACCAGCCACGCGGCAGAGATTTTGCGTTGGGCCTCGAGCGCTGGATAACTGGGGACTTGAAGATTTTTCCTGGCCGCCAAGCGGGTTAAGGTCTCAAGAGCGGCGGCGGACAAGACCGGGTTCTTGAAAAACGAGCCGGCGCTGCGGCAGTCCTCATCGCCGGGGGTGATGAGCATGGCCTTGCGGGCCCGAATCTGGCGCACGGCTTCGCGAGTTTCGGCCAACGTCGGCCGCACCGCCCATCCCGAAAAATACTTCTTGAGGTCGGCATATTCCAGGCGGGGCTCGCCGCCATGCTTCAGGGCGTAGTCCACGCGCAGGATGACGAAGCGGCCGCGCGCCGTGGTGTTAAAGACACTGGTGCGGTAGTTGAAAGAGCAGGCTTCGCGGCAAAGTTCACGGACCTGCCCGTCGTTGAGGTCGAGAACTTGAACGGCATCGATGACCTCGGCGACTTCCTGCCCGTAGGCACCTACATTCTGCACGGGAGTTCCGCCAACGCTGCCGGGAATGCCGGTCAGACACTCAATGCCGGAGAAATTGCGTGTCACGGACATAGCGACGAAACGGTCCCACTCCTCGCCAGCCGCCACTTCAAACACCACATGCTCGCGTTCATGGCGATGATTGATTCCGCTGAGAGCGATTTTCAAGACCATGCCGGGCCAGCCGGCGTCGGACACCACCAGATTGCTTCCCCCGCCCAACACGAATAAAGGCAAGTCACGGGAACGCGCAAAGTCGACGGCATCGCTTACGTCGGCGACGGCCCTGGCCTCGACGAAATAACGCGCCGGGCCACCCACCTTCAGGGTGGTGAACGGCGCGAGCGGCACGTCTTGCAGCATCAGCATGGCCAGTCCAAATATATATGAGGGCAGAATTGATCAGAAGCGGAACAGGTACGAGGCTTTGATGAAGAAGCTGCGGCCGTCGTTGATGAAGCGGCTGCCATGGATCAGGTTGCCATCGGAGTCGGCCATAAGCGGCGAAACCAGGTTCTCCAGATTGCTGTTGTAGCCGACGTACACCGCGGTGCTGGGATGGATCAGGTAGGTGACCAAGAAATCGGCGTTGAAGTCCTTGGCGGTTTGCAGGGAAGTGAAGCTGGGATTGGTCAGCAAGGCGTTGTACTGCCCGATGAAGCGGAACGAAAGCCGGTTGGTGAACTGGTAGTTCCACTTCGAGCGAATGATGTGATTGTTGGAAGCGCCCACCGAGCCGGCGCGATTGTGCAGGCGGAACAGAAGATAAGTGTTGTCGATTCTAAGACCTTTGTTCGGACGCACAGTGAGCGTTGTGGTCACACTGGTGCGGCCTGCCAGGAAGGGAATCACGGGTTTGGGAGTCACCGGTGGATCGTAGTTGACGCGAGAACCGAAGCGATAATCGAGGTGGAAGGAAACCGGGCGGTAGTAGCCGGTATCAAAGGCAAACTCGGTGGTGTGGCGAACATACCGCTGGTTGCTGGTCAGCACTGAGAAGTCCTTGGGCCGCAGCAGTTCCATCTCTTTGGCATAGAGCACTGTCACAAAGGTCTGCCCGGTCAACTCCACTCGCATAGAGGGGATGTACCCAGACATCAGATAGTTCCCCTCGTGGTCGAGAGTGTGGTAGACCTCCATCTGCGGTCCCCAGGAGATCAAGTGTTTGCCTTCGGGACGAAAAAGGTACTGCACACGCTCATAGAAGTTGTGGATGTCGGGCTGGGGATCGAATCCCGTGAGGGTGCGGAAATCATTGCTGCGGTCGCTGTAATCCATGAAGAAGTTCAGCTGACGCCCGTCGCGCTCCAATGTGACTTCGGCAGCCGGCCCGGCCTGGTAGGCGCCGTTGGTGTTGAAATTTGAGTCCTCCACGTTGAAGGTAGAACTGACCAAACCCTGAAATGTGGCGACCCAGTGGCTGTTCAGCTTGAAGCGCCCATCGATTCCGCCAACGCGATTGAAATAGCCATCCAGTTCACGATCGGCGTAGATCAGTCCCAGCGTGGACTGGCTGCCGAGATCGCGGCTGACACGGGCAATCGCGAACCAAGCATGTTGGTCAGCGAGGGGATCATTTCGCGGCACCTGCTGCCCGGGAGCGGCATCGTCGGCCACCAGCATGCCCACGGCCCAGGGGCCGTCTTTTCCCGTCAAGCGCAGGCCCCACTTAGGCTGCTCGATGCGGCGGGTGAAAACGAGATTGATCGGCGTCTGAAAATAATTGGAGTTCTCCAGGAAGAAGGGCCGCTTCTCGGGGAAAAACACCTCGAACCGCTGGTTCGCCGTGACCTGCGGTTCGTCCGACTCGACCTGGCTGAAGTCAGGATTGGCGGTGGCGTCGAGAACGAACTTGTCTTTCAGGACGACCTTGGCATCGAGGCCGACCTGTCCATAGGCGTCGCGCTGCGTGTAGGTGGGGTTGTTGGGATCGCGCAGGTCGAGTTCCTTGAAGGAGCGGAAGATGCCGTACGGAATGAGCTGAAAGTTACGGCCGGGCGAGATATGCTCCAGACCGGTGGCCTCGCCCTCCTGATTCAGGCGCCCCGCGATTCGGCTGGAATACTGCGGCCAGAAGGTGTCTTCGTTATTGCGGGGAATTCCCCGGTTCAGCAGGATTCCCCAGGTTTGTGGATCCTTTGAGGAAAAACGCAGGCTGCGGAAGGGGATGGACATCCACACGACAAACCCGCGGTCGGTGACTTTGGCCTCCGAGTCCCAGACAGTGTCGAAGGAGAAGTCAAACCCCTGACCTTCAGTCCAGAGCGCGTCGGCCTGCACGCCGAGAGGATTGGAAAGAAAGGCGTAGGCGCGGCGGTGGTCGTTGAAGGTATCAAGCATGATCTCCACCGAGTCGTCGTCGAAGATGTCTTCTCGGCGCGAGAGCCGGGCACGAATTTTCTGGGGCTGGTTATCGAAGCAGATGAAGATGACATAAAGATTCTTGTTGTCGTACCCGAGGTAGGCTTCCGTGACTTGGGAGACGGGCTGGCCGTCGCTGGGAACGCGCTGAATGAAGCGATCCACTTTGGCCAGCTTGCCACGCCATGCCGGGCTGGGTTGCATGTCCAGAAACTGTTCGAGCGTAGGTGGGGTACTGACGCGGGGAATGAGGATCCGTCCAAAATTGGGGGGAGCGGCGAACATGGGAAGCGCGCTGCTTAGGAGCAGCGTGACTGTGCCCGACAGTCTGGCCTGCCAACCCAGCCCCAAGGATTCCCCCTCTGCATCAATCTGGTTTCCGACCGTTTAGACGAAAGCTCCCGCCAAAAGTCACACTGTCGCATAGAAATACGGGCGCGCAGAGCCAGGGGCGGCGCGGATGCCAGAGGCGTTCGCAACCTACTTCTGCGGCGACTGGGCCATGAACGATTTCACCACGATGTTGTTCGGCTGCATCCCGGCGGGGATGACGGTCAGCAGGTAATATTCCTTCTCCCAGGGCTTGGGATTGCGGTTGCGATGGATCACGGCGGCATCGCCGGAAAGGGAGTCCAGCGCCAGCAGGTCGTTCTCGGACGGCGAGAGCGCCAGCGCATCGGGCTGCGCGCCCACGGGAATCGACGCGATCACCTTGCCCAGGTCAATGTCGTAAACCGCCACCGTGTTGGAGCCGAAGTTGCTGACATAAAGGCGTGAATTGTCGGCGGTGACCACCCCACGCGCGGGATGAGTGCCGATCAAATAGCTGCCGGCAACTTCGTTGGTCGTGGTCTCGATGATCGAGATGTTGTCGGAATCAAAGTTGCAAACCAGCAGTTCACCGCCGTCGGGCTTAAGGACGAGGTCTGCGGGTGTTTTGCCGACGTCCAGCAGGGCCAGCAGTTTGTCATTCTTCAAATCGATCGAGGCGACCTGGGCGGAGCCGGTGCAGGCGACAAAGGCCTTGCTGTTGTCCGGCAGAATGGCGATGTCTTCCGGTTGCTGGCACACCGGGATGGTGCTGCGCACCTGGAGCCGGGTGGTGTCAAGCAGAGAAATGGTATTGTCCCCGCGATTGCTGACCACCAGGGTAGTGCCGTCGGGCGAAACCCTGGCCAGGCCCGGCGCCGCCCCCACGCGGACGTTGGCGATCACGGTTCGTTTCTCTAGGTCAAGGACCGAAACGTTCGCCGAGCCGGCATTGGCAACGTACGCGCGCTTGCCATCGGAAGAGACATCAATGAAGTAGGGTTTGCCGTGCACGCCGATGGTTGCCACTACCTGGTTGCGCTCAGCGTCAATCACACTGATGTTGTTCGAACCGGTGTTGACCACGTAGATTTCATTTTTCCTGCCGTTGGCGGCGATGCCGGTAGGTTCGCTGCCCACACTGATGGTTTTGGCCGGCTGGAAGGTGCGCAGATCAATTACGGTGACGGTGTTGCTCCTGCCGTTGGTGACGTAGGCGTATTCGCGGTAGGCGGGGCCGTAGTCGGGAAGCTGGCGCTGGTGGAAATACCACCAGCCGAGCCCACCCGCAACCGGGAGCAGCACAACGATGAAAAGAAACTTTCTCAAGTGAGTGGGCTGGCAGACGGCTGGGCCTGAGGCCGTGCGCGCAACGGCGGAGGATGCGTGCCGATCGCCGGCACCGTCCGCCCCACCACCGGCGCGATCTGCCTTACCTGGGCCAACAGTTCGTCGAATTGGTCGGGATAGAGAGACTGCATACCGTCGGACAGCGCCTTGTCGGGATTGTGGTGAACCTCGACGATCAGTCCATCGGCTCCGACCGCCACGGCAGCGCGCGACAGTGGAGTGACCTTGTTGCGCTTGCCGGTTCCGTGACTGGGGTCCACCACGATCGGCAGATGGCTGAGGCGCTGCACCGCCGGGACGACGCTCAGGTCTAGAGTGTTGCGGGTGTGGTCGGCGAAGGTGCGCACGCCGCGCTCGCACAGGACGACGTTGTAATTGCCCTCGCTCATGACGTATTCGGCGGCCATGAGGAACTCTTCCAGGGTGGCGGACATGCCGCGCTTCAGCAAAACCGGCTTCTTGGTTCTCCCCGCACGCTTGAGCAGGGAAAAATTCTGCATGTTGCGGGCGCCAATCTGGATGACGTCGGCATACTCCTCGACCAACTCGAGGGATTCGTTGTCAATGGCCTCGGTGACAATCTTCATGCCGAACTGCTCGCGCACTTCGGCCATAATGCGCAGGCCTTCCTCGCCCAAGCCTTGGAAGGAATAGGGCGAAGTGCGCGGCTTGTAGGCGCCGCCGCGAAAGAACTGGGCGCCGGCGCGGCACACGCGCTCGGCCACGGCGAATGCCTGCTCGCGGCTCTCAATGGCGCATGGCCCGGCGATAATGGCCAGCCCGCGCCCGCCGATGGTCGCGTCGGTGCCGGGAAACGAGATGATCGTGTTCTCTTCTTTCAAATCCCGGCTGACCAGCTTGTAGGGTTTGCTGACGCGGATAAGTTCCTGAACGCCCGGCATCTCTTCCAGCGTGCCGGGCTCGACCTCGCCCTTGTTCCCGGTGATGCCGATAGCCGTGCGTTGCGCCCCGGGCAGGGCATGGGCGCGGTAGCCCATGGATTCGATCTTCTGACAAACGGCGCGCACCTGGTCTTCGGTGGCGTGCGCCTGCATGACGACGAGCATCTCCCCACCTCGGGAAAGAGTAAGTTTATCGTCCGAGGCGGGTGGGCCGCAAACCGGGAGCGAGTTGCGGGTACCGAGTTGCAAGCCAGCCTGTGGCCAGTTCGTGCCAGTTTGCTCGCAACACGCAACCGGCAAGCCGCAACTGGCTATACTGCCGGGATGCCCCGGTCCATCGCCCAGGAGCAGGACATCCTCAGGCTCCCGCCGCCCAAGAGTCGGCCACGGCTCACCTCGCGGCGCATTGGGATCCATACCTCGATTGCCGGTGGGGTGCAGAACGCGGCCGAGCGGGCATACCGGCTGGGCTGCAATACGTTCCAGATTTTCTCTTCCAGCCCGCGCCAGTGGGCGCCGTATGAGCTGACCCGTGCGCAATATGCCGAGATGCGCCGGCTCCGGGAGAAGTATGACCTCAAGCCGCTGGTGATCCATACCAACTATCTGGTAAACCTGGCCAGCACCACGCCGCTGTTTTTGGAGAAATCCGTGAAGGCTTTTCGCGGCGAACTTGAGAGGGCCTTGGCTTTGGGTGCGGAATACCTGGTGCTGCATCCGGGATCGTTCCGGGGCGCGGACCGAGAGCAAGGCCTGATGCAGACAGCGGCCGCCATTGCCGCGGCCGCTACTGGCCTCGATCTGGCCAATGCCAGTCTGACCATCCTGATTGAGAACACGGCCGGGGCGGAGTATTCGCTGGGTGGCAGCTTCGAGCAGGTGGCGGAGATTCTGGAGCGTCTGCGCGGTATAGTGCCGATCGCTGCCTGTATTGATACCTGCCATACCCATGTGGCGGGTTACGACATTGTGAACGAGGTAGGGATGGCTGACACTCTGAGGCGCTTGGATGGCACGGTTGGCCTGAGGAACGTACCGGTGTGGCATTGCAACGATGCCAAGGCGGCGCGGGGATCGAAGCTCGACCGGCACCAGCACATCGGGAAGGGAAGCATTGGGCCTGAGCCGTTTCGACGTTTGCTGAATGATCCGCGCCTGGCACGTGCGGCGTTCATTGCGGAAACGCCGATTGACGCACCAGGAGACGACCGGAGGAATGTGGCGGCACTAAAGCGGTTCGTGCGAAAGTGAGGCCAGGCGTCCTCGGCTAGACGGGTTGCATCCGCAACCTGAGTGTGTTATGTTTAACATGTTTAACGCTATGTTAGGCATTCGACTTGAACCCGAACTCGAGCAAAAGCTGGAGTCTCTGGCCAGGGAGACCGGCCGCAGCAAGAGCTATTACGCGCGCGAGGCCATCCGGCAGTATCTGGAAGACCGCGAAGACTATCTGAAAGGCATTGCCGCGTTGGAGCGGCGCGAACCTACCATCACGCTCGCAGAGCTGGAGCGGCGGCTTGGCCTGGACGATTGAGATCACCCGTACCGCCGCAAAGCAAATCAAGAGACTCGACCGCGTCGCTCAGGGATCCATCATTCGTTTTCTTCGCGAGCGGGTGCAGCCTGCTGAGAATCCCCGGCAATGGGGGAAGCTGCTCCATGGTGACAGACGTGGCCTCTGGAGATACCGAGTTGGTGACTACCGGCTGATTTGCGACATTCAGAACGAGAAGGTCACGGTGCTATTGCTCGCGGTAGGCCACCGCAAGGACGTTTACCGCTGATTAGGGCCACGGCGCCCGCGTCACACAAGCCTCGCAGATTCGCGTTCGTTGTAAAATCAACGTTTGTCCCGTATCCACAAGATTGCACCTATGCCCCAGGAGGACAAAACCGCAACTGTGCGCGACGAGCGCTATGACCCGCAGCGGGTCGAGAGTAAGTGGTCGGAGCGCTGGCAGGCGGACGCGTCGCTCTACGCGGCGGAGCCGGCTTCGACCAAGCCGAAGTATTACGTATTGGAGATGCTGCCGTATCCCTCAGGCGCGCTGCACATGGGGCACGTGCGCAATTACTCGATTGGCGACGCGCTGGCGCGCTACATGTGGATGAACGGGTACAACGTGCTGCATCCCATGGGATGGGATTCATTCGGCTTGCCGGCGGAGAATGCGGCCATTGCCAACAACACGCCTCCGCGAGAGTGGACGCTGCGCAACATCGCCAACATGAAGGCGCAGATGAAGCGCCTGGGATTTGCCTACGACTGGTCGCGCGAGGTCACGACTTGTCTGCCTGAGTACTACAAGTGGAACCAGTGGTTCTTTCTCAAGCTCTTCGACAAAGGCCTGGCCTATCGCAAGAAGAGCAAGGTGAACTGGTGTCCGAAGTGTGCCACGGTGCTGGCCAACGAGCAGGTGGCGGGGGGCTACTGCTGGCGCCACGAAGATACGGTGGTCGAGCAGCGCGATCTGGAGCAGTGGTTTCTGCGCATCACCGACTACGCCGAGGAACTGCTGCGCGACCTGGACAAGCTCGCAGATTGGCCGGAGAAAGTGCGCACCATGCAGCGCAACTGGATCGGGCGCAGCGAAGGCACGCTGGTGGACTTCGATCTGGGTGGCACCGTGGGTCCGGCGGGGTCCACGATTACGGTCTTCACTACGCGTGTCGATACCATCTACGGTGCGACCTCGGTGCAACTGGCGCCGGAACATCCCATGGTGGCGGATTTCACGGCCAATAATCCAGACTTACGCACCAAGGTCGAGCAGTTAAAGACCGAGCAGCGCAAGGCCAAAGAAGCGGGTGACATTGGTGAAATCGAGAAGCACGGCGTCTTTACCGGACGCTATGCCAAGAATCCCTATAACGGCGACGCTCTGCCCATCTGGGTGGCGAACTACATCCTGATGGACTACGGCACGGGCGCCATCATGAGCGTACCGGCGCACGACGATCGCGACTACGAGTTTGCCCGGAAATACAAGTTGCCGATCAAGGTGGTCATCGTCCCCAGTTCCAGCGATCCGGAAGAAACTGTCGCCGAGCCGCAGCTGCCCTTTACTACCTACGAAGGATTGTTGGTCAACTCGGGCGAGTTCAATGGACTGGACTGCGAGGTCGCGATCCGCAAGATGTCGGAGTACGCCGAGCAGAAGGGCTTCGGCAAGGCGACGGTGACCTACCGGTTGAAGGACTGGGGGATCTCAAGGCAACGCTACTGGGGCACTCCTATCCCGATGCTGTATTGCGACAAAGACGGCATTGTGCCGGTCCCAGAGAAAGACCTGCCGGTTCTCCTGCCCGAGAAAGTCGAAATCACTTTGAGCGGCGGCTCGCCGTTGGGACGGGTGCCGGAGTTCGTCAACGCCATCTGTCCGAAGTGCGGCGGTCCGGCGCGGCGCGAGACCGACACCATGGACACGTTTGTGGACTCGTCCTGGTACTTCTACCGCTATGCCGACGCGCGCAATGTAGGCGCACCCTTTGACCGCAAGGTGATCGGCTACTGGTTTCCCATTAATCAGTACATTGGCGGGGTGGAGCACGCGATCCTGCACCTTATCTATTCGCGCTTCTGGACCAAGTTCATGCGCGACATGGGGATGGTCACGAACGATGAGCCGGTGGAGCGGCTTTTCACCCAGGGCATGATCATCAAGGACGGCGCCAAGATGTCGAAGAGCCTGGGCAATGTGGTGACGCCGGACGAAATGGTGGAGCGCTACGGCGCGGACAGCGCCCGCATGTACACCTTGTTTGCCACCTCTCCGGACAGCGAACTGGACTGGCAGGATTCGGGGGTGGAAGGGGTGTCGCGATTCCTGGCACGGGCTTACCGGTTTGTGGCCCAGCGGCCTGTCGCTGGGGTTGCGATGTCCTACGCTCCCGATGAGCTCACACCGCGAGCCCGGGCGATTTTGCGCAAGCTGCATCAGACGATCAAGAAAGTCACGGATGACTTCTCGGGGCGCTGGCACTTCAATACTTCGGTGGCGGCGCTGATGGAATTGTTGAACCAGTGCCTGGCGGCGGAGGAAGTCTTCGCTCCTCATGGCGACCATTGCGCACCGGAACCCTTTGTGGCGGACGTGCAGCGCCAATTCGTGCTGCTGCTGGCGCCGTTTGCCCCCTACCTGGCGCACGAGCTGTGGGAGATGCTGGGGGAGAAGGAGAACCTGCTGCGGGCGGCGTGGCCGAAGTACGACCCGGCGCTGGCGAAGGAAGAAGAGATCGAAATTCCGGTGCAGGTGAACGGCAAGCTGCGGGGACGGATTGTGGTGCCGGCCGACGCCGATGACGGCTTTGTGCGCGACCGCGCGGCGGACGACGAGAAGGTCAAGGCGGCAATTAACGGCAAGCAGGTGGTGAAGGTGATCATCGTGCCCGGCAAACTGGTGAGCATTGTGGTGCGGTGAAGCACTTCGCGGGGGTTGTGGATGTCTTCTTCAGGTCTCAAAGTATCTGCTCTCATTGCTGGACTGATACTGAGCCTCGCTTGGGCGGCGCCGGCTCGTGCTCAAGGCGGAACCGAAGCGGGAGCGGGCGACACCAGCCAATCGTGGAGCACCAGCAGCCAGCAGCAGAGCACGTCAGGCAACCTGAATCCGACCCGCAGCAGCACCAAGCACACAGAAGCAAACGGCCGCACGGTGGATAGGCAGACCCTGGAGCGGGTCGGCATGGACGGCCAGTATGTGCCCTATCTCGATGTGGAGCGGGAATCGATCAAAGTGGACGGGTCCACCACCCGCACCGTTGAGCGCACCTACGGCAGGGATGCCGATGGCCGGAAGACGCTAGTACAGGTGACGGAGGAAGAGACGCGCGCGCTGCCGGGCGGCGGGCAGAGGGTGGTGCGCAACATTTCCAACCCCGACGTAAACGGGGGACTGCAGCTGGTGCGGCGCGAGATTCAGAACACCCGGCAGGTTAGTCCCAGCGTGCAGGAAACGCGGACCACGGTGTTGAGTCCGGATGTGAACGGGGGGCTGACGACGTCCATGCAGATGGACGAGCGCCAGACTACGAGGAGCGATCACAGTGTGGAGTACAGGAAATCCACGTCCCTGCCCGATGGGGCGGGCAACATGCAGGTGATGGAGGTGCGGCAGGGGACCATCACTGAGGAGGGCGGGCCGCAACAGAGTAAAGAAGAGAGCGTGCTGCGTCCGGACAATGACGGGAAACTGGCCGTGGTCGAGCGGACGGTGAGCAAGGCATCGCCAGGCGCTTTAGGGGAGCAAAAGGAAACGGTCGAGACGTATTCCACCGACCTGCCAGGAACGGCGGGGGATGGCAGCTTAAAGTTGGTGCGGAGAGAGGTTACGGTCGAGCGCAAACGCGGCGACGGGGGAAAGACTACCGAGGGGAATGTGGAAGAGCGCAATCCGGGCAATCCCGGGGACAGCCCGCGGGTGACGCAAAAGACCATCGATATTGTGCGGCCGGGGGTGAACGGGCCGGCGTCGGAGCAGCGAACGGTTTTGTCGCTGGGCTCAACCGGATCGCTGGGTGCAGTGTGGGTGGATATGGGCAAGACGGACAATCCGGCGGCGGTGCAGGTGGATACGAAGATCGCCGCTCCGGCAACTTCAGCCCCACCTCGTTAGGGCAAAAGAAAACCAGTGACCCCGCGGCTGAAGCCGCGCTTCCTTCTCAACCACAATTTAGCAGCTGTAGCGCTGCACCCCCAAGCCCTTCGTGGGCTCCGGAACATCGGGTAGCTGCGGATAAGGAGGCTCGGAACTTCACGCCAGCGGCAGGGTGAAGTAGAACACTGATCCGTGTCCGCGCTGGCTGGTGACTCCGATCTGGCCTCCATGGGCTTCCACGATGGCTTTGGCGATGGCCAGGCCCATTCCTGTGCCCTGGATCTGCATGCGTTGGTCGCGGCCGCGGTAGAACTTGTCGAAGATCAAGGACTGCTCGAAGTCATCAATACCCGGGCCGCGGTCGGCGACGCTGGTCATGAGCATGCGATTCTTGACCTCGGCGGTGATGTGGATGAGACAATCGGGGGAGGAATACTTGGCGGCGTTTTCCAGCAAGTGGGTCAGGACCTCACTGATGCGGGCCACGTCCATACGGGCGGGAGGTAAGTCGGCGGCGATGTGGACCTCGACCGGATGCTGGCCCAGCAGTGGTTTGCATTCCTTGAGGGCGTGCTCCACCACTGCCTGGATGCGATGCGCTTCCAGGTGCAGCTCGACTTTGTTGGCGTCGAGCTGCGCCATCTCCGCAGCTTCTCCGACCAGCCGGTTCAGGCGGTCGCTTTCCTCATTGATCACCGTGAGCAGCTCCCGGCGCTGCTCTTCGTCAAGGGCAGGGTTTGAGAGCATGGAAGTGGCCGACGCCTTGATGGCCGTGAGCGGCGTGCGGAACTCATGCGTCACAGAATCGAGCAGAACCGAGCGCAGTTGCTCGCTTTCGCGAGCAGCTTCGGCGCGGCCCAGCTTTTCAATGGCGCCTGCGCGCTCTACGGCCGTGGCGATGAGGCCGCTCATGGCTTCCAGGGTTTCGCGGGAGAAGGTCGCTCCGGAGATGCCGAAGCTGCCCACCACTCGAACTCCCATGCGCAGTGGCACAAAGGAAATCTGGTTCTGGGGATCGAACTTGGGTTCTCCCCGGCTGCATACCACCTGCAGATCATGGGTCTCCAACCCGCCAATGTCCGATCCGGAGCGGTAGACGTCCGGACGCGTGGGCAGCCAGATGGCGGCGGCCTTTACCCCAAAGCACTCCGCGATGTAGCGAGGGATGGCATTGAGAAGTTCGGCCAGACGATCGGTGGAGAGCAATTGCTGGCTGAAGGCGTACAGGCGCTCGACCTCGCGGCGGCGCTGGTTGGCATTGAGGGCTTCGCGACGGGCGCGTTCGGAAAGTTGACTGGCGATCACAGCCGTGGCCAGGAAGGCGAAAAGAGCTGCCCAGTTCTGGGGATCGGCGATGGTGAAGGTGTGCACCGGCGGCAGAAAGAAGTAGTTGAAGGCGAGGGTAGCTATCACCGCCAGGAACACAGCATAGCGCAGGCCCCAGACTGTCGAAACCACCAGGACGGCCAGAAGAAAGGTGAGCGCAACGGTAGTGGGGTTGACCCTGATCAGCTCGTGATAGGCCAGCACGATGGCAAACACTACGACGGCCGAGATGAGGTAACGCACCGCTTTCTGCACGGGCTGTTGCACGCAAGGGATTGTAGCTGACATCGACAACTCAGGTCTGTATCAACGACAATAGCCGCGATGACGAAGACCCCGGAGCAATGGCTGGAGGAGGCGCAGCCCTCCAAGAAGGGAGGGGTATTCAAGCTCTTCCTGGGCTACGCCCCGGGTGTGGGAAAAACCTACAACATGTTGAGCGAGGCGGTGCGCCGCCACAGCCGCGCGGAAGACGTGGTTATCGGGGTGGTGGAAACTCACGGGCGCAAGGCGGTGGCGGACCTGGCCACGCAGATCGAGGCGGTTCCGCGCAAGAAGCTGGAATACAAAGGCGCGGTATTCGAAGAAATGGATGTGGACGCGATTCTGGCGCGCAAGCCGCAGGTGGTGCTGGTGGACGAACTGGCGCACACCAACATGGAGGGCAGCAAGCACCGCAAACGCTACGAAGACGTCTTTGAGTTGCTGGATGCGGGGATTGACGTGCTCTCCACCATGAACATTCAGCATGTGGAGAGCATTACGCCCATGGTGCAAAGCATCGCCGGAATCACCGTGCGGGAGACGGTTCCGGACTGGGTGCTGAAGCGGGTGGACGAAGTGGTCATGGCGGATCTGACTCCGGAGGCGCTGCAAGCGCGCATGCGCCGCGGAGACATCTATCCGCTGGAGC
Organism: Terriglobales bacterium; assembly: GCA_035542575.1. Taxonomy (GTDB): domain Bacteria; phylum Acidobacteriota; class Terriglobia; order Terriglobales; family Acidobacteriaceae; genus JAIQET01. Next base: position 65,057 of record DATKLE010000098.1, on the reverse strand, counting down.
GCGTGGAGCGGGCGCTGGGGAACTTCTTTCGGCCCGGGAATCTAATTCCGCTGCGGGAGCTGGCGTTGCGGCAGGTGGCGCAGGCGGTGGACCGCAGCCTGGAAACCTTCCGGGAGAAGGAGCAGCCGGGGCGCACCGTGGCCGTGCGGGAGCGCATCGTGGTGTGCATCAGTTCCAATCCCGCGGCCCAGTATCTGATTGCCCGAGGCGCGCGCATGGCACAGGCCATGGATGGCGAACTCTACGTGGTGTACGTCGACATGGGGCAGGACACGAGCGAGGCCAACCAGAAAAGCCTGGCAGCCAACATTCACTTTGCTGAGAACGTTGGAGCGACGATAGCCCGGGTCACGGGCAACAGCGTGGCCGAAGCAGTGGCGCAATTCGTCCGCGAGAAGCACGTCACCCAGGTGGTCTTTGGGCGGTCGGCGACACGGGGCTGGAGACGGTACTTTTATCTTTCAGCGATCCACAAGTTTCTGCGGGACTCTCCCGCGGTGGATGTGCACATTGTCACCCAGGAGCCGTCGTGACCAGCGGCCCGAGCGAGCACCGCCGCATTCTTGTCGTGGATGACGAAGCTCAGATCACCCGCGTGCTGCGCACCAGTTTGTCCAGCCAGGGTTACGACATTCGCGTGGCCGGTGATGGTGAGATGGCCCTGGAGATCATGAAAGACTGGACGCCAGACCTTGTGATTACGGATCTGTCCATGCCCAACATGGATGGCTTGGAGCTCTGCCGCCGGCTGCGTCCCAAGGAGAAGTTTCCCATCATCGTACTTTCCGTGCGGGGGGAAGAGAGGACCAAGGTGCAGGCGCTCGATGCCGGGGCGGACGACTACGTCACCAAGCCGTTCAGTATTGAGGAACTGCTGGCCCGGGTGCGCGCTAACCTGCGCCGTGTGCCCGCGGCAGAGGAGCTGGCTGCGCTGATTGAGCTGGGAGATTTCCGTATTGATCAGCCGGCACATCGAGTGACAGTCCGCGGGCGAGAGGTGCACCTCACCCCCAAGGAATTTGACCTGCTGGTTCATCTTGCTCGGAATCCGGGCAAAGTCATCACCCACCGAGCGCTTCTCGGGGCGGTCTGGGGCGGACAAAGCACGGAACAAGTGGAATATCTGCGCGTCTTTGTCGGCCAACTACGGAAGAAGCTGGAGTTCGACGCCTCGTCTCCCCGCTACATTGTCACCGAGCCCTGGGTCGGCTATCGCTTCGAACCGGGCGAATAACACCCTTGTTTTGAGTATCCCGCCGCTTACGAACATTCTACGAACTCTTTATTCATTCCTTACGACTCCAGGTATCCAATGAATTGAGGCTGGGCGGGCAAGGGACGCCCCAGGCAGTCCAGCCGAGAGGAGCGTGGATGGTCGTAGTCGCGATCGTCAATCTGGTTTTGTTGATGCTGAACTTCTACATCGGGCTGCGCAAGGAAAGAACGGCGGAAGGAAACTATGGCAAGTTCGTTGAACGTCAGGCAGCTCACAGGTCGGCTCGGGAACCTGCTGCGGCGGGCGCCCGAAGCGCGGCCCGAGCCGCAGAATGAAGTCATCGATACGGGCGATTTTCACATCGATTTGCAAGCTCACCAAGTCACCGTGCGCGGCCGCCAGATCGAGCTTACCTCCGAAGAGTTCGACATGCTGGTGTTCTTGGCAGGGCATCCCCGGAGAGTGGTTACGCCGAGCACCCAGCTGAACACGCGATGGGGAGAGCATGAGGTGCGGCAAACGCAATTTCTGCGGGTGCTGACCGCTTTGCGGCAAAAGATTGAAGCAGCTGCCGGACGGGCGGGCTATATCCGTACTGAGCCCTGGGTCTTCTACCGATTCGATACAAGCCGATAGCCTGGCACGGGCAATCCTTTACGAACATTTTATGAACCCTTTACCCGCCTCTTACGGGCAGGCGTGTGCAATAGGAAAGTAGAAATCCGACAAGGCCAAATTGTAGGGCGCAAGAATGAATATTCTTATCGCATTGTTCTGTGCCGGATCGGTGGTTTTCCTTCTGCGCTTCCTGGTGGCCTTGAGGGTTGAGAACAGCCGGCGTCTGCACGCCCGAAGAATGACGGTACACATGACGGCGCGTGATGTTGCCGGCAGCAGGCGAGGTGCGGTAGTCGTGATGACGCCTCAATCCAGCAAATCCAGAGGAACCGGAGAGCGAGCTATGCGAATCGTAGTAGCTGTAATTGCCACTACCCTATGTGTCTTGCCGCTCCGCGCACAGGACACAACCAGTCAATCCAACGCAGCCAGCGCGGCGGAGGTGCAGCAACTCCGCCAGTTGGTACAGGAACTGCAAGCCAAGGTGGAGCGGTTGGAGAAGAACGCAGCGCAGCCGCAGCCCGGCGCGCAAACCAGCCCCATCGCCGCGGCACCCGCCGAGGAGGCTCCTGCGCACGAAGCACTGCTCCAGGAGACTAGCGCCAAACCGCAGGCCGTGGCATCCAAGCCGAAGAAAGCCGACCCTTTTGCCTTCGCCGACTTTACCTGGCTGAACGGCACGCCACGTACGCAAAAGCCGGCGTTCGACAGCCCATTCTTTACGCCCGAAATTCGTGTCGACGTGGACTACATTTACTCTTTGAACAGCCCCAAAGATGACACCATCAGCGGGTCCAGTGAGGTTTTTCGCGCGAACGAGTTTCAGTTAACGCAACTCGGCGTGGGCGGCGATTTCCACTACGACAATGTCCAGGCGCGCGTGATGACGCAGTTCGGCATGTATTCCCAGACTACGCCCCGCAACGATGCCAGTCCGGCGCGCGGCCAATGGAACCTGGACAACGCCTATCGCTACATTTCGGAAGCCTATGGCGGCTATCACATCAACGCCATGAACGGCATCAACGTGCAGGCCGGAATTTTCATGTCATACGTCGGCCTGTTCAGCTACTACAACTTTGACAACTGGGCTTATCAGCCGTCGTACGTTTCCTCGAATACCCCGTGGTTCTTCAACGGAATGCGCGTGCAGATCTTCCCGACCGACAAGCTGAAGATCGAGCCCTGGTTTGTGAACGGATGGCAGGCCTACGGGCGTTTCAACCACCGGCCGGGCATGGGAGGACAGATCTTGTGGCGGCCTACCGGCTGGCTCTCGATCCTTGGGAATCAATACGCGCTGGGTGCGGATGCGCCGGGTCAACCCAGCCGGATTCGCTACCACACCGACGACAGCGTGCAGGTGAAGTATTACGATAATCCCGCAACGTTCATCAGCAAGGCCGCCTTCTCGCTGACCGGAGACCTGGGATGCGAGCATGGCGGTGGTGTGAGCTGTACCGGCAATTCCGTGAAGATCATCGACGGACAAAGGGTGATTTGGCCGAAGCAGAGTTTTATCGGCTTCATGGCCTATAACCGGCTTTGGTTCGCAAAGGACAAGTATGCCCTGACTCTCGGCGGTGGCAAGATCAATAACCCAGGACGCTACCTGGTCCTCTTGCCACCGATCAATGGCGCGACCGCAACCTCGGGAACGCCCTACTTCACCGAGAATCCGGGCGATCCGTACAAAGCCTGGGATGTGTCGGGCACGATTGACTACATGCCCAGCCAGTACATCACCTTCCGTTGGGAGTTCAACCATCGGGCGGCCAATGTGCCGTACTTTTCGGGACCCGGCGGGGTCACACCGCCCAACGGCAATACTGGCGCCCCTGGCTCGGTAGTGCCGGGTTGGGCTCCAGACCTGCGCACGGATGAGAACCGGATGAATTTTGCAGTCCTGGTGAAGTTCTAGGAGAGCGACCATGCAGGACATCGTTTACATAGCGATCACGATCGTTTTCTTCGCGCTGTCGATCGGATACGTCGTGTTTTGCGAGCGCGTGAAGTGAGGAAGCCATGAACCTGGAGTCAATCATCATGCTGGTGGTGAGCGGTCTCACCATGGTGTACCTGATTTACGCACTGCTACGTCCGGAGAAGTTCTGACATGACCGCAAATGGATGGCTGCAAATACTGCTCTTTCTGGCGCTGATCTTGCTGGTCACCAAGCCGATGGGCGTGTTTATGGCGCGGGTGTTTAGCCGCGAACGCACGTTCATGGACCCAGTGTTGCGCCCGCTGGAGCGCCTCCTGTACCGCATCACCGGGGTGGATGAGAACCACGAGATGCGCTGGACGGAGTACGCGATCGCCATGCTGCTGTTCAGCGTGGTGTCCATGATCGTGCTGTATCTCATGGAGCGGTTGCAGGGGTTCCTGCCGTTCAATCCCCAGAATTTCGGGGCGGTGGACCCGGCTCATGTCGCGTTCAACACCGCGGCGTCGTTCACCACCAACACCAACTGGCAAGCCTACGCGGGTGAAACGACCATGAGCTACTTCACCCAGATGGCTGGACTGGCCTATCACAACTTCGTGTCGGCGGCGGTCGGCATCGCGCTGGCGATTGCGTTTATCCGCGGGATTGCACGGCGGCAGATGGAAACCATTGGCAACTTCTGGGTGGACCTGGTCCGCAGTTGCCTGTGGGTGCTGCTGCCGTTCTGTGTGGTGGGAGCGTTGCTGCTGGTCTCGCAGGGAGTGGTGCAGAATCTCCGGCCGTACGACAAAGCCGCGCTGACTGAGCCTCAACAGGTGCAGACCACTGGTTCAGATGGCAAGCCTGCGACCACTACGGTGACCGCACAGATTATTGCGCAGGGTCCGGTCGCCTCACAGGAGATCATCAAGGAATTTGGGACCAATGGCGGTGGGTTTTTTAATGCGAACAGCGCCCATCCGTTCGAGAACCCCACGCCTTTCTCCAATCTTATTGAATTGTTCTCGATTTTCGTAATCGGCGGTGGACTTACGTACACCTTGGGGCGCATGACCGGCTCCCAGCGTCACGGTTGGGCGGTGTGGGCGGCCATGGCCATCCTGTTCCTGGCGGGAGTGACTGTCGCCTACTGGGCGGAGGCTCGCGGCAATCCCCTGATGGCTGGTACCGATCAGCGGGCGACCACTCTGCAAGCCGGCGGCAACATGGAGGGCAAAGAGGTCCGCTTCGGTATCGCCAACACCGCTCTTTGGGCGACGGTGACCACCGACGCGAGCTGCGGCGCGATCAACGGCTGGCACGATTCGTTCATGCCGTTGGGCGGCATGGTTCCGCTGGTCAACATCATGTTGAGCGAGGTCATCTTCGGCGGCGTTGGCGCCGGGATGTACGGCATGCTGATCTACATCGTGCTGGCGGTATTCATCGCCGGTCTTATGGTCGGCCGAACGCCGGAGTACCTGGGCAAGAAGATCGAAGCCTACGACGTGAAAATGGCCATGCTGGTCGTGCTGGTGTTTCCGTTAGTGATCCTGGCATTCACCGCAATCTCGAGCGTGAACGGATTTGGCACTTCGAGCATTGCCAATCCGGGGCCGCACGGCTTGAGCGAGATCCTGTATGCCTTCACCTCGGGCGCGGGCAACAACGGGTCAGCATTCGGCGGGCTGACTGCGAATACGCTCTGGTACGACACCGCGATCGGCCTGACCATGCTGGCGGGCCGGTTCCTGATGATCATTCCAATGCTGGCCATTGCCGGCAACTTGGCGCGCAAGAAGTACGTTCCCCCGTCGCTGGGGACGTTCCCGGTGACCACTCCGCTGTTCACCGTGCTGCTGATCGGGGTGATCCTGATCGTGGGGGCGCTCACATTCTTCCCAGCACTCAGTCTGGGACCGATTCTGGAGCACTTGCTGCTGGCGGCGGGAAAAACGTTCTAAGCATTATGAATCGACTATCAGCCTTTGGTCTGTTCGCGGTTACAGCGATGCTGGTGACCTATGCATTGGAATCCAGAAGCACTTGGTTCGTTCTTGCATTCGCTTTCGCGTGCGCGCTCGGATCGATTTACGGCTTTCTTCAAGGAGCATGGCCGTTTGGCCTTGTGGAAGGCGTTTGGGCGGCAGTTGCGGTGCAACGTTGGTGGCTGAAAAAAGACTTAGAACGACAATCAGACTAGGCTCGGCATTGGAATTCGGCCGTTGGGTCGCGAACTGACGGCGTGGTTGAGGGCAGACAGATATGGCAAGAAAAAAGAAAGCTATCTGGGAATGGAAGATTGTCCGGCGGGCGATCTGGGACGCGTTGCTGAAACTGAATCCCCGCAAGATGATGGGGAACCCCGTCATGTTCGTGGTGGAGATCGGCAGCGTCATCACGACGGCGCTGCTGTTCAAGGGCGGTACGGCGTTCAAGTTCAACCTGCAAATCACGCTGTGGCTGTGGTTCACGGTGCTGTTTGCGAACTTTGCCGAAGCCATGGCCGAAGGCCGCGGCAAGGCGCAGGCGGACGCCCTGCGCAAGGCGCGCTCCGAGACCATTGCCAATCGAATCCTGGAGGGCGGCGAGATTGACAAGGTACCCAGCTCGAAGCTGTGTGCCGGCGACCTGGTGCTGGTGTCTGCGGGCGAGTTCATCCCTTCCGATGGCGAAATCGAAGAAGGCATTGCCTCGGTAGACGAGTCGGCCATCACCGGCGAGTCAGCTCCCGTGATTCGCGAGGCGGGAGGCGACCGCTCGGCGGTCACCGGTGGGACGCGGGTTTTGTCCGACCAGATCAAGGTGCGGATCACTTCCAATCCGGGCGAAACCTTCCTGGATCGCATGATCGCACTCGTCGAAGGAGCCGAGCGGCAAAAGACTCCGAACGAGATTGCGTTGAACATCCTGCTCGCCGGATTGACCATCATCTTTCTGTTGGCAGTGGTGACATTGCAGCCGTTCGCGATCTATTCCGGCTCGCCGCAAACCGTGTTCGTACTGGTGTCGTTGCTGGTCTGCCTGATTCCCACGACCATCGGCGGGTTGCTGTCGGCGATCGGCATCGCCGGCATGGATCGACTCGTGCAGCACAACGTCCTCGCCATGTCCGGACGGGCGGTAGAAGCCGCTGGCGACGTGAACACGCTGTTGCTCGACAAGACCGGCACCATCACCTTGGGCAACCGCCAGGCGGCCGAGTTTATTCCGGCTCGCGGCATCACCGAAGCCCAAATGGCGGACGCCTCGCAACTCTCGTCGCTGTCGGACGAGACTCCGGAAGGACGCTCGATCGTGGTCCTGGCCAAGGAGCGCTACGGACTGCGGGGAAGAGACCTGGGAGTGCACGACGCGGTGTTCGTGCCCTTCACCGCCCAGACCCGCATGTCAGGCGTGAACCTCGACGGCCGGGAGATTCGCAAGGGCGCGGTGGATGCGATCAGCAAGTACCTCGAGCAACATGGCACCCAACTGCCCAAAGAGATCCAGTCTACGGTGGAAACTATCGCGCGTACGGGCGGGACCCCGCTGGTCGTCGCAGAAAATCGCCGGGCCCTGGGTGTGATTCACCTCAAAGACATCGTCAAAGGCGGCATGCGCGACCGCTTCGCCCACCTGCGCGCCATGGGCATCAAGACGGTGATGATCACCGGGGACAATCCGCTAACCGCGGCGGCGATTGCCCGGGAGGCGGGCGTGGATGATTTCCTGGCGCAGGCGACTCCCAAAGACAAGATGGACCTGATCCGGCGTGAGCAGACAGATGGCAAGCTGGTGGCCATGACGGGCGACGGTACCAACGACGCTCCTGCACTGGCCCAGGCCGACGTGGGAGTCGCCATGAATACCGGCACGCAAGCCGCAAAAGAAGCCGGCAACATGGTGGACCTGGATTCCAATCCCACTAAGCTGATCGAAATCGTGGAAATCGGGAAGCAGTTGCTGATGACGCGTGGATCTTTGACCACGTTCTCGATTGCTAACGATGTGGCAAAGTACTTCGCCATCATCCCGGCTATGTTTGCGGGAACGTTCCCGGTATTGAACGCGTTGAATATCATGCACCTTCAAACGCCGGAATCGGCGGTGCTCTCGGCCGTGATTTTCAACGCGCTGATCATCATCGCTTTGATTCCGCTGGCGCTGCGCGGGGTGCGATATCGCGCCATGGGGGCGGCGGCGCTGTTGCGGCGCAATCTCTGGATCTATGGCTTTGGCGGAATCATCATTCCATTCCTGGGCATCAAGCTGATTGACATGGTGATCACCCGGGTGGGACTGGCGTAGAAGGAATTGAACATGAAGAAAAATCTTATTACCGCGTTTCTCATGACCGTCGCGACTACCGTGCTGCTGGGAATCATCTACCCGCTTGTCGTGACCGGGTTGGCGCAGGTTCTGTTTCACGAGAATGCCAATGGGCAGCTCATCGAGAAGGACGGCAAAGTGATCGGCTCGCGGATTATCGGACAAGCGTTCAGTGGTCCGGGCTATTTCCACTCCCGGCCGTCCGCGGTGAACTACGACGCCGCCAATTCCAACGGTTCACAGCTTGGGCCGACTAACCAGAAGCTTATCGACCGCGTGAAAGGCGACGTAGCCCTCGCCCAAGCGGAGAATCCTGGCAAGGCGGTACCGATCGACTTGGTCACCACGTCCGCTTCGGGTCTCGATCCCGACATCACCCCGGCCGCCGCGGAATTTCAGGTCGCCCGGGTCGCGAAGGCACGCGGGTTGTCGGAAGATGCGGTCCGTCGCCTGGTGCGTCAGCACACCCAGGCACGGCAGTTCGGTTTTCTGGGAGAGCCGCGGGTCAATGTGCTGGAGCTGAATCTTGATCTAGATGCGAATGCAGCGGGCGCATCCCGCGCCGCGCGGTAATCCCTTCCGACCCGCAGACCGCTTGTGACGCCGCATTCTGAGATGGCCAAGGAATGCGGCATTCCCATCGCTACTCCAGGCGGGACAGCCGGCAAGACGCGGGCGCTACGGCCGCCAGGCCGCCAGGCCCGGATTCTGCATCTAGCTGGTTAGCCTTCGGGGCGGCGTCCACGATTTAGAATGCATCCAAAATAGCAACTGGGGCGTGCTATCAGTCGAGGGGGTGTCTCTGTTTCAATCGCAACGCGCCCGCGGTTTGCCTCTGAGATCGGCGATTTCGGAAAGTGTTGCGTCGATTCTTCCCCGACCCAGAAATATCTATCGGTGCGAAATGCACAACCAGCGTGTGTTCTTTAGCAGTCGAGGAGATGCCGAATGAGAAAACTGATGATGGGGGCCGCCCTCCTAGTGTTGCTGGCCGGGCACCTGCCAGCGCAACAAACGAGCGAGCCAACCGGAAGCGCAAGCGATACGGCGGCGCTGCAGCAGAAGATCCAGGACCTGGAAGACCGGCTCATCGCCCTGGAGGGCGAGGTGCGGATGCTGAAGAGCGCCCAGGCAGGCACAGCAGCCTCGACCCCACAGGCGGGGGCCCCAACAACCGGAAATGCGGCCCCGACGCAACCTCCGGCAGCGCCCCCAGTGACGAGCGTAACCAGCGCCGGCGGCCAAGTGCCGGTCTATGGTGGCGCCACCTCGGCGGCCAAGCTGCTGAATCCCGACATCAGCGTGATTGGTGATTTCATTGGCGCGGCCGGCGGAAGCCCGGCTCTGCCGTTTGCGACCCAGCAGCCGTTTCCTTCGTTGCAGATGCACGAATCCGAACTCGGCCTGCAGGCCATCATTGACCCTTACGCTCGCGGCGATTTCTTCCTTTCGTTTGGCGAGGAGGGCGTAGACCTGGAGGAGGGCTACATCACCTTCACGGCGCTGCCGGGAAGTTTCGTCGCGAAAGTGGGCAAGATGCGTTCCGCCTTCGGCAAGGTGAACACGCTGCACAATCACGTGCTGCCCTGGATTGACCGGCCGCTGGTGTCCACCAATCTGGTGGCGGGTGAGGATGGAATTGACGATGCCGGTGTCTCGGTGGAGCGCATTCTGCCCGCGCCGAAAGGTCTCTTCCTCGACCTGACGGGGCAGGTCTTTCGCGGTGATGCAGGCGACGTGTTTCACGCCGTGAATCGCAGCGACGTCAGCACGGTCGACCATCTGCGAGCGTACAAGGACATCACGGAATCCACCAATCTCGACATTGGGTTTTCTTATGCGCGGGGACACAGCGCCGACCGGGCGGGTTCGATAATCCCGCAAACTGGCGACTTCATCACCAATCTGTACGGCGTGGATGCCACCGTGCGTTGGAAGCCGTTGCGCCGGTCGATCTACCATTCTTTCGTGGGGCGCAGCGAATTCATCTGGAGCCAGCGCCAGCAACTTGGCGGCGAGCAGCGCGCCTTCGGGTTCTATACCTCGGCCGAGTATCAGCTGGGGCGGCGGTGGTTCTTGGGAGGGCGCTACGACCTCTCCGACCGTGCCCAATTTGCTAATCTGACAGACAAAGGTGGCTCGGTCCTGCTCACATACTGGCCCAGCGAGTTCAGCCAGATTCGCGGCCAGTACCGCTTCACTCGGTATGCGGAAAACATTGACGCCCACGAACTGTTGATGCAGGTAATTTTTTCGTTAGGCGCACATGGGGCGCACCCTTTCTAGGAGAATGGAATGAAGAAAATGCTAAGAGGTTCTCGCCTGCTGTTGGCGCTTGCCGCCGGCCTATGTGTGTGGGCCGGGCTGTCTCCGCTCCCGGCTGAAGCGAAGAAGCTCAACGTGGTTACTTCCACCACCGATATGGCGGCGCTGGTCCAGGAGGTGGGCGGAGACAAGATCAGCGTGGAAGCCATCGCCAAGGGCTATCAGGATCCGCACTTCGTCGAGGCCAAGCCCAGCTTTCTGCTCAAACTGCGGAACGCCGACCTGCTGGTGGTGGTGGGCCTGCAGTTGGAGATCGGGTGGCTGCCCCCGCTGATCAACCAATGCGGCAACGCCCGCATCCAGGTGGGAGCGCCGGGGTATCTGGATGCCTCACAGTTTGCCGAGATCTTGGAGAAGCCGACGGGAGAGGTGACGCGCGCTATGGGCGACGTGCATCCTCTGGGGAATCCGCACTACTGGCTGGATCCGGATAATGGCCGCCGGATTGCGCGCGGCATCGCCGAGAAGCTGGGGGAACTGGATCCAGCAGATGCCTCGTACTTCCAGCAGCAGTTTCAGGATTTTGCCAAACGCCTGGCTGTGGCCGAGCAGAAATGGGATGCGGAGATGAAGCCCTATCATGGGCGCAAAGTCGTGACCTACCACAACTCCTTTCCCAACTTCGCCAAGCATTTCGATTTGAATGTGATCGGCTACGTGGAGCCACGGCCCGGGATACCCCCGACACCGAGTCATACCTTCGAACTCATCGGGCTGATGAAGCGGGAGAACTGCAAGGTAATCCTGGTGGAACCCTACTTCGACCTTAAGACGCCAAACAGCATAGCCAGCAACACCGGTGGTAAGGTGGTGGTTTATCTGCCGTCGGTTGGCGGTGAGAAGCAGGTGACCAATTATTTCCAGTTATTCGATTACGATATTGATCTGCTGACCAAGGCCTTCCAGGCGACGCAGTAAGCAAAGGAGCGACATGGAGATTCTGCCGTTTTTGCTGTGGCCGTTTGTGGCCAGCCTGATTCTGACTGGCATTCACGCATATCTGGGTGTGCATGTCGTGGAGCGGGGAGTGATTTTTGTGGACCTGGCGTTGGCGCAGATTGCGGCGTTAGGAGCGACCATCGCCATTCTGATCGGCATGGGTCCGCACGGCGGAGGAGCTTATTGGCTCAGTTTGGGCTTCACGTTCATCGGCGCAGGCATCTTCGCATTTGCGCGCACCCGCCGCGGGCACATTCCTCAGGAGGCCTTCATTGGCATCGCTTACGCTGTGGCTTCGGCAACCGCCATTCTGGCCATGAGCAAGGCCACCGGCGAGACCGAACACCTCAAGGACATGCTGGTCGGCAACATCCTCGCCGTGGATCGCCATGAAGTCGTCAAGACCGCAATTCTTTACGGCGCGATCGGATTGTTTCATTACATCTTCCGGCGCAGGTTCCTGCTGATCTCGACGAACCCTGCGGAAGCCGAGGCCCAGGGTATGAGCATCCGCTTCTGGGACTTTCTGTTCTACGCTTCCTTCGGTTTCGTGGTGACCTCGTCGGTCGCCATTGCCGGCGTGCTACTGGTGTTCTGCTATCTCATCGTGCCCTCGGTGGGAGCCATGCTGTTTGCCGACCGGGTAGGACGGCGGCTGGCAATTGGCTGGACGATGGGCACCCTGGTGTCGGCCCTGGGCGTGTATTTCTCGGTGCTGCTGGATCTGCCGACCGGGGCAACCATCGTGTGCACATTTGGGGCAGTGCTGGTGGTTATGTTCTTCGTTCATCTGTTCTTCTTCCATGGGAGAAGGGCACACCCCCTGGAGGGAGCCGCTTCCTTACATGCCGCGAAAGAATCGTTGGTGGAGCGGACGCGCTAGGGGGATTGCATCCCCCAAGCGTCCCGTCCCTGACGGCACCACGGCTGGACTGGCCAGCGCCCGGCAGTGACCGCAGTGCTAGTCCTCCGGTGTGCCACACTCGTCACTGTCAGGCTAGTAAAGAGGTTGACATCCCCACCGCGTCTGTCAGAATTTCTGAAATACCAATCAATTGCAGTCAGGGTGGGGAGGTTCTTGTGACGTCGCTCAAACGTGCTCTCGCGGTTGTTCTCTGCCTCGTGGTTTCGGTTCTGCCCGTGATCGGTGCTCCGCCGGACGGGGGACAACGCGCCGGTCAAATCAACGCGCTGATTCCTGCCGCGACCCGCAATGCCCAGCCGGCCAAGGCCAAAGACGAGCTGCAATGGAACGACCTGTTGCAGACGGCGCACTCTGGCCGCCTGCGGGCGGGGCTGGCGGATGGATCCATTCTCAGTCTGGGTCCGGACAGCCAACTGCGCGTGGTGCAGCATGATGCGGCTTCGCAGCAGACCTCGCTGGAGATGAATTACGGCAAGCTGCGCAGCCGGGTGGTCAAGATCACACAGCCGAACGGAAAGTTTGAAGTCAAGACTCCCAACGCGGTGATCGGCGTGGTGGGCACAGATTTCTATGTAGGTTATCAAGGGGGCCGTACCACCGTGATCTGCTACAGCGGTGTGGTGACGGTAACAGCACTGGCTGCCGCCGCGGCCGCGGTCACGCTGAATGCGGGGCAGATGGTGGAGATCACCAGCGAGGTGCCGCCATCGGGATATCAGGCACAGTCCACGCCCCAAGGCGTGCAGCAGGCCAGTATGGCGGATACCGACGTCCCTGATGTGGGGCCCGTGGTGGCGCAATCGCACCTCTTGCGCAATCTGCTCATTGGGCTCGGCGTCGCGGCCACGGGATGGGCGGTTGGCATCACCCAGCTGCGGCAGGGTAATCCGGCGCCTCCGCCACGGCAAAGGGGACAGTGTCCACCCACCGATCCAGCCTGCAAGTGATGGCCGGCATCTAGCGTCGGAATGGCCCGCCGCCTGGGGGAGTGGATCTCGCGGGCGGTGGCGTCCGTGGCTATAATCGTCGGCGATCGCCGCTTGCCATGACCTCTCTGATGCAGCGCTGGTGGGGACGGCTGAGCCGGATCTCCATCCGGCAGATCGACCTCATCATCGCCGTCGCGGTCACCTTCGCCGCCCTGCTGCTGTTCGACTTTGCCGGCCTGGCCGGCAGCCCCATCCCGGCCTTCCTTTTTCTGCAGAATATTGAACTGCGCTCGCTGGACCTGCGTTTTGTACTGCGCGGTCAGCGCCCGCCGGACCCGCGCATCGTGGTCGTCGGCATTGATGAGCAGACGCTGCAAAAAATCAGCGCGTTCCCCTTGCCGCGCAGTTCTTATGTGCAACTGGTCAAGCAGCTGAGCGCAGGTGGGGCCCGGGTGATTGCCTTCGACGCCACCTTCCCCACGCCGGAGAGCAACCCCACACTGGAAGCGCTGGAAAAGCTGCAGCGCGAAGTGGGATCCTCGGCTTCGCCCGCAGTCATCGAAAAGATCAAGCAGGTCGCGGCGGCCAGCGATCAGGATTCGCTATTTGCCGCGGCGCTCAAGCAGGCGGGCAACGTGGTTCTCGGACACCTGTTTCTGGCGCGGGCGGGCGATCCCAAACTGGCGGAGGAATACTTCAACATTGCTTGGGCGCAGTCGTTTCCTCAGGTGTTTCCGGTGTTCTCCAAGCCGGGACAGAAGTTCGATATGGGAGAGGTGTGGGCGCAGAAAGGCGGGGTGGTGGCCCACGGGGTGCAAGCCAACATCGCCAAGCTGGCGGAGGCGGCGGCCTCCTTTGGATTCATTGACATCAATCCCGATTCTGACGGCACCTTGCGTCACGCCCTGCTCATGATTCGCTACGAGGACCAGGATTACTTCCCCTCTCTGGCCCTGCAGGTGCTGCGCGAGTACGAGAAAATTCCCGACCAGGAAATCGCGGCTTATATCGCCGCCGACGGATTGGAGCGGATCCAGTTTGGCCGCCACCTGCTGTGGCCGTCTCCGGATGCCACGGCACTGATCAACTATACCGGCCCCTACGGCAGCTATCCCCACTATTCCATGTGGGACGTGATGACGGGAACTGTGCCGCCCCAAACTTTCAAGGACAAGATTGTGCTGGTGGGGGCGACGGCCAAAGCCATCGGCGACATCCGCAACACCCCCTTCCAGAAACGCGACAGCGTCTATATGGGGGTAGAGGTCCACGCCAACATCTTGGACAACCTGCTGCACAGCGACGAGAAGGGCCGGGGGTTCCTGGTACGGGGCTTCAAGGAGGAGATGACGGATCTCGCCTTCATCCTGGTGTTCGGGCTGGGCTTTGGCTTCTGGTTCAGCCGCACTCGGCCGTTGCTGGCTACCGTGTCGCTGCTGATTGCGCTGGCCGGCTTTACAGGTTTCCTGTACTACAGTTTCGTGCACGCCGGACGCTGGCTCGGTTTCGTGATTCCCGCGGGGACCCTGGTGGCCAACTATGCAGCCATCACCACCTTCCGGATGATCTTTGAGGAACGCGACAAGCGGATGATCCGCAAAACCTTCTCCCAGTACATGCCGCCCGGCGTGATTACGCTGATCGAAAAGGACCCCCAGAAGTACATCCGCCCCGGCGGAGAGAGCAAAGAACTGACCGTCATGTTCTCCGATATCCGCGACTTCACCACTATCTCGGAAGGCATGACGCCGGATGAACTAGTGCAGTTGCTGAACGAATACCTGGGGGAGATGACCGATGTGCTGTTCAGGAACCTGGGAACGCTCGACAAGTACATCGGTGACGCCATCATGGCCTTCTGGGGGTCCCCGTATCCCCAGCCGGACCACGCGTTGCGCGCTTGTCATTGCGCCGTCGAGATGCTGAAGTCCCTAGAAGTGCTCAACGCCAAGTTCGCTGCGCAGGGACGCAAAGAAATCGCGATTGGGGTGGGCATCAACACCGGGCCGGTAAATGTGGGAACCATGGGCTCGGTCAAGCGTCTGTCCTGGACGGTGATGGGTGACAACGTCAACCTCGCCTCGCGCCTGGAAGGCATGACCAAGCAGTTCCGCACGCGCATCGTGATCAGCGAGACCACCTACCGCGAAGTGGCTAAGCAGTTCGTCTGCCGCGATCTGGACAAGATTCGCGTCAAGGGCAAGCTTCAGCCGGTCAACGTTTACGAAATTATGGGCACGATGGAGGACCGGCCGAAATTCCAGGCGCTGCTGGAGCGTTTTGAGTACGCCATGACGGCCTATCGGAGCCAGAACTGGCTGGAAGCAGCAGGCCGTTTTGGGGAACTGCTCTCCGACTATCCTGAGGACGGTCCCACACAGATCTTCCTGCAGCGCGCCCTGGAATTTCTGGAGAACGCTCCGGAGCCGGATTGGGATGGAGTGTATGTGATGAAGTCGAAGTAGAGGGAAGGCTTGTGGGCAGGAGGATCTGCCCGCGCGACCGGCGCAGGACGCTAAGCCGGCTGCTAGGTCGCGATCAGCGCCGGCCGGGCGTCGTGGCGGGCCTGTTGCAGGTCTTTGACGTCGCCCATCACAATGATGGCGGTGTTGCCCTGGATGGCAAGACTCTCGGGAGGATTGACCCACATCTTCTTCGAAGGGGTTCCCGTGTTCTGCTTCACCGCCAGCACCAGCAGGTTGTAGTGCTTGTTGATCTTGAGTTCGCCCAGGGTCTTGCCCGTCCAGCGCGAACCTTCCTCGATCTCGATTTCTTCCACGCGCAGGGTCTGCGCCTGCTCCTTCAACATGAGGTCGAGGAAGCCGACGACCGCGGGGCGGATGGCTTCGCTGGCCATTCTCAATCCGCCGATGCGGCTGGGAGAAACCGTCGCATTGGCGCCAGCCCGCAGCATGCGGTCGGAGAAGCTCTGTTCGGTGGAGCGCGCGACGATGCGCATGTTGGGGAACCTCTGGTGAGCAACCACGGTGACCACCAGGTTGTCCTTGTCGTGGGGTAGTGCAGTGATGAGGCCCTTGGCGCGCGCGATGCCAGCCCTCTCCAGAGCCTCTTCCTCGGTGGCGTCGCCAACTACGTAAAGCATGTCGCCAAAGGTGTCGGGATGGAGTTCCTTCCATTTCTTGATGTTCTCTTCGCTGAGTTCGATGATCACGAAAGCTGTTCCCGTCTTCTTGAGTTCCTCGACGGCGTGCCGGCCGGTGTCTCCCAGTCCGCAGACGACGTAGTGTCCCTTGAGTTCGTTGATCTTTTTCTGCATTCTGCGTCTCCAGAACGGGTTGGTGGCCTCGACTTCGACGATGAAGGCGGCGACAACAGAGAAAACATACACCGTCACGGCCACGCCGAACAGCACCACGAAGATATTGAAAATGCGGAGGGCAGGATGGCCGGCTGTTTCGACGATTTCGCCGTAACCCACTCCGGCGACGGTAATCACGGCCATGTACAGCGCCTGCAGGAAACCGACGGAGGAACCGCCCAGCAGGCGATAGCCGGCGGAACTGAAGACAATGAGGCTGAGCAACATGATGCCCGCCGTCATGAGACGTTTGCGAAGCATCAGCGGCGCCACTCCGCAATCAGGTTGGCGACCAGCCCGCTCCAACCGGTCTGATGGCTGGCTCCCAGGCCCTGCCCAGTGTCTCCGTGGTAGTACTCGTTAAACATCAAGCAGTCCCGCCAGTACGGATCTTCCTGGAATTTGCGATAGGGCCCCAGGCACGGACGGTGGCCATGCTCATCACGCCGGAACAGGCCAATCATGCGATCGGCAATTTCGGCGGCCATGTTGGCGGGACGAATGGGTTTGCCACCGCTGCCCGCAGTGCGCACCGCGAAGTCCGCTCCCAGGGCGCGGCCGAATTTCAGGAGCGAGCGAATGAGCAGGTAGGAAGTCGGAAACCAGACGGGCCCACGCCAGTTGGAATTCCCACCCTTGATTTTCACGTCGGACTCGCCCGGCTCGTAGGCCACACAGTTGTTGCCATAGCAATAGGGGTGTTGGGCGTGGTAACGGGAGAGACTGCGAATGCCGTGCGGCGAAAGAAATTCGTCCGGGTCCCACAGGTGCGCCAGGATACGGGCGAACTGATTGGGGTCGGCGACGGAGAGCACGTAGCGCTGGCCATCGACGGTATAGCAGGTATTGCCAACGAGTTCGGGACGGTTCTTGATGAACCACTCGACGTTGGCGAGAAACTCCGGATGCGGGTCAAGATCCTCCCGCTCCATGACCTCGACTGCGTAAAGCGGAATTACACCGACCATCGAACGCAAGCGGAACTTGTGGAATTCGCCGTTGGGATAGCGCAGGACATCGTAGAAGAAACCGTCCTTCTCATCCCACAACTCGTAGTCCCGGCCGCCCATTTTTTTCATGGCCGCGCCGATGTAGACGAAGTGCTCAAAGAATTTTGTGGCCAGAATTTCGTAGGCGGGATTAACGGTGGCCAGCTCCAGCGCGGCGCGCATCAGGTAGAGGCAGAAGAACCCCATCCAGCCGGTGGCGTCGGATTGTTCCAGGATAGCGCCGCCGGGCAGCTTTTCACTGCGGTCCACCACCGTGATGTTGTCCAGGCCGAGGAAGCCGCCTTCGAAGACGTTGTTGCCCTGGCTGTCCACGCGGTTCACCCACCAGGCGAAGTTCATCAGCATTTTGTGCAGACATTTTTCCAGGAAGAGCATGTCGCCCTTGCCGGTGCGGAACTTGTCGTTCTGGTAGACGCGCCATACCGACCAGGCGTGGACGGGCGGGTTCAGGTCCGAGAACTCCCATTCGTAGGCGGGAATCTGCCCGTTGGGGTGCTGGAACTGTTCGAAGAGCAGCACCCAGAGGTTTTCCTTGGCAAACTCCGGGTCCACCAGCGACAGTGTGGTGCACTGGAAAGCCAAATCCCAGGCCGCGAACCAGGGAAACTCCCACTTGTCCGGCATGGAGAGCACCCGCATGGAGTTCAGGTGGCGCCAGTGGACGTTGCGAATCCTCTTGTGCGATTCGGGTGGGGGACACTTGTGATTGTCTCCGTCCAGCCAGAGGGCTACGTCGAACAGATAGATCTGTTTGCTCCACAACATGCCGGCGAAGGCGCGGCGCTGGATCAGCTTCTCTTCCTCGGTAGCTTTGGGTGGATGAATGGCAGCGTAGAACTCGTCCGCCTCCGCCTTTCGCTTCTGAATGACGCTATCCACATCCTGAAGTGGAGCGGGAATCTGTTCCGGGGTCAAACGCAACTGAAGTACCACTGACCCGCCTGCGGGCACCCTGTACTTGTACTGGATGCAAGCCTTGGTGCCGATGCAGGCTGGGTTGGTGCATTCTTCCCCGTAAATGATGCGGCGGTGAAAGGCGTCCTTCACATATGGCGAACGGCTGATGGCGTGAGGGCCGAAGATGCGAGGGCCGTTGGTTTCATTGTCGGTGAACAGGGCCTCGCCGCCATTGGGGGCGTAGAGGTAACGCTTCCCCAAGGCGTAGCGGAACTGCAGATTGCGCAACGGATCGGCGGCAGAATCGTCGGCGACCAAAGCCAGGTGCTGACCGCCGGCGGGGTGTCGCGCGATGATGGGAGGGCGGCCCGGCGGATCGGTCCAGCTCCAGGTGTTGCGGAACCACAAGTGCGGCATGAGGTGAAGGTCGGCGGCATCGGGACCCCGGTTGAAGGCCTCGATGCGGATGCAGATGTCTTCAGCGGTGGCCTTGGCGTACTCCACCATCACATCGAAATAGCGGTCGTCGTCGAAGATGCCGGTCTCCAGCAGTTCGTACTCGGGGCCAGTGGGGCGGCGCCGGTTCTCCTCAATCAACTGGCAGTAAGGAAACTCTCG
This sequence comes from Terriglobales bacterium, assembly GCA_035542575.1. Classification (GTDB taxonomy): domain Bacteria; phylum Acidobacteriota; class Terriglobia; order Terriglobales; family Acidobacteriaceae; genus JAIQET01. The sequence goes on along the minus strand of DATKLE010000098.1, from coordinate 46,022 downwards.
CTGCGGGTACTTGTAGAGCATCCGCATGTAGCTGTGGGTCGGGGTATTGTCCACATAGAACCAGTATTCTTTGACGTCCTCCCCGTGGTTGCCCTCCATGGGCGTCAACCCAAACATGCGCTCCTTGAGAATGGGGTCCCGCCCATTCCACAGGGCGAGGGCGAACACCAGCAACTGGTAGCGGTCGCAGATGCCGGCGATGCCGTCTTCACCCCAGCGGTAGGCCCGGCTACGCGCCATATCGTGCGAGAAGTAATCCCAGGCGTTTCCATCGGCGCTGTAGTCCTCTCGTGCCCCACCCCAGGAGCGCTCGCTGACGTAGGGTCCCCACTTACGCCAGGCAGGCAGGGGGCCACTGTAGGGTTCGGCGAGGCGCTGGTGTTCCGCGGTTTGCGCGGCAACCTTCGGGCCGGCGGTTTCAGGGCGAGCACTCCGGGTCTTGGAGTTGGGCAATCGAATGTCCTCCGGTCAAACGCGCGGCCGAATGGCGCCGTGAAAGCCGGAATTGTATCCGAAGTTTCGCAAGTCAGGTCAGGTAGTTTTCGCGGTGGCGTTAGCAGGCTAGATCACTCTGGGTCGCCAAAAAGCAGGATCGGATACGCCAGGTGCGAGTACACTCTGTGGCGGTTCGGTGAAAGGAAAAAGCGAGAGCGCCATGACACCAGCGAGCGAGACACGCGGCCCGGCAGTTCTGCCCAAGCTGTCATACCGAGCGCATCCACACCTATATGAGATCAACACCTGGGTATGGTTGGAGCAGCTTTCTGCCCGGCACGGCGGCCGATTGCGGCTGGCGGAGGTCCCCGATGAGGAGTGGGACAGTCTGGCGGCCTTAGGTTTCGACTTTGTATACCTGATGGGGGTGTGGAGGCGCAGCGTCACCGGGAGGCGCATCTTTCGCACCAGTTCCGCGAATTTTGGCGAGTTTGACCGGGCCTTGCCGGGCTGGGAAGTGGCCGACGTGGTGGGCTCCCCGTACTCCATCAAGGAATACCGGCCCGATCCCCGCATCGGCACCCTAGGCGACCTGGATGCCATTCATCACAAACTCCGGGAAAGGGGGATGGGGTTGATCCTCGATTTTGTCCCCAACCATACGGGCTTCGATCATATCTTTGTGGAACAGCATCCCGACTACTACATGCAGGGAAGTCAGGACGACTTCCGCCGCGATCCCACGGCTTTTCATCTGGTGGAACATGGTGATGAAGTCCATTTTGTGACGTGTGGCAAGGACCCGTACTTCGCTCCCTGGAGCGATGTGGCCCAGCTCAACCACTTCAACCCGGAATGCCGCCGGGCGCTGATCGGTGTGCTGAAAAGTATCGCCCAGCACTGTGACGGCGTGCGCTGCGACATGGCGATGCTGGTCACGAATGAAGTGTTCGGCCGGACCTGGGGACATCTGTTGCGCCAGTGGCCCGTTCCGCCCACTGAGTTCTGGACCGATGCAGTCGCGGCCGTGCCGGGGTTGGTCTGGATGGCGGAGGTGTACTGGGACCTGGAGTGGAAGATGCAGCAACTGGGGTTTCAGTTCACCTATGACAAGCGCCTCTATGACCGGCTCAGCGGAGGCTCTCCGGCAGAAGTGCGGAGTCATCTGTGCGCCGAATCGGGCTATCAGAACAAACTGGTGCGTTTTCTGGAAAATCATGACGAGAACCGGTGTTCCTCGGTTTTTCCCCGGGAACGCATTCCCTCGCTGGCGCTTCTGGTTTCGACCCTGCCCGGGATGCACTTTTTCCATCACGGACAGTTTGAAGGCGCAAAGATCCATGTGCCCATGCCTCTGGGGCGCGCGGCGGAGGAGCCCCCCGACCAGGCCCTGCGCCAGGTCTATGAGAAGGTGCTCCGCATCGCGTCTGCGGACACCTTCCACGCCGGGGAATGGAAGCTGCTGGAGGTGCGGTCCGCAGGGGATGACAGCTTCGAGGATTTGTTGGCCTATCGCTGGCAACTGGGGAACGACTACCGAGTCATTGTGATCAACCTCGGCGGGCGGACAGCCCAGGGCCGGGTGCAGCAGGCGGAACCGCGAGGCCAATCGCGGAAGTGTGTTTACCGCGACGAACTGGACGCCCAGGGCTATGTGTGGGACCGGCCAACGGTGGCAGGCGAAGGGTTATACGTGCGGCTGCGACCCTACCAAGCCCATGCGTTCACCGTGACCGAAGCCAAAGACTAGCGGCCCAGGAGTGCGCTGACCCGCTGCATCTGGGCCGCAAACTGCGGCGCCGAGTACGCCGACGGATTCTGCAGCTGCTGGAACAGGCCGTCGATGGCGGCGCGCACTTCGGCGCTGTTGGCCGGCTTCACATTCTGGTTGTACACGGTAAACAGAGAATCCAGAGTCATGGCGGCCTGCTCGGCGGCTCTTTCGTCCTCGTTCGTGATGGCGGCGCCGTCGCCCGCGACGCGCCGCAGCAACCGCAGGGTGAGGGCCGCGTCGTAGTTCTGGCCTTCGACTTGCTTTGCCAGCTGATCGGCGAGCGCCGCCGCGCGGTCGGCGCTGGCTCCAATCTCTTCACGGTTGCCGTTTAACTGGTTCATCAAGCCCGCCAGGCGGTTGATTTCGTCGTTGAATTGCTTGGCGGTGCCGGGAGCAATCTCCTCGACCAACGCGCGGAACATGACTTCGCGGGACTGGTTCCAGGGGGGATTGCCGGGACGGCGTCCAGCATAACCACGCTCCTGCCGCCAGCTATCCAGCGGCATAGTCAGGCTGTGGTGACAGGCGAAACAGTCGAGTTCGGCGTACTCCGGCCACGCGTCCTTGGCGCGGCGGGAGACGCGATTCAGCGACTCACGCAGTTGCACGGCCTCCCCTACCGCCCAGGCCTGCACCTGCCGCCAGGCCCCGGTTTCGTAGCTTTCCGGCATCTTCCAGTGCCGCGGCATCACCGAACTGAACAGATCGAGTTCGAAGGTCAGGTCGGGATGGCCGGCGGCGATCATCTCGTGATCCACGAACTTCTCCGGGGTGCCGAGATGGCAAGTCAGGCACTTTTCCGTGCGCCGGGAGAGATTGCGGGTGTCGTACATGCCCAGCGCGACCGACTTTTCGTGTGGCCAATCCCGCTGGGTATGTGGGCCGAGCCAGCCGGATGCGGGTCCGTGGCAGGACTCACAGCTCACCCCGTCGTCGAGCTCGAAGATCTGGGCGCGCTGCTCGGTGGGAACGTAGAGGGAATGACAGACCAGACACTTGGCGGCTTGATCGGGGCGGCCGATATTCAGAATCCTGCCGATCCGAAGCGACACCGGATTGGACAGCACGGAAAAGGCGCGAGCGTGCTTGTCCTGCGCGATCCAGATGCTGTATTCGTTCTGGAAGATGCGGGTCACTGTCTTTGGCTGTACGCTACCGTGACAACTGCTGGCGGCGCATCCGCCCGGTCCCACGTACTTGCCGGTTACCGCGCCGGCAGTCTGTGGGGGCGCGGCGGCGAGCGCAGGCGTGATCAGCAGAAATAAAGCCCAAGTTCCGGTCAAAGGTATTCGCCACTTTTTTGCCATAGCTTCGTTCTACGTGGTGCCAACAGCCAAAGTTTCCGAGGGTGACAGCTTATACGCCAGATTGCGTCAGAAATCAACCAAGAGCGTGCTGTCCTCTGGACAAGGGAAATGTTTTGCTATAGCATTCGCGCTCTTACTGTCCAGTATTCCGTCCTGAGCGGGGATTGGTTGAACGGAGTTTGGCTTCGTGTTTGACGAACTGAGGGCCATCCAGAGAGAGTTCGGCTACTTGCCCGCCGAGCAGCTCCAGGTGTTGTCGGGGAAGATTAATGTCCCCCTCAGCCAGATCCATGCGGTGGCCAGTTTTTATCCCCACTTTCATCTCACCCCTCCGCCCAAAGTGGACTGCCGCGTGTGCGCCGACATGACCTGCCATTTACGAGGCGGAGACCAGCTCAAGTCAGGGCTGGAGGCGGCCTTTCGCGGTGACCGGCAAGACCTGTCCATTCGCGACGTTTCCTGCCTGGGACGCTGCGACGAAGCGCCCGCCGTGATGATCAACGATGTTATCTACTCCCATGTGAGCGGCCCGCAAGCCGTCTCCATGGTGCAGGATGCGCTGGCGGGGAGGCCGTTGCCGCAGGCCGTCCACCACAAGCCGCGAGTGCCAGTAGCCCTGGATCCTTACAACGGGCGCGGCGAGTACTCGGTTGTCCAGCGCTTTCTTGAGACCCGGAATTGGCAGGAGATCATCGCCGCCCTGAAAGCGAGCGGCTTGCGGGGCATGGGGGGCGCCGGCTTTAAGACTGGCTTGAAGTGGGAGATTGTCCGCAATGCGCCGGGCACGGCCAAGTACATCGTCTGCAACGCCGACGAAAGCGAGCCGGGCACCATCAAAGACCGCTTCATCATGGAAAACGTGCCCCACCTGGTAATCGAGGGCATGATCATGGCGGGGCTGGTCACCGGGGCCCAGCAGGGAATTCTTTACATCCGCCACGAGTACGAGTATCCCAAGGAAGTCCTGCAGCAGGAGCTTGACCGCTGCTACCAGCATTGCCTCCTGGGAAAGAATATTCTGGGGAGCGGTCTGGGGTTTGACCTGCAGATTTTCGTCAGCCCTGGCGGCTACATCTGTGGCGAAGAGAGCGCGCTGCTGGAGGCGATTGAAGGCAAGCGGGCCGAGCCGCGCAACAAGCCTCCGTTTCCCGGCACCCACGGCTTGTGGAACCAGCCCACGGTAATCAACAACGTGGAAACATTCTGCCTGGCCACCGTCATTCTGGCCCGGGGCGTGGACTGGTACAAGGCCCAGGGGAAGGGTGGGTCGCTGGGATCGAAGTTCGTGGGCATCAGCGGCGACGTGAACCGCCCGGGAATCTTCGAAGTGCCGATGGGCATCAGCTATCACGAGCTGATCTTTCAACATGCCGGCGGCATTGTGGACGGCAAGAAACTCCTCGGCTTTGCCCCCTCCGGCCCTTCTTCGGGTTACCTGCCGGCCTCGATGACCAACCTGCCACTGGACTGGGATGCGGTGGCGAAGGTGGGCTCGATGGTGGGCTCGGGGGCGATCGTGGTCTGCGCGGAAGGCCGCTGCATGCTCGACATGGCGCTGAACTCGGTGCGCTTCTTCCGCAACGAGTCGTGCGGCAAGTGTGTACCCTGCCGCATGGGTTCGCAGAAGATGGTCGAGATGATCAAAGGCTGGACCGAGGGCCGGGCCGAGGAGAACGACCTGCAACTGCTGAAAGAGCTGTCCGAGGCCATGCGTCTGAGCTCCATTTGCGGGCTGGGGCAGGTGGTGCCTGTGCCCATTGTGTCCGTGCTGACACATTTCCGCGAGGTCGTGGACGATCACGTTTTGCGGCGGCGGTGTCCAGCCGGGGTGTGCTTCACTGACGCAGCGAGGCGAGCATGAGTCCCGACGGAGCCGGCAAGGCGCTGCCCCAGGTTCAGCTAACCATTGACGGCGTGGCGGTGTCCGTCCCCCAGGGTACGACCATCTTTGACGCGGCACGCATCAACGGCATACCCGTCCCCACCCTCTGTCATCAGCAAAACGAGAACCCCGTCGGTGTATGCCGCGTCTGTGTGGTGGACGTGGGACAGAAGTTCACCGCCTCCTGCATTCGCCAGGCGGAACCCGGCATGGTGGTGAAGACCAACACCGACCAGGTGCTGGGGGTGCGCAAGACCCTGGTCGAGTTGCTAATGTCCGATCATCCTTCGCCTTGCGCACGGCAGCAACACTCTGGGGACTGCGAGTTGGAGCGGATGGCGGAGCAAGCGGGAGTCAAGCATCCGCGTTTCCCGGGCAAAGTCACACCGCGCGGCAAAGATGAGTCTTCGATTGCCATCGCCGTGGACCATGAAGCTTGTATTTTGTGCGAGCGCTGCATTCGGGGCTGCGATGACATCCGCCACAACTGGGTGCTGGCGCGGCGCGGCAAGGGATACCAGGCGGGCATTGCCTTTGACAACAATTTGCCCATGGGAAGTTCCAGCTGCGTCTCCTGCGGCGAGTGCATGGTTTCTTGTCCTACCGGCGCGCTCACCAATCGCGCGGTGGTGGGGACCAAGCTGACCGGCCAGGCGGTCGATCCGGAAGCGCTGCTGGGCCTGCCGATTTTCAAGAACGTCTCAGGAACATTCCTCGAGCTTAATTCCCATGCCGTCGTCGAGCGCCGCTTCCGCGCCGGGGACATCATCTGCCGCGAGGGCGACTTTGGCGCGACCGCTTTTTACATCGTGCAAGGCAAGGTGGACGTCTACCTCTCCAGTCCCATCGCCCACGTCAAGACTCAGGACAGCGGCCGCGGATTCCTGAGCAAGCTTAAGAGCCTGCTGGCGCCGCGCGCCCGCGACCGGCGGAACGAAGAAGTGGACCGTCCCTACATTCCCATTGACGCTTCCGTCGATCTCCCCTACGACAATCCGATTGCTGAGCTGGGGCCGGGCGAGCTGTTCGGGGAAATGACCTGCATGAGTTATTACCCTCGCTCGGCCACAGTGCGGGCCAAGACCGACTGCACCATGCTGGAGATGTTGCGCAACGTGCTGGACATCATGCAGCGCAACAAGAACTTCCGCGAGCAACTGGACCGGACATACAGGAAGCGGGCGCTGGACTCGCACCTGCGCAGCGTTCCCGTGCTGGCCTCGCTGACGCCGGAGTTCATTGATCACCTGCGGGAGCACGTGGAACTGGTGCGCTACGCCCCGGGGCAGGTGATCTGCCGTCAGGGCGAACCGGCCGACAGCTTCTACCTGGTGCGGCTGGGGTTCGTCAAAGTTTCGGAAAGTCGTCCCGGCGGCGAGATGGTTCTGGCTTATCTGGCGCGAGGCGGTTACTTCGGGGAGATCGCGCTGCTCGGCGGGATTGCCCGCACGGCGACCTGCACCGCCATGGACCACGTGGAGGTGGTCCGCATTCCGGGAGAGGATTTCCAGCTCATGCTCGACCGCTTCCCGGATATCCGGCAGAAGCTGGAAGCGGCAGCGGCAGAGCGCATTGAAGCCAACCGCCAGCGGGCGATGCAAGTGGCCAACGTGCCGGTGGACCAGTTCCTGGCCCAGGGTCTGATGGAAGCGCAAAGCCTGCTGATCCTCGACCTGGACCGTTGCACGCGCTGCGATCAGTGCGTGCGCGCCTGTGCCGACGCGCACGACGGAGTGAGCCGGTTGATCCGCGAAGGCCTGCGCTTCGACCGGTACCTGGTGGCGACCTCCTGCCGCCAGTGCCGCGACCCGCTGTGCATGGTGGGCTGTCCCGTGGGTTCCATCCGGCGGCGCAATTCACTCGAGGTCATCATCGAGGACTGGTGCATCGGCTGCGGCCAGTGCGCGAACAATTGCCCATACGGCAACATCAACATGCATCCGTTTCCGGTGGAGCAGGACGATCCGACCTACCCCGGACGCAGGATTGCCAGTGTCAAGGTGAAGGCTACGTCGTGCGATTTGTGCTTGGATCACGAGGAGCCAAGTTGCGTGTACGCCTGTCCGCATGATGCGGCGCACCGGGTGAACCCGCCAGAGTTCTTTGCGGGATTGCTCAAACAACGCAGCGCCGGAATGAAGGGATAGAAGCCACAGTGCGCATCGACGAGACACACCGGAAGTGGTTCATCGGCAGCTTGATCGGGCTGGCGGTGGCCCTGGCCGTGTACATCCCCTACAGCCGCAGCTCGCCCCAGGGAGCAACCGGCGGCAGCGTGATGGGCCTGGTCTATGGCAGCGTAGGATCCGCGTTTATGCTCTTCGCCGGGTTGTTGGGGGCGCGCAAGAAGGTCCCCATCTGGCGACTGGGACGGGCGCAGGCGTGGATGCGCGGACATCTCTGGCTCGGCTTCCTCGCCTTCCCGATCATTCTCTTCCACGCGGGATTCCACTTCGGCGGCACGCTGACTACCACGCTGATGTGGCTGTTCATTGTGGTGTTCGTCAGCGGGATTTTCGGGGCGGTGCTGCAACACTTCATGCCGCGGCTCACTCTAGAGCGCATTCCGATGGAGACCATCTACGAGCAGATCGATCGGGTGCGCGGGCAGTTGATGGACGAGGCGACGAAGCTGGTGGAGGAGGCCATCGATACCCTCGCCGGCAATCTGGAGAAGGCCACGGCTGAGGAGCGCGCCTGCTCTGCCAGCGCGGGCACCATGGGCGGACTGACGGTTGCTTCCGGCTTGCAGGTGGACGAGGAAGCTGCCGTCGAGTTGCGTGGCTTCTTTACCCGCGAGATTCAACCGTTCCTGGCACATGCGGGTTCGAGCCGGTCGGGTCTGGACGATGCCGGCCGCGCCGAAGCCCTGTTCCGCCAGCTCCGGGTGCTGCTTCCCGCCAACGTGCACTCCACCGTGGATGACCTGGAAAACGTCTGCGAGGAGAAGCGGCAACTGGACAAGCAGAGCCGCTACCACAAGATCCTGCACGGATGGTTGCTGGTCCATATTCCGGTTTCCTATGCGCTGCTGCTGTTGGGAGCGGTGCACGCTGTGTTTGCCCTGCGCTACTGAGGCGGAGTCGAGGCAATGCTGCGACGTACTCGGACAACCAAGACGCTGGCCAAGCGGATGGACCTGCAGTATTTTGCGAAGCCGCATTCTTTCCGGCGCTGGCGCTTGTGGCTCTCCATGGGTGTTCCGCTGGTTGCGCTGGTGTGGATTGTTTCGTCACAGGCGACCGGAGAGAAGGCATACAGCAGCGGTCCGTTGTCGTCGTCGCACGCGGTGTTTGGGAAGAAGTGCAACGTCTGCCACGAAAGCACGCTGGGTTTCTTCGACAAGCAGGTGAGCGACAGGAAATGTCTCGCCTGCCACGACGCGCCGGCGCATCACCCGGAGAAGGCGAGCTTCACGCCCGCTTGTGGCGCCTGCCACCTGGAACATAAGGGCTCGCTGCGCCTGGCCAGCACCCAGGACGTTGGCTGCACGCAGTGTCACGCTGATCTGGGTGAGCACACCAAGGGAACGACCGAGTTCGTAAAGGACGTTACCGGCTTCGACAGCCAACATCCGCAGTTTGCCGCGCTGCGGCCGGGAGCGTCCGATCCCGGCAAGGTGAAGCTGAACCACTCCAAGCACCTGGTGGCGAACCTGGCTGGACCGCACGGGCCGGTGCAACTGGACTGTCATGATTGTCATCGTCCGACGGGAATGGAAGGCGCCTGGCCCTATGCGGGGGCAGAGCTGAAGATGGTTTCGGCGCAGATGGAGAACCCGGTCAGGTCCGGGGACCATGCTTACATGGCGCCCATCCGCTACGCTGAGCAGTGCGAAGGCTGCCACGTGAAGGACCTGCAGTTTGACAAGCGCTTCAACGAGTCGGTGCCGCACGACCGGCCGGACATCGTGCAGGCGTACTTGTATCGAAAATACGACGAGTATTTCTCGACCCACCCCAATGCGCTGTCAGAGCCCATCGCTCCCGAGCGCATGCCGCCCGGCAAGTTCTATCCGCCGCCTCCAGTTCCGCACAACCGGCAAGAGTGGATTGCTCTGCAGGTTCTGCTGTCAGACCGCATCCTGTGGGGTAAAGGATGCAAGCTCTGCCACACCATGATCCAGAGCGATGATCCGCAGCAACTGCCGACAGTGGCCAAATCGAACATCCCGATCCGCTGGCTGCCGCATGCCGAGTTCGACCACGACGCCCATCGTCTGCTGAAGTGCGACTCCTGCCACGCCAGGAGCCGCACCAGCCAGGAGACCACCGACGTTCTGGTTCCTGGTATTGATTCCTGCCGTACCTGCCACAAGCAAGCCGGCCCGCGAGCGGATGCCGCGAATGGCCGCTGCTCCGAATGCCATGAGTATCACGATTGGACGAAGGAGCGTCCGGTGAAGGGTGTTTACTCGATCACGCAGTTGCGGGTCGGAAAGAGCGGAGAGTAGGTTTCATTTTTCGGGCGGCAACCCTCGTATTATCCCCCGAGCATACCTCAGATTGCGGTCCGACACGCCCGGGCAGCCGGCGCTACGGCTGTTCGTTTCCGCTGGAAGCCCGCTTCAGGTCCTGCGGCGGGCCGGGCGGGTCGTCGGTGACGGTGAAGACCTTCCCGTCGCGCAGGAACAGACGTTCCATCTCTTTGCGGTTGAAGGGATGCGCCCCACGGCGCCCGAAGACGGCCAGCTGGTTGCCGCTTTCATCCACAGCGCGGTCGCGGTCAATTCCCTTGGAGACGGCTAGCGCCGGGCCTTTGGTGCGGTGAGTGGCAATCAGCTTGGGCGTGGGACGCGGGCTGAAGCCGATGAAGCCTGGGGTGTCGACGGGCGTAAGCAGTTCGAGCACGCGCAAGCCGTTGCGGCCGTCGGCGACGAAGGCGAAGGCGCTGGCCGAAACCATGCCGATCTTGACGTCATTGACGTCGTTCATGGCGCCGTTGGCATTGAAGACCTGGTCGATTTTCGGCTGTTCGGGGCGCTCGATGTCCACGATGACCAGACCTTGCGCGCCGCCGGAAACGTAGGCGTAGGTACGGGCGACGTACACGTTGCGCGCGTCGGGAAGTTGGACCAGGGCGCCTTGCACCGGCTCCGGCTTGGCCAGGTTGGTAATGTCGAGGACCTTCAGGCCGTCTTTATCCACGACGAAGGCATAGCGGAACTGCACGGCGATCCCGCGAGGCTGGTTGAGGAAGGGAGCGCCGATGTCCGAGACAACTTTGGGATCGAGCGGGTTGTCGAGATCAACCACAACCAGGCCGTGGTCGCACAGGATGTAGGCGTAGGTGCCGACGATGGTGATGCGCCGAGCGCCATTCAGAATGCCATTGGGATTGAATCCCTTTTCGCGTTTAAGGAAGTTGTTGTTGGGGTCGCCATCGAGCAAAGTGCCGACACCGGGGCTCCTGCTCTTGAGATTGGGATCGCCAACGATGACCAGGCCTTCGTACTTGTCAGTCACGTAGAGGAAGCCGTAGATCAGGTGGATTGGCTGCTCTTCGTTCTCCGGGCGATGGGTGCGCAGCGGGTCCACGCCCAAGGTAGTGGGAGTGGCCACGTCGGTGGCGTACTTGGTGTGGACGTAGAAGCGCTGGCCAAGGGGCGACACGGGCGCGGTAATTGTTTTCTCCGAGATGTCCTTGTCATCAATGTTGGCGATGTCGTACACGCGGAAGCCGCCTTTTCCCATGGCCGCGTATAGATACTCCCCCCGGCCCTGCACTGCCAGAATGTTGGACCCGGGGTGTTCGCGGACCTCCTTCAGCTCGCTGCCGTCTTTCACGAACTTCTCGTAGTCCTCGGGATACGCGAGCTTGTGGAGATGGCTGCCGTACACTGCGGGCGGCTCGTCATGCTCGGTGACGGCGACGGCCTCATAGCCCTTGTTGCCGGTAGCCACGTAGACATAGCGGCCCATGAAGTTCATGAAGTTGGTGCCCAGCATGAGCAACTGGGTCATCCAGGCGTTGTTGTCGTCGGCCTGGGAGACGTGGCAATCGGTGCAGGTCTTCGTTTCTTTGGCACGCACGGTGTGGGGGACGAAGGTGCTGAAGGCCTGGCCGCTGTAGCCTTCCGCGGAGATGGTCTGCTGCATGTAGTAAATCCAGTCGCGGTCTGCGTTCTGCGAGCTGACCAGAACGGCGCAGGCGGACCGCACGGGCGCGATGCGGTGGCCGGTGACCGTGCCGTCAATGCCGAGCAGGTAGATGTCATCGCGCAGCACCTGGAAGTCGTAGGAGGTCCAGTTGCGCGTCAGCAGACCCTCATTGTGCAGCATGGGCATGCGCTGGTTAGCGGTCATGGGGAGATGACAGCCGTAGCAGGTCGGGGCCCAGGAACTGTGGCAGGTGTAACAGGTCATCTTGTTGTTCTGGTGGGCCAGTTTGGACTCGTCGCCAGGGACGCTTCCCCAGGTGCTACCGTCGGTCTCGATGGTCTTGGCCAGGCGTGATTTCTGGTTGTAGTGCGGGTTGCCGGGAGTAATGGAATCGAGCACCTGCACCACTTCCCATTCCTGGTCCTTGTTCAGCATGGAACGCTGGTAAAGACGTCCTTCTCTCCAGTAGAACTGGCGCGCTCCCCAGGGAGTTCGCATCTTCTCCATGTTGGTGCCGCCTTCGGGGGCGGCGATACCGGAAGTTTTTAGAGTGGCCCGATGCTCGATGGTGCCGTGGCAGTCAATGCAATCCACCTCGACTGCATTGCGGGTCTCGCCATACAACTTGCCGTTGCCGTGATTGTCCTGGACGAAGTGGCAATCAATGCACTGCATGCCCTTCTCCAGGTGGATGTCTTGCAGGTGGACGGCCTTGTTGAACTTGTCGGGATCGTTGGGAGAGACGATCTTGTCCTCGGCATCGAGCAGGTCGCCCTTGCGGTCGTGCTTGAAGACGTTGCGGAAAATCCAGCCGTGGCCGTGGAAGTCGTCGAATTGAGTGTCTTTCAGCTTGGCATTGAATTCCGGAGTGCCGGTCTTCTCCAGGAAGTTCACGTCCGACCAAAGACCGCGGATGGCAGTACGCTCCGGATTGCGCTTCTGTACCTGCTGCTGGAAGCCGGGGCTGGGATTGCGCTGCTTGTCCGGGTACATCTGCTCGCCGTCGACTTCGTTGTCCCACCAGATGTCGCCATAGTACGTGGCCACCATATTGGTGCCGGGATGGATGTGGCACACGATGCACTGGCTGGAGGGAATCGAACGAGTGAACTCATGCTTGATGGGGTGCCCGGATTCGTTCTTGGAGATGGTGGGGTCAACGGTCGCAGTCTGACCGCGATTGCCGCGAATCGCATAGGGTCCGGAGTGTACGGGGGAGCGATCGTTGGCGTAAATCACGTGGCAGGCGCTGCAACCGCTGGCGCGGTAGTCGCCGGGCTGGTCGTTGGTTCCGGGGAAGGAGAGCAGGGGGTCGAGCAATCGTGTTTTCTGCAGACCCAGGACGGTGGGATCGGTGCGTAGGATGGTACCAAAGCCGCGCGGGCCGAGCTTGACATCGGGACGGCCGGGATCCTCCTCCAGGCTGGGGTTGCCTATCTCGGGCTTGTTTCTGCCGCCGCGCTCAAAGCTGCGGAGAACGTTGCCGGGCTGGGAAATTTCCCAGCGCTCGATGGGCTCCAGGTAGGGAAGCACACCTTTCAGGCGAGTCTCCTCGGCGGTGGGCGGCGGGAAGGTCTGCAGGCGCTGCGGGCTCCCATCAGGAGCATAGCTTTCGCCGAATATGGCGTTCTTCTCCGGAACGGCGCCGTTGTTGTACAGTGCGGCCTCCCACAGCATGGCGCCGTGGGTCATCATGCTGGTGCGTACGCGCTGCACCTCGGCCAGATGGCATCCCGAGCGCCCACAGGTCTCTTCCGCCACGCGCAGGTCGCCGGGGTTCACGAATTTCACGAAGTCAAGATCTTCCTTCAGCCACTTGGTGTAGGCGCGCACGGGATTGGCGGAGCTGCGGGCGTTCTCGGCAAAGCGAGGCTGCGGGTGGGCCTTCCTTTTTGCCTCTTCGTACTGCGGAGACCCCTGCGCCGCGCCGGCGGGCACCATGACCTGCGAGTCACCACCGTGGCAGTCGGTGCAGCCCAGATGGACGGTGCCCGTCATGTGCATGGTGGCGTTGTCGGTGGAGGTATGGCAGCTCACGCAACCGGCGGACTTGCGGTCCACCTCGGTCTGCGGCTGTCCCAGCAGGAATTCAGATTCCGGCGTTTGTCCGGCGGGCGATTGTGACGAGCCCTGTGCGGGATTTGCGGCGGAGGCGGTGCGAACTTGAGGACCGAAGGCCGCGAGCGAGAAACAGAACAGTGCCGCTGCCACCAGGAACTGGGCCAACCTGCGGAGATGGAAACCTTGCATAGCGATCTACCCAACTTCAGAAAACCACGCGAACCGTCGAGAAGACGGAAAATAATACTCTGCCGTTGTAGATGTCCTTGAATCCATCACCGGGAAGCAGCGTCGAGGCGCCTCCGGTGATGACGATGTTTTCGGTCAAAGGTGGCCGGTATTCTACGCCGAGTCCCAAATCCGTCCCAATGCTGTGGCGAATGGGGGACTGAAACAAAATCTGCTCGAGCGGTTCGGTGCGGTCGAAGCGGAGATAGTTGCCGTTGACGAAGGCGCGAATCTTGGGAGTCACGTCAAAATCTGCGCCCACGTTGGCGATGTAAATTCCGGGATTAACGAAGTTGGCCTGGCCCTCTTCCTTGTTGCTGCGCAGGCTGGGCAGCAGACTACCGGGGCCTACCAGAGCCACGCCTGAGCCAGTGAGGCGAATGCCTTCGTTGTCCCAGAAACTGAAGGCGCCTCCGGCAAAGTGCGTCTCGTCCACAATGGTGTCAAAGCCGTGGGCCGTGCCGTCGGTACGAAAAATTCCTGAGGTATTGCTGTGATCGCCGGAGGCATAGAAGAACGAGGTGCGGAAACGCGCCCAGTCCTTGTCCACCGACAACTCCAGCGCCGCCATGCGCGCGCTGATGTCCACTCGCCGCCCCGCGATGGCGTTGAAGGTATCGTGACCCAGCGCCTGGTAGAAGGCGTGACTCACGTTCAGGCGGCCAATGTGGCCGTTGCTGGTCCAGCCCAGATAGTAAGCGCGGATGCCGTGGGTGATGATTCCGTGGTTCACCACGGCCCCAACCGGAGCAGGACGCACGAGGAAATCGTTCTCATCGAAGTGAATGCTGGGATCGTCGCGGTTGTAGTGGAAGCTGAACTCCGTGGTGTAGCCCTTGGTCAGAAAATCCTGGATGTAGACGTTGCCGATGTACACCTGCTGGTGGCGCTGGTTAAAAGTATTCAGGCCGCTGTTGGTGTCTTTCTCCAGAAAGTAGAAATACGCGAGGTTGTAATTAATGCGGTTGGAGCGCAAGTTCCCGAAGAGGCGGATGCCAGGCTGCTCCTCGGAGAACAGGAAGCCGCGAAAGTCGCTGGTGAACTGCTGGATTCCGGCGCGCACCGAGATGAAATCAAAGTTCGGACTCAGGTCATGGAGCTTGGCTTCGACAAAAGCTTCCTGGATGCCGGTGTGCTGGTCGAAACGGGCGATGCCCTGGCGCACGTCAATGTTCACCAGGCCGCGTTCGCGGGTTTGCAGGAAATTGAGGTTGACCTCCGGTGTAAAACGAATGCGGAAATCCACCGGGCGAAAGCTGGTGTCGCCGCGGAAGAGGTCAAACGACAGACGAAGATTCTCAGAGAGGAACCCCTGCCCACCGCGTCCGAAGAAATCGCTGCTGCCGGGGTTTTCCGCGGCGACGCCGCTGGGGACGGGAAGGCGCCGGCCATCAATGCTGGTGAGGCTGGTTCCGGTGAAGTTGAAGAACCAGCGCTGGCCGAAGATGGGCAAGTCGCCCTTGATCCGGCTGCGGTTAAAGGGATCGTACCAGTGGCTCCTGGTGTAGGGGAACTCGCCGGGTTTGCCATAGCGGCTCCACTCCGGCATGGTCGCGTCCCAGCGGTCGGGATCGGGAGAAAAATTGGCGGAATCCTGGGGCACCTGCTCGGGGGCAATGGCCAGCGGACCGGGCACGGCTGCGGCCTGCGGCTTGCGCAAGCCGGGATAGGTCCCGGCAGCAGTCGGCTGAGCGGCGGCAGACGGCACTGCGCCCGGCAAGCCGGAAGGGCCCTTGTTGGCGGGAGCTGTGGCCGACACCGGACTGAGCTTGAGGTCCAAGCTCAACAGTTCGCCGCGCCGCAGTTGAACATTGGGGAAGTTCAGAGGCTGGTATCCGTCTTTGTCGAGCTTGAGCTGATAGCTGCCCGGTTGCAAGTCCCGCAGACGGAAAATGCCCTCTGCATTGCTGAGAATCGGGGGCAGGGCCCTTCCGCCGGTTTGCACCAGTGTCAACCTCACCCCCGGCAGTCCCCGTCCCTGATCGTCGCGGACGGTACCTTGCAGCGCAGCCGTGCTGGCGGGGGCATGGCCGGGAATACGCTGCCAGGAGGGAACCGGGGCAGCGGCCGGAGAGGCGCTGAGCGCCACTGGCACGAGCGACCAGACCAGCAGCGGGAGCAGGAAGAAAGGCCACCGTCCAGGCTGCGTACACAAAAGCGAGTTCCGCGCCACTGCTGTCCTCACGTCCCCAGAGAGAATTTGGTCCAAGGGACCGTTAGCACTAAAACAAGGGCATATTTCGTATCACACCCTGTGCTTAGGAGCAAGCTTTGCTTGACTTTGCTGGAAATCCGGTCATAATCGCCATCTCGTAAATTGTTGGGGTCCGGCCGTCCAGCATTCCTCGTCTTGTCTCCACCGGTAACGGCCTGCGTGCGTGGGGTGCATTGTGAATACGGGCCCGTGTCCAAGCAGTCTGTAGACAGTCAGCGGGGTGAAAGAGCAAACAGTAAGAGCGCTTGCGCTGAGATCGGCCGCGAGAATCCCCCGCCCTCCCTGAGCGCGGTGGCGGGACTGCAGCCACCGCCGCAAGTCTGAGAAGGGAATCTATGGCAGCCAACGAGCAGGTTGTGTTCAGCCGCAAGGAAATGGATGGGTTGTGCATCAACACCATCCGTACGCTTTCCATGGACGCGGTGCAGCAGGCCAACTCCGGCCATCCGGGCACCGCCATGGCGATGGCGCCGGTAGTGTACGCGCTGTGGCAAGGTGTGCTGCGCTTTGATCCGCAGGATCCCATCTGGCCGAACCGGGACCGGTTTGTGCTCTCCATCGGGCACGCCTCCATGCTGCTGTACTCGATGCTGCACCTGACCGGAGTCAAGGCGGTTGATCCCGACTACGAAGTGCTCGGCCAGCCCAGCGTCAAGCTGAGCGACATCCAACGCTTCCGGCAACTGGACAGCAAGTGCCCGGGCCATCCGGAATATCGCTGGACTTCGGGTGTGGAAACCACGACCGGGCCGCTGGGACAGGGAGTGGCGACCAGCGTGGGCATGGCCATGGCCGGCAAGTGGATGGCGGCATATTTCAATCGCCCTGAGTTTGAGCTGTTCAACTACAACTGCTACGCGCTGTGCGGCGACGGCTGCATGATGGAAGGCGTGTCCGGGGAGGCGGCGTCGCTGGCCGGCCACTTGCGACTCTCGAACCTTTGCTGGATCTACGACAACAACAAAATCACGATTGAGGGCAACACCTCCTGGGCGTTCAGCGACGACGTGGCCACACGCTTTATCGGCTACGGCTGGAACGTGACCCGGGTGGGCGATGCCAACGACCAGGAAATGTTGGGCCGGGCTTTCCAGTGTTTTCACAACACCACTGACCGGCCAACCCTGATCATCGTGGACAGCCACATCGCGTACGGTTCCCCCAACAAGCAGGACACTAGCGCCGCCCACGGCGAGCCGCTGGGTGACGAGGAGATTCGGCTGACCAAGCGCAACTACGGCTGGCCGGAGAACGCCAAGTTCTACGTGCCGGGCGGAGTGTATGAACATTTCCAGGAGGGCATCGGGCGCCGGGGGCATGACCTGCGCCTGGCCTGGGAAGAGAAGTTCAAAGCTTATAAGACCAGATATCCCGAACAGGCCAACCACCTCGAGCTGATGCAGGCCCGCAAGTTGCCTGCGGGCTGGGACAAGAACCTGCCCACGTTTCCACCCGATCCCAAAGGAGTAGCAGGGCGCGATGCTTCTGCCAAGGTTCAAAACGCGCTGGCCAAGAACATTCCCTGGCTGATCGGCGGCTCTGCCGACCTGGCGCCGTCCACCAAGACCCGCCTGACGTTTGAGGGAGCGGGCGACTTCACCGCCGACAACTACGGCGGACGCAATCTGCACTTTGGCATCCGTGAGCACGCCATGGGCTCAATCCTGAACGGGCTTTCGTTGTCCAAGATTCGCCCGTATGGTTCGGGTTTTCTGATTTTCAGCGACTATTCGCGCCCGGCCATCCGGCTGTCGGCGCTGATGGAGATTCCGACAATCTACATCTTCACCCACGATTCCATCGGCGTGGGAGAAGACGGTCCGACCCACCAGCCGATCGAGCAACTGGCCTCGCTGCGCGCGATTCCCGGCCTGGTCACCCTGCGCCCGGGCGATGCCAATGAGACCCTGGAGGCGTGGAAGGTGATTGCGCAGTTGCACCACGGGCCGGCGGTGCTAGTGCTCTCGCGACAAGCCTTGCCGACGGTGGACCGCAGCAAGTACGCTTCCGCCGCCGGAGTGGCCAAGGGCGCTTATGTGTTGGGCGACGCCCCGGGCGGCAAGCCGGAAGTCATCCTCATGGCCAGCGGCAGCGAGGTTTATCTGGCGGTAGCCGCCTATGAGCAGCTCACCCAGGAGGGCATCAAGGCGAGAGTGGTAAGCATGCCTTCCTGGGAATTGTTCGAGAAGCAGGACGAGGCCTACCGCAACAGCGTGCTTCCGCCAGAGGTGGAGGCGAGGGTCTCCGTGGAACAGGCTTCGACCTTTGGCTGGGCGCAATATGTCGGCAGCAAGGGAGCGCGCATCGGCATGAAGACCTTCGGCGCCTCGGCCCCGCTGAAGGAACTGCAGAAAAAGTTCGGATTTACGCCGGAGGCCATCGTGTCTGCTGCCAAGGATGCGGTGCGCCAGGCGAAATAGTCATCATTGAACGTGGAGAAAAGATCATGTCAGCGCTAGCGCTCGAAATCGAACCGAAAAGCAATCCTCTGAAAGAACTCCTGCGCTACGGGCAGTCGGTGTGGCTGGACTATATCCGGCGAAGCCTGATCACCAGCGGCGAGTTGCAGCATCTGCTGGACGAAGACGGCCTGCGGGGGGTGACCTCGAATCCCTCCATCTTTGAGAAGGCGATCACCGGCAGTACCGACTATGGCGATTTCCTGGCAGAACTGGAGAAGAACTCGGACCTGGACGCGAAGGCGCGCTATGAGCAGCTGGCGATCCGCGATATTCAAGACACCGCCGACTTGCTGAAGCCCATCTACCAGGCGAGCAAGAAGCGCGATGGCTACGTTAGCCTGGAAGTGTCGCCGTATCTGGCCCGCGACACGCGCGGGACGATCGAAGAAGCGCACCGGCTGTGGAAAGCTGCGGGACGTGAAAATCTGATGATCAAGGTGCCCGCCACGGCAGAGGGCATTCCGGCGGTGGAGCAGTTGATCAGCGAAGGCATCAACGTCAACGTCACGCTGCTGTTTTCCCAGGCAGCGTACGAGCGCGTGGCCGAAGCCTACATTTCCGGCCTGGAGAAGCGTGCGGCGAAAGGCGCGGACATCAGCGGAGTCGCTAGCGTGGCGAGCTTCTTCATCAGCCGCATCGATACCCTGATCGATGCCATGCTGACCGCCAACTTGAAAACTGCGAAAACTCCCGGCGAACGCGCCCTGCTGCGCAGCACCATGGGCAAGGTCGCCATCGCCAATGCCAAGCTGACCTACCAGCGCTACAAGCAGATCTTTTCGGGTAACCGCTGGCAACAACTTGCCAGCCAGGGCGCGCAGACCCAGCGCGTGCTGTGGGCGAGCACCAGCACCAAGAACCCGCATTACCGCGATGTGATCTACGTCGAGGAATTGATCGGGAAGGACACGGTCAACACTATCCCTCCGGCGACCTTCTCGGCCTTTCGCGAACACGGCAACCTGCGGCCGAGTCTGGAGGAAGACGTCGAAGCCGCCAGCGATACCATGCAGACCCTGGGCGAGTTGGGTATTTCGATGCAGGCGGCGACCGACAAGCTGCTGGAAGAAGGGCTGAAGCTTTTCGCCGAGGCCTTCGACAAGCTGCTGAAGGCCGTGGACCGGCCCAGCCACCTGCAGTTGGTGGCCAAAGTGAACCATCAAACCTACACCTTGCCGGCGGAGTTGACGGCGGCGGCTACGGCCTCGATTGATGAGTGGCGTACCGGCGGCAAAATGCGCCGCTTGTGGCAGCACGACGCCTCGTTATGGACCAATGCGGACGAAGCCAACTGGCTGGGGTGGCTGGGTATCGCCGACGACCAACTGGCGCACATCCAGCCCCTGATCGACATGGGCAAGGAAGCCAGGGCGGGGGGCTTTACCCACGCCCTGCTGCTGGGAATGGGTGGTTCCAGCCTGTGCCCGGAGGTCTTGAAGATCACCTTCGGCAGGCAGGATGGCTATCCGGAGTTTCACGTGCTTGATTCCACCGATCCGGCGCAGATTAAGGCATTCGAGAACAAAGTGGACCTTGCCAAGACGCTTTTCATCGTTTCCAGCAAGTCCGGCAGCACCCTGGAACCGAACATCTTCAAGCAGTATTTTCTGGAACGCGCCAAGCAGGCGGTGGGAGCGGACAAGGCGGGAGCACACTTCATCGCGGTCACCGACCCTGCTTCGAAAATGCAGCATGTGGCGGAGGCGGATGGTTTCCGGCACATTTTCTTCGGGCTGCCCAGCATTGGGGGCCGCTATTCGGCACTCTCCAACTTCGGGATCGTGCCGGCAGCGGTCATGGGAATTGACCTGCATCGCTTCCTCGACCGCACCGAAGAGATGGTCCACGCTTGCGCCTCTTGCGTTCCTCTGGAAGAGAACCCGGGCCTGGTGCTGGGAACGATCCTGGGCGTGGCCGCGCGGCGGGGCCGGGACAAAGTCACCATCATCGCTTCTCCGGGCATCAACGATCTGGGCGCGTGGCTCGAACAGCTGATGGCAGAATCCACCGGCAAGGACGGGAAGGGACTCATCCCTGTGGACCGCGAGGAACTGGGACCACCCGAGGTGTACGGGAAGGACCGCGTGTTCGCATACCTTCGGCTGGAAGGCGGAGCCGATGCGAACCAGGATGCCAAGGTGAAGGCCCTGGAGCAGGCCGGGCATCCCGTAGTGCGAATCTCGGTGTCGGATGTCTACGATCTGGGCCAGGAATTCTTCCGCTGGGAAATTGCCACCGCGGTGGCGGGCTCGATCATTGGCATCAACGCGTTCAACCAGCCGGACGTGGAAGCCAGCAAGATCGCAACCCGCAGCCTGACCAGCGCGTACGAAAAGACGGGCAGCCTGCCTTCGGAGCAGCCAATTCTGCAGGGCGACGGGATCAAGCTGTTTACCGATGAGCGCAACGCAGCGGCGCTGAAGCAGGCGGCGGGGAATGACCAGACGGTGGCGGGCTATCTTCGGGCACATCTCGGCCGGCTGTCGGCGGGCGACTATTTTGCGCTGCTGGCGTACGTCCAAATGAACGAAGCACACGAGAAGCAGTTGCAGGCCATCCGCCACGCCGTGCGCGACAAGAGCCGCGTGGCCACCTGTTTAGGCTTTGGCCCGCGCTTCCTCCACTCCACGGGCCAGGCCTACAAGGGGGGGCCCAACTCGGGCGTGTTCCTGCAGATCACCTGTGACGATGCGGCAGACTTGCCGGTCCCCGGACAGAAATATACTTTCGGGATCGTGAAGGCGGCGCAGGCACGCGGGGATTTCCAGGTGCTGGCGGAGCGGAACCGGCGCGCATTACGCGTCCATCTTGGGCCGGATGTGGCTGCCGGCCTGGCAAAATTGCAGACCATCGTCAAGCAGGCCTTGGCCTGAGTTTCACGGCGCTACAACTTTTTGAGACAGGAGCAGACTATGCAACTCGGAATGGTGGGTTTGGGCAGGATGGGCGCGAACATGACTCGTCGCCTGATGCGGGGAAAACATCAACTGGTGGTGTCTGACCTTAGCGCCGACAACGTGAAGCAACTGGTGGGCGAGGGGGCGACCGGATCATCCTCGCTCGACGATTTTGTGAGCAAACTGAAGCCGCCACGCGCAGCCTGGGTGATGGTTCCCGCCGGAGATGCGACCGAAAAGACGGTCATGAGTCTGGCGGAGAAAATGAGCAGCGGCGACACCATCATCGACGGGGGCAACTCCTATTTCAAGGATGATGTGCGGCGCTCGAAGATCCTGCAGAAGAAGGGCATCAACTATGTGGACGTGGGGACCAGCGGCGGCATCTGGGGCATCGATCGCGGCTATTGCATGATGATCGGAGGGCCGGAGGCCACCGTGAAGCACCTCGACCCGATTTTCAAGACACTGGCGCCGGGCCGGGGAGATGTACCGCGCACGCCGGGGCGGGAAAAAATGTCCGGTACCGCGGAGGATGGCTACCTCTACTGCGGCCCCTCCGGTGCCGGGCACTTCGTCAAGATGGTACACAACGGGATCGAATACGGGCTCATGCAGGCCTATGCCGAGGGATTCGATATCTTCCAGAATGCGAACTCGACGCAGGTAGCGGAAGATCACCGCTACAACCTCAACGTGGCCGACATCGCCGAGGTGTGGCGGCGCGGCAGCGTGGTGGGGTCGTGGCTGCTGGACCTGACGGCGATGGCCTTGGTGGAGAACCCGACGCTCTCCAACTACACCGGCGTGGTGGCGGATTCTGGCGAAGGCCGCTGGACGATCATGGCGGCGGTGGAGGAAGCGGTGCCGGCGGAGGTGTTGTCCGCGGCGCTGTACACGCGGTTCCGCTCGCGGCAGCAGCACACCTTCGCGGAGAAGGTGCTGTCGGCCATGCGGCAGAAGTTCGGCGGACACATCGAGCAACAGTCCCACGCGGCGGATTAAGGCAGCCATAGTTGGCGCAGGGTGCGGGGGCGGGACGCCACCGCGCCAGCGGCGAGACGCCGCGCTACGACAGGAGAGGGTTGGCGATGACGGTTTCAACAATGACGGAAATGGCGGAGCCGCAAGTGGGCAGGCCGGGAGATCCCTGTGTGATGGTGATCTTCGGCGCTGGGGGTGATCTCACCCGGCGCAAGCTGATCCCTGCACTCTACAACTTGGCCGCGGCCAATCTCCTGTCGCGGGAGTTTGCGGTCGTGGGCCTGGCCCGCGAACCGATGACCACCGACCAGTTCCGCGAGAAATTTACCCGGGACATCAAGGAGTTCGCCACCGGCGCCCTCAGTGCGGACCTGACGGAATGGTTCACCCGGCGTCTCTACTACATGCCCGGCGAATTCGGCGATGCCAAAGCGTACCAGCAGCTGGCGCAATTGTTGCAGCAGGTGGACAAGGACCACGGGACACAGGGGAACTACTTCTACTACCTGGCGACCTCGCCGATTTTTTTCGCACCCATCGTGCAGCAACTGGGTACCGCCGGTTTGATGACTGAGACCAAGGATGTCTGGCGGCGCGTGATCGTCGAAAAGCCCTTTGGGCGCGATCTGGATTCCGCCAGGACGCTCAACCGCCAGTTGATGGACGTGGTCAAGGAGAGCCAGATCTACCGCATCGATCATTACCTGGGAAAAGAAACCGTCCAGAATATTCTGGCGTTTCGCTTTGCGAATGGGATCTTCGAGCCCATCTGGAACCGCCGTTACATTGATCACGTGCAGATCACGGTGGCCGAGACGGTGGGTGTGGAGAACCGCGGCGGGTACTACGACGAGGCCGGCACATTGCGCGACATGGTTCCCAACCACATCTTCCAATTGATTACTCTGACGGCTATGGAGCCGCCGATATCCTTCCAGGCCGATGCGGTGCGCGACGAGCAGGCCAAGATTTTGCACGCCATCCAGCCGCTGAGTTCAGAAGACGTGCTCACCCGGGCGGTGCGCGGCCAGTACGGCGAAGGTCACGACCCCAACAAGCGCATGGTGGCCTACCGCTCGGAAACAAGCGTGAACCCGGACTCTTCGACCGAGACGTTTGTGGCCATGCGTCTGCAGATCGACAACTGGCGCTGGGCGGACGTGCCGTTCTATCTGCGGACGGGAAAGCGCCTGCCGCAGCGGCACACCGAAGTCGCCATCCAGTTCCGGCGGGCGCCCTTTATCTTGTTCCGTGACACGCCGGTGGAACGGCTCACCCCGAATCTGATGGTATTGCACATTCAGCCCGAGGAAGGCATCTCGCTGAGTTTCGGCGCCAAGGTTCCCGGCCCCATCATGCGTCTGGGCGCGGTGAACATGAATTTCGCGTACTCGGATTATTTTGGGACGACGTCAGCAACCGGGTATGAACGACTGCTGCATGACTGCATGATCGGCGATGCCACACTGTTTCAGCGGGCGGACATGGTGGAGGCAGGCTGGAGCGTGGTGACCCCGATTCTGGATGTGTGGAAGGCGCTGCGGCCGCGCAACTTCCCCAATTATCCCGCAGGGACCTGGGGACCGCGGGAGGCGGACGACCTGCTGGAACGAGATGGCCGGCACTGGAGAGTGAATGGCGCTGAACCGGTTCGATCAATGTCGGCAGCGACGCACGATTCGCGAAGCGCGGGCTTACACACGGCTTGACAGGGCATCGTGCCGGATGCAGACTCTTGCAAGCTGGAGCGCAAAGTGGAGCGCAACGCTCAGGATTCTTGCCAATGAAGACGGACGGCAGCACGTATCGGCCGAGCAAAATGCTCGCCGCGGTTCTTGCGCTCTGCGTGCTCGGTGTCGGCCTGGGCCTTTTGTTAACTTCCTGCGGTGGAGGGCAAAGCGGGAGGACCGACCCGCCACCCATACCGCCTTCGCCTCTCAGCGCCAGCGACGTTGATGAAGTCGTACATGCCGCGGTTCAGTCGGTCAATGTTCCCATCGTGGTTGCGGTGACCGACCGGTTGGGCAGGATCCTGGCTGTCTTCTGCACGGAAACGCCTTGCAATCCGACAACCGGTATGGGCAACTTCGGAACCACTCCTGACTCCCAGAACCTGGCGGTGGCTCTGGCACGCACGGCCTCCTTTTTCAGCAACACGCAGGCGCCTCTTTCCTCGCGCACGGTCCGCTTCATCAGCGGTATTCATTTCCCTCCGGGGGTTTCGTTCACCCCGAATGCCGCGTTGTATGGGATCGAGAACACCAATCGCGGCTGTTCATTCAACACGACCTTCGTCACCGGCAAGGAGATTCCCCCCGCGACCCTGATTGATGGCACCAGTCCCGGGCTGGGCGTGATCACCGGCAAGGCCGATGTTAACGACAGCGATCCGCTGGCCGTGAATCCAGGCGGGGTGCCGATATTCAAGAATGGCACCATGGTGGGCGGGGTAGGCGTGGTTGCGGCCTCGACCGATGTTGCCGAATACGCTGCATTCCAAGGATCTGGGGGACTCACGGGGTTGGCGGACGGGATCGGGCTGGTGGTCGCGCCGCCGGGCGTGGTGCTGATTGACGGGATCGCCCTGCCATTTGTGAACCAGACCTCAGCTCCTCCGGGGATCTCCCCGGGCAGCTTCACCGGCAGTTACATGATAGGGCCTACGGGTGACCTGCCACTGGCTCCGGACGGTTACCTCGTAAATCCGAGCGCAGGCCCCATAGGCGGATTGTCCCAGAGCGAAGTGGATAGCATCGTGATGAACGCTGTGGCCACCGCCAGCGTTACCCGCGCGGTCATCCGCCTGCCGCTTGGCTCGCGGGCCAGAATGGTGATCGCGGTCTCGGACCTGGACGGCACCCTGCTCGCCTTGTACCGTATGCCCGACGCCACTGTCTTCAGCATCGACGTTGCAGTCGCCAAGTCGAGAAACGTGATCTACTACAGCACTCCCCCTGCGCCTGTGGACCTGCCGGGTGTGCCCTCCGGGACGGCAGTCACCAATCGCACTATCAGTTTCGGTGCACAACCACTATTTCCTCCCGGCATTGATGGCAGCGGTCCGGGGCCTTTCTTCGACCTCTATAAACAGGACACCGCCAACCCGTGCACGCAAGGGTCGGACACGACTAACCCGCAAAACCACAACGGTATCGTCTTTTTCCCCGGCAGCGTGCCGCTCTACCGCAACGGCGTGCTGGTGGGCGGGCTGGGAGTGAGCGGTGATGGCGTCGAACAGGATGATTTTGTCAGTAACGGCGGGTCGGCAGGCTTCGAAGCACCGACGGCTATCCGCGCCGACCAGGTATTCATCGACGACGTCCGCCTGCCGTATTTGAAGTTCCCGCGCGATCCAACCAAGTGAGTATACGGGGCGAGAGCGGACAATCCTTCCTGAGCCCGGGGATTTCTGATCTACTTCCGTCCCTTCCGTTCTTGAGCAACAGCATCAAGGTGACTGCGGGACCAGGTCGGAAAGCCCAGCCGGCCGGGCTATTCAGCGAAAGTAAGTGAGCGCCAAAGCTTCCGCCGCCTGATACAATTCCTAGCCGAGGGGGACATACATGTCAAATCTTTCACAGGTGTTGCTAGGATTACAGAAAGAAAGAAAACGGATGCAACAGGAACTCCGCCGCCTGGAAGGTGCCATTGGCGCGCTTAAGGGTTTGGCGACGGGAAACAGCATCGGCGTAAGAACCCGGCCCCGGTTGTCGGTTGCGGCGCGGCGCAGGATCGCTGCGGCGCAAAGGGCACGCTGGGCCAAGGTAAGGCAGGAGAAGAAAGCAGCCTGAGATTTGATATTACGAAGAGTAACTGGGCCCGCTGAGATGCATCTCGGCGGGCTTTGTGCACTTAGGCGCAGGGAACGTCCACGCATAAGCTGCTCCTTTCATCGTGGACATGAGATTGCGCAGGTAGAAGTCGAAAAAGTCCGAGAATCCACCGTATGCATGTGCAGTGACTGAGTCACGCTTTGTCGTGAGTGGCGGGTCTGCGACGTAAAAAGCCGGTCAACGCGCTCTGCATTTGACGGGCGATCGCCTCCCCCGCGCGGTCGAGATCGCAGAAGAGGAGATCGCGATCCATCTGATGGAGATGCTTTTCCGCGACGCGGGAAATGCAGCGGCGCAATAGGTGGTACTCCTCGACCAGAGCGCTGACAGAGTATCTCTGCTGGCGCCGCAAGCGTCCGTGCGCCTGGGCTGCGCGTGAGGAATTGGCATTGATCTGCCGGGGCGTGAGCTGGCTCAGCCGCATGGCCTCTTCGACCAAGGGCAGGATTGGGGAAACACGCTTTTGCGCGGACAGCGGGAAGCTTCGCAGAATCCGATTTGTTTGGCAGTCGCGCAACCACTCCCGGCGCATCCAACTGCGGTCCCGCTTCACAAAGAGGCTGAGCCGCCCGCTGGGCTCCCGTCGTTCAGCGGCTGGGCCGACCGAAATCGCCTGGGTGCTGGCGCGGAGTTTTCTGCTGATCCCGTCCAGTTCCCGGCGCAACGCCTCTTCTACGATTGCGGAGTGTCTCTGCCCGCGGGCCACCCGGCTTACATAGGAAGGATCGACCCCCAGATTTCTGGCGATGCGCACATACAGGCCACGGTAGAGCGCTTGTGGGGAAACTGGGCGGGTCTTGCGATCGGCGGGGCCAGTGGCGGAATCCATGAGTTCCTCTCAACAACGTGCCAGACTTGCCGATGGGGTTACACGGCGCCGGCCTCAACTTCGTAGCAGAACGCCCGGCCCCGCCGCTGGGGGCGGCTCGTGGGGTATTGAGGAAGGGCCGGGCAATCTTCTGGGTTCGAACATCCGTCTTGCTAGTGGCTCATTGTTAACTGCTTGCCTACGGGATTTTCTGTGACCGCGATCACACTCCGTGGTGACGTCGCTCCCCGGCTCCCCGAAATATGCTGTTTGCCTGCGGATGCCAGCTGCGGGCTGCGATGTGCGCACACCGCCTCCGTGACGCACGTCACCGCCGAGTCAAGTGCGGGGTGCGTAGTCTGAGGGTGGAGAACATTTCATCCGGAGATTGCCATGGCATACGTAATCACCCAGACCTGCATCAAAGACCTGCTCTGCGTGGATGTCTGCCCCACCGATTGCATCCATCCCAAGAAGGACGAGCCGGGTTTTGAAGAGGCCACCCAGTTGTACGTCGATCCCGAGGGCTGCATCGATTGCGGCGCGTGCGTTCCGGTTTGCACTTCGGATTCGATCCATCCGGTGGACGATCTGCCCGAGGAACTGAAAGAGTTCACCGAAAAGAACGCGGCGTACTACAAACACTGACAGGAGTCGGGAGTCAGGAGTCGGGAGTCAGGGGTCGCTGGCCGGCCCCTGACTCCCGGCTCCTTGCTCTGGCGGGGTAGGTGGAAGAGTCCGGTGCGTCCTGAGGGCGACACCGCAATTCTGCATCAGATTTCCTGGGGGATGGGACGGAGAACGCCGTCAGCCTCCATACCCGACTCGGTGCGGCTCGGATCCCGCTCTAAAGCGCTGAGCAGCGCATCCAGAATTGCCGAGAGCGAGTAAGGATTCTCGCTGAGCACCCGCCGGATGCTCTCCCGGTCGACCGACAGTTCGCCGATCTGCCGGGCGCCGCTGGTGTCGACCTCCTCCGGCTCCGACAACAGAATCCCCCGGCGCAACCCAGAGCGCTTGCGCCCCATGGCGGAGACCCGAGCGAAGGGATAATCGAGCCCTCCCGTCGCCATCCAGTGCAGAACGGTTTCCTGCACGTGAGCGGGGCTGCAAGCCGGATAAATGCCGGCTTGCGCGGCCAGGCGATCATCCCAGTGCAGGATCTTCAGCTTGTCCTGCCAGCGGCTCTCGGTGATGAGGAACCAGCGGTCCTCGGCGGATTTCTCCTCCCCACAGATTGCGCACAGACACAATTCTCTCGCGTCCATATTGCCATCCCTTCTAGCGCTCGCTAGGAATCCCGATTGGATACCCTTGGCCCGGTGGCGGGCTGCAGGTCTTCCAGGCCCACGGCGGTGACCATCTTCCTGCCGCCGGAGGCGGGCAGGGGAACTGTGATCATTCCCTGGCCGCGATCAAAGATCAGGGTGAGGAAGGATGAGCAGTCATTGCACAGCCAGTAGTGTTCCACCTTGCGGACACCCCTGGGGTTCCGGGCAGGGACAGATTTTCCCGGGCTGACAGCTTCGAGATATTCGCTTTCCACCTGGAACAATTTTCCCTCGCTCAGACGCCGAAAAACGTTGGAACAGGCTGGATTGGCGCACTTGTGGAGCATGCTTACTCCCTCGACTCCATGAATCAGCCGTTTTAAGGCGGCAGGAATGGGGTTCTTGCTGCACGCCAGTGGCCCAACCCATTGGGAAAGAGAAGAGCTGCGATCTGATTGACAGCCCACTCGGTTTGGGATTTGCGTTGCGGCTGGAGAATTCGATCCCTGGAGTGAATGCCGACAAATGGTCACCGCTGCCGAGGTCTCGTCAGCGGCTGCCTTGCCGGAAGCCTACAGCAGGCTGTCGTTGCACGGGGCAGGCCCTTCGACGGTTCCATTGCCTCAACTGGGTGTGCTTAAAGTCACACCCGGTGGTGATAAGCAGCACAGCCGCGAAGGCGGCACAGACGAGAAGATAGAGGGCTGGAGCCACAACTCTGATCGGGGGACGCCATGAAGAAGGTGCTGATCTTGGGAGCGGCAGGCCGGGACTTCCACAATTTCAATGTTGCATTTCGCAACAACGCCGAGTATCAGGTGGTGGCCTTCACCGCCACCCAGATTCCGGACATTGCTAACCGGCGCTATCCCAGGGAGTTAGCCGGACCACTCTACCCGGACGGCATTCCTATTTTCGAGGAAAAGGACCTGGAAAGGCTGGTCACCGAACATGACATTGATGCCGTGGTGTTCTCCTACAGCGACATCTCCCACCCCAATCTGATGCACCTGGCCTCGCGCGCGGTGGCGGCGGGTGCTGATTTCTGGCTTCTCGGAACTGAGCACACTCAGATTAAGTCCACGCTGCCCGTGGTGTCCGTGTGTGCGGTGCGCACGGGGTGCGGCAAGAGCCCCGTGTCGCGGCTGGTCGCTTCCGAGTTGCGTCATCTGGGATGGAAGCCGGTGGTCATCCGCCATCCCATGCCCTACGGGGACCTGGCTGCGCAGGCGGTGCAGCGCTTCGCCACTATGGAAGACCTGGAACGGCAACAGTGCACGATTGAAGAGCGCGAGGAATATGAGCCTCACCTTCGCAAGGGCACGGTGGTATACGCGGGCGTGGACTACGAGAAGATCTTGCGTCAGGCGGAACAGGAAGCCGACATTATCCTGTGGGACGGCGGAAACAACGACACCCCGTTCTATGCCTCGGACCTCGAGATCGTGGTGGCCGACCCGCATCGCGCCGGGCACGAGTTGGGATATTTTCCTGGCGAAGTGAATCTGCGCCGGGCCGATGTTGTGGTCATCAACAAGGTGGACACGGCGGCGCCGCGCGATGTGGAAACCATCCGCCGGAACGTCCGGCTCAGCAATCCCAAAGCCACCGTCGTGGAAATGGCTTGCCGCGTGGCAGTGGCGTCGCCGGAGACGATCAAGAACAAGCGGGTCTTGGTGGTGGAGGATGGTCCCACCCTCACCCACGGTGAAATGCCGTATGGGGCCGGGGTAGTGGCGGCACGGCAGTGCGGAGCGGCGGAACTGGTTGATCCCCGTCCCTATGCCGTGGGCTCGATTCGCGGCACCTACGAGCATTATCCCCATCTCACCAGCCTGCTGCCCGCCATGGGCTACAGCGCGGTGCAGCGGCATGAATTGCAGGAGACCATCAACCGCACACCGTGCGATCTGGTGCTGGTGGCGACTCCCATTGATCTCGCCCACGTCGTCAAGATCGACAAGCCCAGCCTGCGGGTGAGTTACGAAGTGGAAGAACTCACCAGCCCCGGGCTGGTCGAAATTCTGGCGAAATTTCCCCGAAAGCTCGAACCGGTACTTGCGGGAGTGCACAAATGATCCCCAAAGATTTCCTTTCGATCAAAGACTTCACGCCGCTCGAGATCCGCTTCCTGCTGGCGCTTGCCCGCCAGATCAAGGCCGATCCCGCTGCCTATAGCGAAGCGCTAAGAGGAAAAACTCTGGCCCTGATCTTCGAGAAGCCGTCGCTGCGGACGCGAGTGAGTTTCGATGTGGGCATTCACCAGCTCGGCGGTTTCTCGCTGTACCTGTCGCCGGCGGAGATCAACCTGGGCAAGCGCGAGTCTGTCTACGACGTGGCCAAGAATCTGGAACGCATGGTGCAAGGCATCATGATCCGTACCTTTGCGCACAGCATCGTAGAGGACATGGCGGCGTATGCCGCCATCCCGATTATCAACGGACTCACCGACTACAGCCATCCCTGCCAGGCGATGGCCGACTATCTCACCATGTGGGAGATCAAGGGGAAGATTGCCGGTTTGAAGGTGGCGTTCATTGGAGATGGAAACAACGTCGCGCACTCACTGATGTTTGCCGGAGCACAGCTCGGAGCGGAAGTCTGGGTGGCGACCCCGCTCGGGTATGAACCGAGGAAAGAAGCGGTTGAGTGGGCGCGGGAGAGGGGCAAGGAGACGGGCGGCACATGCACGATCACCCATGACCCGGCACAAGCCGCGTCGGGAGCAGACGTGATTTACACCGATGTGTGGGCAAGCATGGGCCAGGAAGCTGAGGCGGAGGCGCGGCGCCAGATATTTCTGCCTTACCAAGTCAACGCCAAGTTGTTTGCTCTGGCGAAGCGTGATGCCATCTTCCTGCATTGCCTGCCGGCGCATCGAGGAGACGAAGTCAGCAATGAGGTGATTGATTCTCCGCGTTCGGCAGTGTTCCAGGAGGCCGAGAATCGGCTGCATGTGCAGAAATCAATCATGCTGGAACTGATGAAGGACGCGGCGGTGGAGGTACCGGAGCCCGCCAAGCTTCTGGAGCTTGCCCGCGTCTGAGAATGGGCCGCATGGCAGCGTCCGGAACCACGGACCAGTTGCAACGATGAAAACGCTGCTCTTAGCCGTTGGCGGGAACTCCCTGATAAGGGCGGGAGAAAAGGGGAGTGTCGCCGAACAGCTGGCCAATGCGCGGCGGACAGCGGCGGAAATTGTCGGGCTCATCCGCGCCGGCTACCGGCTGGTTATCACCCACGGCAACGGTCCCCAGGTCGGGGCGGCGCTGCTGCGATCGGAGCGGGCTGCGAGCCAGGTTCCCGGACATCCTCTCGACGTCTGCGATGCTTCCACCCAGGGTGAGATTGGCTACCTGCTGCAACAATCGCTGATCAACGAGCTGTCGCGGGCCAGTTTGCACGTGCCAGTGGTGACCGTGCTGACGCAATGCGTGGTGGCGGCCGACGATCCGGCGATGCAGCATCCTAGCAAGCCTATTGGCCCGTTCTACTCGCGGGCCGATGCTGAGGAGCGCAAACGCCTGTTTGGGTGGGAAATTGTGGAGGATGCGGCGCGTGGCTACCGCCGGATCGTGCCGTCCCCGGACCCAATCGAAATCGTCGAGCTCGAAGTGATCCGCGACCTGGTCGAAGACGGTGTGCTGGTGATCGCCTGCGGCGGCGGCGGTATCCCGGTGATCCGGTCCAATGGCACGCTGCAAGGGGTGGAGGCGGTGATCGACAAGGACCGCGCCTCGGCTCTGTTGGCGTCTGGCCTGGGCGTGGATGTGTTCGCGATCTCGACGGATACCGATTTTGTGTATCTGGACTACAAGAAGCCGACACAGCGGCCGCTGACTTATGTGACTGCGGCGGAGTTGGAAGAGCATGCCCGGGCCGGTCACTTCCCGCCGGGGACCATGGGGCCGAAGGTGGAGTCGGTGCTGCGGTTCCTGCGCCAGGGCGGAAAGGAAGCGGTGATCACTTCCTACGAGTACCTGACTCGAGCGGTGGCCGGATTGGCGGGCACCCATGTCCTTGCCGATGCCGGCACCATGCGGCCGCGCCCGCAAGTCGAAGTTCAAGTGGGAGGACGGTGATCATGCGCGAGATGACCTTTAGCCCGGTCGAGCCTGCCAGCCAGTCCCAGCCGTTACAATCGCTCTTGGGACGGGACATGAAATTGAGGCACGTCGTCGAGTCGCAGCAGTTCACCGTGCCCCTGCTGATGGACCTGTTCAACCGTTCACGGGGCATGGAACGCGTGGTGGCGCGGGGCGGCACGCTTGACTACCACAACAAGATCATGGCGACGCTGTTCTACCAGCCCTCCACGCGGACGCGGTTCTCATTTGAAGCAGCCATGCACCGGTTGGGCGGACGGGTGCTGTCCACCGAACATGCGCGCGCGTTTTCCTCGGAGATCGAGGCAGAACAGGTAGAGGACTCGATCCGCATCATTGGCAGCTACTCGGACGTAATTGTCATCCGGCACCATGAGGAGGGGGGCGCCAAGCGCGCAGCGCTGGTGTCGCCGGTCCCGGTGATTAATGCGGGCGACGGAAACGGCGGCCAGCATCCTACGCAGGCCCTGCTCGACCTTTACACCATTTACCGGGAACGTCCACTGGACGGGCTGAGTGTGGCCATCATCGGAGAGCTCGATAAGGGACGCACGGCCCGATCACTCGCCTACCTGCTGGCGAAATTCGAGCGCGTTAAAATCTTCTTTGTCAGCCCGCCTGAGATGCGGATGAAGCCGGACATTCTGGAATACCTGGACGAGCATGGCACGCGCTACGAGGTGGAATCGGAGATTGACCGGGTGATCGGGGAAGTGGACGTGGTATATCAAACGCGCATCCGGCCCGAGCGGGTGGCTGACGTCAAGGGACTGTCGCACTATGCTATCGACTCAGCGGTGTTGCGGCACATGAAGCCTGACGCGATGATTCTGCATCCTCTGCCGCGCACGGTCGAACTGGACAAAACCGTAGATGATGATCCCAGGGCGTTTTATTTCCGGCAGGCAGTGAATGGCCTGTACGTGCGGATGGCTCTGCTCACGATGCTGCTGGACAAAGAGTAGGACTCAGGAAAGGAACCTATGCCGGTTACAGAAGAAGTTCTACGTACCCAGGATTTTGTCGATCTGGAGAATGAGTTCGGTGCCCATAACTATCATCCCCTCGATGTGGTGATCGAGCGCGCGAGCGGCGTGTGGGTATATGACGTCGACAGCAAGCGTTATCTGGACTGCCTGGCGGCTTATTCGGCGGTCAACCAGGGCCACTGCCATCCCAAGATTTTGAAGACGCTGGCGGAGCAGGCGAACAAGGTCACACTCACTTCGCGCGCGTTCCGCAATGACCAGCTTCCGCTGCTGTACAAGGAACTGCATGACCTGACCGGCTACGACATGGCCCTGCCCATGAACTCTGGCGCCGAGGCCGTCGAGACCGCGGTGAAGACTGCCCGTAAGTGGGGGTACAAGATCAAAGGTATTCCGGAAGGGAAAGCGGAAATCGTCGTATGCGCGAACAATTTTCATGGGCGGACGATCACCATCGTCAGCTTCTCGACCGATGAGCAATACCGCGACGGTTTTGGTCCGTTCACGCCGGGTTTCAAGGTCATTCCGTTCGGCGATGCGCGAGCCTTGCGCACGGCGATTACGCCCAACACCTGCGCGTTCTTGGTTGAGCCGATCCAGGGCGAAGCCGGCATCATCATTCCGCCGAAAGGATTCCTGAAAGAGGCGGCCGAAATTTGTCGCGCCAACCGTGTGCTGCTGATGACGGACGAGATCCAGTCCGGCTTGGGGCGCACCGGCAAGCTGTTCGCCTACATGCATGAGGGCATTACCCCGGACGTGCTCATCGTGGGGAAGGCGCTGGCGGGTGGCTTCTATCCGGTGTCCGCGGTACTCGCATCCAAAGAGATTCTTGGGGTGTACAAGCCCGGTGACCACGGCAGCACGTTTGGCGGCAACCCGCTGGGCTGTGCGGTGGCGCGGACGGCACTGCGGGTATTGGTCGAGGAAAGAATGGTGGAACGCTCCGCGGAACTGGGTGGGTACTTCCTGGAGAAACTGCAGACCCTGCGCAGCCCCGATCTGAAGGAGGTCCGTGGCAAAGGCTTGTGGATCGGCATCGAGCTGCACAGCCCGGCCCGGCCTTACTGCGAGGCGCTGAAGCAGGAAGGGATTCTGTGCAAGGAAACCCACGATCGTGTGATCCGGATTGCGCCCCCGCTCGTCATCAAGCGGGAGGAGATTGATTGGGCGTTTGAGCGGATCAAGAAAGTAGTGGAGAGGCGTTAGAGCGGGAGCGAGAAGGAAGCAATCGCAGCGCTGAAGCGCTACACCACCCGAAACACGGTTTTCGAAAGCTTGTACGGAAGACTCTCCAGCATGTCGCGCGAGTCGGCCCTCTCCTGGAACTCCCATCCTGCAGCCGCTATCATC
The DNA here is from genome assembly GCA_035542575.1 of Terriglobales bacterium. Taxonomy (GTDB): domain Bacteria; phylum Acidobacteriota; class Terriglobia; order Terriglobales; family Acidobacteriaceae; genus JAIQET01. The sequence continues at coordinate 11,316 of DATKLE010000098.1, read as the reverse complement.
AAATGCCTATGCCGAAGCGCGTGCTCATGTGTCCGCCGACCTTTTTCGATGTGCGGGAGCGCAAGAACCCCTACATGCGTCTGCCCATTGATCGGGAAAGGGCGCAGCAGCAGTGGGAGAGCTTGCGGCGAGCGCTGGAGGAATCCGGCGTCAAGGTGGAGATTATCAAGCCGGTAAAAGACCTTGAAGACATGGTCTTCGCCGCCAACCAGGTGTTTGTCGGCTATAGCGAGAAGATTGGCAAATTCATCGTCCCAAGCGAAATGCGCTATCTCATCCGCCAGAAAGAAGTGCCGTTCTACGTGGAGTGGTTCAGCCAGCGCGGGTACAAGGTCATTGCCCTGGACTTTAACGGCGAGTATTTGGAAGGCCACGGCGACCTGATCTGGCATCCGGACCGCTCCCGGATTTGGGCCGGTTACGGTTTCCGCTCCACTCGCGGCGGGGTGGAGAAGTTTGCCGCAGCGATGCAGGAGCTGGAGATCCCTGTTACCCCGCTGCAACTGGTGGATGACCACTGCTACCATCTCGACACCTGTTTGTGTCCACTGAATAGCGAAGCCGCATTGATCTACCCGGGCGCTTACTCTCGCGGTGCCCTGGACACGCTGCGCCAAGGCTGGAAGCGCCTCCATGAGCTCACCCGCGACGAAGCACTGCAGTTTACGGGCAACGGCATCGTGGCTAACGGAAGGTACATCACGCCGCGGGTGAGCCAGAACCTGCGGGCCATCCTGGCCCGTGAAGGGTTGGAACCGGTGCTGGTGGACACTTCGGAGTTTGAAAAGTCCGGGGGCAGCGTGTTCTGCATGAAGTCGGTGATCGAATAGCTTGACCAGCCCTGATTTGCCCGTGCTCCAAACGGGGAGTAAGATGCCGCAGAGCAGGGGCAGAGCGGGTCGAAGAGCCCGGCAGGGCCTTTTATTCCTTCCTGAGATTATCGTATGGCGGAGTTTCAGCCACCCTCGTCGCAGCCAGCGCTAGCGCCAGAATCCATCTCCGGGGCCGTCGTAGGCCGCTTCCGTGTGGGTGAGCGGCTGGGCAAGGGTGGCATGGGCGAGGTATATCGCGCCGAGGACACCAAGTTGAAACGCACGGTAGCGCTCAAGCGCCTGGCACCCGAACTGCGTGCCGACGCCACCTACCGGCGGCGTTTTCAGCAGGAAGCCGAACGTGCCTCGCGCTTCAGCGATGCGCACGTGGCAGCTCTCCACGACGTGCTGGAAGAACAGGGCGAAATCTTCCTGGTCATGGAATACGTGGAGGGCGAGAACCTGCGGCAACGGATGCGGCGGCGCATGTCGCTGGAGCAGTTCTTCGAAATCGCTACCCAATGCGCGGAGGCGCTGGCCGCGGCGCATGAGCGCGGCATCGTGCACTGCGACATCAAGCCGGAAAACATCATGCTGACTACCGGTGGCCAGGTGAAAATCCTGGACTTCGGGGTGGCCAAACACCTGCCCCGCTCCGACCAGAGTTCCACTGTAGACCGCTCGGGCACCATGGGAGGCACTCCCGCTTACATGTCACCGGAGGTGCTGCTGGAGAGGGTGCCTGACGGCCGCGCGGATGTGTTCTCTCTGGGCGTAGTGCTGTACGAGATGCTGGCCGGGCATCACCCGTTTATGGCCAGCAGCTTTGTCGCTACCACGGACCGTATCCGCAATGAGACGCCGGCAGCGATTCGCATCTTCAACTCCCGGGTCCCTGACGGAGTGGAAGCGCTGGTCAGCAAAGCGATGGCGAAAGAACCAGGACAGCGCTACGCCAGCGCCAGGGAGTTACTGGACGATCTGCGGCAGGTACAGGCGGGCCTGACGCCGAGCAAGCTCGCCCCCACGTTGCCGCAGGGTCTTGCAGGCAAATCCAAGTCGCGAAAATGGCTTCTAGTCAACGTTGCTGTGATTCTGGTTCTAGCTGCGATCGTGGCTTACCGGCAACTGCCGATCCAGCAGTGGTTGCGGCTGGGCAGTTCCGCTCCGTCGCAGTTGGCAGTCCTGCCGTTTTCTCCGACTGGGAGTGATCCCGGAGCCAAGGCATTGTGCGACGGACTCACGCAGACGGTCACCGCCAAACTCACGCAACTCACGGGCAGCTATCCCTTGCAGGTCGTCCCCATCACCGAGATTCGTGCCGACGGCGTGACCAGCGTGGAACAGGCCCGCAGGAACTTCGGCGTGAACCTGGTGCTGGAAGGAAGCCTGCACGGATCAGGCAATCAGGTGCGCGTCACCTACAGCCTGGTGGACGCAAAGACGCGGCGGCAGCTGCGCGCCGACACCATCGACGCCAGCGCGGCCGATGCTTTTGCCGTGGAAGATCGCGTCGTGAGTGGCGTGCTCGACATGCTGGGACTGGAAATCAAGCGCGACGATCGGGTTGTCCTGGCAGCGCATGGTACGGACAACCCCTCGGCCCACGATCAATATCTTCGCGGGCGGGGATACCTGCTGGACTACCACAAGCCGGAAAACGTGGATAGCGCCGTCTCAGCTTTTAATCGCGCGCTCACGCTGGACTCGAAATACGCCCAGGCTTACGCCGCGCTGGGCGAGGCTTACTGGCGTGGCTACCAGGAAGGACAGCACGGCAGCGACTGGATCAGCCAGGCGAGGGCGGCTTGCGATCATGCCGTGGCCCTGGCGCCTGGTCTGGCTGACGGCTACACCTGTCTGGGCAGGGTGTACCGTGCCACCGGCGAATATGAAAACGCAGCAGTCCAATTCCAGAAAGCCACCACTCTCGATCCCACCAGCGATGACGCCTTCCGCGGCCTGGCCGACACCTATCGAAAACTGAACAGGCCAGCCGAAGCGGAGGCCACCTACCGGCGGGCCATCAGCCTGCGGCCGCAATACTGGGCTGTGTACAATTCGCTGGGCTTTTTCTACTTCAACCAGGCCCGCTATGACGATGCTGCCGGGATGTTCCGGCAGGTGATCAATCTGTCTCCCGACAACTTCCGAGGCTATTCCAACCTAGGTGCGGTGTACGTCGCCCAGGCCCGGTACCAGGATGCGATCAGCATGCTGGAGAAGTCAGTCTCCATCCGCCCGACCGTGGACCCCTATCTGAACTTGGGGACGGCCTACTTCATGATGCGGAAGTACACCGAGGCTGTGAGTAACTTCGAGGAAGCTCTGAAGCTCGACAAAACCGGGTGGTTGGCCTGGGGCAATTTGGGAGATGCGGAGTATTGGGCTCCGGGCAAGCGCCAGCAGGCAAGCGAAGCCTATCGCGAGGCCATTCGCCTTGCCGACGAGAAACTGAAGGTGAATCCGAAGGATGGGCCTACGCTGGCGTATCGTTCGACCTATCTGGCGATGCTCGACAGAAGGGATGAGGCGTTGGCGAGCCTGGGAACGGCCATCGCACTCTCGCCCCAGGATCCCGACGTGTGTTTTCGGGCCGCGTTGGTTTACAACCACCTTGGGGATACCGATCACACATTAGAGTGGTTGAAGAAGTCGCTGGCAGCGGGGGTGCCGGTGAGTTTCGTAGACAACACACCCGATTTCGATCATCTGCGTAGTGAAGCGCGTTTTCAGCAAATGCTGCAAGGGCACTGAGGACGGATAAGGACTGGAACCAACCATAAGTCCGGCTGCTGTGCCACAAGGAGGCAACATGAAAAGCGGGCGCAGTCACAAGAAAAGGCACGGCCATAAGAGCAAGCTTAAGACGATTCGCATCGTACCTGGGGACACTGTCAGCGTGCACCTGCGGGACAATTGCGATGTCGATTGCGAGTGGGTGAACCTGCGGAAGAAAAAGGGGGACCAAATCCGCTGGATTTCGAAAGGAAAAGCCTTCACCGTTCATTTCGACGACACTCCATTCGCCGACGAACTGGGCAACCCGCAGTACGATTTCCCGGTGCCGGCCCGAGGCTCTGTGGATTCTGGGCCTCCTGTGCTCGGCGAACCCGACATGGACTACGAATACACGGTGAACCGCGAGGTCCTGGCCATGTCCGCCGATCCGGGTTTGTCGGTGAAGGAGTAGGGCTGGCTGTTCAGTCAGAGCTGGTGAAAATCTGGCTTTGGCAGCTGGCGCACAGGGCGCCATCCTTCAGGTCGATCCACTCGACAGCGTGCGAAGGAGCCATGGCGCAACGGTAGTCGTCGCAATGGGTGAGGTCCAAGGTGTGTCCGATCTCGTGAACGGCTTCCTTGAGCAGGCGGTCGCCCAAGATATATTCGTCTTCCGGAAGGCCGTAAAACTCCTGGCGCAGGCGGTGCAGCGACACAACGGCGCAGGGGCCGCCCACCTGAGCTTCGCCGAAGACAAAGGTCAGGATGGGGATATAGAGGTCGACCGAGGCGACCCCCAGCACACGCCAGGATTGAGGCGTGAGCACGCCCTGCATGCGCTGCAGCAGCTCCGAGGAATGGTACTGCTGGCGCTCGCCATGGAAGGCAAATTCGGGATCAAGGCTACGGGCGAGGACCTCGCAGGGCACGCGAAACGTGTCCGCCAGGGCGGGAGCCAGGTCCTGAAGCAACCCGCCATCGAGCTTCCCGATCGGCAGCAGTTGCAAGTGCTTCATCGAGTCTCAACAGTGGGTTTGCTCCAGCCGTACTTCTTCAGCTTGTGATGCAGCGTGACCCGGTCGATGTCCAGGATTTCCGCCGCCCGGGTCTGGTTCCAGTGGCACGATTCCAACACCCGCAGGATGTGGGACTTCTCCATCTCATCCAGGCTCTTCGGGCCTCCATTGGCGACCGTGCTCTTGAACACAAAGTCCTGTTCTTTGATCTCTGGTTCCTGGGCCACCACCATGGCACGCTCGACGGCATTTTCCAGTTCGCGAATATTTCCGCTCCAGGGTTGCTGCTGCAGCAGGTTCATGGCTTCCGGCGAGACGCGGGTGATCTTCTTGTTCATCTGCAGGGAGAACTTGCGCACAAAGTGGTTGACCAGCGCCGGAATGTCGTCGCGACGGTCGCGCAAGGGCGGCAGTTCGATGCGAAATACATTGAGGCGGTAAAAGAGATCGGGACGGAACTTGCCTTCCTCAATCAGCTTTTCCAGGTCCTTGTTGGTGGCGGCGATGCAGCGAAAGTCCACCTTGATGGGCTGATTGCTGCCGACCCGCACGATCTCGCGCTCCTGTAACACCCGCAGCAGGTCGGTCTGGGTTTTCAGACTGATGTCGCCGATTTCGTCGAGAAAGACGGTGCCCCCTTCCGCAATCTCGAATTTCCCTTTCTTGCGGTACTGGGCGCCGGTGAACGCGCCTTTCTCGTGGCCGAAGAGTTCGCTCTCCAGCAGTGTTTCAGTCAGCGCGCCGCAGTGGATGACCACCAGCGGGTGAAAGCGCCGCGGGCTGGCCTGATGGATGGCGCGGGCGACCAGTTCCTTGCCGGTGCCGCTCTCGCCGGTGATCAATACGGTCGCGTCGGTGGGTCCAACGGTTTCGATGGCGTCAAACACCTTGGCCATGACCGCGCTCTGGCCGACGATCTCTTCCGGCCGAGCAACCTCGGCTACGGTCTCACGCAGCAGGACGTTCTCCTGCTCGGTCCTTTTGTGGGCCAGCGCCTTTTTCACCAGATGCGCGATTTCATCGGGGTCGAGGGGCTTGGTCACATAGTCATAAGCGCCGTTTTTCAAAGCAGTAACCGCGGTCTCCACCGAGGCGTAGCCGGTCATCATGATGACGATCAGGCCAGGATCGATCTCGTGCAGGCGGCGCTGTAGCTCAATGCCATCCGTGCCGCGCATTTTGATGTCCACCAGGGCGGCGTCCCAGCGGCCCTCCGCCATGCGGGTCAAAGCCTCGTTGGCGCTCTCGGCGGTGCCGACCTCGTAGCCTTCCTCGTGAAACCACTTGCCCAGGGAATCGCGCACGCTGAGTTCATCGTCCACGATCAGGAGCTTTCCGGGTGCGCTCACGTTGATCACCTCACATTCGTTGCTGCGGCTGCCCCGCGGTTGGCGGCGACGGCGCCGCCTTCGAGCGGCAGAGTAATAGTGAAAGTCGTGCCCTTTCCAACTTCAGACTGGACCTCGATGTTGCCGTTGTGGCGCTCGATGATGCCCCGGCTGATGGCCAGTCCCAGTCCCACGCCGTGGCCACTTTCCTTGGTGGTGAGGAAGGGCTCGAAGAGTTGCGGCAGAATGTCAGCCGGGATGCCCATGCCATCATCCCGCACCTGGATTTCGACCTCATCGCCGGGTTCCTGCAGACGGGTACGCAACCACAAGTTGCCGCCGCGGGGCATGGCATCAATGGAGTTCATGATCAGAGCCAGTAAGACCTGTTCGATCTGCGCCGGGTCGCACTGCACTTGGGGCAGATCATTCGTCAGATCCAGCTGCAACTGGATTCCGCTCAGTTCCAACTGGTGCTGTACCAGGCGCACGCTGCGATCAATGACCGCGTTCAAATCGGTGGTCTCGACGTTCATGGGAGCGGTGCGCGAGAAGGTCAGAAGATTCTTCACCAGGTCGCCACAACGCCGGCTTTCTCCGGCGATCAGCTCCAGGCACTGCAATGCTTCCTGGTGCTTGTCGCCCTCGGTTTCGCCACGGTCCAGCCACTTGCGCAGCAGCTTGGCGTAGGTCAGGATGCCGGAGAGCGGGTTATTGATCTCGTGGGCCACAACGGCGGCCATCTTGCCGATGGATGCCATCTTCTCCACGTGCAGGACATGATCGTGGGCGCGCTTCAATTCGTGGGTCTTCTGGTCCACACGATCTTCGAGGGTCTTGGCCCAGGCGACGATCTCCTCGTTGGCAGTGCGCAATTGCAGGCTCATGGTATTGAACGATTGCGCCAATTCCCCGACCTCGTCCTTGGACTGTACTTCGATCTGATAGCCGAGTTCGCCCTCGGCCAGGCGCTCGGTACCGGACTTCAGGGCCTTGACCGGGACGCCGACGACACGCCACACGAAGAGCCAACTGAGCACGGCCACGATCAGCATGGCGCCGGCGGTGTAGAACAGCATGCTGCGGGTGCTGGCGGCGAGCTGCGCGTCGGCCTTGGCCAGGGAGATGTTGGTGTCCAGCACGCCCAGTATCTGCTGGCTGGCGGGATGGGCGTGGCAGGCCGCATTAGAGCACGTCGGCTGGTTCTCGATGGGCGTAATGATGCCCAACACGCGTTGTCCGCCGCTGCGGTAAATACGAAAGCGGTCGGGACGATTGAGCCGAGTCAGCGGCTGGGATTGCGTGTGGCAGCCATAGCAGGCCTCGGCGCCTTTATCCACTACGTGACTGACTTCGGCCGCGTCGGTCGAATAGCTGACCCGGCCCTCCTTGTCGAAGATGCGCAGCTTCACCATGCCGGGTTCGTCGGCGATGGTCTGCATCACGTGATAGAGACCTTCGCGGTCATTGCGCAGCATGTAATAGGTGGTGGTGCGCTTGATGACATCACTGACCCGCTCGGCGCTGCCCAGCACGGAATTTTCCAGGTGCTGGCGGTGCAGTCGGATGTTGAGGTAGCCCAGAAGGCCAAAGATCCCGACCAGGACCACGAGCAACAGGGTGATCAGCTTGCTGCTCAAGCTGCGGGTCAGACGCTGCCAACGGCTCCGAGTTGGATCAGTCTCCGGCATGTTCCAGCACCTGGGCGGCGATCACAGGTTGCCGCTCGCGCACACGGTGCGGTTCCTCGGCGGGGAAGATGGGCAGGTATTTCTCCGCCAATCCAAACAAGGCAAAACCGGCGGCGATGATGGCGCCGGTCACGGCGATCTCCGTCCATTTGGGGACGTAATGCAGACCGGCAGCGGACTCCAGGCCGGTAATGCTGACATTCAGACGGTTGGTGATAAACCCCAGAACCACCAGCACCGCAGCCATGTACAATCCGCTGGCGCTCATGCGCACTTTGCGCCGGGAAAGCAGCAGCAGAGGCAAGATCAGGCTGAGCATGATTTCCAGCCAGAAGAGATACATTTCATATCCCGGCCGAAGCAGCAGCTTGAGCATGCCACGATGCAGCAGGTCTTCGAAACGCAGCACGCCGTATACCGAGAGCACGACCACCAGTACACGCCCCAGTTCCTGCAGAATCGGCAGTTCCAACTGCCGTCCGAAGTGTTTGGAACTCATGGACGACTCAAAGATCGTCATTGCCAATCCCACGGCGATGGCGGAGATGAAGAAGAAGACGGGCAGCAACGGGCTGTACCAGAAGGGATGCAGCTTCTCCGGCATGATGAGATACAGCGTGCCCAGCGAGGATTGGTGCAGGGTGGAAAGGATCACTCCGCAGATGACCAGCGGGATCAGGACCCCGCGGATGATTTTGATCGGCTTCTGCAGGTTAAAGCGCTCCAGCACGATGGGGGCAAACTCAAGCGAAAGCACGGTGGTGTAAAGCATGACGCAGTAGGCGACCTCAAACATCACCGAGTGCGGGTTGCGCATGATGAGCGGATGCCAGATGCGATAGGGCCGCCCCAGGTCGTACATCAAGGCCACACAGACCAGGACGTATCCCAGGAATGCGGTCAGGATGGTGGGGCGCACAATGGGACGCAGGCGCTTGATGTTGAAGAGGTGCACGGCGGCGGTGAGGGTGAAACCGCCCGCCGCCAGCATGACCCCACACAGCACGTCAAAGCCAATCCAGATGCCCCAGGGGAATTGATCGCTGAGGTTGGTGGAGCGTCCCAGACCCTCGGTGAAGCGCACCACCGTCGCGTAGAGGCCCGCCGCCATCAGGAACAGGAACACCAGCTTCCAGAAGGTGAACTTGATCTTCATCGGCTCCTCTCTTTCTGGTCATCGGCGTCCCGCTTGGGACCTCGGCCTTCCGCTTCGGCTACTTCTTCGCGGCGGTGGGTGATCCACCACACGCCTCCCAGGAGCATGCCTCCCAGGGGCACGAAATCGGGGATGCGGGAGAGCACTCGGTAGGTAAGGATGGGCAGCGGATCCTTGGAGAGATCGGTACGGTAACCGAACTCTTCGAAGGGCGCGCTGGAGAGCAGCAGCACCGAGGTTCCCCCCACCTCGGTCAACCCGTAGATGTGGTTGACATACTGGCCGGGGTTGTCACGGATGCGCTGTTGGGCTTCATTGATCAGTTCGTCCCGGTCTCCGAACTTGGTAGCTCCAGTGGGACAGATCTCCGCACAGGCGGTTGGTTTGCCGGCTTGCACGCGATCGGGGCACATGGTGCACTTGCGCACTCGGGGCAGGACCTTGTTCCATTCGTACTTGGGAACTCCGAAAGGACAGGCCACCATACAGTAACGGCATCCCATGCAGCGGTCTGCGTCGTAGGTGACGGGTCCGGCCGCTGTCTTGCGCAGCGCCCCCACCGGGCATACCGAGGCGCAAGCGGGATCTTCGCAATTCATGCACAAGCGGCGCATGAACTTGTCGTTCCGGGTGAGCACGAACGTGTACTTGTGGTCGGACTGACGTTCTTCAGCGGCGATGGCGTCGTCATATGGAAGCTTGTTCTGGGTGGCGCACGCCTGCTCACACTGCTTGCAGCCGATGCACAGGGTGGCGTCGTACAGCAGTGCCTTACTCATGGCAGTGGTCTCCTGGTCCCTCCGGGAAAAGCATCCCCTGCGGGATGGTCCTCGCAGGACCGGCTAGAAAGGATTGCCCGGGTCCGGAGGAGTCAGGACCCGGGCGGGCTGTTGCGGCGCGGCAAGCGGACAGGGGCAGCGCCTCCCGGACGGCTACCGACCGGCGGGTTCTCCGTTCGATGCGCCTCATTGTGGCGGCTGATTTCACGACTCACCCTCCACGCTTTCCCCGGCCACTGCGGACAGGTTCTCCACAAGCAGTGCCGGTGCGCCGAAGGCAACAGCCAATCTACTTCTGCAGGCTGCGGATGTGGCTGACCAGCATTTTGACCTGGTCAGGCGTTAGGCTCTTGGCGATACCGGCATGCTTGGGCTTTTCCGTGATTGCCTTGGCCAGGTCCGCATCCGACATCTTCTTGGCGTCATCGGAAATCAAGCTTGGGATCTTGGCGGCTGGCTTGCCCGTTCCATCTGCCCCGTGGCAGGCTGCGCACTTCGTTTTGTAAAGGGTGGCACCGTCATCGCCCGCCCAGGACAGGCTGGGGAGCATGATGAACAGGGCTACCGCGATCGTCAGGACCAACACCGCAAGCTTGGTTGTCTTCATGATTGCTATCCTTTCGTCTGATTTATTAGGGTCGTATGAGCGCAGTGGCGGTACGCATCGCGGCTAAGGCGTTCTGCGAACTGAGTCACTAGCGGCCTCCCGTGAGCAAAGGACTGTAGAGAATCTCAACAGTCTCCTGGGCCCACCTGATGCAAGTTTCATCTTCCTGCCCAGTGAAGTGCTGTGATCTGAATCACTTCGCAGCGTGAGCGCGGTGCGTTAGATGAGGCATCCGTGCCGATTTCCCCTTGAAAACAGGTCAGTTGCGCTTGTTGTAATCCTCAGCACTCAATTTCGCGGCAGCATCCGGGAAGGCAAGCCTGTCGTTACTAAAGGCCAATCCCCCTGGTCTTCAGTCACTTGCCCGCTTTCCCAGAATGAATTCGACTATCCCACGAGCACCTTGCGGCTTCCGGTTCTGAGCTTTTCCGGGGAGGGAAAGACAGCTCTGTCCAATCTCGGAGCCCAGCCGTAGGAGCGCCGCAGGATGCGGCCACGGGTGCCAATCCACACTAGGGAGTTAAAGCATGATGCGGAAGTTCTTAGGGGTAGCTTTGTTTGTCGGTCTGGTTTCCTTTATGGCGGCCGCGCAGGAGACACCCAAGGCAGAAGTGTTCGGCGGCTACCAGTTCACACACCTGGAACCGTCCACCAACGCGAACGGTTGGAACGGTGCTGTGAACTACTACTTCAACAATTGGCTCGGCGTCACCGGAGATTTCAGCGGCGCCTACAAGTCGGGCGGCAGCCTCACCACCTTTGCTGGCGGTCCAGTCATCTCCAGCCATAAGGGCAAGGTGGCTCCGTTTGCGCATGCCCTGTTCGGGGGAGGTCACTTCTCGGCCAGCGGCTTCGGCAATACCGCCTTCACCATGATGTTCGGTGGCGGCGTCGACCTGGGCGACCAGAAGTTTGCCTTCCGTCTGGCACAGGTTGACTGGATGATGTTCCACGACAACGGTGTTACCAGCAGCAAGAACGTTCGGGTCTCGACGGGACTGATGCTCCGGTTCTAAGCGAGGACGAGTTCGCACTGAAAAGGGCGACCTTGCGTCGCCCTTTTTGCTTGGTGCGCCCGGCAGGGCGCACTCACTTGGAGGTGAAAGTCCTCTACACACCCGGCAAGGGGAAGTGTTAGCCGAACGGCAACGGTGTTCATCGCGAGATGGAATCGGGAGGAAGCCGAAGGCAAAACGCTGGCCTGAC
>DATKLE010000097.1:0-4273 GCA_035542575.1 Terriglobales bacterium | reverse complement strand
GAGAGCCGCCGTCAAGTGGTCGTTTTTCAGAAACGATCGCCATTCGCCGAAGCCCAAGTTCGACGTAATCAGCGTGGGTTTTTTGCGGTGGCGCTTGTGCATGAGGGTGAAGAACAAGCCGACTTGAACGGGTTCTACTTCCACGTAGCCCACCTCGTCGACCAGCAGGCAATCATAGGCCAGATAACGCTTGAGGATTTGCTGTTCCGAATGATCGGCCACCGAGCGGAACAGCTCCGCAACCAACTCGGCGAACATGACGTAGCGGCCCGTATACCCGCGCTCAATCGCCTGGATGAGGAACCCGGTCGCCAATCCAGTTTTGCCGGATCCGGTCGGACCGACCCAGATCAAGTTACGATTCTGGCTCATGTAATCAAAGGCATCGTAAAGGGACAGGACGCGTTTCTTGTCCAGCTTCGGCTGGCGCTCAAAAGGGAAGGTTTCCATCCGGAACAGTTCGGGAATACGGGCGCGGGCCAGCCGCAGCTTGCGGGCATTTTCCTGGCGGATCTTGGATTCTTCCTCCACCACGTAACGCAACAAGCGAACCGGAGAAAAACGGCGCTGACGCGCCAGAGTTAAATACTCCTCCCAATGCGCCAGCAAGCCCCACAGCCGGAGATAGCGCAAGGTCTTCATCAGTTCGTCATCCATCGTGGCCCTCCTCGTCGTCCAGCATCTGGTCGTAGAGATCAAAATCGGGCGCGTCGGTCAGATGACCCTGCTGGTAGGCCTCGCGCTGGCGGAAGCTTTCATCCACCTCCGCGCCGGAGAGTTGAAACTCCTGCTGGCTGATCGACAAGCGCGCGATGCGCCGCAGCGTTTCGATATCGGTGATCCGGTAGTGCAGTGCCCGTTGGATGGTTTCGATAAAAACCGCCGGCGTCATGCGGCACGATAAGGCAAATAGCTCCCGCAAGAACCGGTGCGATTGCACGCCCGTGTGGAGAACAAAGTTCAGGTAGCCGTCCACGGTGGCGGACATCGCCCGCAGGCGTTTCTCCTCCTCCTGAGCCGGCTGCTTGCGGTTCTTGGGCTGGCGTGCGGGCTTAGGCATGCCCTCCGGGCTGAACGCACGGTTGCGGACTCCCTCGGCCGGCAGCGCATACCCGGCCACCCATTGACCGCCTTGATAGATCTTCAGGCGGTCCGCGTATTCGAACACCTTCACCTCCTGGCGGCTCGTTCCGGGCACCCAGTAATAGTTGCCGTCGAAGGCGGCGTAGCCATACTGATCGGTGTCCCGCTCATGCACCAGGTAGGGTGCGGGAAGATGCGCCGGCAGTCGCCCTAGGTGATGACGCTCGTGGTCGAACGCTTGGGCTGGAATCAGCCGGCTTTTGGCCACAGGCCGCTGTTCCATACGCACGGTGGCCCACTCAAACGCCTGCTGGTTCAGATCTTCCAGACTCTGGAAGTGCCGTCCCGGCAGAAAGTTCGTTTCCACCGTCCAAAAGCTGCGTTCCTCGCCGGCTTTGCGGTTGGCATGATTCTTTTCGTGACACACGAAGCGGAATCCATACTGTTTGGCGAAGGCTTCCATCTCCGGCACCATCACCGCGTCCTTACCCGTTCCGCGCAACCGCGCCAGATTGGTGTTGTCAATAATGCAAACCGGCGCCGCATGTTGCCAGAACATCAGCGCCTCATGCAAGAAGCACTTCATGCGGAAGCGGTTGAACGTCCGATAGAAGCGCAAGTACCGTCTCTTGGAGTAACGCAGGTACAGAAGGCTGGCGACCAGCATGACGCGCACGCCGCCCAGGAGAATCGAATAGCGCGTGGTGTCGTGTTGCATCTCGGCGCCCGGTTCATCCGGCACCCGTTCGCAACGGGGTTCCCGGCTGCGCCTCAGGCCCAACTCGCGCAGCAAGCGCGTTAAGGTGGAGTACTGAATGGGGATGTGTTCGTCTTCCACCAGTTTCTCCTGCACCCGCTGCGCGTAGCCGTCACATTCCTGGTAGAGCCGCTTGAGCAGATCCGGATCCACCTGGATCTTGTCTTGGCGCGTGCGCGCCGGCCTCTCGCCCCTTTGTTGGATGATGACTTCGACCGTGTTGGGGCTGATCCGGAGTTGCCGCGCGATCTGGTTGCGTGCCATCCCCTCCTGGTGGAGGAGAAACACCGCTTGGCGTTTGTCCGCATCGATCATGCAATTTCCTCATCACTGCGAAAAAGGCTCGCGCCTGGCTCAAGATCCCGGCCGTCAGCAGATGCGCCTGCGCAAAAAACGCCGGCGTCTTCAACCGCCGGTCTTCGCTTTTCCCCATTACCCGCTGCATATACTTCTGCGTGATCTCCAGATCCTTCAGCAGCACGCGTTCAAAGTCGTTGGAGCCATCCGGGTCCTCGGGCACTTGCCGAAACCAGTCCAAAGCCAGGCCCACGTGGCCTTGCTGGATCGCCTCGCGAAACGAAGCCGGCCCGCGAAAATAGCCATGCGCCAGTTGCTCAATCTCGCGCACGCTGAGCTGCTTGCCGGCCAGCGCCACCACAAAGTCTTCGATGTCCTGCTTTTTGACACCGTTCATGCGCATGAACTGCCGTAAGGTGTACATGTAGGGGTAAACCGGAAACTCCCCGCGGAAGAGTTCCTCCCGCACCCCGGCGCTCATCTCGGCCATCAGACCCAGCCGCATGCTCACCCAAGACTTGCTGCGCGATAACCGGCTAGCGATGTCGGCCACGCTCATCGCATTACGCTGGCGCAACTCCTCGATGAAGCGGGCCTGCTCCAGAATCGTCAGCGAGCGGTCGTTGGAAACGCGCAGCAGAGTGATGATGGCGGCCGCTTCGTCTTCCCCCAGCGACGCATAGGGCGCTATCCGGATGCGCAGTTTCGCCGCACAGCGATACCGCTTGAACCCGTTCAGCAAAATGCTGGCGCCGGCCGCCTCCACACCCTCCAACGCTTCCTCGATGCCACGCTCGGCGATGGAGGCCAGCAGGCGCACCTCCACCGCCGGATTCCTCATCCGATAGCTTTCGTACCGCAGATCCAATGCCGAAAGTTCCACGCTGCGTGTCATCTGCGCCCTATGGACCGTGTTTCTGCAACTGAGCCACAACATAGTCCATCCTGCGGCGGCGCGCCATGCTGTGTTGTCTCATCGCCCGCACCAACCTCCGGAGCATCTCGGCTTGGCTCACACGCCGTCTTTCGAGCAGACTCGCCACCATCGCCACATAGCCCACGATGCCGGCTGGGAATTGCGGGGCTTCGGGGACCGGAGGATGGGCATCGGCGTGTACTCCACCCTGGGCCCGCTTGCCGTTTTGCATCTTCTTCTTGGCTTTGCCTTCCGCGGTGGCGTAGTAGGCGACGCTGCGCTCGGTCGAACGCCGCTTGCGATGCGCCTCCCGGCAGCCAAAGGGACACCGCAAGTCCTTCCGTCCAGCGTTACGGGGGTGGGTCAAAAAGAAAATCCGGCAATGCCGGCAACGGCTCAAACAGCGCCGCAGATGCGATTGGCTGCGCAGCACGGAACGCAACACGACGTAATACTGCTTCACTGAAGCACAGACTTCGCCCTGGCGGTACCAATCCGGACGGAAGTGGAAATGCGCCTGGATTTGGACTACAAAAACCCCAGCGTCTCGCTTATAATGCTGATGTTGTTTGACATGTCCTTGTCCTACCCGATCGCCGCTCCGGTGTCGAGAGGGTAGGGACAAGGACTTCTTCCGTGGGCTGGCTGCTCTCTTTGATGCGGGTCCGGCCCATCATTCAGACCGGCTCTACCTGGAAAGGAAAATTCGACGCGCCCGCAAACTGCTTCCGACCGTCGGAGGGTGGTAGGGGATCAATTCACCTGAGCAGAATGGATCAATTTAGCTGAGCGCTATAGCGCCACGGTCTCGAACCTGGCGCAACTGGAATCCGACGCCGGCCTCACCGGCCTGGTGGCAACGGCGCAGAGCCTCGGCCTTCCGCGGACGGTGATCTCCACCAACTACGCCAATCTGGCCCCGCGCTTCGGGTTTGCCTGGCGGCCGTTCGGAGGCTTGAAGACCGTGGTGCGCGGCGGCTACGGCATTTTCTACAACAGTTCGATCCAGAACCCGATCCGCACCCAAATGGGCGACCAGTTCCCGTATGCCATTGCCGAAACCTACAGCAAGAACGCCAGCAAACCCACTTTCCTGACCCTGGAGACTCCCTGCCCGACAGGCACCAAACATGTCCTCGCCGGCCAGAACAACGTCTCCGGCTACACCAGTGTGCAACCGCCCACCGGCTACCTGCAGAGTTGGAACCTGACCGTCGAGC
>DATKLE010000096.1:0-7008 GCA_035542575.1 Terriglobales bacterium | reverse complement strand
CTGATGGCCACCGTCACTCTGGCCCTGGGGATTGGGGCCAATGTCGCCATCTTCAGCCTGGTGGATCAGATGTGGCTGCGCCCCATTCCCGTGCCCGATACCGGGCGCCTGGTTCGCATCTTCACCAGCAATCCCAGCAGTAAAGGAGAGATCGAGCGAGGCTATAGCTCGTACCCCGATTTCACTGATTTGCGCGCCAGCGTGAAGACGCTCTCCGGCATGGCACTGATCGAGCGACGTGGCGCCCTGTACGACGACGGTGCGCAAAACAACCTGGTGACCGCGGCCGTTCTCTCTGACAACTTTTTCGACGTGCTCCAACCGGTCCCCGCGCTGGGGAGGACCTTTACGGAAAAAGAACTCAAGAGCCCACAGGCGTTGCCGGTGATGCTGAGCTACTCCTTTTGGCGCCGCCAGTTCGCGGGCAATGCCTCTGTGGTCGGGCAGACCATCGTGGTCGACCATCAGCATGTTCTGATAACCGGCATTCTTCCGCGTGGCTTTCGAGGCACCGAACCCATGCAGGTGCCGGACCTGTGGATTCCGCTGACCACGTGGGGACAGCTTGTTCCTGGCGACCAGCGAAGGCTAGTCTCCCGGGGCTTCCGCGACTTCGACCTCTTCGGACGACTGCGGCCGGGGGTCACACTGCAGCAGTCCAAGCTCGAGCTGGCAGCCACGGCCAACGCTCTGGCACAAAGCTATCCGGACACCAACACCGGCCGGAAAATGACCGTCGCGCCGGAGACCGAGACGCGTGACGACTCGACCGCCAGCCTCGGCCTGATGCTGCTGGGAATTGCCGCTTTGGTTCTGCTGATTGCCTGTGCCAATGTGGCCAGCCTGCTCCTGGCGCGGGCTGAGCAGCGCCGCAAGGAGATTGCCACCCGTGTGGCTTTGGGGGCGCTTCGCGGACAGGTCGTGCGCCAGTTGCTCACCGAAACCATGTTGCTAACGGTCCTCGCCGCGGCAGCGGCGCTGGCTTTCGGCAACCTGCTGCTTCAGCTGCTTCCTTCGTTGATGCCGCAAAGCAGCATTCCGACGGGAGTCGATTTCTACCTGAGCTCGCATGGGCTCGTGTTCGCAACCATCACCGCGGTGGTGTCACTGCTCCTGTTTGGGCTCGCGCCTGCGTTGCAGGCGTCCCACGTGGCGCCGGTGCTTGCCCTCAAACAACTTGGCGCCACCGGTGCTGTCCGCAGGCCATTCCGCAGCATTTTGGTGGTGGCCCAGGTAGCCCTGTCGCTCGTCATGGTGGTGAGCGCCGGTTTGCTGGTGCGCTCGGTGCTGAACGCGCTCAACGCGGACCCCGGTTTCAATGCCCATCAGAACATGTTGGTCATGGAGCTTACTCCAGGCTTTGGTACCAAGAGCGAGCATGAGGAGGTGGCATACGTGCGCGAGGCGCGGCAGCGCTTGGAGGCTCTGCCGGGTGTGGCCGCCACCAGCATCGCCATGCGCTTTCCGTTCGGCATCAGCGGTTCCGGCGCAACTCGCAAGGTCTTCGTTCCAGAACTGGGAACCAACGATCGGGAAGGCATCGCCATCCACTTTGATCCCGTCGGCGACAACTTCTTCAGCGTATTGGGTACGCGAATCCTGCAGGGCCGCGTCATCGACGCCCGCGACCTCGAGACCGGCGCGCACGTGACCGTAGTAAACGAGACAATGGCTCGTCGTTTCTGGCCGGATGGCGCCGTTGTCGGAAAACGAATTCGCTTGGACAAGGTCGATGGCGACGAGTACGAAGTGATCGGCATCGCCGAAGACAGCGTTTACAACGACTACCAGGAAGCTCCCATGCCATTCCTGTACGTGCCCATGCGTGCGGACGACTACAGCGAGTTGGCCCTGGCTGTGAGCACCCGGACCGATCCCCGCGCGCTCACCACAGCGGTGCGGCGCACCCTTCTCGACATCAACCGCGACGTACCTATTCTCGGTCTGCTTACCTGGCGCGAACAGATCCGGGAGGCGCTTTACGAAGAGCGTATGATCACGCGCTTGATCGTAGCCCTCGGCGGTCTGGGCCTCCTGCTCGCCGCTGTGGGCATTTACGGTCTCATGGCGTTTCTTGTGGCCCGGCGCACCCCCGAAATCGGAATCCGGCTGGCGCTGGGGGCGCAGCGCCGCGCGATCCTTCACCTAGTGATGAGAAACGCGCTTTCCCTGACCGGTGCCGGGTTGGCGGTCGGGATTCTGGGTTCCATCGCTGCCACCCGTGCTCTGCGCAGCTTGTTGTTCGGCGTGTCACCCACCGACGCCCTGGTTTTCGTGGCCGCGACATCGGTCTTGCTGCTGGTGACCTTTGCGGCGACGTTGATGCCCGCGATCAGGGCCATGCGCGTCGATCCCATGGTCGCCCTGAGGTACGAGTGATATGGAAACTTTGCTGCAGGATATTCGCTACGGCCTCCGCATGCTGCGGAAGAACCCCGGCTTCACCACCGTCGCTGTGCTCACGCTGGCTTTGGGTGTCGGTGCCAACACTGCCATCTTCAGCATTGTGAATGCGGTCCTGATTCGGCCCTTGCCTTATCCCAACGCCAACAGGCTGGTCATGGTCTGGGAGAGGCAGGCAGGCCAAGCGGAAACGCAGAATGTGACCTCGCCGGCCACCTTCCTGAATTGGAAGGAGCAGAACACAGTATTCGACCAGTTGGCCGCCTGTTTCAACGGCACCGCGATTCTGACCGGCGGAGACTCTCCCGAGCAGCTGACCGTGCAGGATGTGTCGCCGAATCTGTTTTCCATGTTCGGCGTGAATGCCGCCCTGGGCCGCACCTTGCAGGATTCATCGGACGGATCGCCCAGCTCGGGCGATGTTGTGGTTCTCAGCTTTGAATTGTGGCAGCGCCGCTTCGGATCGGATCCCGGCATTGTCGGCCGCAAGATCACCCTAAACGGTCAGCCAAACACCGTTGTCGGTGTCATGCCGAGAGGTTTCCAGTTCTTTGTAAAGCATCAGTCGTTCTCGCAGAAATCGCCCGAGGTGTGGGCGCCGCTCACATTCTCCGAGAAAGCGCGTACTCGCCATGGCCGGTATCTGCAAGCGATCGCCGAATTACGCGCCGGTGTGACTTTGCCTCAGGCCCAATCCGCCATGGAAGGGTTGGCCCGGACCCTGGCGGCTCAGGACCCGGATTCCATGAAAGGCTGGAGCGTGAACCTGGTTCCGCTCCGCCAACAACTTGTCGGCAATATTGCTCCCGCGCTTTGGATCTTGCTCGCGGCGGTGGGCCTGGTGCTGCTGATCGCCTGCGCCAATGTCGCGACTCTGCTGATGGCCAGGGGCAGGAGCAGGAGTTCCGAAGTCGCTCTCCGAATCGCACTGGGGGCCAGACCGCGGCGGATCGTCCTGCAGATGCTCACGGAAAGCTTCCTGCTTGCCGGATTCAGCGGAGTGGCTGGCCTGCTGATCGCCCGTTGGGCGACGAGTGGCTTGTTGGCGATGGCGCCCCCTGACCTGATTCCCGCCGAAGGTGTGCGGCTCGACCTGCCTGTGCTTGGCTTCGCCGCCTTGATTGCCATGGCCACCGCGCTTCTTTTCGGTATGTTGCCTGCCCTCCAGGCTTCGCGAATCCGCCCCAACGACCAGCTCAAAGAAGGCGGCAGGAGCGGAACGGAAGCTGGGCACCATGGCCGGGCTCGCTCTGTCTTTGTCGTGGTGGAGCTATCCCTCTCCCTTGTGCTCCTCGCCGGCTCTGGACTCCTCATCCGTAGCTTCAGTCGGCTGGTGGCGATTGACCCCGGTTTCCAGCCGCAGGGCCTGCTCACCGCACGGGTTGAGTTACCTGCTTCCAAGTATTCCACTGACCCGCAAAGGTCGGAATTCTTTGCACAAGTGCTCGATCGCATTCGCCACCTACCCGGCGTGCAGTCTGCAAGCGCGGACGCCTTTCTTCCTTTTACCGGCATCATTGCCGCTACCGGGGTAGAGGTCGAGGGTCGCCCGGTTCTTCCCATCGCCGAGCAGCCTGTCATTGACGTGGCTGTTGTGGAGCCTCACTTCTTCGACACCATGGGTATTCCTCTGCTCCAGGGGCGGTCGTTCACCGATCGTGAAGCCCGCGAAGTCTCCCACAAGGTCGTCATCAGCCGGGCGATGGCAAAGAAGTTATGGCCGAAGGAAGACCCCATCGGCAAGCACGTGACCATTCACATGAAGCGCGAAGATGTGCCAAGCGAGGTGATCGGTGTGGTTGGAGATGTGAAGCACGACGGCTTGGATGCCGACGTCCACGCCACCGCCTACTGGCCGCATCCTGAGCTGGCGTTTTCCTTCATGACCCTGATCGCGCGCACCGACGGCGATCCCCTGGCCCTGGCGCCCGCCATTCGCGAAACCGTCCGAAGCATGGATCGGGACCAGCCTGTCGTGGACATCGCCTCCATGCCCGAGCTGCTGTCCATCTCTCTGGCGCGCGCCCGATTTAACACCGTGATTCTTGCAGGGTTCGCGAGCATGGCACTGCTCCTGGCTGTGATCGGGACCTACGGCGTGATTTCTTACGGCGTCACCGAACGCACTCACGAGATTGGCGTGAGAATGGCCCTCGGCGCAGAGCAGGCTGACATCCTGGCCATGGTGTTGCGGCAGGGCCTGGCATTGGCGTTTGCGGGAGCCGCCATCGGAGTGCTGGTTGCTTTTGCGTTGAGCCGATTCTTGACCAGCCTCCTGTTCGGGACCAGTCCGACCGACCCAGTTACTTATGCCGCTGTGGTCTGCCTTCTCGCCCTCGTGGCCCTGGCAGCCAGTTACGTCCCTGCACGTCGGGCCACGAAGGTCGATCCCATGACGGCGCTGAGGTACGAATGATGGACACGCTGCTCCAGGACGTTCGCTACGGCCTCCGCATGTTGTGGAAGAGCCCGAGCTTTACTCTGATCGTTATCCTTACGCTGGCCCTGGGCATCGGCGCTAACACCGCCATCTTCAGCGTGGTGAACACAGTTCTGCTACGGCCGCTGCCGTTCGCCGACCCAGACCGGGTGGTCCTGCTCTTTGAATCCAATCCGGGCAAAGGGTTTGACCGCTTCAGCGCTTCGCCGCCGAACTTTCTGGACTGGCGCGAGCAGAATCACGTGTTCAGCGGCATGGCGGCTTACGTAAGAGGTCCGGTGGCGCTTACCGGACAGGGCGAGGCAGCCCGTCTGCGGGCTGTGATGGCGACGCCCGATCTGTTTTCCGTGCTGGGAAGCGCACCGTTTCTAGGCAGGGCATTTGTGTCCCAGGAAGGACAGCGCGGCCATGATCACGTGGCGGTTCTCAGCTATGCCCTGTGGCAGGAACGTTTCGGCGGAAACCGCGATGTTCTGGGCCAGACCATCCGCCTGGATGGAGAGAACTACGCAGTCGTAGGCGTAATGCCGGCGAAATTTCAGTTCCCCATCTCCGGAGCGGACATTTGGATTCCGCTGAGTTTCCGCGAGAACGTGGCGATGCAACGAGGGGCGCATTACCTCAGCGTAGTGGCACGACTGAAGCCGGGCGTCACGGTTGCGCAGGCGAGCGAAGAAATGAAAACGATTCATGCCGGTCTGGCTGCCGCTTATCCGGACAAGGTGAAGGGATGGACCGCGGTTGTCAGCGACTTCCGGACCGCATTAGTAGGAGACGTGCGTCCAGCTTTGCTGATTCTCTTGGGTGCTGTTGGGCTCGTTGTTTTGATCGCCTGCGCCAACATCGCGAATCTCCTGCTGGCTCGCGCGGGAGATCGGGGCCGGGAGGTCGCCATCCGGACCGCGATGGGCGCTACGCCCGCCAGGCTTGTACGGCAACTGCTTACCGAGAGCCTCGTATTGTCGCTGTTCGGGGCGGCGGCAGGGCTGGTGGTGGCGTACTGGGCGATCGTCACCATCCTGGCATACGGGCCGCACGACATCCCGCGCCTTCATTCGGTCCGCATAGATACTCCTGTGCTGGCATTCACCGCGGGGCTGGCGCTGGTCACAGGCCTGATCTTTGGCTTGCTTCCTGCGCTGCGCACCGCCCGGCCGGTGGTCGCTGAGTCGCTGAAGTCCGGAGTGCGCACGGTGAGAGGGCGCGAAGGCAGATGGCTGCGTGCTTCCCTGGTGGCGGGAGAACTCGCAGTTTCACTCGCCCTGCTGGCCGGCGCGGGGCTCCTGTTGCGGAGCTTCGGCAAGTTGGTGGCGGTGGATCCGGGATTCGTACCCTCGCACCTGCTCACCTTCAACCTCTCATTGCCCGAGGCAACCTACCCCAATGGCGACCGCACCGCAGCCTTCTCTGATGACCTGCTGCAGCGCATCCAGGCGCTGCCGGGCGTGCGCTCGGTAGCGGTTACCTCCATTCAGCCCCTGAGCGGCGAGGACTTCAGCAGCAGCTTTGTGGTGGAAGGAGCACCTCCTGAGCCTCCCAGCGAACAACGAAGTGCGGAACTGAGAGTCGTTAGCCGCGACTATTTCTCCACCCTGCAGATTCCCTTGCTGCGAGGGCGCTCCTTCCAGGCGGGCGACCGGCGGGGTAGTCCGCAGGTTCTATTGTTGAGCCGGAAGGCCGAACGGAAGTTCTTTCCCAACGGCGATGCCCTGGGCCAACAAATGCGCTTTGGGGCCCGCATGGGATACGACAAGCTGCAAGGCGAAGTGATCGGCATCGTGGGCGACGTGCATGATTTCGGTCTCGACATAGACCCGCCACCGGACGCCTACCCCCTGGCCGATCAGTCGGGAATATCGGAGATGAGCGTGATGGTGCGGACGGTCGGTGACCCAGCAACTCTCGCCACTGCCGTCCGCGACCAGGTACACGCCGTGGATAAGGATCTGCCCATTACCGGGCTATCCACCATGGAAGACGTGATAGGAGATTCGCTGGAGGAGCGGCGTTTCTACATGCTGTTGCTGGGGATCTTCGCAGCGCTGGCATTGTCACTGGCGTCGGTCGGGGTGTACGGCGTGATGTCGTATGCAGTGAGCCGCAGGACGCAGGAAATCGGTGTCCGCCTGGCGTTGGGAGCGAGGCACCGGCAGGTGATGACGATG
>DATKLE010000095.1:0-3308 GCA_035542575.1 Terriglobales bacterium | reverse complement strand
CCCGTCCGTTGCTCACCTTGGCAATCGCTTGTTGTACCAACGGGATCTGTTTGACTCGAACATCTGGCGAATTCCCGGCCCGAACTCGTCCGACCAGAAAAGCGAAGCATCCAGGCTCATCGCCTCCACCCAGGTGGATTTGGAGCCGCAATTCTCTCCCGACGGCAAGAAGATCGCTTTCACCTCGTCCCGCTCGGGCAGCTACGAAATCTGGGTCTGCGATCGCGAGGGCCGCAACCCCGTGCAAGCGACTTCTTCCAACGGCCCCCAATTGGGGAGCCCGCGATGGTCTCCGGATAGCAGATGGATTACCTTCGACAGCCCCAAAGCCGGCAATTCGGACATCTACCTTATCAGCGCGGATGGAGGTCCGGCGCGCCGCTTGACCAGCGGACCGTCTAATAACGTGCGCCCGAGCTGGTCCAGGGACGGCCGTTGGATTTACTTCGGGTCGAACCGAAGCGGCACTTCGCAGATCTGGAAAGAGCCCGCCGCGGGCGGCACGGCTGTCCAGGTAACCAAGGGTGGCGGCGAAGAAGCCTTCGAGTCGGCCGACGGCAAGTTTGTCTATTGGGCGAAGCTGGGTGTAACGGGTATCTGGCGGGTTTCCGTGGAAGGCGGTGAAGAGAGCCAGGTACTTGACGGATCCACTGAGAGCCTGTGGGCATTGACTGGTCAGGGAATCTGCTTCTTCGACCTAACAAATCCCGTCGAGCCCGCCCTCAAGTTCTACAGTTTCACGGCAGGCCAGACGACGCTACTCAGGCAGTTTCCTAAAAACACGAGCATCGATACGCAATCGACCGCGCTCTCCGTCTCACCCGATGGCCGCTGGGTTCTCTACACGCAGCTTGACCAGGCGGGCAGCAATCTGATGCTGGTGGAAAACTACCAGTAACCTTTTCGGCTGCGCGCAGTATAGCAGTATAAAGGTCGATGGCCACCCTCCTGCAAGACCTGCGCTATGCCGTTCGCACTCTGAAGAAATCGCCTCTGTTCGTTTCCGTAGCGGTGCTCTCACTGGCACTGGGAATCGGCGCCAATACCGCCATCTTCACGCTGATCAACCAGCTCATTCTGCAATACCTGCCGGTGCGGCATCCCGAAGAATTAGTGCTGCTTACCGCGCGCGGGAACCATTACGGCAGCAACAGCGGCTCGAACGCTCTTTCCTACCCGATGTACCAGGATTTTCGCGACAAGAACCAGGTGTTCAGCGGCATGTTCTGCCGGCACGGGGAGACCATGAGCGCCAGCTTCGAAGGCCGAACCGAGTTGGCGTCCGTGGAGATGGTCTCGGGTAACTACTTTCCGGTGCTGGGAGTGGGCGCGGCTTTGGGACGCGTCTTCACGGCTTCTGATGACCTGATGCAGGGCGGCCATCCGCTCGCCGTTCTGAGCTATGGCTACTGGCAGGCGCGCTTCGGCGGAGATCGCGGCGTGGTCGGAAAGAAGATCGTGGTGAACGGTTATCCGCTGACCATCGTGGGAGTGAGCCAGGCGGGCTTCAACGGCGTACAGCCCGGCTATTCGCCGCAGATTCGCGTCCCCATCACCATGCAGGACAGCCTGCCGCCCGGTCAGACCTTCATGCAGTTGAACAACAGGCGCCGCCGCTTCATTCAGGTGTTCGGCCGGCTCAAGCCTGGTATGACGATGGAGCGGGCCAAAGCGGGGTTGCAGCCGCTGTTCCACCAGATCCTCAATATGGAAGTGCGCCAGGAGGCATTCGCCAAAGCCGACCCCTATATGAAGCAGGAGTTCCTCAAGATGTGGATGGACGTGCTGCCCGGCTCAAAGGGACGTTCGCAACTGCGGGAGCAATTTTCGAAACCGCTGCTGGCTTTGATGGCGATCGTGGGCCTGGTGCTGCTGATCGCGTGTTCCAACCTGGCCAATCTGCTGATTGCGCGAGCGTCCTCGCGGCAGAAGGAGATTGCGGTGCGGCTCGCGCTGGGCGCGGGCAGGTGGCGCCTGATTCGACAACTTCTGGTAGAGAGCATTCTGCTGTCTCTCGTCGGCGGCACGGTGGGCCTGATCCTGGCGGTATGGATGGACCGGGCGCTGATCAGCTTCCAACCTCCGGACGTCGGGGGCATCGCGCTTTCCACCACTCCCGACGCGGCGGTTCTCCTTTTCGCGCTGCTGGTTTCGCTGTCAACTGGCGTCATTTTCGGGCTGGCGCCGGGACTGCTGGCCACCCGGCCGGAACTGGCCTCGACTCTGAAGGACGAAGCCGGTTCCGTGGCCGGGGGAGGATCTTCCGGGCTGCGCAAGAGTTTGGTGGTGGCGCAGGTAGCGCTCTCGCTGCTGCTCTTGGTCGGCGCGGGACTCTTTCTCCAGAGTCTGAACAACCTGAAGGAGCTGCATCCCGGATTCGAGACCCGCAACCTCGTCACGGTGGCCGTGGAGCCGACTCTGAATGGGTACAAACCGGAGTTGGGGCGGCAATACTACCGGCGATTGGTAGAGCGGCTGGAAGCGCTGCCCGGCGTCAAGTCCGTGGCGCTTGCCGTCATGCCGCTGCTGGCGGACAACGAATGGGACAACTGGGTGACGATTGAAGGCTTCACGCCGAAGCAAGGCGAGATTCCTGATCCTCACATGCAGTTCTGCTCGCCCCGTTTTTTTGAGACGCTGAAAATTCCGATTCTGCTAGGGCGGGATTTCACTATTAAGGATGGCCAGGGCGCGCCGAAAGTGGGCATCGTGAACGAAAAATTCGCCAAGCGTTATTTCGCCGGTGTCAGTCCAATCGGGCGCCACGTAGGGTTCGGCGGTGATCCGGGAACCAAGGCGGACATTGAGATTGTCGGCGTGGTGGGCGATACCAAATACGAGAACATGCGGGAACCCGTCCCATACGAATTTTATGTGCCCTGGGTCCAGCAGGACTGGGTAAACGGCATGACGGTCTACGTGCGCACCGAAACCGCGCCGGTGAGCTTCTTCAGCACCTTGCGGCGTGCCGTGCGCGAGGTCGATGCGAGTGTGCCGATGTATGAAATGCGGACGCTCGACAAGCAGGTGGAGAATTCCCTGGTGACCGAGCGGCTTTTGGCAACGCTCTCCAGCGTTTTCGGAATCCTGGCCACGTTGCTCGCAGCCATCGGACTTTATGGCGTGATGGCCTTCATGGTGGCGCGGCGCACGCGGGAAATCGGCATTCGGATGGCGCTGGGCGCTACCGGCGGATCGGTGGTCTGGCTGGTGATGCGCGAAGTGCTGATGCTCGCGGCAGCGGGTCTTGGGATCGGGGTGGCCTCGGCGTTGGGCCTCACGCGGCTGGTGGAAGCGCAGTTGTTCGG
>DATKLE010000094.1:0-2765 GCA_035542575.1 Terriglobales bacterium | reverse complement strand
AAACGGTTGAGGGTAAACCAGCGGCGGATGCTCTCGCGCTTGAGGAATCCCCACACGCCTGCACTCAGCGTGAACAGGAACATGAGGTTGCCGGCCAGGATACCGAGGCGGTCCAGCAGCAACCAGAGCTCATCGCTCCAGCCGAAGAGGTTGGTCGTCATGGATGGGGCCTGTCCGTGGGCGGTTCCGACCCCGGCTGCGGAAGGCCGAATACTTCCCAGAGGGCGACCTCCAGGTTTTCGAGGCTTTGCAGTGGAAGGACTTCGTTCGGTCCGTAAATTGCGCCCGCGCCGAAGTAGCCATCATCACCCAGACGGAAGGCTTGGGCGTATTCCTCTAGGGGGTCGATCAGCAGGTATTCGTTCACCCCGGCCCGCTCGTACAGGGCTTTCTTCTCCCGCAGGTCCTTGGTGGCGGTGTACGGCGAAAGCACCTCCACCACCAGGTCGGGCGCGCCCCGGATGTTCTTTTCGGTGATCTTGCCGGGGTCGCACACCACGATCACATCGGGCTGCACCACATCGCGCTCAGACAACACGACATCCACCGGCGCGATAATGGGTTGGCAGGATTTGCCACGCAGCTTCTGGCTGAGTTGCACGTAAAACTCTCCCGCCACGTTTTGATGCTTGATGGTCGGAGCCGGGCTCATGTCGTAGGCGACGCCGTCGATCAGTTCCCAGCGTTCCTCGTCGGACCAGGTGAGGTAATCGGCGACGGTGTAGCGTTGATCGTGGGGTTTGGGTATGGAACTCATGACGTGAATCTCATGTGGAAATCGGTGAAGCCGGCCCCGAACCGTGATTTGGCGGGCGAGTCGCCTCGTCGTGGGCATTTCATAATCGTCGCGGATAACGCACGCATTTACTAAACATAAGGAATGTCGCTTTACCCGCACTCATTCCGCCATGGATTGCCGGAATCCATTGGAAACCAAGGACGGTAAGGCCTTATACATCCATGTAACCTGGACCTCGGCATTCCCCGCCGAGGTGACGAATGACTTTTCTTTCTTGAAACTCAGGAGCTGGCTTTCTCATCATTCTCCCACAGCTTCCTTTCGACGCGGAATTCCTCCACCTGCGCCCCGAAGCGCCGCATGTCGCCCGCGCTCAGCTCGCGTCCACGCCAGTCCAACGGCAGCTCCAGCGACAGGTGAAAATAACGCCCCCCGCACGCACAGACTTCAGCGGCCAGATTGACCGGCAGCGAGCCGATGACGATGTCGCCGGCCCGAACCTCGCCCACCTCCAGATGGTCGAGTTGTGCATCAACGACAATGCCCTCTTCCTGAACCCACTGCCTGGCGCCGGGGTGGCGGGTGATGAGGTAGGTGGTCATGGCGTTTCGACGCGCACCAGCGTGCCCGCAAACACATAGGCGGTTACCTTGACGAACTGGTTGGCCAGCACTTTTTTCTGGGTTTCCGTCGGCAAGGTGGTTAGCAACTCCTGGCCTTTCGGCTGCAGGGCAATGGCGGTCTTGCCGTCTTTCTCAGCCGTTAGCGCACCATTGTTACGATTGAATTTGATGCGTGCGCTCTGCCATCGAACGGCTTGCTCGGCTCGCAGGGCTTCTTCCCTTTTTCGTGCGACTTCTTTTCGCTGGGCTGCACGTTCTGCCTCGGCGGCCTCCCGCGCCTTGCGCTGCGCTTCCGAAAGCATCGCGCCATAACCGACCGCGGTTTTTGCCCCGAAACCCAGCCACTGGAAAGCGTGTTCAAAAGCGTCGGTGATGAGGGTTTTCCATTTGCCGTCGGCAGCAAGTTCCGGCGCGAGGCGACGCAGATGCGCCAGGTCGCACTGCACGTGGAAAGTGAATCCAGACCCCGGCGGTACGGTGAGGAAGCTGATGGGGGTGGGTTGGCCGGATTCGTGGGGGTTGCTGCTGCCCATGCCTTTCCCCGCTTCCTGTTGGTAATAGTGGGTCTGGTGCGGCGTCATGATTTCGACCATGAGGCTGTCGCCATCGATCTGGGGTATGACGTCCCAGAAGGTCAGCGCCCCGCGCAGGTGCGCGGAATCGCCGTCGTCCGATTCCAGTCCGAAAAAAACGTCCTGCACCGCGAGCATTACGGGACGGTTGTTCTTATCGAGGACAGGACGAAGCTTCTCGCCTTCGCCCTCCATCAGTGGGAAGCGCTTTCCCTTGCTCCATTCATGCGTATCACCCCAATCGCCGCTCGCCAGTTCTCGCGCCGCCTGGCGCAGGACGCCCTTGACGCCGCTGCCGGGGAGATACGGCAAACCGTACGGATTTAGGAAGGCGAAGCCGTTTTCCAGCGGGTGTTCGTTGCCTAGGCCGGTGGTGAAGGGGGCGATGGCGATGGCATCGATGTGGAAAAGGGTGTCTACGGGCACAGCCTTGGATAATGCTGACTGGCGAGCAAGTATCCCTTTCATGCGATCTTGATCCGCCTTGGTAAGCGCCCTGATGTTACTCCACGCGTTGCGTGCCGCGAAGTCATTCTTATCCCACAAGCCAGGAAGGGGTCTAGATTGCCTCTGGCGTAGCTGCCGGATGGCCACATCCATTCCTTGTTTGAGAAGGTCTTTGACTTCATCGCCTTCTCTGCTTTTGGCCTGTGCACGTTTGTTGACTTCAGCCTCTTGGTCCTGACGGTTGGTCCAGATGGGAAGTAGGAGTCCAAACCGCATTCCCGGCGAAGCATCCGCGAAGTCTTTGCCCAAGTAAGCGGGTACGGCGGCTATGGGCATATCACTCTCCTCCTTTGCGCGCGGCGGCCATCTGGCGCATCCAGCGCA
>DATKLE010000093.1:0-13563 GCA_035542575.1 Terriglobales bacterium | reverse complement strand
ACCTTGTCTGTGCCTAGTTCTTTGAGCAAGGCCCGAATATTCTTTGCGTGTTTGCTTCCTTTGGCACCGATCTCAAGGAAAATCGAAGTGTCAAAATAAACTGGGCGAGGCACGTTTAATCCCTCAGTTCCTTCAACAACTCCTCAACATCTGTGTCCCCGAAGTCTTTTGCATCAGACCCCTCGTACTTGTCAAAAGCGGCAACGTAATCCCGGTCAATGTCCTTTTCAATGCTGCGAGCATCTAGGCGCGGATTGTAGGCTTTGAAATACTTGGCATCGCCGGTAATCACTACCTGCTTTCTGAACAGGGGCAGCACCTTATCCAACGCTGCGTTAGCGAACAGGATTCGCCACCTCTCCCCAGAGTCCGTCAGCAGTTCGCCCCAGAATCCCTTGCCCTCGTCATCGGGCTCTATCGTGCGGTCCTTCAACTCGCGCAATTTGCCGTACAGTGTGAGTCCCTCAACCGTCATCTCGGCCGCACTTATAGATTCAATCGTCTGAATGGCTGTCTCTCCGAACTTGGCAGCCTTGAGGCGTTGCCCGGTTTTCTTCCATTCAAGGCGGAGTTCTGTGCGGTCCTTCCGCTGCCATCCGCTGAGCCGAGCAAAGCGCCGAATAATGGGAGCGCCCGATGGGTCAATAGAGGCTGGTTCTTTTCTCTGTAGCAGGTTGGCGGTTTCCATTACGCGATTGACTGCAATCTCCGCACTGTCGAGGTCCTGGGTCACTGCCGCGCTCGCCTTTAGGCTCCCTTTCTGAAATACAAGACCTGTCCGACCGGCGAGCAGTTCTATCCCGAAGTCCCCTGTAGGATTTTCCTTCCCACGTTCCCGCTGGACCTGCCGCCCTACTTCTTTGATCAGCTCGTCAAGCTCTTGCAATGTGCGGATGACGTGCTCCAAGGGCAGACGATTTCGCTCCGCAAGTCCCTTGCGGAAAACAATTGTGAAAACCGCGTTGTCGGAATGTCTAGGCACCTTTCGCCTCGGCATAATACGCCTCGCTCGCCCCGTCGCAAAGCCGAGCAGCTACTTTATTTCTCGTCTATGCACCAATTCTAGCATATTCGCCTTTTGTTCGCCACGGTGACCGGGCACGAAGCTGGGGAAACTTGGGACGAAAATTCGGGGACAGACGGAAGTGACCCTCCCGGCCCAAAAGCTGCGTCTCGCAGACTCCGCGCCTGCGTCGTTAGCACATCCCTCCGTGATCCCTATCACAGACATCCGCTCCACCGTCGTGTAGCTTGTAGTTAATTACGTCATGGATGTATTATCCATTAGAAAACTACGCGCCGCCGAATCCCGCGCGCTGCCGCAGCGCCGGGGTGCCCCCAGGCTCGTGGTCTCCGAAGCTGGGACTCTTGCCGCCGCCAAAGCCTTTGTTCCCAAGATGTTGTGCAACCGCCCTGGATTCATTAATTTACACGGATTACCGCGGTAAGCCGATGATTCCAAAGATTCGAGGGGGAGGGGGAGGGGGGTGCCACCAGGGCAAGGACCTCAAATGAGAATGCTGGGCCGGGTGCGCCCAGGTCTCGCGCTTGTCGAGACCTGGGGATTTCTGACACCGGACAAGCCGAGAGAATTGGGCCCCCTAATTCTCCGCTTCGTCCCGCCCACCCTGCTTCTTAGCCCAAGCCCCGACCAGTCCATACGACATCGCCACCGCTCGTTTGGCGGACACCTCCTGGCGCATGCGGTCCGCCAGGCTCTCAATCTGGACTTGGGCCGCCGAAGCAATATTCAATTTCTCCAGGGTCGGCACCAAGGTACGCACCGCCTCGGCCAGCAGGTCGTAAACCGGGCTATCTTCTTCGCCGGAGACCAGGGTATCCATGCGCATGCTGGGCTGCGGCAAGCCGCATTCGAGGAACAGCGCATGCATCTCCAGCCCAAGTTCCGGACGGGCTCCGCTGCCGCGCAAGGCTTCCGCCAGCCACCGGGCCGCGGTGTCGAAACTCGCAACCGCCGGCCAGGAGCGGCATGCGGTCGAGTCCACTTCCTGAAACGCCACCAGGCCGCCTTCCCGAAGGTTGCGCATCATGTTGCGCAGGCTGGCGGCCGGGTCGTCCTGATACATGAGCACGAACCGGCCAATGATCGCGTCGAAAGGCCGGTCGAAGTGCATGGCAGCAGGATCGCCGACTGCGAACTCAACGTTGTGATGGTTGCGCCGAATGGCTCTGCTTCGGGCCCTCTCCACCGCCGCCGGAGAGCGATCTACGCCCAGCACGGATCCGTTGGCGCCGACCAGATCGGCGGCCAGGAAACTTACGTCTCCGCTGCCGCTGCCCACATCCAGCACGCGCATCCCGGGGGCCAGCCCCGCTTCCGTAAGCAGCTGGCGGGTATAGGGCGCGAACACGGTCGCTTGAAAAGTAAGACGATCCAACTCACGCGAAGAATGGCCCAAAGCATACTCGACCTGCAGACTTGAAGTTCTCAATTCCGGACTAGACATATGATCTCCTTATTAAGTTGAATGAGGTTCCGCTTATCGGCTGTCAGCGGGAAGTAAAACTAGTCAGGCTAGCTGGACGGCAGGCGCGGCTTGTCACACGCTTGTCACGGCTGTGTCATTTTCTTGCCGCACGGGCAGACTGACTGCTGCAATCAGATAAGATGAGAACGCGTGGGGCCCAGCTAACCATGCTCACGGAAATCGGACACGTGGAGGCACTCTTCCGCTATCCCGTGAAGTCCATGGCCGGAGAGCGGCTCGAGGCCGCCAGCCTGGGCTGGTACGGCATCGAGGGCGACCGCCGCCTGGCCTTCCGCCGGATTGACGACCACAGCGGAATGCCGTGGCTGACCGCAAGCAAAGCTCCCGACCTACTGCGGTTTGCTCCGTACCGCCAAGACGGCGCGCCGGCAGACCTGCCCACGCATGTTCGCACGCCGGATGGGCAAGACATGGCGGTCTTCGGCGAGGACCTGGCCACGGAGGTCGGACGCCGCTACGGGGCTCCGGTGCAGATGATGCAGCTGCGGCATGGCATCTTCGATGAAACCCCCATCTCCGTGATCGCCTCGGAAACCATACGCGAGATCGGACGGCTGGCGGGGCGCAGCCTGGATGTGCGCCGATTTCGCCCGAACGTCCTGGTTCGTCTGCTGCGACCGGCGGCCTTCCAGGAAGACGAGTGGGTGGGCGGTGTGCTGTCGTTCGGCGAGGGCGACGACGCCCCCGCCATCGCCGTCACCATGCGCGACGAGCGCTGCTCGATGGTGAACCTCGATCCCGATTCGGCAAGTATTGCGCCGGAGGTGATGAAGACGGTGGTTCGTGTGCACCAGAACACCGCAGGAATCTACGGCGCAGTCACCCGCCCTGGCCGGCTGGCGGTCGGACAGACCATATTCCTGCGTGCGGGGAGCGAGAAAAAGTAACGCGCCATGAGACTTGGCCCGCCTACTCTGCCTTCAGCGCCGCGAGATCGGCCTCCACGTAGGCCACCACATCGCTCATCGCCCCCTGATGGACCAGCCGGATGCGGTCGTGATCGATGATGTAGGTGACCGGAACGCCCTCAGTCACTAAGACTTTGAGCGAATCCGATTGCACCACGGGCAGCGACTCGACTTGCTGCTCGGCGATCATGTCCCGCAATTGCTGCAGCTCCGAAGAGACCGCCACCGCCACCACCGTGAGTTCCGGATGCTTCCGCTGCAGATCCGCGAACCCGCGCAGTTCGGGGATGCAGGGCGCGCACCACACGCCCCACAGGTGGAGGACCACGGTCTTGTCGCGCAACTCCGCTGAGCGCAGCCTCTCGCCCTTGAGCGTGGTCAGGTCAAACTCGGGGGCGGGTTGATTGAGCAGCGCGGGGACATAGTGTTTCTGCCGGAAGCGTTCCTCCGCCTTCGCCTGGATTTTGCGCTCCAGTTGCTCCCGGGTGCCAAGTTTCGCCGCGGCCCAAAGATGTTTCAGTTGCGCCCGCTGCTGCGGATACAGGCGCGAGGGCCGGGTGACGGCCTCGAGGTAGGCGTCCGCCGCCTTTTGTTTCTCTCCCATAGCCTCCAGGGCCTGACCCAGGTAGAAATAGTCGTCCGATTCCTGGCGCGACTGCAGAACGATCCGCGCCTGCTCGAGCGCGAGCTCTCCCTTGCCTTGCAGCAGGTAGGCGCGCGCCCGCCAGGAGGCGAGAATCGCCGGGTTGCGCTCCGGCCCGGCCAGCGCATACCACATGTTCACATCGTCGGGAGAAGGTTGGCCGCCACTCTGCAGCCGTTGCGCTGCCTGGTCGAGCAGCTTCAGAGCTTCCTCGGGCTTTTGCCGGTTTTCGATGTAGATCGCGGCCATGGAGACGCAGGCATCGGGCCAGTTGGGCTCAAGCCGAATCATCTGCGCAAAGGCGCTCTCGGCAGCGGGAACGTCGTGTGAGAGGCGAAGGGCATAAAGCCGATCGCTGGTAGCAGTGAGACCGGCCGCATCCTTGGGATTCTTGCGGATGAACTCGTCCAGCGCCGCCGCCTGTTTGCGCGGGTCCCGTTCTCTTTCGATCTGGCTCAGCGTTCGCGTCCGATCCATCGTCTCCGCGTCTGCTGGATCAATGGCCGCCAGATCGCGAATCATCCTGGCATAGAGACCCGCTGGAGCCCTGTCTTCGTTAAGTTGAATGTAGTTGTACACCGCCGACAGGGAGGCCCTGTCAGTGCGGTGGTCGTCGAGAAACTGGCTCACCTCCTGGCCTACCTTTTGCCAGGCGGCGTCAGTGTCCCCGTCCCGAAGAGCCTTGTACCGCCATAAGCCGGGAAGAAGAAACGAAGCGCCGTTTTTCTCTTTCTCCAGGTACCGCTCGATCACCGCGATCGCCATGTCGTAATTCTTCGCGCGGGCGATGCCGTTCTTGAAGCGCGTCCCGGTATAGCTCTGCGCCTGCCGCTGCACTCCCTGGAAATGGGGCTTGCCGTTGGCGATGCAGAACACAACGTCCCAGTATTGCCCGGAGTTGTTGTCAATCTGACCCGTCGCCGCATCGCGCACCTGGAAGATGAGGTACAGCCAGAATTCATTAGCGCCCTGGGTGAGCGTAGCTTGCCATGAACCGTCGCCGCGGGTAAACGGAACCGACCGGGTGTTGTTGTGAGAAAGGGCCGAATTGACACCCACATCCAACGTGAGCTGCTTCGGATTCTTGAGTGTTGCCGAGGCATCCGAGGGTAAGTATGTGACCCGGATTTCTTTGGCGGCATCTTTCCTGCCAGAAACCGGACAAGCCGGATCGATCCGCAGCGCCGTGGATTGACAAAGCCCAAGATTCGATAAGACGACGAAGAGGATGGAAGAGAAAAGCAGGTTGTGCATGGCGACCTCACATGCAGTGCAATTGCAAGCTTACTATCTTACTGCAGAGCGCCACGTTATAACTGTCTGGACTCGGGCTTCGCTTGTGTTCGTATATCCTCGCAATGGGCAAGGGAATGATTGCAGAGGCAAACAGAAAACCCCACTCCTCGCCACGGGAGAAATGGGCCTGGGATTGCCGAAACCTACTTCTTGTTCTTTCCCTTCTTGAGCTTCTTGGAGATCTCGGCCATCAACTTGGGTTTGAGTTCGGCCAGCATGTCGTCCACGATCTCGGAGATTTCGCCGGCATCATCGGCCGCGGGCGCGGCAGCTTCGGCCTCGGGTGCGGGCTTGGGCTCAGGCGACGGCGCTTCTTCCTTGGAGACGCGATCGAATCCGGCGTCGGCGCCGGCAATCTGCGCCGCCGCGGACGATTCCGCCTTGGACTCGTGGCCTGGTTTCCAGCTGGCCCACGCCGCCGCAAGTTCGGATTCGCGCTGGCGTTCGGCCTCCTGAAATTCCTGGATCGCGCTGTGCGAAGAATCGGCAGGCGCCGGCAAGGATACGGTTTGTGCCTCAGGGAGCGCCTCCACTGGCCCGGAGCTGGCGCTGGCCGCTGCCGCCAAGGCAACCTCTTCCTCCGGAGCGGCTGCGGTCTCGTTTGCGGCCTGGGCAACCGCGGGCGTGGCGATTTCCGGAGACGATGGTGATTCGCCGGCGGCTTCGGCAAACGCTGCAGGGGTTGGTTCCGGAGGCAGGCTGGCAGCGGGCTCAGCCGCAGTTGCCGGGGCAGGTACTTCCAGCGCGGGCGTGGCCATGGACGAAAACTCCGGCGGGGTGTAAGCCCGCTGGGCCGGCAAACTGGCCTCTGGGATGGCAGTGGCCATTTCCGCCGCGCGCGCCGCAGCCATCGTCTGCGCGGCTTCGGCGGCTGCCATGGCCGCATAGGCCTTCTCCATCTCCTGTTCCAAAAGGAAGGTGGATTCCTGTTCATCCACTGGAACCGCTTCTGCGATCCATCTGGGTCCCGCGATCCCGGCGCTGACGGCTTCCAGTTCCGCGCTGGTAAGCGCGGCCGCCACGGAGACCAGGCCGCGCCCGTCCTGACTTCCCGCGTCGTCGCCATTCACCGGCGCCAACGCTGCCAGGGCGGCGAGAACGTCTGCATCCGCGGCCGCAGGCTTCGCCACCTCTGCGACAGCGGGTTCGGGCGCGCTGATTGGTTCGGCTTCGACCGGCGCGGCAGGAATCTCGTTTGCGGGCTCCGCTGCGCTGCTCACCGCCGGTTCGGGAGCGGGAATATCAACTGCCGGTTCAGCGGGCGCAGCTTCGTGCGCTACTTCACTCGTGGTTTCGGGCGCGGCTTCCGGCTGCGCTTCCGGTGCAGACGCAAAGGTCGCAACCGGTTCCTCGCTCGCTGCCGCTTCGGCGGGGGGCTCGACCTTGAGCTCCTCCACTCCAGAAGGCGCGGGTTCAGCTTGTGGCTCCGGCGTCACGGAAGCAGGGGGTTCAGACGGGGTTTCTTCGCGGGTCGCAGCCGGAGGTTCAGCCGCTGCCTCCGCAACCGGAGTTTGCGGCTCAACAGCGGGCTCCTCGCCACGGCCGCTTATGGCAGCAGCGGCGGCAGTAATCGCTGCGATCTCCTCGGCACTGATATCTGCCGGCAGGCCGGCCGGCATGGGACGTTCAAACCCCTGCTTCGGCTCAGCCGGCTTGAAATCCTCGTCGCGTGCCAGGTTGCGGAAGCCGGTATCCGCGCCGTGGTGAGCTTCCGTCTCGGCCTCCGTGGCCCTTGCGCCCGGAGTCGGAATAATCAGTCGGTCCTTCCATCCGGTTTCGCTGTCGCCAAAGCCTTCCTCGGACTCTCCCATTTCAGCATTGGAAAACTGGTCGACGGCAGCAACCGCCTTGGCGAAACGTCCTTGCTTGTAGGGCTCAGGCTGGGGGACGATTTTATCTTCGAGCTTGGTGAGCGCGGTGAGCAGTTCGCTGGCCTCAAAGGGCTTGACGATATAGGCATCGGCCCGCACCCTGCGCGCCTCTTCGGGCTTGAAGGGCTCCAGCTTGCCCACGCTCAGCAACACCGGAATGCGCGAAGTCTCCCGCGTCTCCTTCAGCCGCTGACACACTTCCAGGCCGCCATACCCGGGCATATACACATCGAGCACAATCAGGTCGGGCCTGCTCTCGGCAATCTTCTTGAGCGCGGCTGAGCCATTGCTCACCGTGGTCACTTCGTAACCGGCATCGGTGAGGATTCTCCGCCCCATGCTTTGGGCTGTCACACTATCGTCAGCGAGCAGTATTTTCCGCGCCAAAG
This sequence comes from Terriglobales bacterium, assembly GCA_035542575.1. Taxonomy (GTDB): domain Bacteria; phylum Acidobacteriota; class Terriglobia; order Terriglobales; family Acidobacteriaceae; genus JAIQET01. The sequence continues at coordinate 5,946 of DATKLE010000093.1, read as the reverse complement.
GTCGATCCTTTTCTGCTGAAGGGGGAGATACCGCGAAATTATCTTGTCCCACGCCCTAAGTCAATGACAATAGGAGACTAAGAGGTTACCAGCGGACAGTCCCCTGTGGGTGGCGCCGGTCATTCTCCGGCCAGCCGATGCAGCCTGCCGATCAGAACGGGATGATCTTCTTCAGGCCCTTCTTTTTCTTATGCTTGCTGGAGGCAATCATGGCATCCACATCGTCATCCTTCGACTGCTTGGCGGAGGACGCCTTATCGCCGGTCTTGCCTTCGGCAGCATTCTGTTCAGCAGGCGTTGCCTGGATCTCGTTCACCTGTGCCGGGGGCGGCAGGGTTTGAGCGCTATTGTCGGGCACGTTGGGCTTCAGTTCGTTGGCGTCATTGGCGGAAACGTTGGGTGTCAGCTCCCCGGGTGCAGGCGGGGCCCCTGGGGCCTGGGCCGAGTCACTCGCGGCCGCCGGTTGGTCGGAGCGAGGCGCGGCTTCGTTGGGTAGTGGGGCGCCACTCTTTACGGTCTCCACCGAGACGGTATTGGTCCCCGTGCCCCCCGTGGTGGGCATCATGGCGCGCGCGGCCTGCTGCACCACGTCGGTAGCACTCACCATCTTAGGATCCACTAATGTCGGCTCGCCGACCCTGGCGGATTGGGACACATCCGGATGCTTGCGGAAATTGTTCATCAAGCTTCCTAGGATGCCGGTCTGACGGCGGCTGTCCTCTTCCGCCTTGTTCTGCAACACTGCTTCCCGGGTCGGCTTGGGCACGGGTTGCTTGAGCGCGATCAGGCGCGCTTTGGCATCATCGGCCCGATCCATGAGGGGGTAGCGCGTGAGGATGCGCGAGTACGCCTCGGCCGCTCCGCGCGTGGCCATCTCAATGAAGCGGGCTTTGGCCGTTTCATTTCCCTTGCGCAGACGCACATTCGCGATCTCGCCCTCGTAGGACTGGCCCAGCAAATACAGCGCCTCATCCGCCCGACTATAAAGCGGGTACTTATCGACAACCGAGCGCAAGCGGGCAATGGAAGCAGGATAGGACTGGCGCAGGTAATAGAACCGCGCCACCCGGAACTCGCGCTCGGCCAGCACCTCTTGCACCTCAAGCAGACGTTGCTTGGCCTCCGGCAGCAGCTTGCTGTCGGGCCATTGCAGGATCAGGTTGCGGTACTCCTCTTCGGCGCGCGCGGCATGGGTGAAGTCGCGGTCCGGCTTCTCCATCTGCTGGTAGTGGATGTTGGCAATCTTCAATTGCGCTTCTGCCGCTTCCGGCATGTTGGGGAAGAAGGTGATGAAGTCCTTGTATTCGATCTCCGCCTGGGTGAGGGCGGCGGAGCCGCCTTCGGCATACCAGGAATCGGCCACGCCCAGCTTGGCGCGCGCGATGTACTCGGAATCCGGATAGGTATTGATGAGGGTCTGCAGCGTGAGCCGGGCGACATCGAAGCGGTTGTGTTTCAGCGCGTCCATGGCGCGGTCGAACAGGACCTTGTCCGGCTGCTTGGAGCCGACATCGGCCAGCGGGTTTTTGACCTTCTTGTTGGTGCAGGCGGCCGAAAAGGCCAGTACCCCTAAGAGCAGAATGATCGGAATACGACGTGACATAGAACCTCGGGAAAAACCTCGTTTGTCCAGCGACCCGGCAGGCGGCCAACTGCCCCGCCTGGAGCAGTCAAGACTAAACCTTCAGAAGAGTCGCTTCGGTTGCCGCCTTCAACATTTGTTGTGCGTTGCTTTGGGGATCGCCCTGGCCGAACACTGCGTTGCCGGCCACCAGGATCTCCGCCCCCGCCCGTACCACCTCGCCCACGGTATCGAGCGCGATCCCGCCGTCTACTTCGATGCGGTAATTCAACCCGCGTTGGCTGCGCATCTCCGCCAAGCGGCGGATTTTATGGGCCGCCGCCGGAATATACTTCTGCGCGCCAAAGCCAGGGTTCACGGACATGACCAGCACGTAGTCCACGATATCCAACACTTCCGTCAGTGTTTCCACCGGAGTCGCCGGGTTAATCACCACCCCGGCCAGCAGGTCGTGGCTCTTAATCAGATGCAGAGTGCGGTTCAGGTGGCGGCAGACCTCCTGGTGCACCGATATCCAGTCTGCTCCTGCCTCGGCGAACTCCGGAATGTACTGGTCAGGATTTTCGATCATCAGGTGGCAGTCGAGCGGTAAATCCGTAGCTTTGCGCAGGGATTGCACCACCGGGGGCCCGATGGTGATGTTGGGGACAAAGTGCCCGTCCATCACATCTACATGGATCACGGTACCGCCGCCCGCGGCTGCACTTTGGACCTGCTCCGCCAAATGGGCGAAGTCCGCCGCCAGAATCGAAGGTGCCAGCTCAATCAATGCGCTCTCCTGCAGCAGGACACTTGCAAATTCTAGCATTAGTACCGAGTAGCCAGTACCGAATGCCAAGAAAAAACACAGGGGCGGAGGCGGCCGTTTTCTTGTCGCGGTTCCCTGCACTCGCAACCTGCTCGGTACTCGGTACCAGCTACTCGGTACTGCCATGCTAATCTCGACTGCCGAGAATGTCTGCGTCAACCCAGTTCGTGCCTGCTGGTTTCAGCCTGGCGGCGACGTTGTGCTGGGGAACCAGCGACTTTCTTGGCGGGTACGCTTCGAGACGTTCGGACGCATTCGTAGTCACCCTGCTGGCTCACGCCAGCGGCTTCGGGCTAATGGCGGTTCTGGCAGTGGCTAACCACGCTCCCTTCCCGGCGCACGCGAGCGAGATCTGGGCGCTGGTAGCGGGCGCTCTCGGAGGTACAGGGCTGGCCCTCTTCTATCGGGCACTGTCCAGCGGCCGCATGGGGCTGACGGCTCCGGTGGCAGCGGTCTTGGGAGCGGCCATACCCACAGTGTTCGGGATCTTCCTGGAGGGCGTGCCCGGCGCCGTGGCGATTGCCGGCTTCTTGCTGGCGGGTTTGGGAATCTGGCTGATTTCCCGGCCCGAGGATACAGCGGGTCGCCCCGAGGGTTTGGGGCTGGCGGTCCTGGCCGGTCTCGGCTTCGCCGGCTTCTACATCTGCATCCATCGCGTCGGTGATAGCTCGGCGCTATGGTCCGCCGCTCACTCTCGCTTTGGCTCGTTAGTGATGGTGGCGGCGATGGTGCTGTTGCGGCGAAAGGCTTCGCCGCTCCGCCGCCGCGATGCGCTGTTGGGCCTGATCGCGGGCTGCCTCGACTCGACCGGCACCCTGCTGTTCATCCGCGCTGACCAGACCGGACGCCTGGACTCAGCGGTGGTGCTGACCTCGCTCTATCCCGCGGTTACGGTTCTGCTGGCGCGGTGGCTCTTGCGAGAACACTTCACTCGCTGGAAAGCGGTGGGCATCCTGGCAGCGCTGGCGGCGGTGCCGCTGATTGCGCTACGGTAGCCGGTTGCATTCCATATTCCGGAATATGGAATGCACAGATTGCTGTACCAAGGTGAATGGACCGTGCTGCTCGAACTTCGCAATCTGACCAAGGTCTTCTAAAGTTGCTCGTATATTTGCCCGTGGATGAAAATATGAAAAACCAATATCTGCCTGTGCTCTGGCTGCTTCTTTCCGTTGCGACTCTCGGCCAGGCTCGGGAAAACATAATCCCCCAAGTAGTGGAGTTCCCAAGCGGAACGTTGCATCTCAAAGCCTACCTTTGGAAACCAGCTGGTCCCGGCCCGTTTCCTGCCGTGTTGTTCAATCACGGCTCGGGTGGCAACGAGGCCGACCTCACCGCAGGGATGCAGATCACCGAGTCAGCCGACATCCTTGCGCCTTTCTTTATTAAACATGGCTATGCGTTCTTTTATCCGTTTCGCCGTGGCCACGGTCCCTCTGCTGATCAGGCCCCTCTCATGCAAGATGTCTTGCGTCGTGAGGAAAAAGAAAAAGGAAAAGAAGCACGCCAACATCTACAGTTCAAGCTACTGACTACTGATCAACTCGATGATGTAATGGCAGCGCTAGCATTCCTGAAAACGGTGCCGGGGATTGATACTCACCGCATCGCTGTTGCTGGTAATTCCTTTGGTGGGTCGCTCGCTTTGCTCATGGCTGAGCGCGACAGCACAATGCGTGCGGCGGTTACGTTCGCAGCTGCTGCTGGTTCCTGGGAAAGTTCTGCCGAAATGCGCGACCGCTTGTTTACTGCCATTCGCAAGATGAATGCAGCAACCATGCTCATCCATGCAGAGAACGACTACAGCACCGCTGCGGGGCGTGCTTTGGCGGAAGAACTGCAACGCCTTCACAAACCACACTCTTTGAAAATCTCTCCTAAAGTGGGTCTGACCTCGGACGACGGCCACAATATGCTCTACGAAAACATCCCTGCATGGGAAGACGATGTCTTCAAATTTCTCGATCAGCACGTTAAGGGCTAACTCCTCGCTCGGCTGAAATCTCACCAATAAGCCAATTACTGTCGTAAACAGCGTTAGCACTCCGTCGAAAATCCTCTCCTCGGACTTAGACGACAGGCTTGGGGGCAAGTTGGTTTATGGGAGTGATGGTTACGTCGTAACCAAGTTTGCGAAGTGCTCGCGCCAGCATCTGGGCACGTTTCTTCTTTTCTCGGGGATGGACTTCGGCACCGTGTTCGATGAAACGCACGCCTTCATGCAGGATCTTCCAAACTAGACGACAGAGCCGATGAGCAACGGCCCAGATGGCAGACTGATAGCCCAAGCGCGGCAGCAGACGGCGGAACACGATTTGAAAATGACTGCCTTTCTTCGCCGCCGCAGCGTGTGCTGCCTGGTTCAGCACCCGGCGCATGTATTTGTTGCCCTTCGCGGAGCGACTGCTATGGTTCTGCTCCGCGCTTTCCTCTTTGCCGGGACAGGTTCCCACCCATGAGGTTAACTCCGCAGCTGATGCGAACGTGCTGGCCTGAGCACCCACCTCGGCGATGATTTGTTGCGCCGAGTCCACTCCGAACCCGGGTACTTCCGCCAGTCGCATCACGGCATCTTGATGTGGCTTCATGGCCATCGCGATCATGCGGTTCAGCTGCTCCATTTGCTGATCGATCACCTGCAGCCGCTCGAGCTGCAAAGCCAACATTGCTCCATGCACCGGCTGTGCTCTTCCCGTCAAGGCATCCACCAGTTGCTCCTCGGTGCACTGCAACCGCTCCCCACCCAGTTGGGCCAACTTCTTGGGGTCGCTCTCTCCGTTGGCCAGAGCATGCAGAATACGCAACCCGCTGGCCCCCAGCAGATTGCTGACCACAATCGACAGCTTGATCCGCATCTCTTCCAGCAAACACTCGATCTGGTTCTGCAGTCGTACTCGGTCACGCGTGAGTTGCAGCTTCATTCATGCTCCGCCAGATACGCTGTTCGCCGCTGGGCACAAAACTTAATATCAACTCGTCGGCGATCAATCGACGCACCAGCCGCTCCGCATCCTTGAAGTCATGCTTACGCCCACGTGGCGCACGGTTGGAAAACGCCTGCGCCAAGTGCAAACGCATGTGAGGCTCCAGTTCCAACCACACCGACCGCCAGTACTGCGCCGTCGATTCCATCACCGCCTCTTCGACTCCCTGCTCTTGCAACCATGTCAGCAAGCGGTGCAACTCGCTCGGCATGGTGACGAATCGCCGCCGCGCTGCTTTCTCTTCCGGCGCACTCGCATCCACGACAACTACCATCAACACCTTCTTGTGTACGTCAATCCCTGCGACCTTCATCGCTTCCTCCTAAGCGTGGAAGCGGCAGAACGCACGCGAAAAGAATTACACACCGTCACGTGCTACCACCTTCTAACTATCGGTGGCGCGACATAGATTGGTTCAAAACGCGCGTTCCCGACCAAACTCAAAAACGGCCTCACTTCATCCAGAGTGCAAACAGATCTGCGCCGTCCACGCTCCACCAGCGTACACGCACAACTCAACCACATTTTCATGCCAATGGGTGGGCCACTAGGCCCATGCGGAACTCAAAACC
>DATKLE010000092.1:0-4887 GCA_035542575.1 Terriglobales bacterium | reverse complement strand
CTGATGCAAGGGAATAGTACTTATTTTCAGCTAGTTAGCGTGGTCAAGAGAGGCGAGACTTGGCAGCAAACATGCACAATACCCTGCGGAGCTTATGCCGGGGACGGGTCTGAGGATTAGAAATCTGTAAACACCGTTCGCGTGTGTCGGCCGTAGGGGAGGAGAAGAATGAAAGCTGTCACGCTGTTGCTGTTTGCCACGTTAATCATAGTTGGACCGACACTGGCCAGCGCTACTGTCTGCACGTTTGAGGCGTTCACCGGGAGCGGCCAGGTTCCCGATGGATACTGCGGGGCCAACTGGAACAACAACTGGACGTATTACGATGGCGCCCAGTCCCCATATACAGCGCACTCCGGAGTGGAGCGCATTTACCCGACGGACGATGCCTGCTGCGGCACAATCAACTTCCTCAGCCCGGTGACCTTCAACGGTGCCTGGTTTGCGGGATACTCGGGTTTGTCGGGTGACATCGTGTACGACATGTACTTCGGCGGAAACCTGGTGGCCACGGCGACACTGGACAGTACTGTATTGAGTGATGTGCCGCTATTCTTTGCGTCGGGATATGGCGGACTGGTGGACGAGCTGACGATCACGTCGGGGACCGATCGCTGGATCCTGGACGACCTGACGTATAACGGCACGACTCCGGAGCCGGGCACTCTGGCATTGACCGGAACAGCCCTGCTGGCGGGAATCGGTGCGATTCGCCGGCGGTATCTGTAATCTTTGTAATCGAAGAGGTGAGTGAGAAGGCCGGATGCGTCCGGCCTTTTCTCATTGGAGCGGATGCAGGTTCCCAGGGGCAGTGGCTAGTGGCTAGAAAGAAGCTTCGAGTTTTCAGTTTTGAGTTTGGAGTGGGAAGGGGGGCAGGAGGGTAAGAGAGGGAGCGGCATGAAGGGCCGCGCGAAGATCCGCCATGCCGACGGCACTCGGGATTCGATTGGGACCGTTGCCCCGCCTTGAAAGGCGGGGCTATTAGCTTTCGTCTCCCTGGGGGAGACTGGGGCATAACGGATTGGGCGTCGTGGCAAAGAATAGGGGCTGGACAACAGGTGTTAGATGCTTCGTTCCCACGCTTTCTCACAGAACGCGAAGGGATGGGGCACCCAACAGCAACTAGCGACCCGCGAAATGTGGAAAGGGTCAATTTGGAACTGGTGACTGGTTACGACGAGACGAGAGACCGGATGACAAGTCGTGTCGATGAATAGCAATACGTGAGGTTGTACTACGGCGCGCGTGACGGAGAGTTTCACGGATCTGACAATGTCAGACAGAGTGGGACCCAGAGTAGATTGCGCGTGCAATTGGCCGTCAGACTTTTAGGCGACCCGAACTGCCGCGAAACAGGCGGTGGTACACGGGCTTCGCCCAGGTTAGCGCCCAAAAGCGGGGCGCGAACCTGGGGCACCGAAAAGGGCTGGCGGTTTTGTTGTATTTGCGGGGCGCCCAAGGCGGGTGCTGCCCCAACTTCGAACGTGCTGCGAGCAAGTTCGCAGGGACGGCCAGTCCCCGCAGTGTGGCGCCCATTTTTCAGGGGTGAACAATGAGCGCGACAGAAGTGATGGAAACGGAACCGGGCAGAACGGGGGAAGATGAAACAGGACAATTCGGGCAGGAAGTGAGTGGTGCCTCTCTTGAGGGCGGGACGCGGCTAACCGACGAGCAAGTCAGAATTCTTACAGCATTCATTGCGCAAGGGCCGGAGGAAAAGGTCGAGCTGACGGCCCGCGAGAAGAGGCTGGCGAAACAGCGGGAGCGGGTGCGGGCGCACGCGGAGTTGCTGATCCAGTTTGGCGAACACCTGGACGACGACGACCGGCGCTTCGACATCGAGGAAGGGGGACGGAAGTACAAGGTTGCGGCGCGGGAGTTCATGATGCGGAAGTGGCTGAAGATCAGGAACAAACGCGCGCGTCTGCAGGCGATGAGGGTGAACGCGGTGCAGCGTGAGTATGCGAAAACCGCGTCGAAACGGAACATCGTGTTGAAGGCGCGGCAACTGGGGATAACCACGTATGTGGCCGCGCGTTTCTTTTTGAACTGCATCACGCGACCGGGTACGTTGTGTGTGCAGGTGGCACACGACCAGCGGTCGGCGGAGGAGATCTTCCGCATTGTGCACCGGTTTTTGGCGAACCTGCCGGAGTGCGTGAGCAGGGGGGTGCTGGCGACGTCGCACGCGAACCGGCGCCAGATCATTTTCCCGTATATGGATTCGTCGTACCGGGTAGAGACGGCGAGCGAGAATGCGGGGCGCGGGTTGACGATCCAGAACCTGCACTGCTCGGAGGTTTCGCGCTGGCCGGGAGACGCGGCGGCGACGCTGGCGTCGTTGCGGGCGGCGGTGCCTCCGGACGGGGAGATCGTGCTGGAGTCAACGGCGAACGGAGCCTGCGGCTGCTTCTATGAAGAGTGGCAGCGGGCCGAGGAGACGGGGTACTCGCGACACTTCTTTCCGTGGTGGTGGGAGCGGAGCTACCAGCGCCAGGTGGAGATTGTGGAGTTCACCGAGACGGAGCTAGAGCTGATGGCCAAGTACCGGCTGACGGCGGAACAGATCGGGTTCCGGCGCGAAGTACGGGCGAGCTTAAGGCAGCGGGCGGCAGAGGAGTATGCGGAAGACGCGGAGAGCTGCTTCCGGGCGTCGGGCGAATGCATGTTCGACCTGGACGTGGTGGAACAGCGGTTGCGCGAGCCTTCGGCGGCGTATGAGCAGACGGACAACGGCAAACTGTTGAAGTTTCTGCCGGCGCAAGCAGGGAAGGAGTACATCCTCGGGGTGGACCCGGCGGGCGGCGGGGCGGACGGCGACTACGCGTGCGCGCAGGTGATCGATCGTTCGTCAGGAATGCAGTGCGCGGAGCTGCGGGGACACCTGACGCGACAAGAGCTGGCCGCGCGAGTGGCCATTCTGGCGCGGGAGTACAACGACGCGCTGGTGGCGGTGGAGCGGAATAACCACGGCCATGAAGTGCTGGCGCACCTGGCGTTCACCCACGCCGACGTGAAGGTCTATCACCAGAAGGGGGATGCGGGATGGCTGACATCGGCGGCTTCGCGGCCGCGGATGCTGGACAATCTTGCGGCGGTCCTGACTGCGGCGCCGTGCTTGTTCGTCAGCCGGAGGCTGCTGGAGGAGTGCAAGACGTTTGTGCGGCGTCCGGATGGAAGCTCGGCGGCGGCGAACGGAGCGCATGACGACACGGTGATGGCGATGGCCATTGCGCAGGCGGTGCGGTCGGAGGTGGTGGGACGGACTGCGGCGGCGAAGGCGGCGGTGGAGGTGGGAGTGCTATGAAGAGGTAACTGGTCACTGGCAAAGGCGGTCCGGGTCAGCGCTGCCCCCACGGCGCAGACCTGGGCGGCCAGCAGTTAGGAATTAGCAACTGGTTTGGGCGGGGAGCGGGGATCGACTCAGTTTGGCGCCGAAAAGGCCGGCGCGAACCTGAAGGGCCTTGGCTCCCCGCGGTGTTTTGTGTTCCGAATTGGGAACTGGAGGTTACTGAAGTCACATGCGGTGGGCTGGACGAGGGAGAGGGCGTGGCGTGGGATGGGTAGGCTGGAGGAAGCGACTAGCGACTAGGAATTAGCGAAGAGCCACGGGTGGTTGGTAGCTGGTAACTGGTCACTGGTGAAACCGCGGCGGATGAGGCGGCAATCGGCGGCAGGGAGACTTTGATTGCACGCGGCGGAGTGATGAGGGATTGGGTGCTTGATTAGCGCGGTGCAGCACGTGAGAAGGATGCGGGGCGGGGCGCAGAGCCACATGATGCGCTGCGCCGACGGGTTCTACTACGTGGTGAAATTTCAGAATAATCCGCAGCACACGCGGGTGCTGGTGAATGACTGGCTGGGGACACGGCTGGGCGAGATGATCGGGCTGCCGATGCCGGCGGTGGCGGTGGTGGATGTGCATCCGTGGCTGGTGGAACACACGCCGGAACTGCGGTGGGAATTGTGCGGACAACGGAAGCCGATGACGGCGGGACTGTCGTTTGGATCGCGGTACGTGGTGGCCCCGACGGAGGGGCAGGTTTTCGACTATCTGCCGGAAACGGCGATGGCGCAGGTTCGCAATGTGGGCGACTTTGCGGGAGCGCTGGCGCTGGATAAATGGACGTGCAACGCGAATGGGCGGCAGGCGGCGTTCTGGAAGAAGGGGCGGGAGCGGAAGTTCACGGCGAGCTTCATCGACCAGGGCTATTGCTTCAACGCGGCAGAGTGGAGTTTTCCGGATGCTCCGCTGCGCGGGGTGTTTGGGCGCAACGATGTTTATGCGTGTGTCACAGGGTGGGAGTCGTTTGAGCCGTGGCTGAGCCGGATCGAGAATTTTCCGGAGAGTTCGGTGTGGCCGCTGGCGGAGGAGATTCCGCCAGAGTGGTATGGGGCATCAACAGATGCCCTGGAGGTTTTGCTTTCCAAGCTGCTTGAACGAAGAACGAGGGTTCGCGAGCTCATTCTTTCGTTCAAGAATTCTTCGAGGAACCCTTTTCCGAATTGGCAGGAGACGATCAACTAGAAGCTCGTTGCCGCAATGGCTGACTACAGACAGTGCGAGTTTTACCTACTGCGGTATGTGCCGGACGCGGTGAAGGACGAGTTCGTCAACCTGGGCGTGGTGCTGCTGGGGACGGGCGAGGGCGACAGCGTCTTTACCGATGTGCGGTTTACGCGCGACTGGCGGCGGGTGCGGTGTTTGGATCCTGACGTTGACGTCGAGTTACTGGAGGGGTTCGAGGGCGAGTTGCGGCGGATGCTGCAGTCGCGGGCGGCGGAGGTCATTAACTACAGGGGGCCGATGTCGCGGCGGGATTGGCTGCTGCGGCTGCTGGAAGATGGGATGTCGAACACGCTGCAGATCACTCCGGCGAAGGCGGT
>DATKLE010000091.1:0-3081 GCA_035542575.1 Terriglobales bacterium | reverse complement strand
GGTCGAGTCCTGGAAGAGCGCCAGCACGCCATCCTTGCCGTACTCGGCGAAGGTGTGCAGGTCGAACAGCCGATTGTCGGTGGGCGTGGGATCAACTTTGAAGTCGCCGGTGTGGATCACCACTCCCAGCGGCGTGTGGATCGCGAGCGACACGCAATCCACCAGGCTGTGCGTCACCTGAATAGGATGGATGGTGAACGGACCAATCTTGAAGCGCTCGCCGGCACGGATCTCCAGCAGCTTGGCGTCGTCCAGCAGGTCGTGTTCTTCCAGCTTGTTCTCGACGTAAGCGAGGGTGAACTCGGTACCGTACACTGGCACGTTCAGCTCGGTCAGCATCCAGGGCAGCGCCCCGATGTGGTCCTCGTGGCCGTGGGTGAGCACGATGGCGCGGACTTTGTCGCGGTTCTCGGTGAGATAGGTGATGTCCGGGACAACGATGTCCACGCCCAGCAGCTCGGCCTCGGGGAACATCATGCCGGCGTCGACGACAATGATGTCATCGCCCCAGCGAAAGGCCATGCAGTTCATGCCGAACTCGCCCAGCCCACCGAGGGGCACGACTTGGAGTTTGCCTGCAGGCATGTGAGGACAAGTTGATGCTAGCACAGAGGCGGGCGGAGGCGAGGGGCCCTACCGCTATTGGCGCCCGAGGCCCGCGAGACGGGCTGACGACTTAATGTGAGCGCGGCGAAGGACTAGAATTGCCGCTATCGAGACCAGGCTCATATAGGCGCCATAGACTAAAGTCGGTGCGAACTCGGACTGAAGGATGACGTTTATGAGCGAATGAAAGAACCCGTATAGAATCGCCAGACCGGAAAGCGCTTCTGCAATCCGCATCGCCAACCTGGATTTCGCAAGAATCATTCCGCAAAGACACAGGCCCAAGCCGACAGTCGAGATCAGGCACCCGAATGCACTTACTGGGAATGATGGCGTCTGATGGACTGCCCCGCCGGCGATACCGCCGGCAGCCATGACGAAAAAGCCCAGAAGAAAAAGCCCAACCACTGCAGCTATGTTCATCGGCACCCTCCCCTGACAACCATAAATCAGCACCATCCGACTCTCTAGATTACCTTGGCGCACTGTTCCGGAGGTATCGGAAGCTGTTATCCGCGAGCGTCTAGAAGCTGTAAAGCGCCAGGCGCGTGATACGAGCGATTCTGGAGAAATCTTGATCGAGAGTGAACACGCTAGCCTTGTGCTCCAAAGCGATGGCCGCGATCACCGTATCAATCGTGGTGGGAGTAATGCCCCTTGCGCGCGCTGCCCGGTAGATGGCCGCCGCCTCGCGATAGGTCTCAAAGCCGCGCGGTTCGAGCATCTCCCACTGCGCCAGGTACTGCTCAATGCGTCTCGCGTCCCTGGTGAGGCCCCGCAAGACCTCGGCAACAACGATTCCGGTGAGTGCGAAGGGCTCGGCTTCCTCGATCATGCGGCGCAGCTCAGCGCCAGCCGGGCCGGGGGAAGAGCTGAAGAAATCGATCCAGATGGAGCTATCCACCAGGATCAAACGCAATTTCTCCGCGAGGCTTTAAGGTCGCCCTTCCAGACGCCGCTCCCGTAGTAGCGAAGAATGCCTTTGCGACTCTCAGAGCGCACCAGCAACTCCAGGGCTTTGTCCACGATCTGCCGTTTGGTCTTGAGACGCGTAAGTCTGCGCGCCTGGCGGATCAAGCCGTCGTCGATGTTGATGTTAGTTCTGCCCACGGGCGATATCATACACCATTTGTGTATAAAGTGGTGTACTACCTTACCGTGCGTATTGGGGCGCTCCGTGAAAGAGCCCGTCAGGGCGACATTTGGGTGAGCCCAGCGCGTCAGCGCTGGGATGTGGTTGGAAAAGAGAATGAGCCCGGAGGGCGGCACGGCTTGTATCTGTGTCGCCCCTGAAAAGGGGCTTTTGGCCTTATTAATCCTGGACCCAGCGCTGACGCGCTGGGCTAGAACAGATGCCGCCCTTACGGGCTGGGCCTACTCCACCCAATCCGCAATAAAGATGTTGGTCTCGTGCGGCTGCTTGCCGTTGCGGTTCGATGCCCACACCAGCTTCTTGCCGTCCGAGCTGAACATGGGGAAGGCGTCGAAGTCGGGATGGAAGGTGATCCGTTCCTGGCCGCTGCCGTCGGCATTGATAATGTAGAGATCGAAATTGCGGCTGCCCGGCTCGCCCATGTTGGAGGCGAAGATGAGGCGCTTGCCGTCCGGATGCCAGAAGGGCGCGAAGTTGGCAGCGCCGTTGTGGGTGATCTGTCGCTTGTGGGATCCGTCGGCGTCCATTGTCCAGATCTCGAAGTTGGCGGGCTCGATGACGCTCTGCTTCAGCAAGTCTTTGTAGCGGGCAATCTCCTCGGGCGTCCGCGGATGGTAAGCACGATAGACGATCTTCTTGCCGTCAGCCGAGAAGAACGGACCACCGTCATAGCCCAGCTCAGTCGTCAGCCGGCGGACGCCCGTGCCGTCGGCGTTCATGGTGTAGATGTCGAGATCGCCGTCGCGCATGGAGGTGAAGACGATTTTCTTCCCGTCGCGGCTGATGGTGGCTTCGGCGTCGTAGCCGGGCGTCGTGGTCAGCCGCTTCAGATCGCTGCCGTCCGGACGTGCGGTGAAGATGTCGTAGCTGGCATAGATGGGCCAGACGTATCCGTGAGAGTAATCGGGCTTGGGCGGGCATTCCGGCGAAGCCAGGTGCGTCGATGAATAAAGGATGCGGTCGCCCGAGGGAAAGAAGTACCCGCAGGTGGTGCGGCCCTTGCCGGTGCTGACGAGCCGCGGCGTCGGAGGGCTGCCGTTGGGCGTGCTGACCGGCATGATGTACATCTGATCGCAGGCCACCTCGCCGCCCGCGTGCTGGAAGATGAGCAGCTTGTCGTCGGCGGAGAAGTAGGCTTCGGCGTTCTGCCCGCCAAAGGTCAACTGCCGCGCACTGCGCAGGTGGCGCTGCTCGGCGGGGAGGAGCAGGGAGTCGGTCTTGCCTTGGCCGCTGGCCAGCAGAAGGCTGCCAGCCAGCGTTAACAACAACAATGCGCCCGCGGCTCGGGTCTTCATCTCTACTCTCTCGTGCGCGATCACGTG
>DATKLE010000090.1:0-3695 GCA_035542575.1 Terriglobales bacterium | reverse complement strand
GGTGCTCGACCCCAGGCAGCATTTCGCATTTCGCCGCTCCATAGCTCTTGAGCTTGTCGGTCACAATAACCCGCGGGACGTAGTGAAGCCTCTTGAGCAGCTTGCGGAAGCAGCGCTTGGCGGCGTTCCGGTCACGGCGGGTTTGAACCAGGATGTCGAGCGTATACCCGTCCTGATCCACCGCCCGCCAGAGATAGTGGTGCTTGCCATTCATGGTCAGCACGAATTCGTCCAGGTGCCACTTATCCTCACGTTTCGGCTGTCGGCGACGGAGGGTATCGGCGTAGGTCTGACCGAACTTGAGTGTTGATTACCGGACGGCTTCGTAGGTGACAACCACCCCGCGATAGGCCAGGATTTCTTCCACGTCACGGAAGCTGAGCGTGAAACGGAAGTAAAGCCACACCGCGTGGCTGATGATTTCAGTTGGATACCGGTATCCGAAGTAAGTGTCGGTCTTCTTGCTCATCGGCAAAAACTACCGGGTCTCGGCTTCATCGACAAGTTGACAGTACCCCTGGGCGGACGCGGGATAGGGGTGGTCGACCGGCGGTGTGGGGTGAGCGCCCGGCTGTCAAATGATGGTGGCCGGATGGGATGGCGAAGTGCAGGCAGAGCCAGGCCCGCTCTTATCGATCGTTGCGGGTGACCCCCACCTAGCGGCGAAGCTGGCTGTCGAGTTCATCGACGATCTCGCACCAATCCGAGTCTTCCTCGATCGCCTCTCGCAGGAATGCAGCCTGCGAAGCGCTCCAGAACTCAGCGTGCGGCAGAGGAATATCCGGAGCTAAGGGCTTGTGACTTTGTATGAAAGACTGGACGTCTTCGGGTCGATTCGGTAAGCCCAACTGAAGAAATAGCGTCTGCATATTGTGCGCTGAAGTATCCATTGTGAGCAGGGTGTCAGTCAAAGAAAGCGTCGTGATGCGGTGAAATATAGGATTGGATTGGATTTTATCAGACAGAAAATGTCGTGCCACGTCAACGCCTGAAGAACACCGGTATCTTGCCGCCGCCAAGGATTGGCTGGCGCAGGAATAGTCGTGGTCTCAAGCTGCTACGGTGTTAGGCCGCCTGCTCCTGCGACTGCATGGCCGGCTGAGGTCGGTAAAAATATTGCTCGGACACCGCCATGTGGATAGCGCCCAAATCCGCCTGGCATTGATCCAGATACTCGTGCAGCACCGCGGGAGTCAGTCCCTCCCAGCGCAATCCGGCCAGCCGGCGCCAGGCACGGCGGACGGCTTTCATGGCCTCGGTGTGGTTGGGCAGAGTGGACAGGCACTCGTCGATCTTGCCGAGACAGTACCGGACGGTGCGCGGGAAATGGGCATCCAGAAGCAGAAAATTCAGCGCCGCCGTGCCGCGCACATGAACGTCCACATGGCGGCGGTACGTCTGGTAGGCGCTCAGCGCCTTGAGTACGCTCATCCAGCAGTGCTCCTGCACCGGCTCCAGTGGGCTGCCGTTGCGAGGCAGCAGAATCGCGGAATTGATGTCCACGATGCGGGTGGTCATGTCGGCCCGTTCCAGGTTGCGGCCCAGTTCAATGAACTGGTAGGCCAGGTCGTGGCTCATGCAGCCCACCAGCATCCCGGCCAGGGACTGGCCTCGATCCACCACGTGATTCAGCACCTCATAACGCTGTCCCAGGTGTTGGGCGGCCGCGGGCGCCTGCTCGCGCATGTACAGATAAAGCCCGTTGACCCGCTCCCAGAATTCTTTGGGCAGGATCTCGCGGAAGGTGCGGCTGTTCTCGCGGGCACAGCGGATCGAGGACACAACGGAGCTCGTGTTGCGCTCGTCCTGGATCAGGAAGCGCATGATGTTCGCCTCGTTGGCGGTCTGGTAATGCTCGTCAAATAGCTTGTCCAGGCCCACCACCTTGAGCAGGATGTCCCAACCGAAGGAGGCGCTCTTGGGCAGGTCCAGCAGCACCTGGGTGGTGGTGTTGATCAGGCGGGCGGTGTTCTCGGCCCGCTCGAGATAGCGGGCCATCCAATAAAGATTCTCGGCGACGCGGGATAACATCGGTCACTCCTCCGTATCGACGATCCAAGTGTCTTTGCTACCACCCCCCTGGGACGAGTTCACCACCAGCGACCCGGCCTTGAGGGCCACCCGCGTCAGACCACCGGTGGTCGCGTAGAGCCGGTTGGACTGGAGAATGAACGGGCGCAAATCCAGGTGGCGGGGGGCCAGGTGATCACCCACCAGGGTGGGTGCGGTGGAAATGGCGAGCGTGGGTTGGGCCATGTAGTTGCGCGGATTGGCGCGGATCAGTCTGGCGAATTTTTCCCGCTCCTCCGGGGTCGCCCTGGGGCCTATGATCATGCCATAGCCGCCGGACTCGTTGGCCGGCTTCACCACCAGCTTGTCCAGGTTGGCCAAGACATAGTCGCGCTCCTTATCGTACATGCAGAGATGGCTTGGCACGTTGGGGATGATCGGCTCCTGGGCAAGGTAATACTCGATAATCTTCGGCACGAAGGCATAGACCACCTTGTCGTCCGCGACCCCCGCCCCCGGCGCGTTGGCGATGCCCACCTTGCCGGCCCGCCAGGCCCGCATGAGGCCGGGAACGCCGAGGGCGGATTCTGGCCGGAATACTTCGGGGTCCATAAAATCGTCGTCGATGCGGCGATAGATCACGTCCACCCGTCTGGGGCCGGAGATCGTGCGCATGTACACTTGCTCGTCCGCGCCGACGAACAGATCGGAGCCCTCCACCAGGAACGCGCCCAGCTGCTGGGCCAGGTAGCTATGTTCGAAATAGGCCGAGTTGTAAATGCCGGGGGTCAGTACCGCAACCACCGGCCGCTCGCCGTCGCGGGGAGAGAGCGCCGCCAGGGTGTCGTAGAGCTGGGTGGGATAATCGTCCACCGGCAGGATCGCCGTCGATTGGAACACCTCGGGGAACAAGCGCTTCATCAATTGGCGGTTTTCCAGCATGTACGAGACGCCTGAAGGTACCCTGAGGTTATCCTCCAGCACATATACCGTTCCGTCCTTGTCCCGCACCAGGTCGGTCCCGCATACATGCGCCCACACCCCGAAGCGAGGCGTGATGCCGCGACATTGCTCTCGGAAATTCTTGGAGCCCTGCAGCACCTCGACCGGAAAAACACCGTCCTTGATGATCTTCTGCTCGTTGTAGAGATCGTTGATGAAGAGATTGAGGGCGGTAAGCCGCTGCTTCAGCCCCTCTTCGATGCGCATCCACTCCTTCTTGGCCAGTACCCTCGGGATGATGTCGAAGGGCCAGGCGCGATCGATGTTGCCGGCCTCGCTGTAGACCGTGAAGGTGATGCCCATGGTCATGATGGCGGCATCCACCGATTGCCGGCGGGCCTCCAGTTCACCCGGCGGCAGGGACTGGAGGTATTCGAACAGCGCCTTCGCCGCCGGGCGGGGTTGGCCTTCGACGTCGAGCAGTTCGTCGTAGGCTTCGTTATTCCGGTATTCCTCTAAAGGGATTTTCATGAGCCCCTTCGATGGTCGGTCATTCTCAGCCCATTTCTGATTTCGTACGCTCCATCCGGGCTCACCTGCTTGCGACGAGCCACGCCGCTCCGGTAAGCCGCCTTTTCGACGTCGCCGGCGACGGCTTCCGCGACCCGCTTGTCGAATACGGAAGGAATGACGTATTCGCGATGGAGTTCGCGATCAGAGATGAGGCCCGCGATGGCGGTGGC
>DATKLE010000089.1:0-6157 GCA_035542575.1 Terriglobales bacterium | reverse complement strand
TTCCGGGTGAAATCCAGTACCAACCTCGAGCAGCGAGCCGACGCGGCCATAGATGTCGGCTGAGCCGCACGTGGGCTTGGTGATGCGGGATAGGATCTTCAGCAGCGTGCTCTTCCCCGCTCCGTTGCGTCCAATGATGCCGACGACTTCTCCGGCTTTGACCTCGAAGGAAACGTCCTTCAGAGCCCAAATCATGGGTGTGCCATTGCCAGGGCTGCCGTTGCCGCCATAGAGAGCAGCGCGTACCCGGCGGAACGGCGCAGTGAACGTGTCAGTCAGCACATCGCGCAGGGCGCGATAACTTTCCCGCTCTCCAATGCGGTACTGCTTGGCAATCCCTTCGCAACGAATGGCGAGAGCGCTCACGTCAGATCACATCCGCGAAACTGTTTTCCATGCGGCGGAAATAGAACAGTCCGCCCACGAGCAATAGCATGACCACTACCACAGAGACCGCCAGCATCGCTCCCGGAGCAGGCGTCTTCCCCACCAGTGCCCAGCGGAAGCCCTCGACCACGCCTGCCATCGGGTTCAAGCCGTACAGCGGACGCCAGCGCGCTGGCACCAGTGAGCTGGGATAGGCGACGGGCGAAAGAAACAACCAAATCTGAGTGAGAAACCCGACCGTGTAGCGCACGTCGCGGTATTGCACGTTCAGCGCGGAAAGCCACAAGCCGACGGCCAGCGCGGTCAGGATGGCCAGCAGCACGAACAGCGGCAGCGTGGCGATGGTCCAGGTGGGGACGATGCCGTAGTACAGCATGAGCAGGATCAGCACGCTGAACGCGATGGCGAAATCCACGAGCCCGGCGAGCACCGCGGAGATGGGAATCACCAGACGCGGGAAATAGATCTTGCTGATCAGGCGCTCGTTAGCCACCACGCTGTTGCTGGACTCGGCCAGAGCATAGGCGAACAGTTGCCAGGGCAGCAGCGCGCAGTAGGCAAAGACGGGATAAGGGATGCCGTCTGAGGGTACTTTGGCCAGCCGTCCGAAGAACAGGCTGAAGACCACCATGGTGAAGACGGGCTGCAGCACAGCCCAGGCTGCGCCCAGCGCGGTCTGCTTGTAGCGCACTTTGATGTCGCGCCAGATGAGGAAGAACAGCAGCTCGTGGTACTGCCACAGCTCACACAGTTCGAGGGCCGTCCAGCCACGCGGCGGCCGGATGGCAACATGCGGCAGCGCAGGCGCCGCCGCAAGCGCCACCGGCGGCTCCACCCGCAAAGCTTCTCCGGAGAACGTCGCCATCAGGCTCGATCCTTCTGCGCCCGGTCGCGTGCCGCGACCGCTACGAGCAGGAAAGGCCCCCAAAGAATGTTCGCGCAACGCTGAATGGGAGAGTGGTTCACTAGGCTGAGGCCTCACAAACCAGCGTCGTGAGCCTTCGCGTCTCCAGATTGCGAAGCTCAGCGTGCGCGCTCTTGCCCCATTCGACTTGCTGCATGGTGGTGAAGCCGGCTTCGCGCAGCCGGCGGAATAACTCTTCGGCGTCATAAAGGTGCTGATGCCCCCAGAAGCGCATGATGGCGTTCAGCATCTCGGCGCGGGTCTTAATCGCCGCTACCTCTGGGAGCGCATCCCACTCGGGCTCGTGCCACTCGTTCTTGATGTAACAGGTCACGAAGTGGTCGATGCCAGGCATTCCCACGCGAAGAACGCCGCTCGGGTGCAATAGCCGGCGGCATTCGCGCAGCAGCTTCAGGCCTTCGTCGATCGAGAAGTGCTCCAAAACGTGTTCGTGGTAAATGAAGGAGCAAGCCCCCGCTTCAAGCGGGAGGGGCTCGGTCAAGTCCCATAGGACGTCTGCTTTCTCTGGTTGAAATAGGTCGACATTGACCCACGTCTGGAGCGGGGCGTCGCCGCAGCCGAGGTTCAGTTTCAGCGGCCGCGGCTGCCGGGAAAAGAAAACCCCCGCAGCGCGCAAGCGGCGCTCTTGTATCCGGCGGCGCTCCACATGCTTACCAAGCTGATAGGGAAAGGCGGCAGCTCGCCTGAGAAGACCGGCCATCAGGCTGAATCCTTCCACCCCTGGTAGCGTGCCGCGACCGCTGCTAGCAGGAAAAGCCCCCAAATAATATTCATAGGAGTACGCAATGACCTGGGACGGTGCTTTTGCAGCGCGTTCACCGATACGTGAGGAACTTTTCGAATATTGTTCGAATACTAGGGTCGGTGGATTGGATTGTCAAAATGTTTCCGATCAGATCAGTTAACATTCGATGTGCCTGCGACCGGAACCTGTGGAAAAAGTCGGGGCTGTGCCCTGCGCTTCCCGAATTGGGCGCTACTTCAGGATCCTGCGGATGATGGCCAATTCGATTCCCCCCGCAGATCGGTGAAATAACCTGAGTTGTACCTCATGTAGAATCCAGAAGATTTCTCCTATAACTTCCTTTGGCGCCGAAAACCTCGATGGAGCGGTGAATGGATTCTAGCAACCTGCTGCGCACCGAAGCCTCCCGATCTTTAGACGTCCTCCGGCCGGCGACAGCGAACCCCGAAGCAGAACTAGCAACGCTGGAGCCCTCGCTGCTGGAATATTGGCGCTTGCTGCTGAAGCGCAAGTGGACGATTGTGTCCTGCGTGGTGGTAATCACGGTGCTAGTCGCGATCCAGTCCTTTCGCGCGACCAAGCTCTACGATGCCGTAGGGCGGATTGCAATCAACCATCAGGACAGTGACGCGCTCGGGTTTAAACAGCCGGGTGCAGGTTTCGACGACGAGGACTACACTGTCAACCTCGACACGCAAGCCAAGATCCTGGAAAGCAACGCGGTCGCGCTGCAGGTAATCAAGAACCTGCATCTGGACCAGGACCCAAGGTTCACGGGCCGGCCGACGAAGGTGGTCAGCGGGACCATCCCGCTAGGCTCGGCCGGGATTACTGCCGCCCAGGAAGACGCGCTGCTGGGCGCGTTC
This sequence comes from Terriglobales bacterium, assembly GCA_035542575.1. GTDB lineage: Bacteria > Acidobacteriota > Terriglobia > Terriglobales > Acidobacteriaceae > JAIQET01. Next base: position 3,234 of record DATKLE010000089.1, on the reverse strand, counting down.
CACGGGGGATTGACGGTGAAGGCGATCCCCCGGACGCGCATCCTAGAGCTCCATTTTCTTTCCGCCAACCCAACTCTTTCCGCACAGATCGTGAACGAACTGGCAAACGTGTACATCGAGCAGAATTTCAGGGCCAAGTTCGAGAGCACGGTGCACACCTCGGAGTGGCTGTCCAAGCAGCTCTCCGACCTCCAGTTGAAGGTGGAGACCTCGCAGCAGCGGCTGGTGGATTATCAAAGGGAACACGGCATCGTTGGGGTGGACGAAAAGCAGAACATCATCACCACCAAGCTCGATCAGTTGAACAAGGAGCTGACCGACGCCGAGATGGACCGCATTCAGAAGGAGTCGTTGTACCGGATGAGCCTGGAGGGCAAGCCTGAGCTGCTGCCCAAACTAAACGCTTCGAGGGGTGAGGCGGCCCTGGACAGGCTAAGGGATCAAGAAAACAGCCTGCGCACACAGTTATCGGCGTTGACCACCCAGTTCGGACCCAACTATCCGAAGGTCAAGGAAATCAGCACGCAATTGCAATCCGTGCAGGCAGCGATCAAGGCCGAACTCGCAGATGCGGCCGAACAGTACAGGACGACATACCTAACTGCCCAAGAACGCGAGAAGCTGTTGCGGGCCTCGTTCGAGAGCCAGAAGCAAGAAGCCAACCAGCTCAACGAGAGCGCCATCCAGTACACCCTGCTGCGGCGTGACTACGAGTCCAACAAGCAACTGTACGACGGGCTGCTGCAGCGGCTGAAAGAGGCCGGGGTTTCCGCCGGACTGCGCTCCAGCAATGTGCAGATCATCGACCAGGCGCGCGTGCCCACCGGACCGTCGCAACCCAACATCCCGCGCAACATCACCAGCGGTTTCTTTCTCTCGCTGGCAGGCGGCATTGGTCTGGCCTTTCTGCTGGAGATGCTGGACAACAGCGTGCGCAGCCCGGATCAGGTGGAACTGATCGCCGGCCTGCCCACGCTGGGCCTGATCCCTTCCGGCCTGCGCCTGAACACCAGCTACGGGCGGGCGCTGAAGCCGCTGCGGGCGGGCTCGCAGGTCTTGCCACAGCAGGAATCGGTAGAGACCATCTCTTACTTGCGGCCGCAGTCGCAGTCTGCGGAAGCGTATCGAACGTTGCGGACTTCTATCTTGCTCTCCTCCTGGGGAGCGCCGCCCAAGGTGCTGCTGGTCACCAGCCCCATGGCCCAGGAAGGCAAGACCACAACAAGCGTCAACACGGCGATTGTGCTGGCGCAGCGCGGAGCGCGCGTTCTGCTGGTCGATGCCGACTTGCGCCGGCCCAACATTCACAAAGCGTTCGGGATAATCCAGAGGCCGGGGCTTTCGGAATACCTGACCGGCAACATTGCGGAAGCTCCTATCGTTTCCTGGTCGCAACTTCCCAATCTGCACCTGCTAACCTCCGGGGGCACCCCCCCCCACCCGGCTGAACTGCTCGGATCCGGGCTTATGAACGATGTCCTCGCAGAGTGGCGGAAAAATTTCGATCACATCGTCATCGATACTCCCCCCGCCCTGTCGGTGACCGACTCGGTGCTGCTGTCGGTGCAAGCGGACTCCGTGATCCTGGTCATCCGCTCCGGCCATACGACCAAGCAGGGGTTGCGGCGTGCGCGGCAGCTGTTGTCCTACGTCAACGCCAAGATCACGGGCGTGGTGATCAATGCCATGGACCTGCACGCTTCCGATTACTACTACTACTACGGCTATTACGGGAAGAAGTACGGTTACTATTACAAGAGCGACAAGGTGGAAGAACAACTGCCGCCGCAGTAACGGGATGCTCTTCTGGCTTCCATGACACCTGATCCCGGGTCAACGGCGGCGGCGCATCCTGAAGTCGCGGCCGCGGAGGCAGCTCGCGCGCTGCCGGTGGTCGCCCGGATCGCGCTCCTGGTGGCAGCGCTGGCGGTGGCGGGACTGTACCTGCGCTCCTCGTCGCGAGTTTACCGTGCATTCCGGTGGGCCGAAGGCAGCACACTGAAGAGCTTAGAAACGGCTGCCAAGCTCGAGCCCATGGACGCCGAGTTCCGTTACCGCCTGGGCAAATATTCTCTGCTGATGCAGGACTTCTCCTACGCCATTGCCCAATTTAAGTCGGCGATCGCACTCAATTCATACAACGCGCGCTACTGGCTGGATCTAGCAGGTGCCGACCTCGCCACTGACAATCTTCCGGGAGCGCGGCAGGCCCTGGCCCGCGCCCTCGAAGCCGACCCAACCATGCCAGATGTCGTCTGGCAGGCAGCCAATTACGAACTTGTGCAGGGAGACGCGGATCTGGCGATGCAGCGTCTTCACGATCTCGTGGAGCATGCTCCTGAAACTCTGCCCGCCACACTCAACGTTTGCTGGCCGGCGACCAGGGACCCGGACTTGATCGCGGAGAAGGTGCTGCCGGCACGTCCCGAGGCCTACTTTACTTTTATCAACTTTCTGCGAAACAAGCGCCGACCGGAAGCGTCCGACAAAGTGTGGTCACACCTGATCGCTCTCAAGCAGCCGTTCCCGGTGCATCTCGCCTTCCCCTACCTCGACTACCTGATCAGCCGGGGAGAGTTTGCGCGAGCACAAGACGCATGGGCGCAGTTGGCGATCGCCAACCACGAGTTCCGTCGCTACGTTCCGTCGGAGGACGGGATCGTCAACGGCGGGTTTGAGTTGGACGTGCTGAACGGCGGCCTGGACTGGAGATACTCAGCCACGGGTGGAGCCTCGGTGATCATCGATCTCAATCGGGCTCACACTGGGAACCGCTCGCTGGCCATCACCTTCGACGGAGCACCGGAGGATTCGGGTGTTTTCCAGCTCGTGCCCGTGCGCGGCAACACCCGCTACCAGTTCAGCGGGTTCATGATGGCGGAAGACCTCGAAACCGCCAGCCCGCCCCGCTTTGCGGTCCACGGACTGCGCGGGCACAAATCGTACGTACTCACCGACGGCGTGAACGGCTCGACCGGCTGGCAGCAGTTGCAGGGCGAATTCACCACCGGATTGGAGGACGACCTGCTGCTGGTGCATATCGTCCGCGTGCCCAGCCAGCGGCTCATTCGCGGAAAAGTGTGGGTCGATGATGTGAAGCTGGTCGCCCAACCCCGAGCCGGAGCATTGCCGTGAGCGGACAAGCGCGGGTCATGTCGGCGGAGGTGCTCGGGAGCACGCGGGCGCGCGGCGCGACGGCTGTCGCTGCCCCTGCGGCCCTGCGATACTTCGTGC
>DATKLE010000088.1:0-22652 GCA_035542575.1 Terriglobales bacterium | reverse complement strand
CAGGTGCCGACGCCTTCGTCGAGCTTCAGGTCGTTGCCGACCATGGAAACGCGGGTGAGCACGTCAGGGCCGTTGCCGATCAGCGTGGCGCCCTTGATCGGGGCGGTAATCTGGCCGTCTTCGATCAGGTAGGCCTCTGAGGCCGAGAACACGAACTTCCCGTTAGTGATGTCCACCTGGCCGCCGCCGAAGTTCACGGCGTACACGCCGCGCTTCACCGAGCGAATGATGTCCTCGGGCGCGTCCTCGCCGGAGAGCATGTAGGTGTTGGTCATGCGCGGCATAGGAATGTGCTCGTAGCTTTCGCGGCGTCCGTTGCCGGTGTCGGCGACGCCCATGAGGCGCGACGACAGCTTGTCGCTCAGGTATCCCTTGAGAATGCCCTTCTCGATGAGCACGGTGTTCTGCGTGGGCTGGCCCTCGTCGTCCACGTTGAGCGAGCCGCGGCGCCAGGGCATGGTGCCGTTGTCCACCACGGTGCATTTCTCGCTGGCTACGCGCTTGCCGATCAGACCCGCGAATGCGGAAGTATGCTTACGGTTGAAATCGGCTTCCAGGCCGTGGCCCACCGCTTCGTGCAGAAGCACGCCCGGCCAGCCGGGGCCGAGGACAACTTCCATCTCGCCGGCAGGAGCTTCGCGGGCGTCGAGCTGAAGGATTGCCTGGCGGGCGGATTCTCTGGCGAAAAATTCCGGGGTCTTTTCGCCGAAGAAGAAATCGAGGGCCACGCGTCCGCCGCCACCGGAATTTCCGCGGGCGGAATTGCCGTCAGTCTTGGCGATGCAGCCCACGTTCATGCGGGCAAGCGGCTGAGTGTCTTCGGCGTAAGTGCCGTCCGATCCGACCACCAGGATGTTGCGCAGTTCGTCGGCGTAACTGGCGCGGACTTCTTTAATACGGGGATCGAAGGCGCGGGCCGCCGCGTCGGCGCGCATCACCAGTTCGACTTTGGCGGTGATCTCGGCGTCCACCGAGGGAAGGGTGACCGGGTACAGGCTGCGCGCGGCCTTTTGCTGAAATCCGACGGACGGAGTCTTGGCCGGACCGCTGGCAATCAGCGCGGCGGTGCGGGCGGCGTGCAGAATGCGCTCGGGAGCGAGGTCGTCGGTGTAGGCGTATCCGGTGCGCTCGCCGGCGATCACGCGCACGCCGCATCCGGCGGAGATGCCCTGCGAGGCGGACTTCACCATGGATTCGTCCACCATCAGCGAGGTCGAGGAGAGATATTCGAAGTAAAGGTCAGCGTACTCGCCGCCCGCCGAGAGGGCCGCAGCCAGGTAGCGTTCCAAATCGCGCTCGGTCAGGCCGTAGTGCTCAAAAAAGAAACGAGTTTTGTCCACGGTATATAGATGCCCGCGGGAGGGGAAGGACTCCGGCGGCGATTAGTCATTATCCCACAAGAGGCTCGGTGGCCGGCGAGACGCCGGCGCCACGGGCCGTGTGGCGCGGGCACTCCTGCCCGCGTGCCGGCAGCGGCAATGGTCACAAGTCACAGACGGACGCTGAATCCGCTTGTCAAAATCATCGCCGTGACTTCTGAAGCCCTGGTGCGCACGGTCGAGGAGTTTCTCGGAGCGTCTCACGATGCTGTCGTCATCGAAAACGGCGCGGTGGCATTCGACCTGGCCTCGGCGAAATATGCGGTCTCTGGCGAGCACAACAAGTGCGTCCTGCACTTGTGGTCGGCGGAGCGGAATGTGGTGCGGCGGGTGCTCGAGGCCGAAGTCCGCAACGAGGTCCTGCGGCTGGCAGTGCAGCGACTGGGCCAGACGAAGCCCATCAAGCTGGAAATTTGCCGCGAGCGCGACCGGCGAACGCCGACGGCGAAGAAAGCCGCACGGACCGCCTATCAGCACAAGCTGCAGCGAGTGCTGGAGCGGCGCTTCGCGGGATTCAAGGTGGCGCAGCTCACCTCGGCGGTGGACCTGGAGCGGTCGTTTGGCCCGATCTACGCACGCGGGCTGCTGCGGCAGGGACAGTCGGCCTTTGCGGTTTTTGGGGTAAACGGACAGGAAACGCAGGCTTCGATTGATGCAGCGCTGACCTTCGGCATCCTGTGGCTCGATGCCTGCCGCGAGGCCCAGGCCGGCAAAGCTGCCGTAGAAGGACTCAAGCTGTTTCTTCCGCCGGAGAGTTCCTCGCTCACCCGCGAGCGCATGGCGCATCTCAATCGTAGCGCCGCCAAGTGGCAGCTGTATGAACTCGACGAGCGCGAAAACTCGCTCAAAGAAATAGACGTTTCCGACCGCGGCAACGTGGCGACGCGGCTGGTGCACTCGACCGACGAATCGGCCATGCGGGAGCGGTTTGCGGAGTGCATCGCGCGGGTGCGACGTCTGATGCCCGAGGCTGAGGTCGCAGTGCTGTCGGGAGCGGAGATTGCTTTTCGGTGTCATGGACTGGAGTTCGCCCGCGCCCGGCTCGGCCACGAGCCGGGGTCGTTCCGCAGCACGCCGGAGATTGTCTTTGGCGTGGGCGCGGAGGAGCGGGTGCTCTGCGACGAAAACTCCGCTGGGTTCACGCAGTTGGTGTGCAGCGTGGGTGAAGTCCGCCATCCCGAGGGGCCGCGCGAGCATCCGCTGTGGCGGCTGCATCCCGAGCGCTGGCTGGAGTCGCTGGTGGTCAAAGATGTGGCGGCGATAGACGAGCGGCTGGATTCGAGTTCTCTTTACTCGCAGGTGCCAGCATTTTCTGCCTCCGATCGCGCCATGATTGACGTGCTCACCACCACGCGCGAGGGACGGCTGGCGGTGGTCGAGCTCAAGGCCGATGAGGACATCCACCTGCCGCTGCAGGGGCTGGACTACTGGTCGCGGGTGGCGTGGCATCATGCCCGGGGAGAGTTCCAGCGCTTCGGATATTTCCCGGGGCGGGAGCTGTCAGCAGAACAGCCGCTGCTGTTCCTGGTGGCTCCGGCGCTGCACGTGCATCCGGCAACGGACACGCTGCTACGCTATGTCTCGCCGGAGATTGACTGGACGCTGGTTGGGATTGACGAGCGGTGGAGGGATGGGGTGCGGGTGGTGTTTCGGAAGCGGACGGGGGATGGAATTTAGGGTTGTCCAGGAGGTCTCTGTTCACCTGTGATTGGTGTGACAGGGATTTATCGCCAATCTATGACTAGAATTGAGCTGCCGGAAGTCGGTAAAGCTGGTGTCTAACCCACTTATGATGAGCCGGATCGGGTTTCGTCATGTGTTGCCGATTCTATTTGTTCTAATCCACGTGCTGCTTGTCCTATTTACGTCTGCGGGGCAGCATGAAGTTTCATGTGGCGCGGATTCCTCTTGCTATCCACCCATCTCGGACATGCCTCCTACGCCGTTGACGTTTGCCCAGACAACCGTCTTGGTACTCAATCTCCCCGCACTTGTCTTGAGTGTTCCCACCATGGTGATGCTCGCGTCAAGGGGTGATGTGCCACTGCTTCTGGCATGCGTTCCATTCATCTTGTTCGTTTGGTACGTCGTAGGTCGATGGGTCGATAGGCTTTTGGGGGTATGCGGGCAGCCGCGAATGGTGCGGCGAACTCTGAGCGGCGTATTTGTAGTGGTGTCGACAGCCTTGCTGGTCGTGGGCATCCTGATTCTCACACCTCTAAATCAGCATCGGACAACTGATATGTATTGGCTGGGAGGTGCTTGGGTCTTCTGGTCAGGACTCTTTCTTGCAATGAGCGTCTCCCGGTATTATCGGCGCGGCTCACAATTGCAGTAGACATGCCGGGTGCCCGGTCCTTTGGCGCTTTGCGAAAGGTGGGAGCGGGGCGTGCCCGAGTGCGGGAGTCGATGGGTTCCACCGCACCCGGGTCACAAAATCCTAACAGGGATAGAGCCGTGGAATCCCACCCTTGCGCACAGAACGCGCAAGGATGGGGCACCCCCTTGTCCTTGAGCGGGACACGTTCGAGAACCCAAGCCCGGGCCACCCCGCCGAAATCGTTCCGACCGAAAGGAACGCCAGCGCGATACTAGCGATGCCTCTGACGATCACTTTGCGCAGCATCGGTCTGTATTGTAGTCCTCGTCGGTCGCGCAAAGACGCGCAAGAGCCCGCCCTGAGCGAAGTCGAAGGGATGGGGCACCCCCTTGTCTTTAAGCAGGACAGGTTCAAAAACCCAAGCCCGGGCCCCCCCGCCCGTTGCAACCTCCTGACGTGACCCTCCTCACTGCAAATTCGGCCGGCGGCGCTCAGCATTCTAGTAGCCGTAAAGGAGCTCTCGATGGATGAGCCAACGCTGGACAAATTTCCGAAGAAGGTGCTCGCGAGTATTGGCATAGAGACGGCATTCATCGTTTCCCGCCTGGTCGTCGCGGCGGAGAGGTTGCAAGTGTTCCGCCTGCTGGGAACGAAGCACATGAAAGCCGCCGCCATCGGGCTTGCTCTTAACATCCATAACCTCTATCTTCCGGGCTTCCTGAATGCGATGGTGGCTCTTGGCCTTTTGCGCAAGGCCAACGATGTGTACTGGAACACGCCCTTCACGAAGAAGTATTTCATCGATGAGCGTTCCATTTACTGGACGCGTCAGTACTCCAAGGAATGCGCTGCGGCCTATGAGGCGCTGGCTGTATTGGAGAAGGCGCTTGCCACCGGCAGAAGCTGCAGGGCAATCAAGGGGCTGGACAAGCCCAGCTACATCGAGGCCATGAAACGGGACCGGCGCCGGGCCGAAGACTTCACGCAAATGTTGTTTCATTATCACCGCAAAGACGCGGAGGCCCTGGCGAACTACTTGGATCTGTCGCAGCGCCGGGCGGTGCTCGACGTAGGCGGCGGCTCTGGCGTCATGTCCATCGCCCTGGCCAAGAAGAACCCGCATCTGCACGCCTGCATTCTCGACATCGCTCCGGTCTGCCAAATTGCCACCGCAAATGTCCGCCGTGCCGGCCTGGCCAGGCGTATCGCCACGCGTGCAGGAGACATCCGCCACCCTCTGCCTTCGGGCTACGATGTCATCATGTTCTGTGATATCGGTCCGGTCTCGAAGCAGCTCTTGGCGAACGCGTACGACTGTCTTCCGGCAAATGGGCTCATCGTCCTGGTGGACCGCTATCTCAGCAAAGACGGGACTCAGCCGTTGGCTCGGCTGGTCTCACAGTTCGTCGGATCTTCGTTCCCCCTGGCGACTTGGGCCGACATTGTCAACGCACTCAGGGCATGTGGGTTTCGCCTGGTTAAGGCAAGGAAGGTGTATCGCGATGTGTGGGTCATCTCCGCCACGAAAACGACAGGGCGCCGCGGGAGGCGATGACACGCTCAGCACGATAACTTTCGAACTCGCGCGATATCACTCAAGACTCGCCGGAAGGTTACTTCTCCCCCCACGCCCCCAACATCCGCCGCGCGTCCACCAACTGCCCCAGGTGATAGGAGTTGTGGTCGGCTACCAGCAGGGCTTCGCGCAGGATGGTCTGGGCGTCTCCCCAGGGTAGCTTGGCGTAGAGATCGGTCTTAGGATTGGCCACCAGGTCCTGCATGGCCTTCAAGTCCTTGCGGAAATCCTTGATGCTCTTCTCCCAGGCGGCCGCGCTGGGCGGGGCTTCGGTCTTTGGCCAGTAGCCCTCGGGCCAGGGCAGCGACTTGTACTTGGGGTTGATGCTGAAATCGAGGATGTCCCATTGCGCGATGCGCATGTGCTCGAGCAGCATCCACGGCGTGTGCGGCAAGCCGGCGGGCTTCTGGCCGCGCAGCTTGGCGGGGATGCCGGGGACGACGTCGTCGAACTTGGCGTGGGCCCCGCCGCCTTGCAGGAGGTAGATAAGGTGTTCGCGTAAGGATTGGTCGGGATTGGGTTTCATTGTTGGCTCCAAACTTGTTGTCACCCTGAGCGGAGGATGAGGTCCGCGATCGCGGACGTCATCCGTAGTCGAAGGGTCCCTATCGTTTGCGATGCTGCCTGAGTATTGACCCCGAGTGTATTGGTGACGGTAGGGATCCTTCGACTCCGCGACTGCTTCGCTTCGCGAAGCAGTCTCTCCGCTCAGGATGACAAGGGACGGGGGGCGGATTCTGTTTCTTGCGATGGCTGGCGGGACCCTTCGACTGCGCTCAGGGCAGGTTCGGCGTTACGGCTGGACCGCTTCGACCTCTGGCTTTTCTCCCTTATAGACGCGGGAAATGCCGCGGACGATTCGGCGCAGGGGTAGTGTTCCCTTTTCGTCGGCGAAGAAAATCTCTCCCACGCGGCTGCTGCGGTAGTACCAGCGCTTGAGCAGGGCGAGATGCTCCATGGTTTCGAGCGAGCTTGTCGCTTCGGCGGGCGGAAGCGTGGCGAGGGCTTCCTGAATGCGCGACTCCATGGATTGAGACTTGGTGTGCTCTTCCGCCTGGATGGGAAAGCCGAGCGGGCCGGTGATGCGGGCGGCGTCAATGCGGAAGAACGCGACGCAGCCGGGCGTGGCGCTGGGTTGGACCATGAGCGCGGCCAGGCGATCGATGCGATGAACCGCATCAGGCAGTTGGCCGAGCACGGGCTTGAGCTTATCGAGGCGGGCGTGGTGGGCGGCGGCATCTTCGAATTTCAGGTCTGTGGAAGCCTGGTCGCGCTGGGCGGAGATTTCGCGCACCAGGGAATGGCCTCCGGTGTCGAAATAGGCCTGCACGCGGGCGACTTCGGCGCGGTACTCGTCGTCGGTGCAGCCCTTGAAGCAGGGGGCGAGACACATCTTCATCTCGGAGTAAATGCAGCCGGGAAACTTGGGGTCGGGGTGGAGATCGTCCACGCAGCGGCGCATTTTGAAGTGGTCGAGCGAGTCGTTGGCGAATTTCTCGGCGGCGGCACGGGAGAGGAACGGGCCGTAGTAAAGCGCTTTTCCATCGAGTCGCCCAAGGCGGGTGGTGATCGATGCGCGGGGGTACTCATTGTCCAGATGCAGCTTGACCAGCGGGGCGAAGCGCAGGCGGAGGCGGTCGCTGTAAGTCTTGGGAAAGGTGGCGCGGAGAAGGCGGTAGAGCAGGAATCCGGACTCAAAGTCGGAGCCGGTGGAGGTGTATTCGATCCACCGCACGCGGTCGCGCAGGTTGAGCTTCTTGCTGTGCTCCGTGGGCGGGCCGAGAAGACGCTGCAGGCGGCGGCGCAGGTTGGCGGTCTTGCTGACGTAGGGCTCGGCTTGCGGGTCGGCGCCACGCAGGAGAAAGACGGCGGGCGCGGCCGGGACGGATGCGAACAGCTCCGCATCGCGACCGGGATCGAATTCGATGCGCTGCGCCAGCACGAGGTCATTCTACCAACCACGAATTGTCATGCTGAGCGGAGTCTGGGCGGTCGCTTGCGACCGCGCGGACGGAGTCGAAGCATCCCTACCTGAGGTCGGTACCGGAGGTAGAGATTCCTCCGCCTTCGCTGGCGCTCGGGGTCGGAATGACAAACCCTTGGGCTATCGGAAGCTGGCGCTGCGGAATTTCTGGCGGAAGTCTTCGCCTTCCATCTTGATGATGCGGCACATCTCGTGCAGGCGGGAGCGCATGCGCTCCCCGATGCGGTCGCCCAGTGTTTCCTCGCGGGCGGCGCCACGGGGACCGGCAATCGCTCCGGCGGGACGGTCGTCGAAGTTGGTGGTGATAATCGTCGTGCGATTGTCGTTGTAGCGGGTGTTCAGGATCAGGCTGACGGTGTCCCAGACCCACTCGGTGGGCTTGACCGCGCCCAGTTCGTCGAGCACCAGGACTTCGGTGTCGAACACGGGTCTGAGCACGTCCAGCTCGGTGGCCTTGACCGAGTCGTTATAGGAATTCTGAATCTGTTTAAGCAGTTCGCGGTAGTCGTAGAACAGGCAGGGGATGCCCTTGCTGATAATCAGCTCTTTGATGATCCCAACTGCCAGGTGGGTTTTGCCCACACCGATCGAGCCGATCAGAAGCAAGCCGGTGTTGTCCAGCGGGTACTCTTCCACGAACTTGCAGGCAGCCATGCGGGCGGGGAACAGCGCTTTGTGCGGACCGTCAAACTCAAAGTTCGACAGCTCGCAATGCTCGTAGCGTTTGGGGATGCGGGCCGCCGCAAGCAGGGCCTGGGCGCGCGCCTGCAAACGACAGTCGCAGCGGGTAACACGACGATCCGAGCCGCTCGCAACCGACTTCCACCCGGTGCCTTGACAATAGGGACAGACTGCTGCCGAAACTTTCATGGGCCTTTGCTTTGACTCTGCACCCGGCGGAGCAACTTGCGCAAGTGCAAAAGGCAGTGCGGCTGTGTAGATGTTGTGGAGATGTGGGGAGGACTGTGGAGAGTCGAGGAAAAATCGTGCGAGCGCCAACCCTCACGTAGGGACAGCCGCCTCGGCTGTCCCGCCGCGGCGATGTACACCACGCCAACAGATCACAGCCGCTGCTGACGCGGGTGGGAGTTCGCAACCGCGGCCTCCCTGGCTGCCTCCCGCACAATCCGCAGGAACGCCTGGGCCTCGGGCCGCAAGGGACGACGGCGGGGGTGAATGACGTCCAGGCTGCGGTGCAGGGGCTCGGCGTCAAGAATCTTGATGGTCGTCAGGCGGTGCAGGCGGATCTCCCTTCCCACCGCCATCTGAGGAAGAAAGGCCAGCCCGAGTCCGCGCTCGACCATGCGCTTGGCGGTCTCAATGGTATCCACCTCGAAGGCCACATTGGGAACCAGACCGGCAGTGCGAAACAGGCTGGAGGTGAGCGTCCAGTCGCTCGAGCCACGCTCGTAGAAAATCAGCGGCCAGTTCGCCACCTGCTCCAGGCGGGCCCGGTTCACGTGCCTGGGCCCGCGGGTGGCATGGGACACCAGCACAAGAGGGTCGTCGCGCAGGCTGAGGGTTTCGACCTCCGGATGCTGCAGGGAGCGCGCCAGGCCGATCTCGGCTTCTTCGCCCAGGACCATGTCCAGAACTTCCTTGGAGTGCCCGGAACGAATGTTGACGATCACCCCGGGGTAGGCATGCTGGAAGCGCTTCAGGACATCGGGCAGGAAGTAAACCGAGATCGACAGCGCAGACGCGATCTGGAGTGGGACTCCTTTCCCCGGCTGGTGTTCATGGACCGCCTGACGGGCAAGCGATGCGGCGCGCAGGATCTGCTCGGCGTGAGGCCGCAGCGTCTTGCCTGACTCGGAGAGAGTCAACCCACTGCGCGAACGGGCAAAAAGGGTTGCCCCCAACGATTGCTCCAGGGCCTTGATGCGCGCGCTGACCGCCGGCTGGCTGACGCGCAACGCCTCCGCAGCGCGATGAAAGCCGCCGAAGGTGGCGACGGCCAGAAATGTCTCGAGCTGGTCGATTTCCATGGTGGATCCGGTCCCGGCGGTATTGCCTAACAACATCTTATTATCATTCTCAGGGACTTCGATCAGAATTTATTATCAGCCTGATAGAAACGTTCCGTTTGACTCCGTTGGGGCCCTACCCCATCATCGAGTTGATGAGGGGTTAACCGCTTTCCTCCCCAGGAAGGCGGGATTTGCCCGGGGCTACAGGTTCTTTCCGGGCCAGACGCAAAATTCCTTCAGAATCCGGGACGGCTAGGGTGTGTCTTGTCGTTGCCGCATCGAGACAGGGTATAAATCATTTTATTTGTTGTAGATAGAAGGAGATCGGCAGCAAGCAGCCGGCCTCTGTATCGCGGCACGAGGTGGAGGGCATGGGCATTTCGCAGGTCAATGTTGTACCGGAAGTTGGTTTTCATCTGAATCGTCCGCCGGCAGGGTTCGTTCCCGAGCGCGACCTGCCACAAGGATTTCTAGAGTTTCTCGCCCCCCTGCACCAGCGCTTCGCGCCCCGGCAGGAAGCGCTGATCGCCGAGCGCAAGCACGTCCTGGCGGAGTCTCTCGAAGGCAACAAGCCCACCCACCACTATCCCCGCGAAGCCGTTAAGAATGGCTGGCGGATTGAGTTGCCGGCCTGGTGCCAGGACCAGCGCAACCAGATGACCGGCCCCGCCGACGACGCCGAACTGGTCGTCAAGATGCTCAACTCCGGCGCTCCCGGGGTCATGCTCGACCTGGAAGATTCGACGGTGAACGACTGGGACCACCAGCAGCTTGGGGTGGAAAACATCCTTGCCGCGCTGCGCGGCACGCTCACTTACTTCGACAAGAAGCGCGACAAGGTCGTGGGCATTCAGCCCAGCACCACGGTGATCTGGATCCGTCCGCGCGGGCTGCACATGCATCAGGGCGGACTGTTTGGCGAGGAACTGACTTCCGCCTCACTGTTCGACGTGGCGCGCATCGCCTACCTGGTCGATCCGTCGGAGCTCAAGCACCCGCTTTCCATCTACATCCCCAAGTCCGAGTCGGCGGAAGAGGCGCTGTGGTGGCGCGATGTGTTCCAGGCCATCGCCGAAGCGCGCGGCTGGCCGAAGAATTACATCAAGTGCATGGCGCTGGTGGAGTCGCATCCGCTGGCCTTCCAGATGGAAGAGTTCCTGTACAACCTGCGCGACCACATTCTGGGACTGAACCTGGGACGCTGGGACTACATGGCGAGCCTGATTCACTTCAACCTGGCCGATCCGGAGTGGGTGCTGCCCGACCGCAACACCATTCCGTACAACGTTCCGTTCTTCCAGAACCTGCGCGAGCTGCTGCCGGAGATCTGCCACAAGCGCGGCGCGCTGGCGATTGGCGGGATGACCGCGCTCTATCCCAGCCGCGAAGATGCTGAACTCAATGCCCGCGCGCTGGATGTACTGGCCAAAGACAAGAAGAACGAAGCCGACTGCCTGATGGACGGCGCCTGGACGGGGCATCCTGACCAGAACCAGATCGCGATTGACCAGTTCCCCTATCCCAACCAGCTGCAGGCGCGGCGGCCGCACGCGGAGCGTTATCCCGACTTGCGGCCAGTCCCACGGGACGTTGGCAAGCGCACCCTGGCGGGGACAAGGGCTGCGGTTCGCACGGTGATTCGCTACCGCAACGGCGTGCTCAACGGAAAGGGCGCCAGCCTGCTCGACGGCTACATGGAAGACCTGGCCACCGACCGCATTTACCGCCTGATGATTGCGCAGCGCATGCGCCATAACGGGCATGTGCCGGTCGTGGACGAGAGCGGGCAGATGGTGGTGCACACGCCGGAACTCATCACCCGGCTTTTTGATGAAGAACTCGAGAGACTTCTGGCCAACCCTGGCAAGGACCTGGGCACGCCCGAAACCTTCCGAGAGGCGCGGCGGATCGGGGAAGCGATGATCCGGGCAGAAGAATTCAATCCGTTCTAGCGAACGATTCTTGCCGGCCCGACGCCGGTGGCATGAAAGGGACAACCAATGGCAACTAACGGAAATGGTTCGAAACCGCACAAGGGCGGGACGACCAACGGACGCTGGGCGGGCATCACCCGTCCCTACAGCACCGAGGACGTGGAGAAGCTGCGCGGCTCGATTCGCATTGAGTACACCCTGGCGAAGCTGGGCGCCGAGCGGCTGTGGCAACTGCTGCAGACCGAGTCCTACGTTCCCGCGCTGGGCGCGATGACCGGCAACCAGGCGGTGCAGCAGGTGAAGGCGGGGCTGCAGGCCATCTACGTCAGCGGCTGGCAGGTTGCGGCCGACGCCAACGACGCCGGCCAGATGTACCCCGATCAAAGCCTGTATCCGGCGGACAGCGTCCCGAACCTGGTGCGCCGCATCAACCAGGCGCTGATTCGCGCCGATCAGATTCACCATGCCGAAGGCCAGAACGGCACCTACTGGTTTGCTCCGATGATCGCCGACGCCGAAGCCGGCTTCGGCGGCAACCTGAACGCGTTCGAGCTGATGAAAGCCATGATCGAAGCCGGCGCCGCCTGCGTCCACTTCGAAGACCAGCTTTCTTCGGCGAAGAAGTGCGGCCACCTGGGCGGCAAGGTGCTGGTGCCGACGGTGGAAGCGATCCAGAAGCTGGTGGCAGCGCGTCTTGCGGCCGACGTCATGGGCGTGCCCACGCTGATCATGGCGCGCACCGACGCCGACAGCGCTCACCTGCTGACCACCGACATTGATCCCCGCGACCGCGAGTTCCTCACCGGGGAACGCACGGTAGAAGGCTTCTTCCGCATCCGCGGCGGCATCAAGTCCGCCATCGCACGCGCCATCTCGTACGCTCCGTATGCAGACCTGTTGTGGTGCGAAACTTCGCATCCCGACCTGGACGAAGCGCGCCAGTTCGCCGAAGGGGTACACGCGAAGTACCCCGGCAAAATGCTGGCTTACAACTGCTCGCCGTCATTCAACTGGAAAAAGAACATTGGCGACGCCACCATCGCGAAGTTCCAGACCGAGCTGGCGGCCATGGGATACAAGTTCCAGTTTGTCACTCTGGCGGGCTTCCACGCGGTCAATCTGAGCATGTTCGAACTGGCCCGCGGCTACCGCATGACCGGCATGACCGCGTACTCACGGCTGCAGGAGAAGGAATTCAGCCGCGAGCACCAGTACGGATACGAGGCAGTCAAGCACCAGCGCTTCGTGGGCACGGGATACTTCGATCAGGTGACACAGGTGATCGCGGGCGGAACGTCGTCGATCACTGCCTTGGCCGAGTCCACCGAGGCGGAGCAGTTCACGCCCCAAGAGCCGGCGCCTTATCCGGGAATTGGCCCGGATGCAGCGTGCCAGCCGATTCTGGGCGAATGTCCTGCCACCCCGCCGGTGGTCTCCCACATTGAAGCCGCGAAGACGATGCCTGGCGACTAGCGGTTCTTACCGTTTCCATCAGCCACTCTCGGCGCTCTTTACAACGACGAGAGTGGCTTTTGTTTTGGCGCAGCCTCCGTGACGTCGGGTTAAATCGTAAAAATCCGGGTCTTTTTGCACCCCGTGGCCTCAAATAAGGCATCCGACGCGGATTTCCACAGTTGACATTCGCCAATAACGGTAGCTAAATAGCTCCGCCGGGTTTCCACTCAGCGGGTGCTCCCCTCCCCCGTACTTGCTGGGACAGGCGAAACCTGCCAGGAGAGAAGATGAATAAAGCCGATCTCATTGACCGGATCGCAGCCGGAAGCCGCATCAGTAAAGCGCAGGCCGCGACTGCCATCGACACCGCAGTGGACAGCATTACCAGTGCACTGAAAAAAGGAGATCGGGTCGCGCTGATTGGGTTTGGTACTTTCTCTGTCTCGCAGAGAAAAGCCCGCAATGGGCGCAACCCGCAGACGGGCGCTACGATCAGGATCGCGGCGCGCAAGGTGGCCAAGTTCTCGGCCGGGGCCGAACTCAGGAAAGCGGTCAACCGTACCAAGTAGGGGACCAGGATTTGCAGAAGCGGCAGGGGGTCGGCCCTGCCGTTTTGTTTTGTCCGGAAAGTCGGGCAGTGGCACGGTGTTTGCCGGGATACCGTTTATCCCGACGCCTGCGCACAGCAGGTACGGACATCAGCGCCAGCGCACAGGTGCGACTACCGGCCCGTGCCGCCCCACGCTGGATCCTTCGCGGCGCGCCGCTCAGGACGACGCCCTCGAAAGGAGTGATGGATTGGTGTTCGGCCGAACAGGCCTGCCTTGAGCAAAGTCGAAGGGGATCTTGCGGGTAGTGGCAACGGCCCTGGCAGCGTGCCCGCACGGTTGCCGAATCCCGCGCCCCTCCGATAGAATCTAATCTCCTGAATCGAGGACACCAGGCCCATGAAAGCAGCCATTCATCCCGCTTATCACGAAGTGCGCGTCATGTGCGCGTGCGGAAACAGCTTTACGACCCGCTCCACTCATAAGGGCGACATCCACGTGGAAATCTGCTCCAACTGCCACCCGTTCTTCACCGGCAAGCAGAAGCTGGTGGACACCGCCGGCCGCGTGGAGCGCTTCCGCCGCAAGTACGCCAAGGCGGAGACCGCGAAGAAGTAGGCTGCGGGTTCGCACAGAATTCTGTTATGCAGCCCCCGCTCCGGCGGGGGTTTTCTCTTGGATCATCATGCATTGGCCCAACGGTATGAACGTCTCCGTGATTTTTTGGCTGGTCTGGTATGCGTACTGGATCGTCTCGGCGCGGCATCGCGTGAGAGACACAGGGACGGCTCCCGTGAAGCGCGAACCACTGGGCGGGCGGCTGCTTTATCTTGTCTTCATCCTTGCCGGATTTGTGCTGGTCTTCCTGCACCGGCCGCTGCCCTACGTTCAGGAAAGGCTGTGGCCTTCTGCCGGAGCGTGGCTGGTGGCTGGGCTGTTGTTGCAGGCTTCAGGCTTGGCGTTTGCCATCTGGGCGCGCTACACGCTGGGGAAAAACTGGGCTGGACGAGTCACCATCGGCGCCGAGCAGCAACTGGTGATCCGCGGCCCGTATCGCTTGGTGCGCCATCCCATCTACAGTGGCCTGCTGCTAGGCGTATTGGGCACTGCTGTCGTGGTTGGATTAGTGCATGCGTTCGTGGGATTTCTGCTGGTGCTGGCGGGGGTGCTGCTCAAGCTGCGCCGGGAAGAGGCGGCATTGCGGCAGCATTTCGGCGATGCGTACGACGAGTATGCGCGGCGGGGGGGGTGGTTCCCGTTCGGTGGAGTTAAAGCCGAGTGGGCTGCCCAAGAGCTCGGGTTGGGTGCGGCTTCCGGGTGTGTAGGTGAGAACGGGCGTTTCAGACAGATAGGAAAACAGGGCGGAACGGGGCAGGTGCCGCTTTCTTGGCAGCTGTTCTATTTCAAGAGTCATTGTCGCGCCTTCTTGGCCACCCGCATCAGACGTGGGAATCGCTCTCCTATCATGAGCTTGAGTAGTCTTTCGGGCCGAAGCTGATCTCGCAGACCGACGTTGCTGTACTGGCCCGTCAGGTCGACAAATGCGAAGCTCCGGGAATCAGTCTTTTGGAGACAGAACTGGGAGTAGGGCAGCGCGTAGATGGTCGCTCCCACAGCCTCCGCAAAATACACAGCAAACGGGAACACGAGCGTCGGCTCAAAAGAGGTCTTGTGTTCCCACATAGAGCTGGTGAAATCATCACCGCCGAGAAAACCGCCAGCGCGTACTTTGGGATAGACGCGAATCAGATCAATCGCGATCCCCTTCAGGGTGTGATCGGCATCTATATACGCAAAGTCCAATTCGCCGTTGGCTATCTGATCGATTACCTCAGTAGTCTTGCCTCGCAACAGCACTCTTCTGGCGGCAGCGAAGTCGGTCTTAGCTTTTGCTTCCTGGTAATACTCGCTGAACACCGAGTCGGTTTGATTTGCCGGCTTGTTCCAGTCGCTCAAGTGCCGCCAGGGGTCGATCATGTAATACCTGGTGACACAATCACAGCGTTGCAACATGACCGCCGCGAAGTCCCCTCGGTAAACACCTACCTCCACCATCCGGCGCACCCCGACCGAATGTATCCATTCAACCCAGAACTCCAATCGGGAATGCGAGTTGAAAATACATTTCCTTAAGAGCAGTTCCGGGGAATCGGGCTGTTTAGTTGCGGTAGCCATGAATTGCTCCTGCCCACTTGTGATCGATACACGCGAATTTGGCAAATAGCAAACAACAATTGCTCCGAGGTGCCGAATCAGGCAAGCTCTGTCTAATTCATCGTAAAGCTTCTAATCCTCATCGGGCGGCAGCGGCTCTCCCACAATGTTGTACTGCACCTCTTTCACGGGCTGCGGCCTGCTCGGCTTCGGAGCAGGCTGAACTGGCGGAGTTGCAGGCTTCGCCGCTGCAGGCGGCGGACCGGGAGGTGCAGCCTGGACAATGGGCTTCGGAGCTGGAACTGGGGGCGGTGAGACTGGCGGTGAGGGCTGAACTTGCGTTGCGACCGCGACATCTACAGATTGCGGCGCAACTGAGGTCTTCTTGACGACCCGCACCTTCACCTGTTTTCCCGGCCGCTGGAAGTACCAGTTGATGGAAATCGCCACGATCGCAGCAATGCAGAATTCGATGACCGAAACGAACAGGTCCGGATAGTCATACGGCCGCTGCGTAAATGAGAGCGGCAGGGTCGAACCCGGCCCAACCAGATCGCCCAGCCAAGGGACGACCACGTAGTCCATCACCGCCACAATCAGGTTCCAGATGGCGAGTCCCAAGACGACCGCCATGAGCATGCGGCCGGTCAGTCTGCGGACGTTGGCCCGATCGAACGCGAAGCTGCCAGGTTCGTTCATAGAATGGTGCCTGCATGTGAATTGTTACACACCGGAGAGCGGCACGAAAGGCAGTAAAATAGCCTCCGTGCGCAAGTACTGGGAAAACCCGGCAGCGGACCGGAGTGTCCGCTCCACACAGGCCGTGCCTGCATCGGTGGTGATCGGCGATGTGGCGATCACCCCCGCCACCGTGCTCGCGCCTATGGCGGGCGTCACCGACACCGTGTTTCGCCGCTTCATCCGCAACCTCGGCGGATGCGGGCTGATCATGACCGAGTTCACCTCGGCCGACGGCATCCTGCGCTCCAAGGACAAGAAGGCGCAGCGCTACCTGCACTTCTACGAAGATGAGCATCCCATCTCGGCGCAACTGTTCGGCAGCAATCCGCAGGTGATGGCCGACGCCGCGCGCATGGTGGAGGACCTCGGCTTCGACCTGGTGGACCTGAACCTGGGCTGCCCGGCGAAGAAAGTCGTCAAGTGCAATGGCGGCTCGGGCCTGCTGCGCGACCTGCCGGCGATTGGACGGATTTTCCAGGCGGTGCGCGCGGCGGTGAAGATTCCCTTTACGGTGAAATTCCGCGCGGGGTGGAACGACCAGGAGATCGTCTGCGTGGAGCTGGCCAGGATGGCGGAAGACTGCGGGCTGTGCGCCGTCGCGCTGCACGCCCGTACTCGCGAGCAGGGCTACAGCGGCCAGGCCCAGTGGGACTGGATCGCGTCGGTGAAGCAGGCGGTGAAGATTCCGGTCATCGGCAACGGCGACATCCGCACACCCGAAGATGCCTGCGCCATGGTGACGCAGACGGGATGTGACGCGGTCATGATCGGGCGCACGGCGCCGTCGAATCCCTGGATCTTCCGGCAGATTGCGCAGTACACGGCGTGGCTTGCCGAGAATCGGGAGGACGGCAATCGGGAGGGCACGGCTTTCAGCCGTGCCGTCAGCAGCGAACTCACAGCGGCTTCAGCCGCCGAGGGGAGGACCTCAGGGGCTGAAGCCCACAGAGATTCTGGGGCGGTTTGCGGCACGACTGAAGTCGTGCCCTCCCGGCATGATGTGTGCAAGCCTTACGACCAGCCCAGCGAGGCCGACCGCTATCAGATGATCCGCACCTACTTCCAGATGCTGATCGAAGAAGAGATGCCCGGCGCCGAGGGCAAGATGAAGCAGTTCGCTTCGTGGTTCACACACGGGGTGGCGGGAGGGGCGGGGTTGCGCAAGGCGATCTATGAGGCGAAGACGGCGCCAGAGATTCTGGAGCGGGTGCAGACGTTCTTCGAGGGAATTCTTCAGCAGCAGGAAGCTGCCCCGCAAAGCCTTTAACCGCGAAGATCGCGAAGAAAGTCCGTAAAGGGCGCAAAGAAAACCTGCTCAAGCCGTGGTTAACCCGACAGCCGAGGCGGCGGTCCCTACGCGGCTATCCTCATTTTCCCCATCTCATCTTTCTCCACATACGCCCACGGCACGTTTGGGTCGTGGGTGAACATGGTCAGCCATTTCTCCGGCACCGCCTGCGCGTAGTAGCGCTTGCGGCTTTCGATGGTCTGCAGGGGAAACAAATCAAACGCCATCACCCAGGTTACATCTAGGTGCCAGCCTGTCGGGATGAGGTCGGATATGTAGCACGCCGTCTTGCCTCCGCTCTTCAGAATGATGGCCTGCATGTTCTGGGTGTGGCCGGGGAAAATCTTGACAGAGATCCCGGGGGCGATTTCCTGGTCGCCGTGCAGCAGGTGCATCTGCCCGGTGGTGATGAGCGGGTCGTAGTTGTCGCTGATGTAGCTGATGGCGTCGCGCTCGTGCTGGCGGCGTCCGTGCTGCCACTCCCCCTCCTGCACGTAGTATTGGGCCTTGGGAAAAGTAGGAACAATCTTGCCGCCCTTGCGCATGGTGTTCCAGCCGCAATGATCAAAGTGCAGGTGGGTGTTGATCACAATGTCTACGTCGTCGGGTGCCACGCCGGCCGCCTCGAGATTCTTCAACAGTTCTGCCGGTTGACCGTAAATCTTGAGCATTCTCTCGGAGAGCTTGTTGCCGACGCCGGTCTCGATCAGCACCGTCTGATGGCCGGTGCGGACCACGATGGAGTTCAGGCCGACCTGAATCTGGTTGTTCTCATCCGCCTTTACTTTTCTCTGCCACATGATTTTGGGGACCACCCCGAAGAAGGCTCCGCCGTCGGAGTGGTACAGGCCGTCAGAGACGGCGGTGAGTTCGAAGTCGCCGAGCGTCACGCGGTTCATGCGGTTTGCATCCTCCAACAAGTCACTTCCGGGTCTTTTTGCATCATCTCAATTCTCGCTCGAAATGCTCTTCTATCATGTGGAACAAGTGCTCACGGTCATCGACGCCGCCAATGCTGTGGGTTTTATCCGGGTAGGGCATGAAGCGGAACTGCTTGCCGGCTTTGATCAGGGCGTCGATCATCTGGATGCTGTTTTGAAAATGAACATTGTCGTCGCCGGTGCCATGGACCAGCAGCAGGGCGCCGTGGAGCTGGCCCGCGACCTTGGGCATGGAGGAGTCGTCGTAGCCCTCGAAGTTGCTTCTCGGCAAACCCATGTAACGCTCGGTGTAGATCGAATCATAGTCGTGCCAATCGGTGACCGGGGCCACGGAAACCCCGGCCTTGAACACCTGGGAATGCGTAAGCGCATAGAGGGTCATGGAGCCGCCGTTGCTCCAGCCCCAGATAGCGACTCGGTTGCGGTCGAGCTGCGGGTACTGGGCCAGCAGCTGGTCGAGCGCGGTGAGCTGATCTTTGAGCTCGAGCGCGCCGAACTGGTGGCGGATGGCGGTTTGAAATTTGCGGTCGCGTCCCGGAGTGCCGCGGTTGTCTACCGAGAAAATCGCGAACCCCTGGCGGGCGAGGAGCTGGTGAAAGAGTCCTCGGGTCCCCATCCAGTCATCGCGCACCAGCTGCGCGGCCGGTCCTCCGTAGACGTAGACGATGAGCGGAACCTGACCCGTGCCCGCGCTCTCCGGCGGCAGCAGCAGTTGGCCGTAAAGCGGGGTACCATCGTCGGCCTTGAATTCCAGGAACTTGGGTTGACGCAAACCGTAGCCGCTCACGTCGCGGGATTCCCAGGCCTTCTGGCAAGGACCTCCGGAGCTGCAGACGGAAAGACTGGGCGGGGCCAGCACGGCCGAAAACGTGTCAATGTAGTGTTTGGCGTCCGCCGCGAAGTTGACAGCATGGGTTCCGTCGGGCTGCGAGATCCGCTGCATGCCGGAGCCGTCCAGCTTGACCGAGTAGAGCTGCTGCTGGCGAGGATCGCCTTTGTTGCAGGAGAAGTAGACGGTCGAATCATCAAAGGGATCCACCTGCAGCACTTCGAAGTCTCCCTGGGTGAGCTGGCGCTCGAGCCGGGCGTCGGCGGCCAAGGGATCCTGTGCGTCGAAGCTGTAAAGGTAAAGATGGGTGTGGCCATCCCGCCAGCTCGACCAGAGGAAGCGGTCGCCGGACTTGAGAATGCGGAAGTCGTCGTTGACGTTGACCCAGGCGTTCGGCGCGGACTCGGTAAGCACCTTGCGCACCCTGCCCGAGCGCGCGTCGATGAAGTCGAGGTCTATCTGGTCCTGGGCGCGGTTGAGGACTTCAGCCCAAAGCAACCCGTCGCGGATCCAGCCGAAACGGGGAATGTAAATGTCCGGGTTGTCGGTAAGCCGAATCCATTTCGGCTTGCCGCCGTCGGCGCTGACCACCCCAAGGCGCACCAACGGATTGGGGTCACCGGCCTTCGGGTACTTCTCCGAATCCACCGTGGGATGCGTGGGTAACCAGTCCACGATGGGATAGGTGGGCACCTGGGTTTCGTCCATTTGCAGGAAGGCGATGTCCTTGCCGTCGGGAGACCAGAAATAATTGCTGCGCACGGCGAGCTCTTCGGCGTAGACCCAGTCCACTTCCCCGTTGAGGCGGTTCTCATCCCGGTCGCGGGTGAGCTGCCTCTCCTCGCTCCCGGATAGGGGGTGCACATACAGGTTGTGCTTGCGGACGTAAGCGACGCGGGTGCCGTCGGGGGAGAACTTGGGGTCCACACTGGGCTCGGGGCTGGAGGTGAACTGGATGGCGGTGCCGTTGCTGACGGCATAGAGCCAGAGCTGGCCCTGGGAATCGAACAGGATATGTTTGGAATCGGGCGACCAGAGGTAAGCGGCGACGTGGTAGCGGGTCACACGCTCCTTTTCGCGCTCGTTCCTGATTCGGCTGGTGGACGGGGCGAGGGTGGATAGCTTGCTTTCACTGACCAGGAGCTTTTTCTCCCCGGTCGTCGCGTCCACCAGCCAAAGTTCGCCGTCGTCGCCGTCGTCGTTGCGCTGGATGTACGAAAATGCGGCGCTGTCCGGCCTCCACTGGACGTTCCCGGGCTCGCGCCCGGTGATGCCGCCCTCGGAGAAAATCGCCTCGATGGTGAGTGGCTTCTGCTGCGGGCTTTGAGGCGCGCTCTGCGCCGCGATCGTGCAAGTCAGCAGCGAGATGATGGCAAATAGCAGAACAATTCGTTTCACGAGCTAGCTCCGCATGGAAAAACTGGCGTCATAACCAGGGCTGGAAAGTTTACACCGGCGGGGGAGGTGGATACACGTCGAGCGTCACTGTGCCGTCGCTCTTGATCTGGTACCCTGACGCGTCCTGGAGCACAGGGAGGCTTTATGCCATTTTCATACATCGTCATGGGGGCCGGACGCCAGGGTACAGCCGCGGCCTATGACCTGGCCAGGTTTGGAGATGCCTCGCGTGTGACCCTGACCGACCTGGACGTCGGGCGAGCCCAGACCGCGGCTGACCTGGTAAACCGCCTGGCGGGTTGCAACCTGGCGGACGCGATGGCTTTGGACGTTCGGGATCAGCACGCGGTTCAGGAGGCTCTCATAGACCGCGATGTGGCGCTGAGTTGCGTTCCCTACTTCTACAACCTGGATATTACGAAATCCGCCATCGCCGCCGGGACTTCGTTCTGCGACCTGGGAGGCAATACGGAAATCGTACGCCAGCAGCACGGACTCGATGCCGCGGCCAAGCGGGCCGGGGTGCGCATTGTTCCGGACTGCGGCATGGGACCGGGCATGGGGAACACCCTGGGGGTTTATGCCATGGGCCTGCTGGATAAAGCCGAGCACGTGTACCTGTACCACGGCGGGATTCCGCAGAATCCGCAACCCCCGTGGAACTACCTACTTTCGTTCAGCATCGAAGGGCTCACCAACGAGTATTACGGCGGGATCACTGTGCTGCGCGAAGGCAAGCTCGCGCACCTACCATGCTTCACCGAACTGGAGATGATCGAGGTTGAGCCAATTGGGAAATTGGAAGCCTTCGTTGTCGCCGGGGGAGTCTCCACTGCGCCCTGGACCTTTCAGGGCAAGCTACAGACCTATCAGCTCAAGATTCTGCGCTATCCCGGGACCTTTGCGCAGCTCAAAGCATTCTCCGATCTTGGCCTGTTTGAGCTGGCGCCGGTCGAGGTGGACGGCAAGCCGGTGGTGCCGCGGCACGTCTTCCACGCTCTGTTTGAGCCCAAGGTGCACGCGAACGTGGTGAAGGACATCTGTATTATCCGGGCGCGGGCCGTGGGAACCAAGGATGGGAAGCCGGCCGAGGCGGTCGTGGAGGTAATCGACTACTACGATGACGCCACCGGATTTTCGTCCATGCAGCGCACCACCGGCTGGCATCTCTCGATTGTCGCGGCCATGATGGCGCGCGGCGAGACGCCGATTGGCTCAATTCCTCTTGAGATTGCGGTTGCGGGCGATGCGTTTGTGCGCGAGGCCCGCCAGCGGGGATTCAGGATCAGCGAAAAAGTCGTGGCCGTCTGACTCGGCTCAGGAAGCCGCGGTCAACAGCTCCGCGCCGATGCCAGGCAACTGCTCCAGTCCTGCTTTTCTGGCTTCAGCGCGAGCGATTTCCAGAAGCGCTGATTCCCGGTCGGGAGCGAGCGTCGGACGCTGATAGCTGTTCAGCAGGTCCCGCACTCTCTGCCGGGCACGGGCGTGGAGATTCGGGGCGTTGGCGTCTCCGCTTCGGTCTGTTACCGCGGAGGGGAAGTGCTGCTCCTTGCGGAACAGCGCCCGGGTCTCCTTCAACTTGAGGAAGTCTCCGCTCAGCCCGATCTGGGCGAACATGCCCAGCGCAAGGGTGTCGGTCCGGGGCACGACGCCATCGAGCAAACGCTGCGCGCTGGCGATGGCTTCGGCGTCAATGACCAGCTTCTCGATGCTGTGACAGGCGAGAAAGTCGAGCATGCCGGCGCCGGAGATCATGTTGATACCGGCCAGAGCTCCCAGCGTAGCGGAGATGCCGCTCTCCGCGCCCGCCTGGGCATCAATCAGCCCGGCATCACTGGCGCAGAGGTAGGCGTGCGTGGGCAATCCGAGCGACTTGCCGACTTGCGCGCAACCCAGGTCGAGCATGGCGGTCTCGATGGCCCCCATCGGGGTGTTGCCGCTGCTCATATCGAAGATGGCGGGAGCGCCTCCCCAGACGATGGGCGCACCCGGATTGGCCAGTTGATGGATGACGATTCCCGCCAGGGACTCGGCAGCGTGCTGCACGATCGAACCTGCCAGAGTGACCGGGGCCGTGGCGCCCGCCAGCGGCATCGAGATCAACTCGGCCGGCACTCCGGCGCGCGCCAGTTCGA
>DATKLE010000087.1:0-24286 GCA_035542575.1 Terriglobales bacterium | reverse complement strand
CGAGTGGAGAAGCTGCGCTACATGCATCGTAATCCGGTGAAGCGGGGACTAGCGGAATCTCCCGAACTGTGGCGCTGGAGCAGTTACCGCGCGTATGCATTCTTGGAGCGTGGTCCGGTGCTGATCAATAGGTGGGAAGTGCTGAAGATGAAGGTTCGTTCACCGGCGGCGTGAGTGCCAACGGGTGGGAAAAAGCCCCAGGTCTCGAAAAGCGCGAGACCTGGGGCACCCTCGAACCATGTCGCGGGACACAATGGGAAGATATGCTGACGCAGACCCGGGCCACCCGTCCTGTGCTCACAGTCGTTGGTCGGGTTGCCGTTCAAATCATACGCCGGCCCGCCCGGAGCTTATGCTAAAGTGTGACCAATATACACAAGCAATAGTAGTATCACAGTAAGAAAGAAAAACATCGAGTCATTCAAGGCTCTGCCGGCGCGGTTCAGCATATCTCTTAGTTCGGAATTGCTCTGAGGCCCAACAACGCGATCGCGATAAGCGATTCGGGCTCGATTATGATAACTGAGGACTCGTCGCCATGAACCAGCGACTCCACATCCGGCCATCCAAAGAGTCAGAGCTCCTGGCGGTGAGAGCTGCCTCCAGTGCTGAATTAAAAGGTAGAGGTCATATGCTATGCATAACAAGCCCACTATTGTGCTAGCCAAGAAAGACCATGAACGAAATGCTGATCGAGAAAACAGCAGCGTACCGCCAATCGCATCCGAATCTGAAGTATTCATAGGGACCTTTCGTCGAGGCGGGTGGGCCACATTAACCGGGCTAGTATAGCGCGGCTTGTATGGACACCGAACGCGAATTAACCGTGGGTGCGCCACTTCTCGTGGTTTTCGAGAAGTGGCCTCGGACGGTGCATCGACACTGGCAGCCACGGGGCGCACTTTCATCTTGAGCACTCGCCAGTCATTCACCTTGATGCGTCCAGCTTCACCCAAGGCGTAGGCGCGAAAACTGCTCCAACGCCACAACGGGGGAAAGCATGGTGGCCATGTGACGGGAACACTGCCTGACCGTGACAAGGGAGTGCTGGGTGTAGGCGGGCCACTTCTCGAAAACCACGAGAAGTGGCGCACCCCCAGCCTATTCGCGCCATGGCATTAAAACAAACTCTCCTTCAACTCTCAGGTTGATGTGGCCCACCCGCCTCCGTCATACAGAAAATTCGTCGTGCCCAGTGGCCCAGACTTCTGGATTCTTCTGCCGAAGAAATCGTACCTGAACGTTGTGGTTCCGACTCCGGGCACCGTAATCGAGCTCAGGCGGTTGTCGAAGTCCCAGGTGAAGCTGCGGCCCTGGGCGTCGGAGAGGGTATTGCCGTTCGCGTCAACGACGATGTCAATGGGAGACATTGCCCCGAGCTCCTACGTTACTGGCGATCAACCGAACGCATGCTCGCAATAAGAGCGCGACACACACATATAGAAGGCAATTGATCGCGATTGAAGATATGGTTATCAGTATTCCGGGAACGGTGCTGCACCAACCTGAAGTCAGCATGACTGAAGATGGCCACAACACAACCCGCAGATCAGTGCTGCCGATTGTCATGAGGCGCCATACCCCAAAGCGCCAAAGAAGAACCAATACTGTTCCTGACACAATCAATCCGATAGCACCGCCAATCGCTGAAGTTTGTCGCGCAGTCATCGAGTCTCAACCTCCATCGCAAATCTAGTGAATCAGAACAGCGGATGCATACACCCCGCTGCCCCAAAAAACCCAGTGTAGGATAGCGGGCGCGGGTCTAGAGCTGCCAGCGGGTGTTCCTTCAGGCAATCGCAGAGCTTGTCCAAAGTCTCGCCAGGATCTCCCAGGGTTTCGTTAGGGTCTAATTGGCCTTCACCCGGCGTGACTCCAAAGTCGGCTGGCCCAGGCTCGTCGGACGGGTGGCCCAAGTCTGCGTCAGTATACCGCCGCATGCTTCGAGGGTGCCCCAGGTCTCGCGCTTTTCGAGACCTGGGGCTTTTTCCCGTCCCTCGACACTCACGCCGCCGGGGAACGAGCTTTCATCTTCAGCACCTCCCACCTATTCACCCGCACCGGACTGCGTTCCAAAAATGGGCGGGTGGCCGACCTTTCCGCGCAAACTACAGCTTCTGAAACGAGCAGTCCGTTGCAATCTGGGTGCCCCACCTTTCTCGCTTTTCGAAAGATGGGAACCTGCTCGAAGCCACGGATCATTAGCCACGGAAATACGCATCCCGATTTACTAACGCCTGTGGATATGGCCGACCGCACATCTCGAAGCCCGCGAGATGCAGGGCACCCGAAAGTTTCAAGTTCATCTTCGGGTGGGTGGCAGGTGTGGACCACCGGCCAACGAACGCGAATGAGTGGGCCACACGCCGAGATGTGGGGCACCCTCAGTGTAAGACCCACTCTCTATCCCGGTTCCTGGTACAGCCCGAGCACATTTCCTCCGGGGTCGCGGAAACGGGCGGTGATCTCTGGGGCGTCGGCGCCGAGGGGCTGGACGATCTCGCCTCCGTGGGCGACCACACGGTCAATGGTGGCGGCCACGCTGTCCACCATGATGTAGATCATCAGGCCGGGAGTGGCGGCGGGCGGGCGTCCGCGGACCCAGGCGCCGCTCACTTCGCCGACCCCATCGTCAAAGGCGGTGGCGCCGTCGCCGCGCTTGCGGATGTTCCAGCCGAAGACTTTCTGGTAGAAGTCGGCGGAGCGGGCGATGTCGGTGGCGGGCATCTCGATGTAACAGATCTTGCCGTTGCCGCGGGTGGGAGGCATGGGGTTCCTTTCGGTCGAGGTCACTCTACGAATCCCGTCCTTCTTAGACAGAGAACACGCAAAAAGGATAGCCGGGTTGGGTCCCCTCCAAGACCCCGCGTCTCGCATTCGCGAAGCGGAAAAGAAGGAATTGGGCTTGACATCATGATGTCATAGCTTATAGCATCATGATGTGCGAACCACCCTTTCCCTCGATGACGACGTGGCCCGGCTCCTGGACAAGGAAAGCCGGCGCCGCGGGGCGTCGTTCAAGCAGACCGTCAACCACTTCCTTCGTCTCGGCCTGATGGCGGAGAAGCGGCCGCCACGCAAGCCGTTTCAGGTCACTCCGCGAAGACTCGGGCTGCCCTCCGGTCTTTCGTACGAGAATGTCGAGCAACTGCTGGAGCGCCTCGAGGGTCCGGCGCACCGGTGATCGTCCTCGACGCCAATCTTCTCCTCTACGCCTATGACAGTCTGTCGTCGCAGCATGCCCGGGCGCGCGCCTGGGTCGAGCAGGTGTTCTCGGGATCCGAGCCCGTGGGCCTGCCGTGGCCGACGGTGGCTGCGTTCTTGCGGATCATGACTCATCCCCGGCTGCCGGGCGAGCGGTTAACGCTGAACGAAGCGGTCGCGGTGGTGGACCGTTGGCTGGAGCAGCCCAATGTCCGGTTGCTGGCCCCGGGCGAGGATCATTGGCGGCTCTTTAGGCAGATGATCGTAGAGGGGCAGGCTCCCGGGGCGCTGGTCAGCGATGCCCACCTGGCTGCGTTGACCATCGAATACGGCGGGGTGCTGAACACCACCGACCGCGACTTTGCTCGCTTTCCGGGGTTGCGCTGGAAAAATCCCCTGGCCTGAACGGCGCGTTCTCTACTGGTATGGCACTCAGTTGCGATCTGTGCCCATGCGCCGGGTCCACCATTGCAGCAGAAGGTGGGTGGGAAAGTAGACGGCCAGAGGGACGACGATCAGGTATCCCACGAGGTAGAGCGGGCCGGGCATGGCGTGCTGCTCGCGGAAGAAGGGGCCCCGGGCCCAGTTGACGTCGAATTGCGGGCGCCAGTAATAGTTGATGGGAACCACGATCCAGGCGGTCAGGGTCTGGTAGAGCCATCCGCGCTTGTCGTAGCCCAGGCGCCAGATGGCCCACAGCAGCAAGGGCGGCGTCGCCACGTGAAACAGGCCGAGCAGGCGAATAAATAAAGACAGGTTGGGGTCGAACATGTATTCGGTGCCGCCGATGAGATGGACACCGGTGAGGAGGGCGCCGGCCAGGTCAATGGTGAACAAGCTCTGGAAGAGCAGCAGTCCGGTGGCTTGCCAGGAGAAGAGCAGGCGGCTCTCCAGCCACAGCCCGAGCATGATGAAGACGTTTCCCAGATCGCAGAAGAACAGGAAATTTTGCAGGCCGTATTGTTTCCAGTAGAACGGCGCCCAGACGATGACCCAGACGGTCCAGCCGAGCTTGAGCCAGAGGGGCAGGCGCATGGGCGTCTATTGTAGCGGGCTTTTACGGCTCGGGATGACGCTGCAGTTGGGGGAAATGGGGCTGGATTCGGCCCTGAGAAGGGGGCCGTTCTTGCTTACCAGCGTAACTTGCGCCCCTGTGATTTTGGCCCATAGCATCGATCATGCCCACACGCGCCCTTCTGCTGTGCGGCGACGAGAAGGCGCTCGCCGCGGTCACGCAAATTCTCAGCGAACTGGGAGTCGCTTTCGAGCAGGTCCCTGATCCGGCGTCGGCGGGGAAGAGGCTGGCCAGCCAGCGCTTTGATGTGATCCTGATTGACTGCGACGATATGGCGAACGCCACGCTGGCGTTCGACAGCGTGCGGCAATCGAGCCTCAACCAGAATTCCCTTACGCTCGCGATTGTGGACGGCAAGGCCGGGGTGCCGAATGCCTTCCGGCTCGGGGCCAGGCTGGTCTTGACCAAGCCGGTGTCTCTGGAACAGGCCCGGGGCACGCTGCGCAACGCTCTCGCGATTCATCGGAAGGAAGGGCCGAGCAGCAAGACAGCGGGAGCAGCGGCAACGGCCACCGAAGCCAAAACGCAGCACCCCGCCACGGCAAAGCCTGCAGATGTTGTTCCCGCTCCTGGGACACCGATCTTCTCTACGCCGCGGCCCGGACAGACTCCGCCGGCTGACTGGCAACGGCCGCAGCCAGACGCCGTAGCTTCGCCCCTGGCCCGGGCTGCAGCCGCCGGTGTGGGCGCGCCGAGCCAGGCGCCCACCGAGATGGCCTCGTCAGCCGCCGCTGCGCCGGCTCCGGCAGACATCTTCAAGTTCAGGAAGCAAACTGCCAGCATCGCAGCCAGCACGCCGAGCACAACGAAGGTCCGTCCGCCGGAGGACGATGACCTTCTCATGTGCGAACTGGAAGGCGATCTGGAGACCAAACGGAAGCCCACGCGCTTATCCAGGGCGCGGGGAAGGGTAGGCAGCAGGAAAACAAGCCGGTCGTTGCTGGCACTGCTGGCGGTGCTCTTGATCGGGGCGGGGTTTTATGCGGCATGGACGATGGAACCCGGGTTCCGGGCGGCGGTGCTGGCGCAGTACGGAAGGCTACGGCATCTGATTACGGGAACCGCGACCAGCCCCCAAGCGCCGGCAGCCAAGCCGGCGGCTAAACAAGCACCGCTGCAGGCGCCCACAAAGGCTGTGAATCCGAGCCCGAAGGCCAATCAGGAGGCGACTGCGCCTGCCAGCAATGCGGTGGCGGAAGGATTCCTGTCAAAGGACAAGTCTGCGAAGGCTGGGGATGGAAGCGATACGGCGGGCGACTCTGCCAAGTCTCCTGCGCTGCCGGCATCTGCGAGCGGCAGCGATGCCGAAAGCGATCGTGGACCCCTCATGGTTCCGGCGGAAGTTGCGGATAAACATGTAAGCCACCGAGTGGCGCCTGTGTATCCGGATTGGGCGCGCCACAAGCACTTGGAGGGAGAAGTGCTGCTGCGGGCTTCAGTCAACGACGATGGCAGCGTGGACTCGGTGCAAGTGCTGGACGGCCACCCGCGCCTCGCGCCCGCAGCAGTGGAAGCGGTCCGGCAGTGGCGCTACCAAATCTATTACCACAACGGTCAACCCTCCGCTTTCCAGACCGAAGTCACGGTACGGTTTGAACTGCCCAGGAAGAAACCTGCCAACTAGATCACTCACGAAGTTCTGCAATCCTCTTGCGCAGATGCGTCGCAGTTCAGAATGCAAAGCTATCTTCTTCGACAATTACCTACGTAACTTGCTGGGCCTGACGGGTGTACCTACGATGCGATTATGAGTTACCAAGCTCTGCTGTTCTGCCCGGAGGAGAAGACCGCTCGCGTGGTCACGCAAGTTCTGACCGAGCTGGACTTCACGGTTGAGTCCTGCAACGAGCCTTTTGCAGCCGTCAAGAAGTTGATGGGGCAGCACTTTGACGCCGTCGTGGTGGACTGCGAAAACGAGCAGAATGCGACCTTGCTGTTCAAAAGCGCGCGCAATTCAGGATCGAACCAGAGTTCGCTGGCAGTTGCGGTGGTGGAGGGGCAGGCGGGTGTCGCCAAGGCGTTTCGCATCGGGGCGAACCTGGTTCTAACCAAGCCCATCAACGTGGAGCAGTCCAAGGGGACGCTGCGCGTGGCGCGCGGTCTGCTGCGCAAGGCGGAAGCGGGAAAGCCCGCGGGCGCCGCGAGCATGCCTGCAGAACTTCCGGCGCACTCCACGCCCGCCAGTTTGGAGCCGATGCGTCCGGCCACTGCTGCGAAGCCGGCCGAAAGATCGCCGTTCGCGCCATTCCCGCAGAAAGCGCAACCCACAGCCCCGGTGGCAAGTACCTCCGACTTCGAACTGGAAAAGGAACCCGAGCCTCAACCGGAGCCGGCGGACGAAGCTTTGCTGGAATCGATGCAGGATCCGGCGCCCGCCGCTCACAAGCCGGCAGAGGACGAGGCCACGCCTGCCAGCAGGCGGAAGGAATATCCGTGGCAGCCCGCGTCCAAGCATTCGGAGCCAATGGCATCCGCGCTGCGGCGCGCTGCCGAGGCGGCCAAGCCGAAACAACTCGATTCTCCGGCGGCGAGCAACCTGAGCAGTGGACAGGGCGCGGCGAGCGCCCCCGCCCCAGCCCGGGAGATGTTGCCACCGGGCGTGAACCCGTGGGAGCCTACGCCAGCGGCGCCCGGCAAAGACGAAGGCAGGCCGCAACTGGCAATCAAGAAGGCTTCGGTAGTGGATGAGTCGGCAGTAGAGCCCCCGGCTTTCTCGGCGCTGCGACTCCAGGACGGCGAATCCTCTGAAGGGCGGGGAAGCAAGAAAAAGCTCTTGATCGCCGCGGCGGTGATCGTGGCGGCAGCAATTGGTTATTTCAGCTGGAGCAAGATGCATTCGAACTCCTCGCAGCCCGCGGAGCAGGCTCCGCCTCCAGCGGCGCAGACGACCGCTCCCGCGACAGAACCGCAAGCTGTCGTCGCGGAGCCCGAGGCCATTCCGGCCGCCAAGCCGTCGGCAGAAGTGAAAGCGCCAACGCCTCTGGCAAGGCAGGAGGCCGCGACTGCGCCGAGCGCGAAGGCTCCTTCCGCAACCAAGACCACGGTCGCAGTGGCGCCTGCGGACGACACCAGCCAAGACGTGACGATTACCAAGATCCAGGAGCCGATCGTAGTAAAGAACGACGCTCCGAAGCCGGCGGCACAGCCTGCTGCCCCTGCAGCCGCGGAACCCCCGGTTCCCGAGGTGATTGGAGTGGCTGCGAATACGGACGGGAAGGCACTCTCGGGAATCGTCAGCGCACCGGTGAATGTGCCGGCACAACCGCCACAAACGATCCGCATTTCCCAGGGGGTTTCGCAGGGTCTGCTGCTGAAACGGGTCCAGCCGGTGTATCCGCAGCAAGCCCTCGAGATGCGTTTGCAAGGCGCGGTGGAGCTGGAGGCCAACATCAGTAAAGACGGAAGCATTACCAAGATCAAGGTGCTCAGTGGGTCGGCAGTGCTGGCGCAGGCGGCGGTGGATGCGGTTCGGCGGTGGAAATATCAGCCCTACTTTCTAAACGGAGAGCCGGTGGACATCCAGACCCAGATCACAGTGAACTTCAAGCTTCCATAAACAACTCAGTAAGCAGGTCACGCGGCGCGGAGAGACAATCTCCGCGCTCCTTTTTGCGCCCGCGCGCGGACTCAGCGGCGGTCTTGCTGGCGGTATAATCGAAAGATCCTTTCTCGTTGAAATTCGCTTCTGTGAAGGGCCAGCTGTCCGTGGATTTCAAGCTCGTCAGTGATTACAAGCCGCGCGGCGATCAGGCTAAAGCGATCGAGTCGTTGGTTCGGGGTGTGCTTGACCGGGAGCAGCACCAGGTCCTGCTAGGCGTGACCGGGTCGGGCAAGACCTACACCATGGCCAAGGTGATCGAGCAGGCAAACCGCCCAACCATCGTGATGGCGCACAACAAGACCCTGGCGGCACAGCTCTATCACGAGTTCAAGAGCTTTTTCCCGCACAACGCAGTGGAATACTTTGTCTCTTACTACGACTATTACCAGCCCGAAGCCTATGTTCCGGCGGCCGACCTGTACATCGAGAAGGAAGCCACCATCAATGACGAGCTGGACAAACTGCGCCTGTCGGCGACACGGTCGCTGTTCGAGCGGCGGGACTGCCTGATTGTGGCCTCGGTGAGCTGCATCTACGGCCTGGGTTCGCCGGAAGCCTACTACGGCATGCTGCTGTTTCTGGAGAAGGGCCAGAAGGTCAAGCGCGAGGACATCACCCGCAAGCTGGTGGAGATTCTGTACGAGCGGTCCGATGGTGAATTGCGACGCGGCGTGTTTCGGGTGCGCGGCGATGTGATTGAGATTTTCCCCACCTATGACGATATGGCGTACCGCATCGAGCTGTGGGGCGACGAGGTGGAGTCGCTCTCGCAAATTGATCCCCTGTTCGGAACGGTAAAGCAGAAGTACGTGCGTCTGCCGATTTATCCCAAGACCCATTACGTGATGAAGCCCGAGACCCGGGAAAAGGCGGTGCAGTCGATCAAAGAAGAGCTTGCGTGGTGGGAAGCGGAACTGGAGAAGCAGGGGCGGCTGGTAGAAGCGCAACGCGTGCATCAGAGGACGATGTACGACCTGGAGATGATCAAATCCGTCGGATATTGCCACGGGATTGAGAACTACTCGCGGCACTTCACCGGACGGCTGCCGGGAGAGCCGCCGCCGACGTTGCTGGACTATTTTCCGCGCGACTTTCTAATGTTCATTGACGAGTCGCACCAGACTGTCCCGCAGTTGCACGGCATGTATCACGGCGATCGCTCGCGGAAGGAAACGCTGGTGGAGTATGGCTTTCGCATGCCCTCGGCGCTCGATAACCGGCCGCTGACGTTTGAGGAATTTGAGCATCGCATGAACCAGATGATCTACGTCTCGGCCACTCCGGGCCCGTACGAGTTGACCAAGTCGGCGGGCGTGGTGGTGGAGCAGATCATCCGGCCGACCGGGCTGGTGGATCCTCCCGTAGAAGTGCGCCCGGTGAAGGGCCAGATTGACGATCTGCTGCACGAGATTCGTGAGCGCGTGGCACGCGGCGAACGGGTGCTGGTGACCACGCTCACCAAGCGGATGGCCGAGGACCTGGCCGAGTATTACAGCGAAGTTGGCGTCAAGTGCCGCTACATGCACTCGGAGATAGAGACGCTGGAGCGGGTGAAGATTCTGCGCGACCTGCGCAAGGGCGAATTTGATGTGCTGATCGGCATCAACCTGCTGCGCGAGGGGCTCGATCTGCCCGAAGTCTCACTGGTCGCGATTCTGGACGCCGACAAGGAAGGATTCCTGCGCTCCAGCGGATCGCTGATCCAGACGGTAGGCCGCTGCGCGCGCAACCTGAACGGCCGGGCGATCCTGTATGCGGATGTGATGACGGATTCTATGAAAAGGGCCATCGGCGAGACCGACCGGCGCCGCGCCATCCAGGTGGCCTACAACGAAGCCAACGGGATCACGCCGGAGTCCATCGTGCGGCCGCTGGAGATGTCGCTGGCCAGCATCGTCGAGGCGGACTACACCGATCTGGCGGGAGCGGAAGCGGAAGGCATGCCAGAGTTCAAATCGCAGGAAGAGCTGGACGCCTACATCGCGAAACTGGAAAACGAGATGCGGGAGGCGGCCAAGCGTTTTGAGTTCGAGCAGGCGGCGAAGTTGAGGGACACGATCAGGGAGTTGAGAACGAAAGAATTTCTGTTTGCGTAACCTGGGAAGACGAGATTCCTTCCCGTTGCGTTAGAATCACCGAGGACTTCTTCCCTGCGAGGAATCTCAATGCGCGCTTTCCTGTTCAGCATCGCTCTGCTCCTCTCCTGCTCCACGCTCACTGCGGCCCAACTTGACCAGGCCCTCAAGAAAGCAGAAGAAACCCTTGCGCAGCGCGATACCTCCGGCCTGAGCGACGATAAAATCATCGCCGGGCTGAAACAGGCGCTTGAGGTCAGCACTGGCAAGGCTGTGGCTCTCACGGGCAAGCCCGACGGCTTCCTAAAGAACGCGGCCATCAAGATCCTGCTGCCGCCCAAGCTCAAGACCGTCGGCCAGGGCCTGCGCATGCTGGGCATGGGCGCGAAGGTGGATGAGCTCGAAGTCGGCATGAACCGCGCCGCCGAGCAGGCAGCGCCCAAGGCCAAGGCAATCTTTCTCGCGGCCCTGAAGAAGATGACCTTCGACGACGCCCGCCAGATCCTCACCGGCGGTGACACGGCTGCCACCGAGTACTTCAAGCGAACCGCTTCCGCCGATCTGACGGCCGCCTTCTCGCCAATCGTCCATCAGTCCATGGAACGCGTCGGAGTCGTCCAGCAGTACAACCAGGTGATTAACAGCGCCCCCGGAGGCAGCGTCCTCGCCGGTCAGTTCGATCTCGACAAATACGTGGTCGGCAAAACCCTGGACGGCCTCTTTTACATGCTCGGGCAGGAGGAGAAGCGAATTCGCAAGAACCCCGCCGCTCAGACCACGGCGTTGTTGAGAGAAGTCTTCGGTGGGAAATGACGAGGGTCTCTCTGTGACACAGCCGAGGAAGCGCAGGCGGGTTGAATTTAACAGCTGGGATGAAGAGGCTGGTCTCAGACTCGCCCCATCATTGCAATAGCGCGCGTGTCTGCAGAAGTGTGTTGTTCAAGTCTTGTTTTTGTTCCAGAACCCGTTTTGCGTTCGGGATCACGTTTGCAAGTTCCTGTGGGGCACCTTGAACCGCTTGATCTAGCGCAGGCAGTTTGGACTCATCGTTGAGAGCAGCAACATATGACGAAATAATCCGTGTTAAAGCTGCGGACGTTTGCGAATTTCCTGCGTAATCTCCGCGGAGGGCTTCAAGATCGCGCTTTGCTGCCATAGGCCAGTCAAGTCCTTCCCCTACTCGCGCAACGGCCGTTTGCAGTTGTGATCGCTGGCCGGCGGATAGCTGTTCTAAGCGCAGCGCGCCGGCGACGGCCCTAAGGTGACCCGTCAGAAGGTCTTTTGCAATTAGTGTGGCAAAAAGTGATCCGCCGTTTCCAACATCATGCGAAAACCGCAGGCCAGCCGCCAGAGCGCGAACCGCCCCATCTTTATTACCCGTCTTAAGCAGGTGAAAGGCATAAAGAACGTTCAGCCGCCCAAGGACCAATGCCTTTTTGGCATAGTCCACCGGGATGTCGTGCCCGAGCCCGTAATCCAATCCCCAGTCACAGTTCGGAAGCGAAGTCGCGCGGGCCATGATTTCAAGGGCCAATGTGTTTTTCTCAAGCAGATCCTTGTATTTCGAATCGTCGTACGGCGCTGTACCGTCGACAATCGCATTGAGTTCTTTTGCTTGCTGGTCCGTGATACCGGAATCCTGGACCTCGGAGAATGCCGACCAGTAGCGCAAAGCTGCATTCTCCGTGAAGGACGTATTCCGCTGAGCCAATGCCGAACCGGCTGATAACAGCGCAATCAGAATCATCGAAGGAATCGTGTTGAAGATTTTCATAACCTGATTTTCTCCTTGCTTAGCACCGCGACCGCGCTCTGTTTGCCTTGCGGAAGTGGGCTGGTTTGGGAACGAAACGCTAGGTCGTCAACGGCTGCCTTAAACGATGGCGCCGTCGCGAGCCAAGCATTTGCGCTTCGCATGGTTAGTGGCTCCGACGGTGCATGCCGCTCGGCAACTGCAGCATGGCTAGCCGTATTCGAAACGACCATTCGACTACTGCGAACATGCAAAATGATCGCCCCTATAACAAGGATGGCTGCGACTGCCGCCAGCCAAATCCCCAGTGGGTGCGAACGCCGAGATGAATGGCCGACGCTGAGTGTTGGAACAGGCTCAGGGGCGATTGGATGGAATCGCTTCAAGTAGGCTTCGAATTGTTCATCATCGGGAGTCTGCACAAGAGTTCTCCTTGGCTAACATTGAGCCGCGCAGCTTGGCTAGGGCATACCGGTACCGCGATGCCGCTGTGTTCGAGCTGACACCCAGCAAATCAGCGATCTCCGAGAAAGTGAGTTCGCCCCACAGATGCAGAACTATGACTTCTCGCTGATCATCCGGAAGTTCGCCTAGCGCACGTCTAAGATTCTGCTCTCCGGCATAGTCCCGGTCAGGAGGACTAAACCATTTAGAGTCGACATCGAGAGGAATATGTCGATCTTGAACCTTGGCGTCGTTAAGAACGGCGTTGCGCACACACGCAAAGAGATAGGCTTTCTTGTTTATGGCTTGGCTTACGCTTCCGTCCTCGATCGCCTTCAAAAACACTTGGTGAACCGCATCTTGACCGCAACCCCGGTCACCCGAAATCGCCGACGCGAACAACAGCAGTGCCGCCCCATGTTGCCGATACAGGGCCTCGATCTCGGCGGTATTTCGTTCCGTCCTGCCCACTTTGCGGTCTCAATGTTAAGACAATCGGTGCGGATGGATTTGTCTATGTCCGCCGAACTTCTTTGTTGGGCTGCGTTGAATCCAGGCAAGTCCAATGGGATGTGCAAGTTGGATCGCGCGCCGGGAATGCCTCGCACCAACTGCTAATCGGAAAACATCACAACGGTATCCCTCCGGGTCCATCTTGCCTTCGTTTTGCGGAAAAGCATGCAAACGGGCAAGGAACCCGTCAAGGTTGCCCTCCGGCTCGCTTCGCTCGACCTTGACTGAACCCTCGCCCTTTGCTGACAACCTCTCCGCTAGAAAACGAAGGCACACAATCGAAGCCCAAAACAAAAAACTTCGGTTGACATCACAGCGCCTTCTCATGGAAGCCAAAAAACACGAACGGGAAGATGCGGATGGAAAACGTGTACGGGGTTGAAATTCGTTTCATGACACCATCAGACTGAATTTTCATCGCCCCTGCCCGGCTGCCGCCGCCATCGGCTTCTGAAACAGCAGGTACTCGCCGTTCTTCTGCCAGTTGAAGGTCACGCCCACGGCCGGAAGCTTTTCCCCGTGTCCCAGGAATAGATATCCACCGGGCTGCAGATAGCAGTGCAGCCGTTGCACCAGCGCGACCCGCTGGGCCATGGAGAAGTGGGGCAAGACGTCCATACAGAAGATGGCATCGAAGCGCCCGAGGTAAACCGGCCGGGCCAGGTTCATGGGGGCAAAGCGGACCAGGTTGCGCAGCCGCGGCTTCACCATGAAATGTTGCCCTACCTTCACGAAGTAATTCTGAACCAGTGGCTGCG
This sequence comes from Terriglobales bacterium, assembly GCA_035542575.1. Classification (GTDB taxonomy): domain Bacteria; phylum Acidobacteriota; class Terriglobia; order Terriglobales; family Acidobacteriaceae; genus JAIQET01. The sequence goes on along the minus strand of DATKLE010000087.1, from coordinate 10,863 downwards.
GGATATGGGCGAGTCCGCTTTCCTCATAGAGGCCTCGTTCGGCGTGTTCCAGAGCTCGGCGGCGAAGGTCGCTGCCCACGATGTGAACATTCCATCCGCCGTGGTTGCAATTCACGGTTTCACAGACCGAAATGGCCATGGAATAGGGCTCTTCGCCGGTGGAGCAACCGGCACTCCAGAGGCGGAGGCTGCGCGGGCTCCCGGACGATTTGCGGGCCAGGAGTTCCGGCAGCGCCACCCTGGCCAGCGATTCGAAAGCGGTGGGATGGCGAAAGAAGCGGGTCTCGCCATCGAACAGAGACTCAACCAGGCCTTCGCAGGCTGACTCCGAGGAACGCAGCTGGTCAAGCAAGTCACTCGCAGTGGCGAGGTGCTGGGCTTCCAGATACCGCGTGGCGGCCTCGGCCAGGCTTTCATCGGTAGCATCGAGCAGCACACCGGTTTGGCGCTCCACGATCAGGCGGAGCTCGGAGAGTTCGTGCTCCAGCATGGCCGCGCTTGTGGAGAGCCGATGCATACGCCTGACCTCTGGCGCCTTGGCACGCGGGGCCAGAGGCCCTTGAGACAGGCGGTGGGGGGCGCCGGCGCTGCGCTTCCAAGGCGCGTTCGGGGGAGGCTAAATTGCGTGCCGCCGCTACAAGGTGGCGGCCTGAGACTTTATCCGGTCTTCGTTCCGGGCCTGTTTCTCGACCGCGGTGAGTTCCTTTTCGAGCGACGAAAAACGCTGCAGGATCTCGTGCACACGCACCGCCATATTGCGAATGGTGTCGATCTGGGAGCGTGCCGCGGCCGACAGGGAGCCGGGCTCCAACAACAACAGCTCTGAGTTGCCCAGGATCGAAGTCAGGGCATTGTTCACGGAGTGGCGCATGTCCAGCATGTAGCGGCCGAGCACGGCCTGCCCCTGCAATACGGCATTATCTTGCTCCAGCCGCCGAGCACGAGCGGTCGCCTCGCCCCGCCGCAAGACTTCCGACGCAAGCAAGACCAGGGCATCGAGCCAGCCTTCGTGCTGGCGCAAAACCATGACCCGGGGCTGGGTTTCGCGCACTTCCTGCGCGGACTGGCTGTCCTTGCACAGCAGCAGGATGGGTTTCTTTGACGGCTCCAGCATTGCCAGGACTGCGGGAAGAATTCCCGGGCGGAGCGCGCCGACGATGGCAGCGTCGAAGGTGTCCGGGTCTGTTCCCAGACAGACATCGCCACCCATCAGCGTGAACGTGGGAACGCAGCGCTCGGCCTGCCAGCGGGCGGTCACCCCGCGGGTGAAGTCGGCATCATCGGAAATGATCAATACAGTCGGCTGCTCCACCTGGTCTGACTCCGATGGCTCACGCGTTGCTGTCGCCGGGATCGGGCTTGTGGCCGGAAGAGCTGTCCGGGCCCCAGTCCGGCGATGCGCTGGAGACTTCAAATTCGACAATTTCCGGGCCCTGCGCGGCGGCTTTGGCGGCAGCGGCTTTGGCACGAGGAGCCGGAGCCGGCTTGCCGGCGCTTCCCTTGGCGGTACGCGCCAGGGCTGAATCGACTACGCTGCGCATGTCCACCAGCATGCGCAGGGGCTGGCCGGAGGAGTATTCGGCGTGGAACATCACCTTCCAGGACTGGCAAATCATGCGCAGCCGGGAAGTGGGTTCGTCGGCGGAAAACTGCGCCCGGCGGCAGTCGAGGCTGTGAACGCCGCGCTGTTCCAGTTGGCGCAGGCCGTCCACGATGGCATTCAGGTCCTGGTGCAGCAGGCGGAAGAAGACGCGGCGCATCAGGAAGCTGAAGCGGGTAAAGGCCACCATGGCCGCGGGCTGAAAGAAGTTTTCGCCGCAGCCTACCTTGAGCTTGCGTCCTTTTTCCAGTATTCCGCTGGTGAGCAGGTCACTCAGCTTGGTGCAAGCGTTCGCAGCTTGCAGGATTTGTTCCAGCGGCGTGAGCCAGTCCGGGACGGAAAGATCGACGCTGCCCAACACCGGCTCCAGCACCTGGGCCACATAGTCCAGGTCAACGTCAGAGTCCTCCAGGCGGGAGGGGGCGCAATGGGAAAAGAACTGCACCAGCAGAAAATCCACCTTGTCGCGGTCGGAGTCGGAGGGTTGCGGCTTGCCCAGGTGATGGGCCAGCAAGGTGCGCAGGCCTTCGTCGCTGGTCAGGCTGGTCGTCTGCAGGAACTGCCGCAGCTGATGGACCTGAATGCGCTCGTCCATATCCAAAAGCCACTGACGGGCCAGTTCGACGGACTCCTGCGGGGGAGCGTCAATGCCGGCTTCCAGATCGCCACATGGTGGGAGTTCAATCACGAACTCCCGGGCCAGAGCGGCATAGAGGGGATAGAGCAGGCGCGCCTTGCGCCATTGTTCGGCCAGTTCACTGAGTTGTGGTGTGGCATTCATGGTTTCACGATCCAGTTGGCAACTTGTTGGGTGAAGCGGGCGGCCACCGCGGTTCGCCCCCCGTTATAATGCAAGGCCACCACGCATGCTTCCGTGTCGAGGGTGCCATCGGAGTTGCGCACGCGCAGCCGGTCGGCGAATTCCAGCGGCAGGGCGGAAGCAAACAGCACCTCGCGCGGCGTACCGAATTCAATCAGGGTGCTTTCCGAGGACTCGCCTTCCCCTGAGAGCCGGGTGAGCTGGACCGGAATGCGCACCGGGGTCGCTTCGGGGAAAAACTGCGCCAGCTTGGCGGTGGAACTCTCACGCGACCGGGCGCTGGCTGTGGCCTCTCTGGGCACCGTCTACCTCGCCTGCCAAGGGTTTCCGATGCGGTCTGGGGTCCCAGGTCTGCCGGTTAGCAGGGCTTGGGGCATGACCCAGACCGCATCCACAAAGAAGGATGCACGAGCGCGGCCAAACTTGACGGTGGAGATGTGTGTCTAAGCAGTTGATTATAAAAGGCGATAACTTAGCTTCTCGGGGCTCGATGCTGCCCACCCCGGGCGGGGTGTCTCAGAATGAAACAGGTGTCTCAGGAGGATTCGCCGACCTCTCGCTCACAACCTGCATCCGGGCGCTGGAGTTGGTTGACGGGACCGACCTCCCCGGTATATCTGTTGGGGGCAGGTATATGTTTCGACGTCCTCTGCAGCTCCTCTGTGTAATCACCTGCCTTGCCGTGGTCGCGCGCGCTAAGACGGAGAGTTGGCTGGAAGTACGCACTCCGCATTTTACGGTCGTTAGTAACGCCAACGAAAAAGAGTCGCGCCATGTAGCCGATCAGTTCGAGCGGATGCAGGCAGTTTTTCAGAGAGCATTTCCCAGCGTCGAGGTCGATCCCGGTTCCCCCATCATCGTGATTGCGGTCAAGGACAAGAAAGATTTCCAGGCATTGGAACCGGAAGCCTACCTGGCCAAGGGCCAGTTGAACCTCTCGGGGCTCTTCTTGCGGGCAGCAGACAAGAACTACGTTCTTCTGCGGCTGGATGCCGAGGGTGAGCATCCTTATGCCACGGTGTATCACGAATACACGCACCTCGTTGCGAGCCGCGCTGAAGAATGGCTGCCACTATGGCTCGACGAAGGTTTGGCGGAGTTCTACCAGAACACCGAGATCAGGGAGAAAGAAGTGTTGACGGGTGAGCCGAGCGCGGAGAACCTCCAGCTTCTGCGCCAGAACCGCTTGCTGCCGCTGACGACGCTGCTGGCGGTTGACCGCAACTCGCCCTACTACCATGAGGACAACAAGGGTTCGATCTTCTACGCCGAGTCATGGGCACTTACTCACTATCTGCAAATCAAGGACTGGCAGGAAAAGACGGACAACCTGAAGAACTACTTGCTGCTGGTCAGCAACAAAGTGGATGCAGTTACGGCCGCGACCCGCACTTTCGGGGACTTGAAGGTGCTGCAAAAGAATCTGGAACGATATGTGTCGCAGGCTGGTTTCTTTCACGTCCGGATGCCGGGCAACACCGAAGTGGATACGACAGGTTTCAAAGTACAGGGGCTGACTCTTGTCCAGGCCGATGCCATCCGCGCCGATTTCCTGGCGTACAACCAGCGGTTTAGCGACTCGCGCGTGCTGCTGGACCGGGTGCTGAACGAGGACCCAAACAATGTTGGGGCGCACGAGACCATGGGCTTCCTGGCCTTCCGCGAGGGCAAACTGGACGAGGCCGAGAAGTGGTACGAACAGGCGGTGAAGCTCGATTCACAGAGCTTTCTGGCCCACTACTATTACGCGTCCATTGCCATGCGTGAGGGATTGAACGCGGATCGCGCGGCGCAGATCGAGGCCAGTTTGCGCACGGCAACCAAACTCAACCCGGCGTTTGCTCCGGCCTTCGATCAGTTGGCGGTATTCTATGGAATGCAGCGCAAGAATCTCGACGAAGCCCACATCCTCAGCGTCCGGGCCGTCGAGCTGGATCCCGGCAATGTGGGTTTTCGGCTCAATGCGGCCAACGTGCTGATGCAGATGGACCGGACCCAAGACGCCATCACGGTGCTGCAGAATGCTATGAAGTTGGCAACCAACCCCGAACAGCTTGCGGCGATTCAGCGCCAGGTGGAATCCATTCAGCAATACCAGGCGCAACGTGAGCGAGCGGAGCGGGAATATCGCGAGGCTGGCCAGCAGCGTCTCTCCGGGGACCAATCATCCGTAGAGGACGAGGAAGGCCGGCCAGCGCTCGTTCGCCGGGACGAGGAGCAGCACGGGCCGCGGCGGACGGTGAAAGGAATCCTTCGCGAGGTGAAGTGCTCCGCACCCGCCACCATGACGTTGAAGGTTGAGGCCGGGACGAAGGCGTTGCAGTTGCATACCCGGAATTACTATAAGGTCCAGTACTCGGCCTTGAACTTCACCCCGTCCGCCGACCTGAATCCCTGCAAGGACCTGGAAGGGATGAAGGCGAAGGTGGAGTACTTCGAAGGGCTGAACGATCCGGCGAGTGGGCAGATGGTTTCGGTTGAACTGACGAAATAGGGTCGGATTTGAGGGCGTGGGGGAAAACCCCAGGTCTCGAAAAGCACGAGACCTGGGGCTTTTGCCGTCCGTGCGCATTGCGGCCGCGGGTGACCACTTTCACCTTCAGCACCTCCCACCCATTGACCCGCACCGGACGACGCTCGCCAAACTTCTACGGGCGCGGTTTTCTACTGCAGCGCCTGGCTTCCGGTGGAGGGTCCCAGCTGCGGGCGGGTGCCGATGTTGTAGCGCTTGAGCTTGCGGTAGAGCGTGGCACGGCTGATGCCGAGCATTTTGCCGGCGAGGGCCTTATCTCCCTTCACCTGCTCAAACACGCGCTGAATAGTGGCACGCTCGATGTCCTCAAGATCGGTGGTGGTGAGGCCGGCGCTTTGCGACTCCGTGGGCTCCTCCAGCTTGGAGGAGGCCGAGCCGATAGCCGGCGGCAGATCGTTCAGGTCAATGAGGCGGCGGTCGCCCAACGCGACGGCGCGCTCTATGCAGTTCTCCAGTTCGCGCACGTTGCCGGGCCATTCGTACTGCAGCAGGCACTTCATGGCGGCGTTGGTGACCTGGATGGAGTCTCCGGGGGCATAGCGGTCGAGGAACCAGTGCACGAGCATCGGGATGTCGGAGCGGCGCTCGCGCAGCGAAGGCAGATGCACGGTGACTACATTCAGGCGGAAGTAAAGGTCCTTGCGGAAGGTGCCTTTGCGGTATTCGGCGTCGAGATCGCGGTTGGTGGCGGCAATGACGCGCACGTCCACCTTGATGCGCTGGTTGCTCCCCACGGGGCGGACCTCTTTTTCCTGCAAAACGCGCAGCAGCTTGGCCTGCATTTCGGGAGGGAGCTCGCCGATCTCGTCGAGAAAGATGGTGCCACCGTTGGCGGACTGGAACAGTCCGGTCTTGGCCTTCAAGGCGCCGGTGAACGCGCCTTTTTCATATCCGAACAATTCGCTCTCGATGAGGGTGGGGACGAGCGAGCCGCAGTCCACGGCGACAAACGGCCGATTGGCGAACGAACCGCGGAAGTGGATGGCGCGTGCCACCAGCTCCTTGCCGGTGCCGCTCTCCCCGGTAATCAGCACCGGAGTGCGGGTGTCTTTGAGGCGCGAGATCAGGCGCAGCACATCCTGGATTTTGGCGGAGGCGCCGACGATGCCGTGGAGCTCGGTCTCGGTGTCCATGCGCTGTCGCAGGAACTGGTTTTCTTCGACCAGGCGGATTTTCTCCGCCATGCGGCGCAGGAACATGCGCAGCTCTTCCAGCGGTTGAAAGGGCTTGGCGATGTAGTCGTAGGCGCCGAGCTTCATGGCTTGGACGGCGGTCTCTACCGAACCGTGCCCGGTCATCACCGCCACCTCGGTGCGCGGCAGCAGCTTCTTGACCCGTTCCAGAAACTCGAGGCCGGACATGTTGGGCATGACCATGTCGGTGAGGATCATGTGGGCGGGATGTTCCTCGAGCAAGGCGAGAGCGGATTCGCCGCTGTCGGCCTCGGAACAGGAGAAGCCCAGGGCCTCGCCCACGGTCATGCAGAGTTTGCGGATGCTCTGTTCGTCATCCACGATGAGCAGACGGATGCGCAGGTCTTCGGTCACAATGCCTTCCCGATGGTTTTCTCTACCACTTCAATAAATTGCTGCACGCGAAACGGCTTCTCCACGCAGGGAGCGCCGGTCTGGCGCAGGGTTTCGACGGTTTCTTCGTTGGCGATATCGCCGGTGATGAACACAATGCGTGAAGCCAGCTGCGGGCGGTGCTGTGCAATCCAGGCATGGACGCCGGCGCCGTTGACGCCGCCCGGGGTCACCATGTCGGAAACGACGCCGAGAAATTCTCCCGTTTCCAGAAGGTGCACGCCTTCCGCACCCGATCTGGCGCAGACCACGGTGTAGCCGTTGCGCTCCAGCGTGGCGCGAACGTAAGCCATCACGCCGGCTTCGTCCTCAATGAGCAGGACGGGCAAAAGACCGGGTTTGGCGGCAGGGCGTGTCATCGCTGTGTAACTCCGGCGGCCGCTCCCAGGGAAGCCGTTTCTGGCTGGGCGGGAAGACGGACGATGAACGTGGCGCCGTCCGCATTCGGGTTGTTGTGGCAGAGAATCTCGCCCCCGTGCTCGTGCACGATGCCGTAGCAGATGCTGAGTCCGAGCCCGGTCCCTTTGCCCACCTCCTTGGTGGTGAAGAACGGGTCAAAAATGCGGTCGGGATGAGAGATGCCGTGTCCGTTATCGCGGAAGGAGACTTCCACGAAGTTACCCGAACGGGCGGTCATGATCTCGATGCGAGCGGGGCGGCCGGTTTCCCGCACGGCGTCGTAAGCGTTGTTGAGGATGTTGAGGAACACCTGCTGCAACTGGTGGGAGTCGCCGATGACCGGAGGCAGGTCCTGGTCCAGTTGTTCGGTGACCTCGATGCCGTGGCTGTGGAAGTCATAGGCGCGCAGCTGCAGGGTGCGGCGCAAGATGGAGTTGAGCTGCACCGGCTTACGCTGGGGCGGCATCTGACGGGCGAAACTGAGCAGGTTCTGCACGATCTGCTTGGTGCGCTGGGCCTCCTGCAGGATGACGCGCAGGTCCTTGCGCGCGGTTTCGGGGAGATCGTCGTTCTCCATCAGCAGGTCGGCAAAGCCGAGGATGGCAGTAAGCGGATTATTGACTTCGTGCGCGACCCCGGAGACGAGCTGGCCGAGGGACGCCAGTTTCTCGGCATAGACCAGCTTGGCCTGCAGCAAGGCAGTGTCGGTCACATCGCTCATGACCACGACGATGCTGGCGACGTTGCCCTGCTCGTCGCGCATGGGGCTGAGATTGGCGGAGAACTGGCCCACCCGGCCGTCGCCGTGGAGAACCTGGAGATCAAGATTGTCCACCTGACGGCCGGCGAGGGTGGCTGCGAAAGCGTCGCTGAGGACCTGGCGTCGGGGCGCTGCGACCAGATCTTCCAGGGGCCGCCCCACAATCTGCCTCTGTTCGTAGCCCATCTCGAACCAGCGGCGGTTGGCATAGCTGATTAGGCCCGCGGTGTCGGCCACCAGGATCAGGCTCTGGGTGTTGTTGAGAATCTTGCCGGAAAAGTCCCGCTCCCGCTGCAGTTCCGCCTGGAAGGTCTTCAGGCCACTGATATCGAGCATGAGGCCGCGATACTGCAGGACCCGGCCCTGAGCGTCGCGCACGGCAAAGGCATTAATCAGGACGTGAATGAGAGAGCCGTCTTTGCGGCGCAAGGTTTCCTCGTAGTTGCGCATGGCACCGCGCTGTTCGATCGTCTGAGCGGTGCGCAGGCGCTGTTCCGGGGAAAAGTAAAGCTGGGTTGGGATATCTACCTGCAGCAGTTCTTCGCGGCTCTGGTACCCCAGCATGCGCACCATGGCGTCGTTGACCTCGATGAAGCGGCCGTCCGGGGTGGAGAAGAAGAGTCCCTCCTGGATGTTGTCAAACAGTTCGCGGTAGCGGCGCTCGGCCTCGCGGCGGTCGGTGGTGTCCTTGAGCACGTGAATGGTCTGCAGCCCCTCGTTGTTGGCCCCGTGAACCCGCGAGGTGGAGACCAGGTAGGTACGATCCAGCACCGGATGAACGTACTCGCTGGCCGCCTCGCCGCCGGCGCCGCAAAACGGGCAGGCCTGCAGCGGGGCGTGCTCGCCCATGGCCAGCAAGGCGCCCATGTTGACCCCGATCAGTTCCCTGGCGGGCACGCCAATAAAATCCGCCAGCGAGCGATTGACCCGCAATACGTTGCCGGGCTCGTCATGCACCACGATGAAGTCCGTGATGGCGTCGAAGATTTCCATCCAGTGCCGGTTGGCCTGGTCCATGCGGGTGAAGAGCCGGGCATTGTCCAGCGCAATGGAGGCGTGATTGGCGATGGCCTGCAGCAGTTGCTGGTCATCGCGGGCGAGAGGCTGAACCCGATCGGCAAGACACAGCACCCCCACCAACTCTCCGGACGCGCCCAGCAAGCGCACGAGGGTGCAGTCGTTCCAGCCCAGATCCGCGGCCAAGGCAGAACCGAAAAGCTCCTCTGCCGAGGCGGAAGTGATGGTTTCCGAGTGTTCAGATAAGGCTTCCTTCAAGGCGTGTTCGAAGCGCCGTAACAATGTGCGTTCCTGACCCGCGTCCACGCCGGGAAACTGCATGGCCAGGACCTCCAGGGTCGAGTCCTGCTTGACCGCCAGTGCCCCGGTGCGAGCCTCCGTCATGGTGGCCGCGCGGTTGACGAACCTCCGGGCGAACTCGGGGAGTTGGAGCAGGGAATTCAGTTCCAGGGCCAGACCCATCAAGGACTCAGCGCGATGGCGGTGCTGCTCGGAGAGATGGAGATTGCGAGCGACTTCGAGAGCGACGGCGACTTGCCCGGCGAGAGCTTTCGCCCGGCGGACATCTTCGGGAGAAATTCCCGCCCGGTCCAGGCGGTCGAGCACGCCAAACATCCCCAGCACGCCGCCGTCGCTGCCCAGCAAGGGTACGAGCAAGAGTTGACGAACCCGGAATCGCGCAACCAGCTCAAGGTTGGCGCCGGGGACCTTGGAGGGATCGTCGGCCCAGAACACTTCCTTGTTGAGCAGGGCCTGACTGGCAACTCCGTGGGGGAAGAGCAAATCAACCGGCACGGTTTTGCCATTCTCCGCTCCCCAGCGCACGTGAAACGTGCCGTCGTCTTCCAGAAGTCCGATAAAGCCCCGGCCGAAACCCAGGAAATCGGCCGCGTGGAGGGAGAAACGCTGCAGGAACTGATCCAGGTTGCCGATGCAGCCGAGCTCGGAAGAAATTTCGAGCAACTGGTGGAGTTCGTGGGCCTGGGCCCGGGCAGTGTCATACAACTCGGCGTTGGCAATGGCGACGGCGCCAAAGCCGGTCACCGAAGAAACGAGGGACTTCTCGTCCGCGTTGAACGCGCCTTCCTGGCGTGGGTAGACAAGGACGGCGCCCTGGGTGCGGGAAGTGCGCAGCGGGGCGGCTATCAGAGTCCCTGCCGGGATCAGGTCTCCGAGCGCATGGGTCGCAGGATCAATGGCGACGGTGATGGGTTCGCCGGCAGCCACGGCGCGGCCGGCCAAGTCGGCGGCGAATTGAAGACCCTTGCGGTCGTGGCGGCCGCGGACGGAAGTTGCGAGTTGAGGCGACTCCGCCGCCACCGCGGTCAGGGCGAAGCTGGCCCCTTCGCGCAGCAGAATGCAGACCAGGCGCGTGCGCAGCAGGATACGCAGGCGATCGGCCAGGGCCTCCACCACCGAACAGGCGTCCGGCACCGAATGCAATGCCTGGGCGACCTCGGCCAGGATTTCGGCCCGGCGATGCTCTTCGCGCGAGATCTGGTGCAGGCGGCTGGCCTCCAGCAGGCTGCCCAACTGCCCGGCCAGGATGGTGGCCTTGGCACAGAGGTCATCATTGAAGAACGCGGGCTCGGAGATGTGCAGGAAGACGGCGGCGCCAATGACTTCGCCGGCAACCACCAGCGGCGCCGCCATCAGTGACTGGGCGTGGTACTCGGCGGCCATGGGATAACGAGCTGGGTCCACGTGGTTGACAAAAACCGTGCGGCGACTGCGGATGGCCTCGACGGCTACGGCACTTTGGCTGGGCTTCAGGCGGGTGCCACGAAAACGGTCTGCCATGAAGCCGTCGGCCTCGGTGCCAACCAGTTCCGCGGGGGAAGCGAGCCGCCAGAAGTAGGCGCCGTCGGCTTGAAAGAACTCGCGGGTAGCGCGGCAGAACAGATGAATCAGCTCTGGGGTTGGGGTGCCGCGTGCGGCGGCGGCGGAAAACTGCAGCAGGAGTTTTTGGAAAGCCTCATCGGAGCGGGAACCGGAACCCTCCAACACGGTCGTATTTCCAGCTTGCATAGTCAGAAAGGCACCGCCTGCCGGCTCCGCAAGAACCACAAGTAATTGAATATAGAGGAAAAGTAGCCCCTCATCTCAATTTGAGTCAAGGGAATAAGGAGTGGGGTGTCGAATTGTGAA
>DATKLE010000086.1:0-13066 GCA_035542575.1 Terriglobales bacterium | reverse complement strand
TGGGACCCGCAACGATTCGTCTGTTTCGAACGGAACCACAACACGTCTGAAAATCGCGCTGTCCTGTCGTTCACCGACAAACGGTTGCGCGAGCGTGTGTTCAACAGCCATCACCCTGCTAGCGTCGCGGAAAAGTGCCTCGACAGCAGGCGTGCGTCGGTCTTCGTCCTCCGGCCATGAGTGAACTGAAAAAGATGTTCCACGTGCAAGGTTGTAAGCCTGAACGAATTCCAGAACTAGCTGTTTATCGCGGCGCATGCCACATTCGGCCAGGTTCAACGTGGGAACGAATCTGGGAACGGAAGCCAGTCCCGCCTGCTCCGAAGGTGCTTTTCCGTTCCCGACATTCCCGCTAACGCTCTGATTCTGCGTTTCTTCGGGACTTAAAAGGGCATTGCTCTACCACCTGAGCTACGCGCCCACTTTCCTTCAATCTAACACACCACGAATGGAGTTGGGCGGCCTGCGCCATCTACGCCGCTTGCCCCGATTGGAGCACCTCATCCAAGGTCCGGATATCAACCAATCCATGGCAGCCGTAGACGGCCGGCAGAATGCGGCTCGCCGGGTAGTTCCTGCGCAGCTCGGCGATCCTCTCTGTGCCCGACCGGTAGGCGGGGAGATACATGCGGCCGAGCAGGGGATGGCGTCCCCAGGCCCCGGAGAGTTTGTCGGCACGTTCTTCTGTGACCAGGAAATCGCGCCGCAGGATGCCGGCGACTTCCTCGCGCTTTCGTCCCTCGCCCCAGGTCAGATACGACGATTGGTTCTTGGCGTCGTCCTGCAGCAAGGCCAGCAATACGCCGATCTGCAGGTCCTCGTCCGGTAGTTGCTCGACCTCGGTCACCGCGTGCGCTATGAGGACCGCGTTGTTGGCAATTCCCTCGAACAGCGTTGCGGCCCGCGTGTTCATGGTCAGCACCGTCGCTTCGAAGCCCGCGCGCCTGCGGAAATACAGGTCCTGCAGATAAGCAAACGTCGTGACATGCCCAGGCACAACTTCATGGCTGACGAGGTGCTGAAACTCGGGAAACGAGATTTGTAACGATGCATTGATCTCGTAGGTCGCTTCGTACCTGGGGCTGCCGTCGGCCTTCCGCGCTCGCCCGATGTAGTTCATCGAACCCGAGAACCAGGCGTCTTTGATGGGAAGAAATTCAATGTTCGCCCGCGGGACGGCGGAGAGTTCCTTGGGAAGATAGGGCAAAACGTTCGCCGCGCTCAGTTGATCAAAGTAAGCGATCACCGCGGCGCCGAACGCGCGCACCGAGGCCATGGGGACGAATCGCTCGCGCCGCCAGGCATCCACTGCGCCCAAGAGCCCGTTCGATCCCGACGATGCATAGCCGGCGCGGCCCAGCAGTTCGGCCACGCGTTCCCGCTTGGCCTGTGGGCGGGATGGCTCCGGGGGCCGGCCGGTTACCGACTCCACGCAGCGCGGGTAGGGGACAGGTTCGCCCTTGCCCAGAATTTCCATGGCGAGGTCCCACATCGCCTCCAGGCAATCCGCCAGACCCAGCAGGTATTGGCTGCGCAATCGTTCCAGCTTTCCGGCTTCTGCGCGAACGCCGGCGATCGCTGCAGGAAGATCCACCTGGCGCAGGTACTCCGTTACCGCCTCGCGATCCACACTCTTAGTCGCGACACCGCCTCCCGCCCGCACTTTAGCCGCGGCCGGCGTCGTGTATGCCGCAGGCAGAGGTTCATCGGAAAACCACGAATCTGCGATGAAGCGTCCCGTACCCGAGGGACACATGACGTCGCCGCCCCAGAGCGTATCAATGCCGAGAACAGAGTCTGCGACGAACTTTCCCACCTGGTCCATCAGAGTTCCTTTCTTTTCTTCAACGACCCGTACCACACGTACAGGCAGAGGCCGACAAACATCAGCGCAGAAACCGTCTGCGACACGGGATCATACGAGTAGAAAGGCGTCTTGATCAGGTCTTCACGATAGCCTGGGATCAGGCGCATTGCGGCGCCAAGCACTCCCCCGAGGGCACCACCGGCCATGAGACCCGAAGCAATGATCACGCCGCGCTCGCGGATCGTCCGCCCGTGCTCGCCGCCGGTCCGTTCGGCCCGTTTATTTAAGAAGTGCGACAGGAAGCCTCCCACCAGCGCCGGGGTATTGAGTTCGAGCGGAAGGTACATGCCCAGGGCGAAGATCAGCGAAGGCTGTCCCAGCATCTCCATCATCAGAGCGACCATCGCGCCAGTGCCGAATAGCAGGTAGGCCACGGGCTGATGGCTCATGAAGCCTTCCACCAGTGCCTTCATGATGGAGGCTTGCGGAGACGCCAGCACCGGCCTCACGTCCCCGGGGAAGGCTTCGCCAAACTGAAATGTTCGCGCCAGCATGACCACGGTGAGTCCTGCGGCAACGGCCGCGGCAATCACGCCCACGAATTTGATTCGCTCTTGCGCGGACGGCGTGGAGCCCAGCCAATATCCGGTCTTGAGGTCGGTAATCGCCTGTCCCGAGACCGACAGCGCCGTGCATACCATTCCCGCAATTGCCATGACGAAGAACATGCCGGTCGTGCCGGAGAGCCCGAATTCCAGGAGCACCACGGAAGAGATGATGATGGTAAGCATCGTCATGCCGGAAACCGGGTTGCGGGCCGTGGTGGCAATGGCATTGGCTGCGACCGAAGTGAAGAAGAACGAGAACACCAGGGTCAATACCAGGCCGACCGCGACCACACTCCAGGAAACCGGCAGACGCCCGAGCAGGGCCGCTACTGCGATCGCGCCGATCACTACGCCCAGGAGGATAGCGATTATCGGAATGTCGCGGTCGGTGCGCTCCGGAGTCGTGCTCTCACCCTTGCGGAAGACGCGCAGGGCGATGCCGAACGATCCCGCGACAATGCGCAGCGATTTGACGATGCCGAAGATCCCGGCGGTGGCGATGGCGCCCACTCCGACGAAGCGCACGTAGTTCCGGTAGATCTGCAGCGCATCCATCTTCGCAATCGGAATGACGGCAGGGTACACGGCGCTGTCCAGGTGGCTGCCGATGAACCAGATCAACGGCACCAGGACGAAGTTCGACAACACGCCGCCGGCACACAGCAGCATGGAGCTGCGCAGTCCCATCACGTAGCCGAGACCGAGGATGAAACCGATGGCGTCGAAGCTGAACACCATGCGGGCACGCTCGGAGAGCGTACGCATCACCGGTACAAATTGGAAATTAACGAACTCTTTCCAGACTTGAAATGTGGTCACAAACAGGTCATACACACCGGCGATGGCCGTGGCCTGCAGCAGCAGCTTGGCCTGCGAGCCACCCTTCTCTCCGGTGACCAACACTTCGGTGATCGCCGTGGCCTCGGGATATGGCAGCAACCCATGCATCTCGCGGACGAAGTAGCGGCGCAGGGGAATCAGGAACAACACCCCAAGGCAACCGCCTGCCAAGCAAATGAAGATGGTCTGCACCGGGTGCGGATTCAGTTTGAGGATATAGAGGGCGGGGACCGTGAACACTGCGCCGGCCACGACCGAACCGGCAACGCCGCCGATTCCGGTGATGATCACGTTCTCCAGCAGGCTCGACCGCCGGCCGTAAAGACGCGCCAGACCGATGGCCAGGATCGAGATCGGGATGGCGGATTCCATCACTTGGCCGACCTTGAGCCCGGAGTACGCTGAGGCGACGGTGAAGATCACGCACAGCAAGACGCCCCAGCCGATGGAGCGTGAGGTGAGTTCCGGCAAGTGCGCTTCGGCGGGTACGATCGGCGGGTAGGTTTCGCCTGGTTTCAGCGGTTGATAGGCATTTTCTGGAAGGGACTTGGTTTCGACTTCGGTCGTCGGCACACAATCCTCCTACGGCCATGGGTGCAGCGAGACATTCTCGCCGTGCGGAGCGCGATTCGGCAAGTACCCAAGTCACAGGGAACGGTGGCAGGCTATCCGGTTAGCGCCGTTCAAAGGAACGACGGTCGGCCATTTCCTCTGCGATCGCGGATTTCTCATCGCGGGAGAGAATTCGTGCGGCAAGGGGGAATACCAGTCGTTCTTCGACCTCAATATGAGCACGGTACATGGCGGCGAGCTCGGCGATGGCCGATCGGAAACGCCCCTTCTGTTCCGAGGACAAGCGTCCATCGGCCAGCCACTGCTGACCTATCCGTTCGACTTGGGCATGCAAAGGAGCCGCCCAGCGGTGTTCCTCTTCCAGCCGGGCCAGCGCCTCCAGCGCAGATTGCACATCAGGATCGGACATGCTCCGCAGCCGGGGAAACAATGACTCTTCCTCGTCGGCGGTGTGCTTGGGCGCAGCCTCGCGGAAATATCGCAGAGCTCTGTCCAGGTCGTTTCGCTCATCCTGGGTGAGCGGTCGGTCTCCCAATTCACCAATCTTGGAGAGCGCCCCGATGAACATTTCCACCCGGCGGTGGCAATCGGACAGCAAGCCGGTGGGGTCGGAGAAATCGCGTACACTGGCGCCTATCTGGACAGGCATACGCAAAGTGTAGCTCGCACTGGAAAGGATGCTGTGACAAAAGTCTCGGCCACCAGATGGTAGGACCGGCGACATCTAACCCTTAATGACGGCGATTGGCTCCAATCTCGCGATCTTCTTGCCGATCCCCACCCGGTCCACCACGTCCACCACGCGCGCAACGTCTTTATAGGCGCCCGGGGCTTCCTCCGCCAGCCCGCTCATGGACCCCGCGCACACCAGGATGCCTCGGCTCTTCAATTGCTGTCGCAATTCTGCTCCATGCACCATCCTCTTGGCCTTGGCCCGGCTCATCACTCGGCCGGCCCCGTGACAGGTCGAACCGAAGGTCTCTTCCATGGCTCCGGGCGTGCCCACCAGAACATACGATGCAGTCCCCATGGAGCCGGGAATCAGCACCGGCTGTCCGATGTCGCGCAGATCGTCGGGCAGAACGCTGGAGCCCGGCCCGAAGGCCCGCGTGGAGCCCTTGCGGTGTACGCACACACGGATCTGGTGGCCCTCGATGGCGTGTTCCTCAACCTTCGCCATGTTGTGCGCGATGTCATAAACCTGTTGCAGGTGGAAGTTCTCCACCCTGCCCGCCAGGACTTGCTCGAAGCTCTGCCGGATCAAGTGCGCCAGCAGTTGCCGGTTGGCAAAGGCGAAGTTCGCCGCGCAGGCCATGGCGCGGAAGTATTCCTGCCCTTCGCTCGAGTCGAAGGGTGCGCAAACCAGCTCGCGGTCCGGCAAGGTGATGCCGTAGTCCCGCACCGTCTTCTGGAAGCGGCTTACGTAATCCTCGCAGACCTGGTGGCCCAAACCACGCGAACCACAGTGAATCTGTACCGCGACGTTGCCTTGGTAAATGCCCAGGCGCGCGGCAATGGTCTCGTCGTACACGGCAGCGATTCGATCCACCTCGATGAAGTGGTTCCCTGCCCCCAGGGTGCCAAGCTGGTTGCGTCCCCGTTCATGGGCTCGAGCGGAGACGTAAGTCGGATCGGCTCCAGGGATGCGGCCGAACTCCTCGGTGCGGTCCAGGTCTTCGCGCAGCGCGTATCCTTTGCCCAGCATCCAGCGCGCACCTTCGTGCAACACGCCATCGAGTTCACTGCTGCTCAGGTGCAGTGGCCCGTGGGAGCCCACGCCGCTCGGGCAGTTCGCGTACAGGGCAGAAGCAATCTCCTGCAGGAATGGTTTGATCTCTTCGACTGCCGCCGGTGACACCAGAAGCCGCACGCCACAGTTGATGTCGTACCCGACCCCGCCCGGGGAGATCACCCCTTGTGGCAGACGTGTGGCCAGCACTCCTCCAATCGGGAATCCGTAACCCTGGTGTATGTCGGGCATGGCAATGGCGTGCTTGATCACTCCCGGTAGAGTCGCTGTGTTCACCAGTTGGACGATGGAGTTGTCGCCGAGGGCCGCATGCAGCAGGTCTTCATCGGCATACAAGCGCGCGGGCACACGCATGTCCTCACGAAAGGTCGGGGGGATCTCCCAGACATATTCGGCGACCCGCACTAGATTGTGTTCGCTGACCATGACTTTCACCCGCCGCCAGCTCGATCAGACATCCACCACGACGGTGGCTTCCAACCCTTCGAGACTCTGTCTTATCTCCAGATTGTGAAACGTGGCAGCCTTTATGTGCGAGACCCTGCTGCTCGACTTCTTGCCATCCAGTTGCGCACTGAGGTGATGATCATCCGCCTCCAAGACGCGGAAACGATCATAGACTTCGCCCCGGGTCTGTTCCAGGTAAAGGATCTCGTTCAGCCAGTTCACCAGCAACGTCTCGCGGTCCACTCCGCTCACCTCGACCTCGCGCGTGATCAATGGTTCCTCCCCTGAGCCAGGCTGGTCCAGAGCAGCCATCGCTTGAGCGGCGTTCTCCAGCAGCTCCGCCAGGTCGCGGCCACGCGCGCGGAATGCCCGGTCGGCCGTGTGTTCGATCTCTTCGAAACCGGTCATGTATTCAGAAAAGAATGTACGCTCACGCGCTCCGTTTACGTTCGCTGCGCGCTCGTTCGATGTATCGGCCGGTCTTCACCTCGACGCGCACCACCTCGCCCGGAGCAATGAACAATGGCACCTGAATGGGAAGACCGTTGTCGAGCGTCGCCTCCTTCCAGGTGCTGTCCTGCTGCGCGTGTACCGGGGGCGCGGTATCGGCCACCCGGGCTTCCAGGATATCCGGAAGCACCACGCTGATGGGCTCTCCTTTAAAGAACTCCACCGGCAGCAGCATCCCCGATTGCAGAAAGTTCCCTCCCGGCCCCAGGATAGCCGAGGGAACCTCGACTTGCTCGAAGCTGCCCGGATCCATAAAAGTGCAGGTATCTCCTTCGCTAAAGAGGAACTCCATGGGCTTGCGCTCGAGTTGCAGATCTTCCAGCCGCTCCTGCGGACGAAAATGCGGCTCCCACAGCCGGCCGCTCCGGACGTTGCTCAGCTTGGTCTTCACCACCCCGGACAGTTTAGCGGCCCCGGCTTTGGACTCCACTTCCAGGACCTTGTAGATCTGCCCTTCGATGCGGACGACCATGCCGGCTCTCAACTCGGATGCGATGACCATGACCAGCCTCCCGCAAACCGACTTCTGGTATCCTCAAGCGTTATTTTCAGCCGGCGCCCTGCTCCTCTGCAGTGATTGAGGTCACTGAGCCGGACAGCAAGAGAATGCGGCGCCTAAGCCGCTGCTGGAGCCACTCTATATGTCATCATCCCTGAAGCCGATCCGGGAAATCGCCGACAAGCTGGGAATCGCCGAGCAGTATGTGGAACCATGGGGAGCCTCCATGGCCAAGCTGCGGCTGGGACTGATGTCCGAGGCCCGCCCTGCCACCCAGGGCAAGCTCATTTTGGTGACAGCCATGACCTCGACCAGCAGCGGCGAGGGAAAGACCGTCACCTCCATTGGCCTGGCCCAGGCGCTCACCAAGATTGGCAAGAAAGCGATCGTTACCCTGCGTGAGCCATCGCTCGGCCCGGTCTTCGGCTTGAAGGGTGGTGCAACCGGGGGCGGCCGATCCCAAGTCCTGCCCAACGAAAGAATCAACCTGCACTTTACCGGCGATTTCCACGCCGTGACCTCCGCGCACAACCTGTTGGCGGCCATGCTGGATGCGCACATCCATCACGGTAACGGCCTGCAGATTGATGTCAATAACATCATGTGGCCGCGCACCCTGGATATGAACGACCGCGCGCTTCGGAGCATCGTCACCGGCCTGGGCGGGCGGACGAACGGCCCGGCCCGCGAGACCGGCTTCGTGATCACCGCCGCCTCGGAAGTCATGGCGATCCTGGCGCTCGCGGGCAGCCACCAGGATCTGCGGCAGCGGCTGAATCAGATTGTCGTGGGCTTCGACCTGAAGGGCAAGCCGGTCCGCGCCGAGGACCTGAAGGCGACGGGAGGCATGATGGTGTTGCTCAACGACGCTCTCATGCCCAACCTGGTGCAGACCACCGAGCACACGCCTGCCATCGTGCATGCCGGGCCCTTTGGCAATATTGCCCACGGGACCAGCAGCGTTCTGGCGCAAAGGATGGGTCTGCACCTGGCTGACTATGTGGTCAACGAAACCGGCTTCGGTTCCGACCTGGGGGCGGAGAAATACTTCGACATCGTGATGCCGTCGGCCGGGCTGCAGCCATCAGCCACGGTATTGATCGCTTCCACCCGGTCCCTGTTGCGCCACGGCCCCGGGCAAACATCCTTTGACGCCGGCTTTGCCAATCTCGGCAAGCACATCGAGAATCTGCGTAAATTCGGAGTCTCCACGGTGGTGGCGATCAACCGCTTCCCTTCCGACACCTCGGCGCAGCTCGATTCGATCATGACATTCTGCCGCAATCTGGGAGTCGAGAGCGCACTCTCGGCCGTTTACGAACAAGGCGGCGCCGGTGGAGTGGACCTCGCAGAGAAGGTCATCAGCGCCATCAGCGCCTCTTCTCCTGGCAAGGTGCGCCCGCTCTATCCACCCGAGTTGAGCCTGGCAGAGAAGATCGAGACCGTCGCCAAAGAGGTCTATGGGGCGGGAGACGTTGTCTTCGAATCGGTGGCTCGGAAGAAGCTGGAGAAGTTTGCCGAACTCGGCTATGGCAGCCTGCCCGTCTGCATGGCCAAGACGCAAGCTTCTTTGACGGACGATCCGGAGAAACTGGGGGCGCCGCGAGGTTGGACTTTGACCGTCACCGACGCTTCTTTGTCCGCCGGTGCTGGGTTCGTGGTCGCCGTCCTGGGTGAAATGATGCTCATGCCCGGACTCGGCAAATCACCTCAGGCCTTCAAGCTGGATGTTGATGACGCTGGAGTCATTCAAGGAATGATCTAGCCGAGGCGCAGTCGACCGAGATTAGAATCTAATTGTGCTGCCGTGAGCACATTGAATCTACCGCCGGCGATGCCTCGACTGGCACCCCTTCCCCTGCGGACTGTCCTCGCGCTCATCGGGTTTACCGCCGTCGTTGCCCAGATCGTGCTCATGCGCGAACTGATGGTGGTCTTCTACGGCAACGAGATCTCGTTGGGCGTGATGCTCGCCAGCTGGCTGCTGTGGACGGCGCTGGGCAGCAATCTCCTGGGCAAGTGGTCAACTCGAGCCCATGATCCTGGCAGGATGATGGCGGCCCTGCAGGTAATCCTTGCCCTAGTCTTCCCCGCAACTGTTCTGGCAGTCCGAGCCAGCAGGAGCGTGCTTCGCGCAACGCCCGGGGAGATCCTCGGGCCGGTAGCGATGCTCCTCACCTGCCTGCTAACTCTGAGCTGCTTCTGCGCGGTTTCGGGGTGTCTGTTCGCTGCCGGTAGCCGGCTCTACGCCCAGCGGGAGACGTCCTCCAGCCCCGTGGCCACTAGCAGGGTGTACCTGCTGGAGGCGGTCGGCTCCGCGCTGGGCGGCATCCTGGCCAGCCTGGCGCTGATTCGCTACCTCAACTCCATACAGGTCGCGCTGCTGGTGAGCTGCTTGAATCTCGTTGCCGCGGCCAGCCTTACCATTCGCACCGTGCTGCAACGTCGAGCTGCGATCGCGGCTCTGCTCAGCATCTTTGTGCTGGGTGGCCCGCGTGTCTCGCAGCGGCTGGAAGCCATATCGCTGGCCCGTCTCTGGCCTGGCTTTCGCCTGGTTGCTACCCGCAACTCGGTGTACGGCAACCTGGCCGCAGTGGAGACCCCCGGCAGCCGCAGCCTCTTCGAGAACGGCCTGCTGATGTTCAACGCGCCCGATCCGGCCGCGGCGGAAGAAGCTGTGCACTTCGCCCTGCTGCAACACCCTGCTCCCAAGAGCCTTTTGCTGATTGGAGGAGGAGCGAGCGGAAGCCTTCTGCAAGCGCTCCAGCATCCCAGCCTGGAACGCGTGGACTACGTCGAACTCGATCCGGCCGTCCTGGACCTCGCCCAGGAATACTTTCCCCAGCAATGGGCCGCAGCGCATGCCGACCCTCGGGTCTTCGTCCATCATGCCGATGGACGATTATTTCTGAAATCTACGGACCGCAAGTTTGACGTAATCCTCGTCAACCTGCCCGATCCGCAGACTGCCCAGTTGAACCGCTTCTACACGCTCGAATTCTTCCGCGAGGCAGCGGAGAAGCTGAATCCCGGCGGGGTTTTTTCCTTTCAGCTGCATGCTGCCGAGGAGTACATCAGTCCCGAACTGGGGGACTTCCTGCGCTGCATCAACAAAACGCTGCGTCAGGTCTTTCCCGTGGTGACCGCCATCCCCGGCGAGTCGGTGCATTTCTTCGCCGCCCTGCAAGCTGGGACTCTGACGGAGAATCCCCAGGAGTTGATCTCCCGGCTTCGATCCCGGCACATCCAAACCCGCTATGTTCGCGAGTATTACATCCCCTTCCGCATGATGCCGGACCGCATGCTGGATCTCGCACAGCAGATCGAGCCGCGCGGTGATACTCCTTTGAATCGTGACTTCACTCCCATTGCGTACTATTTCGATGTCGCGCTCTGGAGCACGCAGTTCAATCAAAGCTATCGCCGGGTTTTCCAGTTCATCGCGCGCGCGGACTTCACCCATGTGGTGGCCGGGATCGCAATGCTTCTGCTGGTCCTTGGGGCCGTCCTGCGCTGGTTGCCCCACCCGGCACGTGTCCGGGCCAGTGCCGCTTTCTGCACAGCAGCCACCGGCTTCACTCTCATCGGACTCGAGGTGCTGCTCCTGCTTGGTTTTCAGGCCGTCTACGGGTACGTCTACCATCAACTTGCCATCGTGATTGCCTTCTTCATGGTCGGCATGGCTTTGGGGAGCTGGTGGAGTCTCCGGCGGGTCCATGCAAGCCAGCTCAATCGGGAGATGCTGACACTAGCCGGACTGCAGTTCGTCGCCGCCGCTTCTCCGCTCGTGCTCTATCTGCTTTTTGTTCCTCTCTCAGGAACTAGAAGCCCGATCAGCCTGACCCTCGTGAGCCAGGTTCTGTTTCCGGTGCTGGCGTTGCTTTCCGGCTTACTCGGCGGATATCAGTTCCCTTTCGCTAGTGAGGTCTTTTTTGCCGGTTCAAATGCCGCGGGTCTGGGGACGCTTTACGCCGTGGATCTCCTGGGGGCGTGCCTGGGCGCACTCGCGGTGAGTGCGCTGCTGCTGCCTGTGTTCGGGTTCTTGCGATCGGCGATACTTATCGCGGCAGTAAATTTGGTACCCGGTCTCCTGGCCGGATGGCTGGCTTTTGCGAAAGCGGCTCCTCAGGAGTGATGGCCGGCGCCGAAGGCTCTCCGAAGACCAGCGCGGTAAAGAAGAAGATGTCCGTGTTCTTGTCGCGCCAGGCACTTGCGGGAAGGCCAGCCTTCAGAGCGGTCTGCTCCAGCAGCGTCTTGCGGTCCCAACCTTGCTCGGTCGCAACCTGGGGAAGAAGCAGGCCCTCGTCCGGGCCATTCTTCATGAGCAGACCATACTCTCCCACGCGTATCTGCTTTGTGTCCAGGACCCGTCGCATCGGCGAGAGCACCGAGACCTCGTAGGTCAGCAGCGGCAATTCGCCGGCCGAAACCGGCCGAAACCGGGTATCCCGCACAGCGGCCAGGACGGCCACATCCCGCACCGTGAGCGCCAGTGGCTTGACGGATCCTGTGTACCCGACGCAGCCGCGGAGTTCTCCGTTCTTGCGGATGGTCACAAAGGCTCCCCGGTCCTGCATCAAGGGTTCGGACAGATCGCCAGGAACTTCGAACAACTTGTTTTCCTTCACCGCTGTCTCTACGGCCCTTTTGGCAATGTCCAGCAACCGTTGCTTCTCCGCCCTGGTCAAGGAAAGGCGTGGCTGTTCGGCAGCGCCTGGCTTCTCGGTCCGGAGCAGCGCCACCGCGCCGTAGCCCACCACACGGCTGTGGTCCCCGGTTACGTCTCCGGTATTCGCATACTTGAGCACTTGAGCGCGCGTGGCCCCCAGGCGTTCGGCGGCGATCATCGCTGCCACAATCGGTGCTCCTCCGCAGGCTTCCCAAACACGGCTCTGGAAATTCTTGGAGAGCGTCAGATAGTCCCACTCGCTGATGGCATTCAGGGTCTTGTGGTCGAGCGTAGAGGCCTGGTCGTAAGTGTGATAGTGCGACAGATCAGAACTGGCCACTATCAACGTGTCCGATCCTTGAATCAACTCGGCGAGCGCAACCCCCAGGGCGCGGCTGGCTTCATAGCTTTGCTCGCCCATCACTACGGGCACAATTTCAAAATCCGAAAGGGTCCGCTGCAGGAACGGCAATTCCACTTCCAGGGCATGCTCCGCCTGGCCTTGGGCAGGCACATGGCCGCGGCTGGAGAGCTTGATCAGCGGACTCATGCCCGCCAGTTTGGCGGCAAACACTTTGTCCACCGGAACCTTCCCCAGAGGAGTCGCATAGGCATCCCCGCCATAGACCGCAGAAAAGGAAAACTCCTCGAAGTGCGAAGGGGCGATCACCACCACGCGATGGATCCTCTGCCCCTTGAGCAACGCGTAGCTGTGCGCCGCGACCGCGCCAGAGTAGGGATAACCGGCGTGCGGTGCAATCAAGGCAACAATATGGTCCTGGATGGCAGGAACGGCAGCGTGAGCAATCATCCCGTCCACAGTCGCCGCTAGCTCCTTCGGGTCCTGCGGATAAAAGGATCCGGCGACCGCCGGTTGCCTGATTTCCTCCGCGGGTGCGGCGGCCAGGGATGACAAGCCTGCCACCACCGCCAGCAGCAGAGTGAGCACGGAGATCAGCCGCATCCTCATATCGCTACTCTATCCCTTTCTCGTCACTCACGCTCCCCACACGCCCGGAATGACGTGCTGGCAATATTCGCACTTCCCCTTGCGCACATGCATCTGGGCTACAGTGAAGCCTGCGCGCTCAATGATAAGCCGATGGCACTTGGGACAGTAGGTGTTCTCGGCCGGATGCCCCGGCACGTTGCCCACGTAGACATATTGCAGGCCCTCGGCATCGGCAATAGCCTTCGCCCGCTCCAGAGTTTCCACTGGAGTTGGGGGAAGGTTCTTCAGCAGGTACAAAGGATGGAACCGCGTGAAGTGTATGGGAACCTCGGATCCCAAGTTGGAATTGATCCAGCGCGCGAGATCGCGAAATTCCTTGTCGCCGTCGTTGAGAGTCGGCACCACAAGATA
>DATKLE010000085.1:0-21814 GCA_035542575.1 Terriglobales bacterium | reverse complement strand
GACCAGAACCATTCCCAGCACGGCCACGCCCAGGTTCACTTTCCAGTCCATAGCGTGCTTTATGTCCTGAGGATGCAGCATGCGCCCGAGCTTGACCGTGAAGAAGAAGAAGGGCGAGTTGTCGGTCACCGGCGCCACGTTATAGGCGTACCGACGGGCGAACGCGGAAGGATCATTGCTTTCGATCAGGGCGGAAAAGGGATTATCTCCCGCATCCGAGGGAAGATACAGGGATACGAGGCCAGGATTGGCCTCCAGATGGGTCCGAATCGTGCTCTCTTCCTGCGGTGTGAATGCGGTCTTCTTGGCCAACACCACCACCGGAATACCATCCTCGTCCAATTCTCCTCCGGAGACCACCATGAAGTTGCCCTGGGTATTGGTTATGCCCATGCGGTGCAGAGCTTCCATGGCCACCGACACCACGCGCAAGGCTTCGCGCGGCTCGCGAAACTCCCAGCGCGTAATGGCGATGATCCCGTCCGGCCGCAGGTGCTCGAAGTACTCCTGGAAAGCTTCGACGGTGTAGAGATTGTTTTCGCTCAGCGCGAAGGCGCCGGCCGCGGTCGAGGCCCAGGTATCCACCAGGGTCATCTGGACTACGTCAAAACGCTGGTCCGTGCCCCGCAAGAAGGAGCGGCCGTCGGTAACGTGCATGTGCACATCTGGGCGCTCGTAGAGGTGATAGGCGTAATCGGCATAACGCCCGCGCATGATGGTGTTGGCGATGATGGGATTGATCTCGATCCCGGTTACGCTGGGGCTGCCGTTGACCAGGGCGCGCAGCACATCGACCCCGCCACCGGGGCCGATGATGGCGAAAGTTCCGTGCGGCCGCAGAACACTGGCCAGGGCAGGCGGGGGCGACATGAAGTGTTTGCGCCAACCTGGGTTCTGCCACTGCTTTGGGTCCACATTCATGATGTAGGTGGAAGCGTCGGCATCGATGACCACCGCCTTGGCGTTGCCCTGCCGATCCACCTCGACGCGTGAAATCGCGTTCCAGCGCGCGAACTCCACCCAGGAACGGTCCCGAAGCACGCCCTTGGCGTAGATCACATCGATTAGCCTGCCCGAATAGTTAGCAGCGATGAGCAGGAGCAGCGCCACCGCCAGGACGCCGATCCGCCAGCGAGCACGCTTCGCGGTCGCCCACACAGCGGCGGCGACTGCTGATATCGCGGCGGCGAACAGGATGGTGTTGGGCGCGCCCAGCCAGTTCAGCAAAGGCACGACCGCAAGGCACGCGCTGGCGCCTCCCACCAGGTCGGCTCCGTACAAACGAGGGATGTGCCGGGACTCGCGGGCGAACACAACCGAGAACTGCACTCCCGTTAGAAAGAAGGATCCGGCTGCCGCGAGGTATAGAACCGTGAGCCGGAGGAAGTTGCCGAGGGAGAGCTTGAGGGAAACGGGGACGTGCAAAACGATCTCAAGCACGATGGGCAGAACGATCACATTTCCCACACACAACGCGGCTGCCAGGCGGCGGGTGTCAAAACGCGCCAGCCAGTTTTTCCGCAAATACGCGAAGACTCCGCCGGCTCCGAGCCCCAGTAAGGCAATGGAAATAGCCAGAAAAGCAAAGTGATAGAAGAGGACGACAGAGAACAGGCGGGTCAGCGCCAGCTCCAGGAGGAGCGCGGCAAAGCTGCTGAGGCCGATACCAGCCAGCAGCACGCGGTCCCGAGCCTTCTCCGCGGAGGAAGCCGGAACTGATGGCGTCTCAGTGGTTGCCGTCATTTGGGTTTTCAAGTTGGAGGCGACAGTTTAACAGACAGACGCCGCCAGCGGCTCTACCGGATCAGCTCTCCAGGATGACATGGGCGATGGCCTGATCGGCAGTGTGGGAAAGCGAGAGGGCGACGCGGGCGGCGCCGAGCTTCGCGGCGAATTCGGCAGCTTTGCCGTGAAAAGCGATGGTCGGACGGCCTCCGGGCTCGCGCCGCACCTCGATATCGCGCCAGCGCACGCCGTGGTTCCATCCCGTCCCCAGGGCTTTCATGGCAGCCTCTTTAGCAGCAAAGCGGGCGGCATAGCGCTCCACGCGGTTGGCCTTGGAGTCGCAGTAGCGGATTTCGCCCTCGGTGTAGACGCGTTGCAAAAAGCGATCGCCAAAGCGGGTAATGGCCTCGGCGATGCGAGGAACTTCGGCGATGTCAATGCCGGTGCCGACGATCATGAAGATATTTTCAATTGCCGCTTGCCAATTGCCAATGGATTTCGCGCCTGGCCTCAAATTGGCAACTGAATACTGACAATCGAACATCTACAGCAGCATGTCTCCGCGGTAGATCACCTGCTCGTCAATCACCCGCGCTTCAGGCATGAGTTGATGCGATTTTACCGGGTCAGTACCGTCTATGTGCAGCACCTCGTGCTCGTGGGCCACCAGCCAGTCCGAAACCAGCATGCGATGGCAGCGGAAATAGAGGCGTTCGGCGCACATGTAGGCCGTGCGCGACCGTTCGGCCAGAGAGAGCAGTTGGCCGATGCCGCGCTGGAATTCTTCGGTCAGCATATAGTCGGCATAATTGCGGAAACCCGGGCTGCGCAGGGCAAGGTTGGGGGAGTCGTCGCGAATTTTCTTGCGATATCCGCCGAGCTGCTTGAGCCAGAGATAGTCGATCCCAACTTCCGGTAGCGATTTTTCCAAGGATTCCCGATTGAAGTGTGGCAAGCGGCGTGACACGGGAAAGGAGCGGATGTCGGCCAGTGTCTGGATCTGGTGCGCGGCGAGCGCTTCGACCAGTTCCGCGAGCGTGCGGGTGGAATGACCGATGGTGTAGAGCGTCGCCACCTCATCATTTCACCACAGACAGCCGCAGCGCCGGCGTCCCACTGGATATGGTGATTAGCTCTGCGCGATCTGCCCGACTCTTCGCCCCACCAACTCATCTTGCTCGGGAAACACCGTTCGCAGGTCGAGCAGGACGCGGCCCTCCTCGACGCGAGCGATGATCGGTGGATCAGAAGCGCGCAGGCGGGCGGCCAGCTCGTCGGCACTGAGATTCCTGCAGGAGATG
Organism: Terriglobales bacterium; assembly: GCA_035542575.1. Taxonomy (GTDB): domain Bacteria; phylum Acidobacteriota; class Terriglobia; order Terriglobales; family Acidobacteriaceae; genus JAIQET01. The sequence goes on along the minus strand of DATKLE010000085.1, from coordinate 18,788 downwards.
GCCAGCAAGCGTGTGGGCAGCACTGCCGACGGGGCTGCGCCCCCGCCAATCACCGACTCACCGTCAACGACCGTGATTGCCAGATTCGCAGAGCCGATGCTTCCAGCCAGGGCTTGCGCTCGTTTTCCGACGTCCTCCCTCGACAGCCGCATCATGCGCAGCGCGGGGATGGCATCGTGGTCGCGCTTGGCGTAGGCGAGCAGCGTGGCCTCAAGCGCGGCGTAGGTGAGCTTGTCCACGCGCAGAGCGCGGAACAGCGAATTGGCACGCATGCGGGCGATCAGATCGGCGCGTCCGCTGAGCAGCCCGGCCTGCGGGCCTCCCAGCAGCTTGTCGCCACTGTAAGTGACCACATCCACGCCGGCGCGCAAGCTGTCGAGAACACCCGGCTCGTCGCTCACGCCCACTGAGTGCAGATCGAACAGCGCCCCGCTGCCCAGGTCCTCCATCAGCGGGATATTGCGTTTGCGCGCCAGGCCGGCAAGTTCCTCCACTGCCGGTTGCTCGGTGAACCCGGTGATCTGGAAGTTGGAGCGGTGCACCCGCAGCAGCAGGCGGGTCTTTTCGTTGATGGCACGTTCGTAGTCAGCGAGGCGGGTGCGGTTGGTGGTGCCAACTTCGCGCAGGATAGCGTTGGATTTCGACATCACGTCGGGAATGCGAAACGACCCGCCGATTTCAACTAATTCTCCGCGCGAGACGATGACCTCGCCGCCCTCCGCCAGGGTGTTGAGGGCGAGCAGGACGGCCGCGGCGTTGTTGTTGACGACGATGGTGGAGATAGGCTGTGTGGCTTGGCTTGCGGTTTCTTCACTCAGGAGCTTCCGAAACAGCCGGTCCACGTGGACATCGCGTTTGCCGCGCTCTCCGGTCGTAATATCGAATTCCAGATTCGAATAAGTGGTGGCAGTCCCGCGGACGTGGTCAAGCGCCGTGGAAGCGAGCGGAGCACGTCCGAGATTGGTATGCAGGACCACCCCCGTGGCGTTGATCACGGGCCGCAGCGAATAGCCAAGCGACTGGCGAAGTTGGCGCTCTACTGCCGCCTCGAGCCCGGCCAGCGCCAGGTCCACGGCTTTGTCGTCGAGGCGTCCGGAAGCAATCTCCTCGCGCAGGCGGGCGAGCACCGCCCGGGCAGCGTCGGTCACGGCAACCGGGCCTTCCTGGGAAACCAGTGCAGCCAACTCGGCGCTGCGCAGAAGCTGGTCCACTCCCGGCAGCCTCCGATAGAGGTCAGATTTGGATACGGCCTTCACAGGCTGTGATTATCCCACACCAAACCGTGCGGCCGGCGGGATTCTGGCGGCACGGTTTCTTGACTAGTCCGACACAAGGGGGTGTTCCTGCTACAGCCGACGAAGTGCTTCGCCTTAGTCCGGGGCAGGCTAACGGCGCTACCCTACTTCTACCAGGCCATAGGTGCGCTGCCAGCGGGCGCGCATGGCGAACAGGGCGCGATTGATCTCCTGCTGGGAGATTTCCGTGTTGGGTCCGGCGAGCACTGCGGCTGCTTCCCGTTTGGCGACCTCCAACAGCTCGCGGTCGCGGATGAGGTGGGCGACCTGGAAGCTGGGCAGTCCCGCCTGGCGGGTGCCGAAAAACTCGCCCGGGCCGCGAAGTTCGAGGTCGAGTTCGGCGATCTGGAAGCCGTCCGTGGTTCGCACCATGGCGTCGAGGCGGCGCTCACCCTCCTCCGAGACCTTGCCGCCGGTCATGAGAATGCAGTAGGACTTGGCCGCGCCGCGGCCGATGCGTCCGCGAAGCTGGTGGAGTTGGGCGAGCCCGAAGCGCTCGGCATGCTCAATGACCATGACGGTCGCATTGGCCACGTCCACGCCCACCTCGATCACAGTCGTCGAAACCAGGATGTCAATCTCGCCCTTCTGGAACAGGCGCATGACCTGGTCTTTCAGGTCGGCGTCGAGGCGGCCGTGCAATACGCTGACCCGCAGGTCGGGAAAGATGCGCTGGCTTAGCTCCTTGTACATCTTCATGGCGGCTTTGAGCTCGTTCTCTTCGTTCTCCTCGATGACGGGATAGACGACGTAGACCTGGTGTCCGGCGGCGGCCTGCTTGCGCACGAAGGCCCAGACTTCGTCGGCGCGGTCGTCGGAGATGCGGCGGGTGACGATGGGGGTGCGGCCCGGGGGCATTTCGTCGAGGATGCTGATGTCGAGGTCGCCGTAGAGGGTGAGGGCTAGGGTGCGGGGGATGGGGGTGGCGGTCATGACCAGGACATCGGGCTCGAGAGAAGGCTCGGCAAGAGCGGAGGGCGGCATCGTCGCACCGGCTCGCTCGCTTTGCTCGCTCTTAACAGCCGAGGCGGCTGTCCCTACGGGGTTCAGGCGCTCTTCGGATTTTTTCATCAGCTTGAAGCGCTGCAGGACTCCGAAGCGGTGCTGCTCGTCCACGATCACCAGGCCCAGTTTGTCGAATTCAACCTTTTGTTCGATCAGGGCGTGGGTTCCGATGATGAATTGTGCGTTGCCACGGGCAATGTGGCGGCGGGTCTCGCGCTTGCGGTCGTCCTCGAGCGAGCCGGTGAGCAGGACGATGCGGTAGCCTGCAGTCTCCAGGATCCGACGAGCGGAGAAGTAGTGTTGCTGGGCAAGGATTTCGGTGGGCGCCATGAGCGCGACCTGATAGCCGTTCTCCATGGCGATGATCGCGGCTTCGAAAGCCACGATGGTTTTGCCGGAGCCGACGTCGCCTTGCAGCAGGCGGCGCATGGGGACCGGCTTCTCCATGTCGGACGCAATCTCTTTCAGCACCCGCTTTTGTGCAGCGGTGGGATGGAAGGGCAGGATTTTCTTGATGGCTTCACGGGCGCGATCGTCAAGCTTGAAGGCGATCCCGGTCTGGGCCTTCTGCTCGCGCCGTTTCAGTTCTAGGCCGAGCTCCACTAGAAACAATTCCTCGAAGATCAGGCGTACATGCGCGGGCGTGCGTGAGCTTTGCAGGGCCTGTAGGCTTTCGCCGGGATCGGGCCAATGCACCCTCCACAAGGCTTCGCGGGGGGAGATCAGTGACAGGCGGCGGCGGACGGCGGCGGGGATGGGCTCAGGCAGTTCGGGCGGAAGGTTATCGAGCGCGGCGCGCAGGATGCGTCGGAACCAGCGCGAGGTCAACCTGCCCTGGCCAGCAGTTTCGTAGATGGGCACAATGCGACCGATTTCGAGCGAGGCTGCGACTTTTTGTTCAGTGGCATCGGCGGAGACGTCGTCGCTGGCGTCGCCGAGGATCTCAAATTGGGGCTGGATGATCTGCAGCTCGCCATCGCGATCCATCTCGACTTTGCCGTAAAGGGCCACCATCTGCCCCGGCTTGAACTTGTCTTTCAGGTAGGCGCCATGAAACCAGAGGCATTTCAGGCGTGACCTTCCCTGCCCGGCGGTCATCTGAAAGATGGGCATCCTGCGGGTGCGGAAGAGGCCCGAGTTGCGGACCTCCGCGATGACGGTGGCCATCTCGCCGGGACTGAGCTCAGCGATGCCGCGGGGATTGAGGCGGTCCTCATAGCGGAAAGGCAGATAATGAAGGAGGTCGTCAACTGTATGGATGCCCTTGCCGGCCAGCACTTCAGCCACGCGCGGGCCGATGCCTTTGACGTACTGGACGGGAGTGGTGAGTTCCAGCATCTGAAGGGATGGTAAAAGCAGCACTTAGCAATTAGCAATTAGCGCTGAGCATTTCGCCGTCAGGGCCGGGGTTTAGGTTTCCCCGCTGAACCTCGAGTGGCTAGGCTAATTGCTAACTGCTAATTGCCGGGGTTGCGGTGTCTAAATCCGTAGTGGCCAATTTCGTGCATGCCCTAATTGCCGTCCTGGCGGGGAACGTCGCCTATTTCCTGGCCATGCCATACCTGCCTCCGCTTGCCCGGCACGTGCCACTGCGTCTCGACCTGGGCTTGGTAGTGGATTTCTGGTTCTGCCTGGTGATGCTGGGGATCGTCAAGACCGTGGCCCGGCGGCGAGGAGCCGGTTCCGGGCCCTAGGCTCTAGGCGCTTGGCTCTAGCCACTCAAGCCCACAGCCTCGTGCCCAGAGCCTAGAGCCTAACGTACAGCGCCTAAGTTACTTTCGGAACCTCGGTAACCGCCGGGGGAACCCTTACAATCTCTCCGAGCTCTATGCAGAAAATCGCCATCCTCTACGACGCCAGCCAGGCGGTCTTATCCACGTTCGACCTGGATGAAGTGCTGCAGCAGATCCTGCGGATCGCGCGCGACTACTTCCATCTGCAGAATGTCGCCATTCTCATGCTGGACAAGGAGATGGGCGAGTTGTACGCGCGCTGCCAGGTAGGTTGGGATGAAGGCCACGACCAGATCCGCCTGCCGGTCGGGACCGGATTGACGGGGGCAGCCGCCAAGCAAAAGCGTCCCGTCTATGCCCCGGATGTGAGCCAGGATCCGCGTTACGTGACCTCGACTAAGGCAACGCGCTCCGAGTTGGCAATTCCTCTGATGGTGCGGGATGAGGTGGTAGGAGTGCTGGATTGCCAGAGCGAGAATCTGGATCATTTTGACAAGGAAACCATCGATCTCCTGACCCTGTTTTCGACCCAGGCTTCCATGGCCTTGCAAAACGCCCACCTCTACTCGCTGGAGCGTCGCCGGGCCTCGCAACTGGAGGCCATCAATACCGTAGCGCGACAGATGACGGCGGTTCTGGACCTGAAGGAACTCCTGTCGAAAGTCGGTCCGCTGATCCAGGAAGCCTTCCACGTATCCCATGTTTCGGTACTTTTGAAGGAGGAGGAGGACCTGGTACTGCGCGCGCATCATGGGAGCCTGACACCCCGGTTCCCAGAGGGCGGCTACCTTCCTGTCGGCGCCGGGCTGTGGGGGCGCGCCCTGGCAACGGGAAAAACCCTGGTGGAGAACGATACCAGCCAGGCCCCGGACTACATCGCGTTCTATGTCGAGAGCAAAGCCCGCATGTGCATTCCCCTGGTCTCCTTCGGGCAGACGCTGGGAGTGCTGGCACTGGACAGCTCACAGGCGGGAGCGTTCCATGAGCAGGATACCCAGTCACTGGAATCCGTAGCCGATATCTGCGCTACGGCCATCCAGAACGCACACTACGTGGAGCGGGTCAAGCAGCTGGCCTATATTGACGGCTTGACAGGAATTTTCAACCGCCGTTTTTTCGAGTTGCGCATTAATGAAGAGATCGAACGGGCGCGGCGCTTCGGGGCTGGTATGGCGGTGATCATGGTGGATATCGACCAGTTCAAGCGCCTGAACGACGAATTCGGGCATCTATTGGGCGACGAGGTATTGCGCCAGGTCTCCTCCCTGTTCCATCAGCAACTGCGGAAATTTGACGTGGTGTGCCGCTACGGGGGAGAGGAGTTTGCCATCCTGCTTTCGCAAACCAATCCGCAACACGCTTTGGCAGTGGCGGAGAAGCTACGCCGGCTGGTGGAAACCTGGCAATTCCCGGGCGTGCCCCGCCCCGTGACCATCAGCGCAGGAGTTGCGACTTATCCTGACCACGGCAGCACCCGCGATGAACTGGTAAAAGCCTCGGATGCCGGGCTCTACGCAGCCAAGCAAGCCGGTCGAGACCGCGTCCTCCTGGCGCCTGGGATGAAGAGGGGCGCCGCGCAGGGGGCTGGAGAGTAACCCGCCTGTACAGCCCTGGTGGCTCACGTTGCAGGACGCCCACGCTGCAAACCCTTTAGATCTCACTCAGGCCGTGCAGCTCCATCCGGATCTGCTCCTGCAAATCCTGCCGCTGATCCTGCATCTCCTGCTTCAGATCTTCTTGCTGTTCCTTAAGCTCCTCCTGCTGCTTCTTAAGTTCGTCGGCATGCTTGCGCATCTCCTCTTTCTGCTGGCAGAGGGACTTGCGGGCATCTTCCATCGCCCGCCGGGCCTGCTGCATGGCCTCGGAGATCTGTGGCCTCAGATGCGCCATTTGGGAGCGCAGTTCGCTCAAATCGAGGTTAAGGCTGTCAGCATCGATATCGGGGACCTCCATGCTCTCCCGATACCAGCCCGACGGCCCGCGCTCCGGCAACGTGAGCGTGAGGGTCTGCTCCTTCCTGTCGCGAATGATGGAGACGCCGACGGTTTTCTCCTTGCGGGAACGCAAAGCGTGGCTGAAGTCGCCGCTGTCATGAATGGATTCGCCGTTGACGCGCACAATCACGTCGCCCGCGCGAAAGCCCGCCTTCTCTGCGCGGCTTCCCTTGTCCACCGAGCGCACCAGGACGCCTTCACCGTTCCTGGCGCCGAAAAAATCACCAAGTTGCGGAGTGAGGTTCTCCACCATCAAGCCGCTGCGCATCGAGGAATGCACCACCACGACCGTAAATGGCACATCGACATCTGGCATGGAGGGCATGGCCGGCATAGAGAAGTTGAATTCTTTGTCTCCCGAGCTGTACGCGAAAGCCCGCTTGCGGTCGGCGAGTTGAACTTTAATGGTCATGGGGTGCCCATCGCGGCTGATACCCAGCGTGACCACCCGTCCCGGAGGAGTCTCATGGATCATGCGGCGAAGTTGCTCCACGCTTTCCAGGTCCGTGCCATTCACGGTGAGGATCACGTCATGCTCCTTCAGACCGGCCTTGCCCGCCGGAGCATCCTGGTCCACCATGGTGATCTCCACACCACGCTCTTCCTTCAGCTTGAGGGCACCCAGGCGATCGGAAGTGACGTTGCGGGTGTCTACGCCCAGATACGAGCTGCCACCCAGGAAATCCTCGCTTGAGTATCCGAAACTATCGCCGAGGGGTTGATAGGAGAAGCTCTCGGCGGCAAAGCAGGCAACCGCCAGGAGTCCGAGGACAAGCAGCGTGGCGAGGATCGGTTTCCTCATGTTCGTATCCCCCTAACTTCAGTCGTCAGTCTTCAGTCGCCGGCCTGGCAGATATCAACCGCGCCAACGACAAGTCTAAAGATCCCATTAATTGCCGCGACGGAAAACGATATCTCCAGTCGTGGTGCGCACCTTCAGTAGCGGGCCGCCGCCATTCAAGTTGCCCTCGGCGGTGATGGTCTTGGGGCCATAATCGCCGCCTTCTGTGGTCACCCGGATCTCAGGGAAATCGGAGCGAATGCTGTGCCCGTTGGCCAGTTCGATGGAGGCGCGAACCGAAATGTTCAGGTTCGGCGCAAGGTAGACCGTAATGTCTCCTGCGGACGTTTCCAGCAGGGAATCGGTGCGCTCTCCGCTGGAGGAGACAAATCTGGCTACGATGCCCCCGGCCCCGGTCTCAGCCCGGGCCGCCGGCACGCCGTTCAGCTCGATGCTGCCCCCGCCGGTCTCCGCGCGAACCATGCCCTTGGCGGACGCCAGGCGGATGCTGCCCCCGCCGGTTTCAATTTCCGCCGCACCGCCGATATCGCCCAGATCAATACTGCCGCCGCCGGTGGTGGCCTTAACCTGGCCGTCGCAGCGCTCCACCTGGATGCTGCCTCCGCCGGTTTCGAGCACCGCCCCCTGCAGGCTGGAAACGACCACGACACTGCCGCCGCCGCTTTCCGCACTGACCTTGCCCTTGGCGGAATTCACCCGGATGCTGCCGCCGCCGGTGTGCAAGGTGATGTCGCCACCTGCCGTGCCGACGTCAATGCTGCCGCCACCGGTCTCGCCGCTGATGGCGCCGCCAATGTCGTCCAGGCGAATGCTGCCGCCGCCGCTTTGTGCCTCCACCCGTCCTGCGATGGCGGTGGTACTCACGCTGCCGCCTTCAGTATCCAGCCTGACCAGGTCCAGGTTACGCGGAACATTCAGGGTGAAGTCTCCCGAGAAGCGCCGCGGGCTCTCGCCTTGCCAGTCGGCGACGATCCAGGCGGTGTCGCCTTTGACGAAGGCGCTGATCTTGTAGGAACCGAATTCTTTCCGGGCCTTGTCTTCCGAGGAGGTATAAGCACGATTACGAATTACGTAGTTGATGGCTTGCGAAGGACCGCCTTGCACCTTCACGGAGCCAACATCCACCTTGACGCGAAGAACCTTGACCGCCGCCAAAGACCCCGTAATTTCCTGGGCCCAATTCCCACCTTCACGGTAAACACGCACCTGCTGCGCTGCTGCCATGGGCAGCAACAGCAGGCAGGCCGCGACGAGTTTGGAAAACTTCTTCAACATGCACCTTCCATCTTCTTCCTCATCCGGGTCACTGACCCGGCCCCACATAAGTCTCAATCGATCTCCGGCAACTGGGCCAGCGAAGTTCGGGCCTGCGACCGGATGTACTGGTTCTGATCGCTGTCAGCCAGCTTCTGCAAGACCGCGCGCACACTGCTGTCGGCGCGCACCGGCTCGATCAGGCGCAGCGCCTCGGTGCGGACGCCCGGGTTGGAGTCGTTTTCCAGCGCTTCCAGTACCGCATCGCGCACCCGCACATCGTTCTTCACGTAAGAGCCGAGGCCATCCAGCGCCTTCAGCCGCACTCCCGGGTTTGAGTCGTAACGCAAGGCGTACATCAGCGCCTCGCGAACATGAGTATCGTTGGGCTGCTGCGTCAGCAGGTCCACTGAATCCATGCGCACGCCCGAGTTGTAGTTGTTGCGCGCGGCAAACAGCAGCAACTGCTGGATGCGCTGGTCATTCAGGGAACCTTGCGTCTCCTGCGTGGACACCGTGTTGTACTTGATCGTGACCTGGTTTGAGCCCGGCTCCTGAGAAATGGATTGAATGCCGGTGATGGAGGATTGAGCGGGAGCGGGAACAGGTCCAACGATGCGGTTGTGGTTCCCAACCAGCTGATACGTGGTGCCAACGCCCCCGGCGAAGCCCACGATCAGGATGACGGCCGCCAGCGCAGGCGAGAACCGAATCTGGTGCAACCAGGCGGCAGGATCGAAGACCAGGCGATGCCAGAAACCGCCCTGCTCGGTGGTCTCCAGGGCCTCCTGCAGACGCATACGCGAAGCCGCCAGCAGGTTGGGCGTCGGCTCCTCCACCGGGAACTGGGAAAGGGTGGCGTGCAGCTTGCGGCCGGCTTTCAGTTCGGCCGTGCAATCGGTGCAGCGCGCCACGTGCTGCTCCAGTTCGTAACGAGCGTCATCCGCCAGTTCGTTATAGATGTACAGCGTGATGTTTTCTCGAACCCACTCACATTTCATAATTGCTACCCCCTTTGCGGGGATTCTCTCCTGCTAAATCTGCCTCGCTTCGCTCGGCTGACGGGCGAGGCGCCCGTCGCTACACAGTCATCGCATATCCGCCAAGGCGCCGCGCAGCTTCTGCGTGGCGCGGAACAGCGTGTTCTTCGCGGTTTCTTCCGTCGTGTTCAAAATTTCGCCCACCGTCCGCAACTTCAGCCCGTGATAATGCTTCAGTTCAAAAACCATGCGCTCGCGGGGCGTCAGCTTCTGCAGCGCCCGGTTGATGCGGCCGCCCAGTTCGCGGGTCATCAGGTCGCGCTCCGGATTGGACGCAGCCCGCCCATCCGGCACCTGGTCAAGTACGTCGTACTGCTCGCCTTCCGCATCCACCGCGACCGGCGCGTCTTCCTTCCGCACCTGCCGCTTGCGCAGGTGGTCCAGGCAGAGATTGGTCACAATGCGATAGATCCAGGTATAAAACGAGCATTCAAAGCGAAAATTGCCGACGTTCTTGTAGGCCTTCAGGAACGCGTCCTGGTAAATGTCCTGGGCCTCGTGTTCCGATCCGGTCAGATGCATGGCCAGCCGGAGCACCGCCTGATCGTAATGCCGCACTAGCTCTTCGAAGGCGGCGCGGTTGCCGCGCTGCGCCTCACGAACCAGCAAAGTGTCGTCAATGCGGCCTAGACTCTGCCCCGCCATGTGGCCCCGCGCTGTGGGGTCCTGGGATGCACTGCCTCTCGCCATCGCGTCGCGTCTCGCGTCCGGATGGGAACACTGGCCAACCGCAAAAGGTACTTTCCAGACTTCGGCCGGCATGGTTTGCTCACGGTCCTCGGCAAAACCGGGTGCCATACCGTACTCCCGGTCGCACTGCTATGGACGTGGCAAGGGCCCATCCGTGAGCAGGAATTATAGGAGTTTGGCGGGAAATTTGCTGTGCGGGCGCGCCAGGGAAGGGCTTGGGGATGAACAGTTTGGACGGCGTGGCACAGAGGCCCGGGCCGCGGGTCAGACCGGTTGGTGCTCTGGGGGGAAGCCTTGGCCGCAGTGGACGGCCCGGCGCCCGTCCTGAGCAGATTCGGCGGGCGGCCGTCCTGTTGTGCGGTCTGGGCCTATTCGGCCGCTTCCTTCTCGATCACGACCTTGAAGTGCGTGGTCACATCCTTGTGCAGTTTGATAGGGACGGTGAACTCACCCAGGGTCTTGAGCGGTTCGTGCAGCTGGATTTTGCGGCGGTCCACGTCAAAGCCCTTCCTGGCCAGCGCCTCGGCGATGTCACTCGAGGTGACGGACCCGAACAGTTGGTCGTGTTCTCCACTGCGGCGCTGGAAGGAGACCGAGACCCCGTCGAACTGCTTGGCCAGTTCCTCCGCCTGGGATTTTTCCTTGGCGGAGCGGCGCACGGCGGCCGCCTTCATCTGCTCAATGACCGCTTTGTTCCCTGGGGTGGCCTCGATGGCCAGCTTGCGCGGCAGCAGATAGTTGCGGCCGTAGCCGTCGGTGACCTTCACCACATCGCCGCGCGCACCCAACTTGGATACATCTTCTTTCAGGATCACTTCCATAGATGACTCCGTTGTGCCGTCCCTGAAGGGACTCAAATCAAATCTTGCTTGCTACCCGGGGCTTACGCCCCGGGCTAACATCTATCCCGCTTCGGGGCCGGAGTGCAGCGCGGGCCTGGACAGATCAAACACTCGTCCCCACGCCACCATCCTCCTCACACAACCCTGGCGCTAGGAGGCCCGTCCTGCAAACGGCAACAGGGCGATGTTGCGGGCCTGCTTGATGGCGGTGGACAGGCGACGCTGGTGCGGGGTGCAGACCCCGGTCAGCCGCCGCGGCACGATCTTGCCGCTCTCGGCCACGAACTGCGCCAGCAGGCGCACGTCCTTATAGTTGATGGCCTCAATCTTCTCCACGCAGAACTTGCATACCTTCTTGCGCCGGAAATACTTGCGCCCGCCTTCACGACCGGCTCCGGGCGCGCCCGGACGGGCTCCCCTACGGTCTGTTCCGCGGTCGGGACGGTCTCCGCTAAAAGGACGCTCACCGCCCGAAGGGCGCTCTGCGCCTGCGGACGGCTCGGGGGTTACGGTTGCTCGGGTCTCGTCAGCCATGATGCTCCTTGGAAATGGTCGTTGGTCGCTGGCCGTTGGTCGTTGGCTGATCGCATCGCGGGATTTCGCGAGCGACCAACGACTAACGACCAACGACGGTTCTTACGCCGTCACTGCCGCGGCTTCACCGCTCGCGGGTTCAGCGGGTGCGGGCGCCGCTTTGCGGCGCGCTTCGCGAATCTTCTTGATCTTGTCGAGCCGCTTCTGCTCTTCGTCAATGCGCACGGTGAGGAACTTGATCACCGGCTCGGTGACTCGCAAGCGGCGCTCCAGTTCGTGGATGAGTCCGCCGCTGCCCTCGACGGTCAGGAGCATATAAATGCCGTCCTGAAAGCCGCGGACCGCGTACGCCAGCCGCCGCTTGCCCATGCGCTCCACGCTCTTAACGGTCCCAGCGGACGAGCTCACCGCCGATTCCAGGGTGGAAATCAGTTTGTCCTGGTCCTCTTCCGCCATGTCCGGGCGGACGATGAACATCAATTCATAAGTGCGATTCATTTCCCTTCTCCCAAATTCCAGCGCGGAATCATCCGCGCACGTCCTGTTCTAATCCTCCGCGTCCGCCTTGCGGTTGAAGCGGTTCATGGCGGCGGCCGGGCCCTCAGTCAAGATCACGTTCACCGCCTCGGCTGCAGTATCGAGCAACTCATCCACCGCCTTAAGCTGCGCTTTGCGAAAGGGTGTCAGCACGTATTTCACGCCGTCTTTAATCTTCCGCTCCGGCGCGATGCCCAGCCGGATGCGCAAAAACTCCTGCGTGCCCAGCGCGCCGATGATCGACTCCATGCCGTTGTGCCCTGCCGAGCTGCCGCGCTGGCGGATGCGGATCGTGCCCAACGGCAAATCCAGTTCGTCGTAAATCACAATCAGGTCGACTTCCGGCCTGAGGTCGTACTTCGCTAACAATTCCCGCACCGCCAGACCGCTGAGGTTCATGTAGGTCTCCGGCTTGGCCAGGAGAACCGTTTCCGAACCGATCACGGCGCGGGCGGTGATGGCCCGGCACTGCCGGTTTTTCACTTCGATGCCGCGATCGCTCGCAAGACGATCGATGGTGAGGAAACCCAGGTTATGCGGCGTGAACTGATATTCGATTCCAGGATTGCCCAGCCCGACGATCAGTTTCACGCATCAGCTCTTTAGCTTCCAGCTTCTGGTTACTTGCTTCCAGCCCGTAGCCAGCCGCGAATATGGCTCCTCTGTGTCCGCCGTTGCCAGCCACCGGCAACCATCCACCAGGTGCTATTTCTTCTCTTTCTTCTCGGCCTTCTCGGGCTTCTCCGGCGCAGCTTCCGCGCCCTCCTCGCCCTCGACCTCCTGCTTGCCCTTCTTGATCACTTCGGGCTCGGCCGGGGCGGCAGCGGCTTCGGCAGCCACAGCTTCCGGAGTGGGCGCCACTTCTTCCTTCACCGAGATCACGTGCGCCACTGGACGGTTGGCGTCGCTCAGAAACTTGAGTTTCGGATCATGCGGCAAGTCGGATACGCGCAGCACCATTCCGTGAATCAAGTGGGAGACATCGATTTCCATCGAGCTGGGAATGTCCCTCGGCAGACACTCGACCTCCACCTCGCGCAGCAGTTGTTCGAGAATGCCGCCCTCCTGCTTCACGCCGGCGGCCTCGCCTTTGAGCAGAATCGGCACCTTGACCTTCAGTTTCTGGTCCATGGCCACGCGCTTGAGATCGATGTGCAGCAGCGAGCCCTTGATGGGCTCGTATTGCCAGTCCACGATCATGGCCTTGGTGCGCTCCCCACCATCGAGGGCGAGATCGAAAATAGTATTGTGCCCGCTTTCCGAGTGCAGAATGCGCGCCACCTGGCGAGGATCGAGGCTGACGGCTGTGGCTTGCTTGTCGGCGCCATACAGTACCGCGGGAATCTTGCCGCTACGGCGCACCCGCCGGGCGTCGTTCTTGTTGCCGGCAGTCCGCGGCTGCGCTTCTAAGATGTTGTTTTCCGTTGCAGTTGCCATAATGGGATTCCTGTCCTACAAGAACAATTTGCTGACCGAAGTCTCCTCGTGGTTTGCCTGGATGGCCCGTCCGATCAATCCGGCGATGGAAAGAACCTTAATCTTCGGTTCTTTCTTTGCCGCTTCCGACAGCGGGATGGTGTTGGTCACCACCACCTCCTGGATGCAGGAGCCGGAAATGTTCTGCACCGCCGGGCCCGAGAGCACGGGGTGCGAGGCGCACGCATAGACCGCGCTGGCGCCGTTCTCCATCAGGGCGTTCGCCGTCTTGACCAGCGTGCCGGCGGTATCGATCAGGTCATCGATGACCAGGCAAGTGCGGCCGTGTACGTCACCGATGACGTGCATGATCTCGGCCACGTTCATCTCCACCCGGCGTTTGTCCACGATGGCCAGGGCAGAATCCATTTTCTTGGCGAAGAAACGGGCGCGCTCCACGCCACCGGCGTCGGGAGAGACCACCGTCAGATTGGGGAGATTGGCGCGCTTGAAGTGGTCCACGAGCACCGGTGAGGCAAACAAGTGGTCCACGGGAATGTTAAAGAACCCCTGCAACTGCGGCGCATGCAGGTCCACAATCAAGGCGCGCTGCGCGCCGGCCGTGGTCAGCAGGTCCGCCACCAGCTTGGAAGAAATCGGCGAGCGCGGTTTGTCCTTGCGGTCCTGGCGGGCGTAGCCGAAGTAGGGAATCACCGCCGTGATCCGCCGCGCCGATGCACGCTTCAGCGCGTCAATCATTAACAGCAGCTCCATGAGGTGCTGGTCCACGGGATGGCAGGTGGGCTGAATTACGAACACGTCGGCGCCACGCACGTTCTCCTGGATCTGGACGTAGGCTTCGCCATCCCGGAAACGGGTGACCAGGGCCTGCCCGCGGGTCATCCCAAGAAAAGCGCAGACCTCATCGGCCAGCGGCTCGTTGGCCGTGCCGCAGAAGATCTTGAACTTGTCGTCCGCCCGGCTGCGCTGAGGCTTGCGCTCCGGCTTTTCGTCGGCGCTCATCTTTTTTTCCGTCGCGGTCGCAAGAGTTGCCATAGTTTAGCTTCTAGCTTTCGACTGCTAGCTCCTGGCAACCACCTCCCTGCAAACGCATGCCTGCCGGAAGCTGGTAGCTAGCAGCTAGTAGCGATGTTTCTGGCTGGGCCGCTAGGATTCGAACCTAGACAAAGTGCTCCAAAGGCACTTGACCTACCATTAGTCGACGGCCCAGTTTCGTTCTTTCCGTCAACCGGCAGGCCCGGGATCATTCGCTGCGCTCAGGAATTCGGCAGCGGGCTCAGACGCCCGCTCAGCGCCTCAACCTACCATTAGTCGACGGCCCAAACTTCGGTTGTTGGCTGCAACCCTGGTCCTGCCCAGTTATTTTCAAACAACAATCCAAAATCAACAATCAAAAATTCTCTTCCAGTACTGCGGGCGCGTCAGGGTGGTCGTGGCCACTGCCGCGACCCCGGTCTGGCGCAATTGGGCGGCGGCTTGTTGAGCCAGAACGCGCGACCCAAACAATCCAAATATCGCGGAGCCGGAGCCCGAGAGCGAGGCATACGCCGCCCCGGCGCGCTTGAGCACACGCTTCACGTCGCGTAGTTCGGGATGCTGGGGAAAGACGACCCGTTCGAAGTCGTTTTCGATCCCGGTACGGACGAGGTCGAGAAGCGGGGTCTCGGCCCGGCCCCTGCCCTTACCCGCAGGGACACCGGTCAAAGCCTGCCCAGTAATCTTGCGCTGGGAAAACCCACTCAGCCAGGCAGCCACGCTGCGGCCGAACATCAACATTCTATCGGAGGAGTCAGAGAGCGTCAATTTAGCCGCCGTCGAATCCGCGGAGGGAGCGAGGTGTTCGCCGGGCCATGCTGAGCGCGAGTCCGCTGGCACGCGGATGCCGCTCCCCCGCTCACACCGGGCATCCCAGTCCGCGAAGGCCTTGGGCGTGGAGATTGCGATGTCGGGCGTGGCCACCACACACGGGGTGGGCGGCAGGTCGGACAGGGGATAGACCTCTTCGCCGCGGCCGGCACCCAGCACCGTTCCCCCAATCAGGAAAAGAGGCAGGTCGGACCCGACTTCAGCAGCGATGCGCAGCTTTTCCGGGCCGGGCAACTCCTTGCGCAACGTACGTTCCAGGGCGAGCAGGGCAGCGATCGCGTTGGCGGAGGCGCCGCCGAGCCCGCCCTGCACCGGCAGCCGCTTTTGGATCGCGATCACCACCCGTCCACGCGCCTTCAGCGCTGCCATCGCCCGCTCAGCAATGCGGTAGCAGGTATTCGATTCATTGGTCGGAACCCGCGGGTCCTCACAGCGGATCTCAATGCCGCTGCCGCGAGTCACCTGCACCCGGAGCACGTCATGCAGGGCGATGGTCTGGTACACGGTGCGCAGTTCATGGTAGCCATGGGGACGCAGCGCGCCGATGCGCAGACCGAGATTGATCTTGGCGAAGGAACGAACCGTGACGCGCATGGATGGATGATTCTAACCACAGAGCCTTGCGAAGCCTAGCTTCTCCGCTTGTAATAGATGGCGAACTCAAAGCCGGGATTGACTGGGAACAGTTCCGCCACTTTGCGCAGCCGTTCCGCCATCTGGGTCGGCGCCAACAGAGGGTAATCACGCTCGCGGAGATCGTAGTAATCCACATCAATAAACAGGGACAGCAGGTAGATCGAAATGGCGTCGGCAAAGGTCGCCGCGAAATATTCGTTCTTGTATTTTTCGGCGGCCGGACCGGGTGTGGTCGCCAGCTTGCGGGACTCCCAGGCGTCGAGCGAGGTCTCGCCCCGTGCCCCCGCCTCGACCTGCTTCCAGGCCAGGTCGGCGAAGGCCTGCGACACCCCGGCACGCTCCACCACCGCATGTCCGACATTAATATAGAACTCGAAGGCGACCGAGAACTTGTCGTCCATCAGCCGGGTGGAGATGAAGACGCATTGCGAGTCGCCCAGGTCGAGATTGCGATGGCAGACGGCATTGTCGCTAAGCGCCACGTCGTAGCGGTCCGCGATTACGGTCTCATCGCCCTGGTTCACGGTCAGAGGCACGAAGTAGTAGGCCTTGCGCTGCAAGGCCGCGGCGGCAGCGTCGGGAACAGCGGCGACCATACGGTCCAGATCGGCTTCAGAAATCGTGACCTCGCCCGAGACCGCATAGCAGATGCCATTGGGGGCCTGCGAGACCGGGGTCCGACGGACGACCTCGGCCGGGGGGCGCGTGATTGCCGGTGCAGCCTGCGACATGGCATGTATTCTAGCGCACCCGCACCGAGGCCGGGGTCCGAGCGCACCAGCCCAGGCTTCGCTGCGGGGCGCGGGGCTACAATCAAGCTCATGGCAAGAACCCGGCACCCGGTTCCACTGCCGCGTTGGTACTGGATCCCCGTGCGCGTGTTGTTGGTGACGTTTGTGCTCACGCTGCTTGCTTTTGCCGTCAGCCTGCTGCTGGGGATTGTCGGGGTGCTGCTCGGAGCCTGGGTGCGAGACACGCACCCGAATGTCACCATCGCCTACCGGTACGTTGCGCCCCCGGCAGCGGCGGTGGTGGGTGCCATCGCCCTGGTTGCCGCGGTGGTTATGGAAATCAGGCATTACCGGCAGGCCAAGGCCCTGGCGGGGATTGAAAGGGTAAGCTAACCGTATGCGTCCACACATAGCCATTCCGGTGCCACATTCGGGCGATCCCGCCTATGTCGAGCGGGCCCTGCCGCAATATGAACACGCGGTCGCTGTCGCCGGGGGAGAGCCGGTACGAATTCCCCTCGACAAATCGCCGGCGGAGGTAATGAAGCTCATCGAACGCTGCGATGCGGTGCTGTTGCCGGGGAGCAAAGCGGATGTGGACCCGGCGAAGTACGGGATGGCCCGCCACCCTGAGACCGCGGCCCCCGACCCCCGGCGCGACAGCGTGGATGAGTTGCTGCTGCAGGACGCCTACAACATGCACAAACCGGTGCTCGGCATCTGCTACGGGCTGCAGATTCTGAATGTTTACCGCACCGGGACGCTGCTGCAACATCTTGAGTCGCCCGTGAATCATGACGCCGGACGCAAGGTGCCGGTGGCACACACGGTCAACATAGACCCGGAATCGAGATTGGCAGAGATGGTGCGGAAGGCGGCAGGGGCGCCAGAGGCCGCACTAAAAATTGGAGCATCGGCCTCCGGAGCACAGGGCATCGAGATACCGGTCAACTCGAGCCACCGCCAGGCGGCGGATGTGGTGGGTGACGGTTTGCGCGTGGTGGCACGCTGCGCGCGGGATGGAGTCGTCGAGGCCCTGGAGAGCACATCGCCGGATCACTTTGTGCTGGCGGTGCAGTGGCATCCGGAGCGATCGGTGGACGACGAGCCCTCGCGCGCAATCTTCCGCGCTCTGGTAGAGGCGGCGCGAGCACGCCATGAGAAACTCGTGGGTGAGTTCGAGGGCTTGTAGCAGCTGAAGGATAGGCGATAAATGACCGGGCTTTGGCGATGCCCTCAGCCTGCCACGATGTCGGCAATTCGCACCGCGTCGGCACACGCCCGCACATCGTGAGTGCGGATGATGTGGGCACCCTTCAAAATCGCCGCTGTCTCCGCGGCCAGTGTGCCGTACAGGCGGTCCGCGACCGGAGCATCGTTGCCGTTGTGGGCAAGCGCTCGCCCGACAAATGACTTCCGCGATACTCCTGCCAGCAGGGGATAGCGCAGCTGGTGAAATTCCTCGAACCGCTTCAGCAGGGGATAGTTCTCCTGAAAGTTCTTGCCGAACCCGAACCCGGGATCAAGCACGATCCGTTCCCGCTTCACTCCGGCGATCTGGGCGGCGTCCGCCCATTCCCGCAACTCCCGCTTCACCTGCACCACGATGTCCGACGGTGGCGGCAGTTGGTGCCACTCCTCCGGGCGCCCGCGCATGTGCATCAGCACTGCGCCGCACCTCAACTCGGCCAGGGTCTTCCTCATCTGCGGATCCCAGCGGAATCCGCTGATGTCGTTCACAATCTCGGCTCCCGCGTCCACCGCCGCCCGCGCCACATTGGCCTTGTAGGTGTCGACCGAGAGCACTGCCTGCGGGCGCGATTGCTTCACCGATGTGATCACGGGAATTACGCGCTCGAGTTCTTCCTTCTCCGTAACCGTGCCCCTGCCGGCTGCGGAAACCCTGGCGGATGTTGTCTCCGCGTTTGGGGACGGCAACACCTTCGCTCCCGGTCTCGTGGACTCCCCTCCCACATCCACGATGTCTGCCCCATCCTCCAGCAGTTTGAGGGCGTGTTCCACCGCTCGGTCTCGATCGAAGTGGAGGCCGCCATCGGAAAACGAGTCGGGTGTGACATTCACCACCCCCATCAGCAGCGTATGTTTGCCCAATTCGAGGGCGCGGGCGCCCAGGTTCCATTCAAAGACTGGCCGCATATCGGGCGATTCTAAACCGTGCAAGAGCCCCGTGGGGCGTGCGCAGGTAGGGAGCCCCCGGCGCGAACACCGGGTCCTGGGCGTTGTCGGATGGTGCCCAGTTGATCGATTGGCCGCCGAGACTGCTTACCGCGGCGAAACCTTAGGTGCTGGCGGAATTCCGGGAAATGGGAGGGGTCTGCGTAAAGATTGGTGGCGGCGGTTGGACTCGAACCAACGACCTACGGATTATGAG
>DATKLE010000084.1:0-9615 GCA_035542575.1 Terriglobales bacterium | reverse complement strand
TCGCTGCGCGACAGGATGATGGCGTCTTTGATGGGAATGCGGCTCTGGTAGTAGAAGCGGTTCAGGGCCCAAGCCTGCAGCTGCCCGCGGGTGAGCTGTCCTTCGTGCATCATCAGGTGAAAGGGATGGCGATGGTGATAGCGTTCCTCGCCGACCTGCCGCAGGCGGGCGCGCAGTTCGTCGGGCGAAAGCAGAACGTCTTCGCTCGTTGCAGAAGCAGCTTTCATGCTTTTACCAGTTGCGAGTACCGAGTTGCGAGTTGCGAGCAAACCGCTGTTCGCAACTCGCAACTAGCAATTCGCAACACATCACAGATCAAACGTCCAACCATCTTCGGCGATTTCCCATCCCGCCGCGCGTGCCTCGGCATATTGCGGACCGGCTTCGTTCAGCATGGGGTTGGTGTTGTTCACATGCAGGAAAATCTTGCGCGGACGGCGCAATCCCGCTAACCGGCGTAAGCTTCCTTGCTCCGATGATACGGAAATGTGACCCATTTCTCGCGCGGTCGCGCCCTGGCCTTGCACCCGAATCAATTCATCGTCGCTCCAGAAGGTGCCGTCGAACAGCAGCAGGTCGGCGGAATCCAGACGCCGTAACAGGGAGTCGTCCACTCCTGGAACCGCCGGAAGATAAGCCAATCGTCCGCCTGAAGAAGATGACAAGAGCAATCCCAGCGCTGCCTCACGCGGCGACAATTCGGCGGAGCGATCTCCAACGTAGGCGGGATAGCGGCTGCCCAGTGGGAACGGCTCGCAGCAAAGCCCGGAGTCCTCGCCTTCTACCGAGACCAGCGGGAAATTTTCGTCCGGCTTGATCTCCATCCACACCACCTGATTTGGCGCCCGATTCAACATCGCGAGCATGCTGTTGTGCTCGCACAGGATGCGGCGCAGCGACGGCGTGCAGTAGATTCGGAACGGCTGCAGTTCGCGCAGCGAGAGCAAGCCGGCAATCTGATCAAGGTCGGCGCTGGTCAGCACGACACCTTTGATGGGAGAGTGGCGTCCGATGCCACGGGGATGAAGCGCAGGCGTGGCCTCAATCTGCAGGCGCAGATCGGGCGATGCATTCAGCAGGTACCACGACTGATTGTCGTTACTGACAGCGACCTGGGTTTGGGTGCGGGCCTTGCCGGGGAAGGTGCCGGCGCGGACAGCGGCACAATTGGCGCAGCCACAGTTCCACTGGGGAAAACCGCCGCCTGCGGCCGAGCCCAGGATTTCAATCCGCATCCTTACAGATTACAACGAGGCGCTCGCGTAGGAGTTGATTTCGCAGTTCAGGGCTACTTCTTCAAACTGAGGTACGGTCCATTCCATCGGCTCACCCCTTAGAATCTCCGTTGTTTTTACACCAATTTGGGGAGATTGTCCAGAGGTTCCTGTGGGCGGAAACCCTTGCTGGAGGCGGTCTTGCAGGGGGCCAGCCCCTCTAGGTGAATCCCCGTAGGGGCAGCTGCAAACTCGCCTCGCAGCCCTTCTGTCCGGCGCGGTTGGCGACCGTGAGGCTGCCGCCGTGGGCTTCGGCGATCTGGCGGCTTAGGGCCAGGCCAATGCCGGAGCCTCCCGGCTTGGTGGTGAAGAATGGCACGAACAGGTTTGCCGTGTTGGCGATGCCCGGTCCCTGGTCCTGCACATAAATATTGACTGAGCTGCCATTCTTCGACCAGCCGATCTGTACCTTGCCGCCGCTTTCGAGCGAGGCGTCCACGCCGTTGCGGATGAGATTGATGAGGAGTTGCTGGAGCTGGTCGGGATCGGCTTCGACGGTGAGCTCCGGCCCGGGCAGGACTTCCACCGCCATGCGCCGCTCCAGTCCGACGGCGGCGCGGACCAGCGAACTGATCGCAACCGGACGCAGTTGCGGCTTGGGCAGGCGGGTGAGGCGGCCGTAGTCGCGCATGAAGCGGCTGAGGGCGTCGGAGCGCTCGGCGATCACGCGCAGGCCGCGGCGCAGATCGTCTTCCCAATCGGCGGGGCGGGACTCCTGCTTGGCCATGTCCTGCAGGCTGCCGGCAATCGAGCAGATAGGCGCGAGCGAGTTGTTGAGCTCGTGTCCGAGGACGCGCACCAGCCGCTGCCAGGCCTGCCGCTCTTCTTCGCGCAAGGTGCGGCTCAGGTCCGCCAGAACCACCAGGTAGTGAGGCACGCCACCCTGGCGAAAGGTCGTCCGCCGCATGCCCCAGCGGCCCGAGGTCCCGGGAAAATTCCGTTCCACGGTGCGCGCGGATTCGCCCTCAAGGCAGTCGGCCATTCCCAACTCGGCATCGGTCTTGCCCAGCAGCCGTTCGCTGTGCTGGCCCAGGAGGCGTTCTCCGGCGCGGTTCACCAGGCGCAGACGATGTTCGCCGTCAAAAGCAAAGACGGCGACGTCAATCTCGCTCATCACGGTGGAGAGCAGAGCGCTGGCTTCCATGGCGCCCAGGCGCTGCTCGCGCAGCATTTCGGAGAGGGTGTTCACCTCCAGCATGAGCTCGCCCAGCGCGTCGTTCGGGTTCGCCCCGCGCACGCGAAAGGAGAAGTCTCCTTCGCGCAGGGCCGATTGCATATTGGAGAGCGTTTGCAGCGGCCGCACAACAGTCGAGCGCACGGAGAATGCGAAGCCGAGCCAGAGAATCGCGATGAGGGAGACGAGGGTCCAGCGGGTGCTGTCGGTGTGATCGCCCGTCCAGAGGAGAATGACGGAGAGCAGCAACGCCGGCGCACCGGCGGCCAAAGCCAAGAGGAGGGTCCGGTTTTCGTGGCTCAGGCGGCGTTTGGGCTTTCGACGGACGGCAGCATGTGGCGCACTCGCGCTTCCCTGCTGCGGCGGTTTAACTGCTGCCGATCCCATATTTCTGCAGGCGGCGGTACAGCGCGCTGCGGCTCAGGCCGAGGGCCTCGGCCGCCTGGCTAATATTACCTCCATAGCGGTCAATCGCCTTGCGGACCAGCAGCGATTCTACTTCTTCCAGGCTGAGCTCCTCCATGCGAGGCAGAGATTCGCGGGTTTCGCGCAGCCCCAGGTCGCTGACCTGGACGGCGTCGCCCTGCGCCAGCAGGACTGCGCGTTCGACCGCGTGATCGAGTTCGCGGACGTTGCCGGGCCAGGCGTACTCCAGCATGAGCTGCATGGCCGCGGGTTCAAATTTGGTGGTGGGCTTGCGATAGCGGTCGGCATAGCGCTTGAGGAAGTGCATGGCCAGCACGGGAATGTCGCGCCGACGCTCGCGCAGCGGAGGAATGTGGATTTCCACCGTGTTCAGGCGGAACAGCAGGTCCTGGCGGAAGCGTCCGGCAGCAACCTCCTGATCGAGGTTGGCATTAGTGGCGGAAATGATGCGCACGTCCACGCGCTGCGTGCGCGAGGATCCGACCCGCTCCATCTCGCCGCTCTCCAGCACACGCAGGAGCTTGGCCTGTTGCGCCAGCGGCACGTTGGCGATCTCGTCAAGGAACAAGGTCCCGCCGTGGGCCAGCTCGAAGCGGCCGATGCGGTCCGTTTTGGCGTCGGTGAAGGCGCCGCGGACATGGCCGAACAGTTCGCTCTCGAAGATACCTTCCGAGAGCCCACCGGTGTTGACAGTGACCAAGGGACGCGAATTCCTCCGGGAGAGCGCATGCAGGGTGCGCGCGACCACTTCTTTGCCGCTGCCGTGGTCACCGGTGATCAGGACGTTGGCGTCGGAGGGACCGACCTTGCTGATCAGCCGCAGGACAGGCTGCATGCTTTCGGCTTCAGCGATGAACGTGGGCGCGCCTTCGGTGCGCAGCAGGCGGTTCTCGGCCTCCAGTTGCTGGCTGCGGCGCACCGCGCCGCTAAGCTCGATCTGGGTGCGTAGGATGGCCAGCAGGCGGGCGTTCTCCCAAGGCTTCTGGATGAAGTCGCGGGCGCCGCGGCGCATGGCCTCGACCGCCAAATCCACACTGCCCCACGCCGTCATCACGATCACCGGCAGGGTGCTGTCAATCGCCTGAATCCGCGAGAGCAGATCGAGCCCTTCCTGGCCCGAGGTGGTGTCGCGGGCATAGTTGAGGTCAATGAGGGCGGCGTCAAATTCACGTGACTGCAGTGCGTCCAGCACGCCCGAAGGCGAGGCGGTGGTCTCAATGGCGAAGCCCTCGCGCTTGAGCAGCAGGCGCAGAGCCTCCAGCACGTCGCGCTGGTCGTCGGCGATCAGTACCCGCGGATTGCAAGGAGAGGTCATAGTGGCGGCTTGGTCTATGAATTCTACGCTGCTCACGCTTTTGTCCTCATCTCTAGCTCCGAGGTGGCGCCTGAGGCTCGGCCGGCTCGGTGTCGGAGCGCGGAGCCACACCGGGCAGAATCGGCTCTGCCCCAACATGCCCGCTCTCGGCGTCCTGGAGCTGGATGCCGGCGTGGGACAACGTCAGGCCTGTGACGCGATCCAGCTCGACCCGCGACTTTTCGTAGGCTGACATGGCGGACACCAGGTTCGACTCGGCCTGCGCCAGGTCTCTTTGCAGTTGCAGCACCTGGTAACTGGTGGAAGCTCCGAGAGCATATTTCTTCTGCTCAATTTCCAGCGACTGCTGTGCCAGGTCGCGCGCCTTGCGCGCCGTGGTCACGCGAGCGCGATTCTGCTGCAGGGCAAACTGCGCGTTGCGCACCTCGATGCCGATCTGGTTCTGCAGTTGCTGCAGACGAAGCTGCGCCTGACGGTACTCCAGTTGGGAGCGGATTTCGTCAGCCTGCGCCGCCCGATTGCGCAACGGGATAGTGATGTTCAGCCCCACGGCGTAATCGGGGAAATCGTTGCGGAAGAGGGTGGCGAAGGCGTTGGGGAATCCCGAGCGCGGGACGGAACCCGGAGGGAGGCTGGGGTTGTTGAGGTTCTGCTCCCCAGCCAGGCCGGAGGCCCCGTACCAGGCCACCAGGTCCATGGTGGGCAACATGGCGTTGGAAGCGGCCTTGCGGCTGAGGTCCCGGTTATGAAGATCAATGCGGGCCTCGGCCAGTTCCGGACGATGGGAGAGCGCGTCTCCGATCAAGTCCTGCACCGGCACCACCGCCTCCTGTTCGGGAATTTTCATGGTGTCGGTGGGCAGCACCGGCGCCGAAGCGACCACGGCATCGCTCAGGTCCCTGGTGATGGCGTTCTTGATGAGCAATTCCTGCAACTGCAGCTCATTCTGGGAAAGCAGAAGGTCCTGTTGGCGGCTGGCCACTTCGCTCTCGGCGCGCATGACTTCGATGGGAGCCAGCGCGCCGATCTTGACCTGGTCGCGATCGTCGGAGAGGGTCTTGTCGGCCAGGGCCAGGGAGCGTTCCTTCACTTTTACGTCCTCGTAGGCGTTGACCAGGTCCCAATAGATGTTCTGAATCTGGGAGACGGTGGCAATCACCTGATTGCGGAAGGCCACGTCGGAGATCTCACGGTTGTTGTGGGCGATGCGAATAAAACGGGTGTTGGGTCCGAGGCCGAAACCGGAGAGCAGGCGCTGACGCAGGGTGAAGCGGAAGCCGGACTGCACCTGCGGCACCAGGGTGCTGGTGGTGGTATTGTCCGTGCTGCGGTTGTTGTCGAAATCGACCGACATGCTGGTGCCGGAGCGGAATGCCTGGAAATAGTTGAAATTGGCGGTGCCCACATTCTGCTGCAGGAACGGAACCGCTCCGCTAAGGACGTTGCTGGACAAGGGGAACGTTCCATGCTCGATTTGCAAGCCCGCGCTCAGGATGGGATCGTACGATTCCACCGGGGCGCCGGTGCCCAGGGTGGATTCCACCAGGCCGGAAGCGCCGGTGCCGGCGCCGCCAGCGCCGCCGCTGGTGCCGCCCGCCCCGGCGCCGGACGCTCCTGTACCAAAGCCGCCAATGCCGCCGCCGGGCGTGCCCTGCACCAAACCAGTGGCCACCCCACGGACGGTCGCGCCGGACTTGGCGCGCAGGACGTCGGTGTCTGCGATGTTGAGGTTGTAGCGGGCGATGGCAAGGTCAAGGTTGTTCTCCAAGGCCAGGGTGACCGCGTCACTTAACGACAGCATGAGCTTGCCGTCCTTCATCAGGTTCTCAAGGCGCGGGGTGTTGCCGAACACGGGTTCGGGAACCTGGCGAGCGAGGTAGGGGCCGACCAGGTTGGGGAAATGGGAAGCTGGCTTGACGAAGCTCGGCGTTGATTGTGCGCCGGCCAGGAGGCTCGACGCCAAGAGAAGAAACAAAACCCGGACGATGGAATTCACGTTAATCATTGGTCTCCTGCAAAGTCTCAACGCGCCGTAGCGCACATCCTGGAGCAGTCACTCCACCTTTTCCTTTTCCTTATGCCGTGGCGGCCGGAGCCGGGTTGTCCACGGCGGGCCGATGGCCGGGCTCGTTCACAATCCATCCATCGAACAACTGGATCGTCTTGTTTCCGTACGCCGCATTGACTTCGGAGTGGGTGACCTGAACGATCGTCGTTCCCTGGTCGTTGAGCTTCTTGAACAGCTCCATGATCTCCTTGGCCTGGCTGGAGTGGAGATTTCCGGTGGGCTCGTCGGCGAGGATCAGCTTGGGATTTCCGACCACGGCGCGGGCCACACCAACCAGTTGCTGCTGCCCTCCGGAAAGTTGGCTGGGATACAGGTCTTTCTTGCCGACGATCTGAAAGCGGTCCAGGACCTCGGCCACCATGCTGGCGCGCTGCGCGCGTCCGATATTGCGATAGGACAGCGGCACATCCAGATTCTCGTAGACCGTCAGGTTGTCGAGCAGGTGATAGCTCTGGAAGACGAAGCCGATGTACTGGCGATTGAGGTCGGCGCGCTTTTTGCGGTCGAGCTTGTGGACGGCGTGGTCGAGGAAGTGGTACTCGCCGCTCCAGCCGTCGTCGAGCATGCCGAGAATACTGAGCAGGGTGGACTTCCCTGCCCCGGACGGACCCATCACGGTGATGAAGTCGCCGGGGTTGATGTCGAGGTTGATGCGGCGCAGGACATAGGTAGCCCCGGCGCCGGTTTTGTAGAGACGTTCGATGTTGCGCAGTTGGATCATTGTGACTCCCATTACTCGTACCTCAGCGCAGTCATGGGGTGAATTCTGGTGGCGCGGCGGGCGGGAATGTAGCTGGCAAGGAGGACAATCCCGCTCAAGGCGACGGCGGACAGCGTGTAACTCGCGGCATCGGTCGCGGTGATACCGAAGAGCAGGGCATGCAGAAAGCGGGTCACCGCAAAGGCTGCGACCAGGCCAATGCCGATCCCCCACACCGCCATGCGCAAAGCCGCCTCGAGCACCATGCGGTGGATGTCCCAGCCGCCCGCGCCCAGGGCCATGCGAATGCCGATCTCGTGCACCCGCTGGCCGACGTTGTAGGCCATGACGGCGTAAATTCCGACGCCTGCCAGCAGCATGGCGAGCGCGGCAAATATCCCCAGCAGGAACGTGGAGGAGCGCGATCCGGATAGTGAACGGAAGCGCAGTTCGTTCATGAGGGCGATGTTGGCGACCGGCTGCTGGCTGTCGAGTTCGAAGACGGCGCGCTTCACCGCCGGAACCAAACTGCCCGGGTCGGTGGTGGCGCGCACTACCACGAACATGTCGGTGATGGGGTGCTGCAGGGTGGAGAGATAGACCTGCATGGCCGGGGGAGTATTCAAGCCCGCGGCTTTGACGTCGGCCACCACTCCAATGATCTCGCTCCAATCGTTGGGAGCACCAAGCACCCCAATGTGCCTGCCGATTGGATCCTGGCCGGGCCACAACTGGCGCGCCAGGTAGTCATTGACGATGACCACCTTGGGCGAGCCCTTGCGGTCGGTTTCCGCAAAGGAGCGGCCCCGCAGGAGCGGAATCTGCATGGTTTGAAAGTAGCCCGGAGTAACGAAGTGCTCCTCGGTGAAGGGACCCTTGCCGGGCTCCATGGCGCGGCCTTCCACCTGGAAGTCGCCAGTCTGGCCGCCGTCGCCCAGGGGAACGTAGGCGGAAGCCGCCGCGGACTGAACTCCCGGGAGATTACCGATGCGGGTGAGCAGTTCCTGGAAGAACCTCTGCCCCGCATCATCCGAGTACCGGCTGTCGGGCAGCGCGATGCGAGCGGTCAGCAATTTTTCCGGGTTGAAGCCGGGATCAGTGTGCAGCAGGCGATTAAAGCTGCGCAGGGTGAGGAGCGAAGCAATGACCAGGACCAGGGCGAGCGCCATTTCCGAGACTACAAAGATGGTCCGCAGGCGGCCGTGGCTGGCGGAGCCGGTGGTCTGGCGGGAACCTTCCTTCATGGCCAGGTTGAGATTGGACCGCGCGGAAAGCAGCGCCGGCGCCAGGCCGAACAGAAACACCGCGATCAACGACACCAGGCCCGCAAAAGCTGCGACGCGCCAGTCAAGAACTACTTCCGGCTTGCGCAGGGTTTCCGGCCAGAAGCGGAGAAAAGCCTGCATCGCCCAGCGGGTCAGCACGGTCGCAGCCAGCAACGCGCCCAGCGCGAGCAGCGCACTCTCGGTAAGAGACTGGCGCACCAGGCGCCACGGCCTGGCGCCGAGAGCCTCGCGCACGGCGAACTCCTTCATCCGTCCGGTGCCGCGCGCCAGCAGCAGGTTGGCGACGTTGGCGCAGGCGATCAGCAGCACCAGGCCGACCGCGGCCAGCAGGACCTGCAGCACCGGCTGGGTATCGCCCAGCAGCACATCGCTCAGCGGTTGCACTACTACGCCGTGGCTGTTCGGAGGGTAGTGGGCATTGATCTGCTGCTGCAGGGACTGGACCTCGCGCAGCGCGTTTTCACGCGTCACGCCTGCCTTCAAACGGCCGATCACCTGCAGATAGTTGGTCCCGTGCATGTCATAGGGAGGCTTGGCTTCGAGCGGAATCCAGACCTCCGAATAAGGAGGAGCGTGAAAGTCGGGAGCGTCCGCCGGCATGACCCCGACCACGGTACAGACCGCGCCATCAAGCGCGAGTGCCCGGCCCAGTACGCCAGGATCAGAAGCGAAATCGCGGCGCCAGAAGCCCTGGCTGATGACGCAAACTCCGGCGGCACCTTTCTGGTGTTCGGCGGGAAGGAAGGTGCGTCCCAACTGCGCCCGGATTCCGAACAGGTCAAAATAGTCCTGCGAAACGTAAGTTCCCTGGATGCGCTGCGGTTCCCCAACGGCGGCCAGGTTGAAGCTGGAGCGAAACGAAGCCGCCAATTGTCTGAAGGAACGGCTCTGTTGGCGCCAGTCGGTGAAATCGGGGTAGGAGGCAGGCGTCGGGTCGGAGTCGGGATAGCTGTTTTCCACTACCACCATCCGGTTTGGGTCGGCGAACGGAAGCCGCAAGGCTACCGCGTTGACGATGCTGAAGATCGCCGTGTTGGCGCCGATGCCTAGCGCTAGCGTGAGCACGACCACAACGGTGAAGCCGGGAGCCTTGCACAACATGCGAAAAGCGTAGCGGATGTCCTGGAACATGGTTTCCATATCACTCGTACCTCAGGGCGACCATGGGATCGACCTTGGCGGCCCGACGTGCAGGGACGTAACTGGCTGCCAGGGCCACGAGGGCCAGAAGGCAAACCACAGCCGCATAAGTCGCGGGGTCGGTGGGACTGGTCCCGAACAGGAGGCTGGTCAAGAATCGGCTCAACGCAAAAGCAACCAGCACTCCGATGGCGGCTCCCGCAAACGCCAATGCCAGGCCCTGCCGCAACAC
>DATKLE010000083.1:0-31770 GCA_035542575.1 Terriglobales bacterium | reverse complement strand
GAGATCGGCTACGCGCCTGACAACTGTGCCTATGTGAAAGCCGACATCGGCTGCTACCTGAAGGGCATCACTCCTACGGGCGGCAAGCTGCCCACGCCCAATCTGGTGCTGTGCAATTTTGTCGGCTGCAACACCTATGTGAAGTGGTTTGAGCACACCGCTGCCCTGACTGGCTCCAAACTGTATGTGCTCGACGTTCCGTTTCTGCGAGAAGACGAGCCCAGCCAGGCGGCCATTGATTACGTGGTCCGACAGCTGAAAGAACTGGTCACGCTGCTGGAGACGATCACCGGCAGGAAGTTCGATTATGACCGCTTTACGGAAGCGGTTCGCTGTTCTGCCGAAGTGGAAGAGCTCTGGTCGCAGATCAAACACCTGGCCCGCCGCTCGCCCTCCCCCTTTGACGCTTACTTCGACGCCATCACCCTGATGGGGCCGCTGTACGTGTACCGGGCGACTCAGGAGGGCGTGGAGTTCTTCCGCGCAGCACTGGAAGAGATGTGGCAGAAGGTGGCGAGCGGGCAGGGAGTGTATGACCAGGAGAAATTCCGGCTGGTGATCGAAGGCCCGCCTCCGTATCCGTACTTCCGCACTTTCCGCGATATGTTTGCCAAGTGGAAGGCGTGCACGGTGGCCTCGACGTATTCGACGGTCGGCGGGCTGTGGGAGTTCGGCGCGCGCCACGATCCGGAGCAGCCCTTTGAGTCGATTGCCCGGCACATGCTGGAGCACAACGTTACCAACCGGAACTACCTGCAGCGCTACGAACAGATTCGCCGCTACATCGAGGAGTGGAATGCAGACGGCTTGATCATTCATTTCGTCAAAAGTTGCCGCCTGTTTTCTGCCGGTCAGGGCGACATGCGCGATTACATCACCAAGACGCTGGGAGTTCCGACGCTCTACATCGAGTCGGACCTGGAAGACCCGCGTTACTTTGCCGAAGCCCAGACCCGGAACCGGATTGATGCATTTTTCGAGGCGCTGGAGCACTCCAAGCTGACCGCCAAGGCCGTTTAAGGAGCGAACCATGAGAATTGCCGCCGGAGTTGATGTCGGGTCCACCCAGACCAAGGCGGTGGTCATGATGGAGAACGGGAGCCGAAGCATCCTTGCCCGGGCGCTGGTGGATACCGGAGCCAACGTGCGCAAGGCTGCGGAAAACGCCTTCGCTTTGGCCTGCCACAATGCCGGCATCGCGCCGGCAGACGTGGGCTTTGTGGTCGGCACGGGATACGGCCGCTACAACATCTCCTTTGGCAATGCGCAACTCACCGAGATCAGCTGCCATGCGCGCGGCGCGCACTTCGTCTGTCCCACCACCCGCACGGTGATCGACATGGGTGGGCAGGACGCCAAGGCCATCAGCGTGGGCAGCGACGGCCAGGTGCTGGATTTCGTGATGAACGACAAGTGCGCTGCGGGGACGGGGCGTTTTCTCGCCAATGCCGCCGACGTGATGGGAATCAGGCTCGACGAAGTGGGGCCCCTGTCGCTGCGAGCGACGCGCGCGGTGAAGATCGCCACCGTGTGCACGGTGTTCGTCGAGTCCGACATCCTCTCCTATCTGGCGCAGGGCAAGAAAGCCGAGGACATCCTCGGCGGCGTGCACTTAGCGATCGCCAAGAGGACACTCTCGCTGGCGCGGCGCGTTCCGCTCGAACCCGACATCACCATGACCGGCGGCGTCGCCCGCAATGTCGGCATGGTCCACGCTCTGGAAGAGGTGTTGGGGACAAAGATGCAGGTCAGCCCCGACGCGCACTTCATGGGCGCGATCGGAGCGGCGGTGTTTGCCCTGGAGAAAATGGACCAGAGCTTTGAATTTTCTACCTGGAGGCCCGAGCATGCGGCTGGTAGCGGGCATTGATTGCGGCAGCGGCTTCACCAAAGCGGTCTTGGTCGCGCAAGACGGCCCTGGGGATGCTTCGGTGTTAGGCAAAGGTAAGGCCAAGAGCGGCGTCAACATGGAGGAAGCCGCAGCGGGGGCGCTGCAGTTGGCGTTGGAAGACGCAGGAGTTCCGCGACGCGATGTTCAATACGTGGCCACCACAGGATTCGGACGTTATGGGGTCGGCTTCCGCGACATCCAGATCACCGAGATCACCAGCGGCGCGCGTGGAGCCCACTACCTGTTCCCCGGTTCACGCTGCGTGCTTGACATCGGGGCCCAGTCCACGAGGGCGCTCACCATGGGCGAGACTGGCAAGGTGCGTAACTTTAAGACCAACGACAAGTGCGCGGCAGGATCGGGAATGTTTATCGCGCGCGCGGCCAAATATCTGGAGATCCCAATCGAGCGGGTCGGCGAATGCTCCCTGCGGGCCACCAATCCCCAGCCCATCAGCAGCGTGTGCGCAGTGTTGGCGGAGAGCGAAATCATCAACCATGTCAGCGCCGGCGTCAGCGTGGAAAACATCTTGCGGGGAATCCATGATTCTCTGGCCGACCGCGCGGTAGGCATGCTGAAACGTGTCGGCCGGGATGGCGAGGTTACGTTCATCGGCGGTGTTGCCCGTCAAAGCGGCATGGTGAAGTCGCTGGAAGATAAGCTCGGCATTGGAATCCATGTCCCAGCGGACTGCGAGTACGTGTGTGCGCTGGGTGCCGCCCTGTTGGGGCACAAACGGCTGGCCACGAAAGAGAGTACGGCAAGCCTGACGCAAGTTTCGTGAGGGTTTATGTCTCCTGTAACCGAAACGACGACTGCCAAAGCATCTTCCGCGAGGGTACGCGGCGCCTACGGGTTTCGGCTGACGGCTGTCGGTCAGCGCCTGGAACGAACGGAACTGCCCACGCTGGAACCAGGGCCGGATGAGGTTGTGGTGAAGGTAGCAGGTTGCGGTGTCTGCCACACCGACATCGGCTATGCCTTCGACGGTGTCCCTACACGGCATCGCCTGCCGTTGGTGCTGGGACACGAAATCGCAGGACGCGTGGTCGCTGCGGGCGAGCACGTTGCCAACTGGCTGGAACGGAGCGTAATTGTTCCCGCGGTGATTCCCTGCGGCGAGTGCCCGGCATGCAAAGCGGGCCGCGCCACCATCTGCCGAAAACAGTTCATGCCCGGCAATGACGGTGACGGTGGCTTCGCCACGCACGTGACCGTGCCAGCACGTGGCCTCTGTCCCGTACCGGACATGCTGCCCAGCGGGATTACACTTCCTGCGTTGGCGGTGGTGGCGGATGCGGTCACCACTCCGTTTGAAGCCATCCGGCGTGCCCAGCTTGGCCCGAACGATGTCGCGGTGTTTACCGGCGTGGGCGGGATCGGCGGATTCGGGGTGCAGATCGCAGCCGCGTTCGGGGCTGCGGTTGTGGCCATCGACATTGACCGCGAACGACTGGAACTGGCGTCTGGACACGGGGCCTCGCTCACGCTGGATGCCAGCCAGATGAACGACAAAGATGTGAAATCTTCAGTTCGAGCCTTCGTCAAGCAATGCGGGCGCAGTGGCATCGGACTGAAGATTTTCGAAACCAGCGGGACTACCGCGGGGCAGGCGACAGCCTTCGGCTTGCTCGATCACGGAGGCTATCTGGCGGTGGTCGGCTATTCCCCAAAGCCCGTCGAAGTGTGCCTCTCCAACCTGATGGCGTTTGACGCCACCGCTCGCGGTAACTGGGGATGCCCACCCGAACAATATCCGGCGGCGCTCGCGCTCGTGCTCGCAGGCAAGATCGCCCTCGCACCTTATGTGGAAGAGCATTCGCTGGAGGAAGCGCCGGAGGTCCTAGAAGGGGTACACAAACACGCGATTCGCCGCCGCGTCGTTCTGGTGCCACCGATCAAGTGAGGAATGTCATGAAAAACCACAACCTTGTCGAAGGCCTTGAACCGCGGGAGATCCTGGTAGAACGCCGCCCGGTTCGTGACCACGCGGGCAAGCCGGTGTCCGGCCTGCACAACGTCTGGATCACCCTGAACAATCCGGCCGAAATGAACGCCTATACCACCAGCATGATCAAAGAGGTTATTCTCGCCCTGCGCGAGGCCAGCAACGACCGCGCGGCGGTGACCGTGGTATTGACCGGCGCCGGTACTCGCGCCTTTTGCGCGGGCGGCAATACCCGCGAGTACGCCGAGGTCTACGCTGGCGCACCCAACGAATACCGGCAATACATGCGGTTGTTCAACGACATGGTCACCGCCGTGTTGCAATGCGACAAGCCGGTGGTCTGCCGCGTGAATGGCATGCGGGTCGGTGGCGGGCAGGAAGTTGGCATGGCCTGCGATTTTTCTATCGCCAGCGATCTCGCCATTTTCAGCCAGGCGGGTCCCAAGCACGGCTCCGTGCCCGATGGCGGCAGCACCGACTTCCTGCCGCTGTTCGTCGGTATCGAGCGCGCCATGTTCAGCGGGACTCTGTGCCAGCCCTGGAGCGCGCACCGCTTCTATTGGCTGGGCGGCCTGACTGAGATCGTCCCCGTACTCAAGCTCAACGGAAACTGGATCGCCAACCCACTGGTGGTGACCGATCGTCTGCTCGACGAATACGGCCGGGTGGTGTTGGGCGAGTGGAAGAACGGCACGGCACAGCAGGAAGGCAAAGCTCTCATGGCCAAGGCAGCGACCGATTTCTCGCTGCTTGACGAGGCGGTCGAAAAACTCTGCACGCGCATTCTCTACACCATGCCCGATTGCCTCACCAAGACTCTGGAGAGCCTGCGCAAGCACAAGCTGGAACACTGGGACCGCAACCGCGAGAGCAACCGCGCCTGGCTGGCATTGAACATGATGACGGAAGCCAACGCCGGCTTCCGTGCCTTCCACTACGGCTCGAAGAATGAACGTGAAGTGGATTTCGTACTCTTGCGCCAACGGCTGGCCGCTGGCGCACGGTGGAATGAGGATCTCATCCGCGATATCGCACCCTGGGTGGACCAGGAAGCCAAAGTGGGAAAGTGACAGGGAGGTTTGAATTATGACGGACCGAATCAAGGGCCTTGATCATCGCTGCAATCGCTGCGGCCGCGTTGCGGCAGAGACGGACAAATTCTGCGCGGAATGCGGTCTATTCCTCCGCGATGCCTACGTAGATCAACGCATCCTGCTGGCGCTGGTGCACGAGCGCGACGGCCGCAGCGAGGAAGCCCGCTACGAATTGCAGCGCCTGCTGCAGTCGGAACCCGATCACGTGCTGGCTAATCATCTTTTGGGGACGTTTTTCTTCCACCAGGGCACTCTCGATCTGGCCATTCAGCATTATCAGACAGCACTGAAAACGGCGCCTTCCTTTGTGCTGGGTTACTACGATCTGGGCGTGGCCTGGTATCACCGTGGCAACATGCTGGAGGCGGCGAGGGCGTTTCAGCGCTGCCTGGAAATCGATCCGGACTACAAAGCCGCCCATTATCGGCTTGCGCTTTCCCTTTTCCATTCCGGTCTGCTGGAAGAGGCGCGGGAACACTTCGAGCAGTCGCTGGTCCTCACTCCGGAGTATCTGATGGCCCACTATCATCTGGGCGTCATCTATGAGCGCCGAGGCGACATGGACGCCGCTGTCCGGGAATTCGAGCGCAGCTGCGAAGAAAGCATCGGGGAAGTCAGCAG
This sequence comes from Terriglobales bacterium, assembly GCA_035542575.1. Taxonomy (GTDB): domain Bacteria; phylum Acidobacteriota; class Terriglobia; order Terriglobales; family Acidobacteriaceae; genus JAIQET01. The sequence continues at coordinate 26,216 of DATKLE010000083.1, read as the reverse complement.
CCTGTATCACCTGGCGATGATCCGGCGCGCCCAGCACGACGAGGCCGGCGCCGATGAATTGCTGCGTCGCGCGCGGGAATTTGGCCAGGTGCAGAAGACCGTCAGCTAACTCTGCTTGAGTCAAGCGCTCAAGGAGACGCCATGAACTCCGCCGAAGAACGCGACCTGATCTTCGATTGGACCAGCCACGGTCCCAGACGCGGGCAATGGCCGGCCCACGTCATGATCGATGATGAGACCTTGCGCGACGGTCTGCAAAGTCCTTCCGTCAATGATCCTTCCCTCGAAACCAAGGTCGCCATCCTGCACCTGATGGAGAGCCTGGGCATCGAGACCGCCGATGTGGGACTGCCCGGGGCGGGAGTGCGGCAGCGCGAGGCGGTTACCACGCTGTGCCGCGAGATTGACCGTGAGCGCATGCGTATCCGTCCCAATTGCGCGGCGCGCACCATGATGGTGGACATCCAGCCGATCGCCGAGACCGCCCAGGCGACCGGGGTGCCCATCGAAGCCTGTCTGTTCATCGGTAGCAGTCCCATACGCCAATACGCGGAAGAGTGGTCGCTGCAAGACATTCTGCGGCACACCCGGGAGGCGATTCGCTTCGCGGTTCGCGAGAATCTGGAAGTGATGTACGTGACCGAAGACACGGTGCGGTCCTCCCCCGATCACCTGCGGACCTTGTTCACCGCAGCGATCGAAGCCGGCGCCAAGAGACTCTGCCTGTGCGATACCTGCGGCGCGGCTGTTCCCGATGGGGTGTGGAACCTGGTGTCGTGGGTCAAGTCGCTCATCGCAGAACTCGGCGTCAATGTCGGCATCGACTGGCATGGTCATCGGGACCGCGGCCTCGACATGGGCAACACACTCGCCGCCATCGAAGCGGGCGCCACGCGGGTTCACGGCACGGCCCTGGGCATCGGCGAGCGGGTAGGGAACACTCCCGTGGAGCAGCTGCTGGTCAATCTCAAACTGCTGGGCGTACGCGACGATAATCTCAGCCAGTTGCCCGAATATGTGGAGTTGGTGGCACAAGCCACCGGAGTGCCCATGCCGGTGAACACGCCCATCGTAGGCCGCGATGCCTTTCGCACCGCCACCGGGGTGCACGCCGCAGCCGTCATCAAGGCGCAAAAGAAGGGAGATCGCTGGCTGGCCGATCGTGTCTATTCGGGAGTGCCTGCCAGTTGGCTGGGCCGCACTCAGGAGATTGAGGTCGGCGCGATGTCGGGAACCTCCAACGTGCTCTACTACCTTACGGCAAGGCGACTCCCCAAGACCCCGGAAGTGGTTCAAGCGGTAATGCAGGCTGCCAAGAACTCCAGCCAGATCCTGGCCGAAGAACAGATCCGCGAAATTGTGCGCCGTGCAGTGCGGGCGAATGGATCGGTCGTAACAATGCCAGAGAACAAATCTTGATGCCGAGGACGTTCGTCCCTGTTTTCACAGGTCAGCCAAGACGACGCGCAACAAGCTACCTGAACATCCACAACGGCGTGAGACCTAGCACGGCAAGGCCCATCAAAAGGCCCAGGCCTTGGATGCCGGTTTTGCGGTCGGCAAATGCATAAGCGTAGATTCCTTTCGCCACGTTGTTACTGGCCGCCGCCACCAGGATGCTAATGGCGGCTGAAGACACGGGCGTGAGTGTCCCTGCCGATTGGGTCATGCCTAGGACAAAAGGATCCACATCCATAAAACCGATGAGGGAAGCCAGACCGTAGATTCCACCATGGCCGAGGTGCTCAAGGGCAAAACGAGTCACGGCCATGACAGCCAGGAAGAGGACCGCGAACAAGATTGCAGCCCGCAGTTCCAAGGGGTTCTTGGGCTGGAACTCCCGCTTGGCTCCCCCGGCGACCCGGCCCCGAAGGCGTGACCACAGCCATCCCGCGAGACCTGCCAGGCATGCCAGGATGACCAGTGGCACGGCGAGCGCCGCGAAAAGATTCCGATTGAAGAGAGCCAGCAGCACCGCAAGTCGCAGATACATCACTCCCGAAGCGACCAGGATGCCGCCGGCAAACAGATAAGGGTGCTGTTCGTGAGCGGATTTCTTCGCCAGGGCGACTGTTGTAGCGGTGGAAGAGTAGGCCCCCCCAAGGATGGCAGACAGAATCACGCTGCTCCTCTGCTTGGTCACACGCAGGAGCACATAACTTCCATAAGAGATGCCGCTTACTGCCACCACCACCAGCCACGTTTTGAACGGGTTGATGCGGAACTGTGTGAACTCAGTATTGGGTAGCACCGGCAGAATAACTGCCGTCAAAAGCAAGAACTTGGTGAAGGTCAGAACTTCCTCGGGTGCAAGGCGCTTCGACAGTCCTTCCAGGACCTCTTTCAATTCCAGCAAGAGCAGACTTGCGACCGTCAAGGTTGTGGCGATCCAAAAATATCCCTGAGAGACGAGCGCTCCCAACAAGTAAGTAGCCAGTCCCGAGATCTCGGTCGTGACCCCGGGCACATCTGATACCGCGCGCGAAGCCAGCTTGTGCCGATAGGAGACCAGCAGGAACCCACCCACCACGGCAAAGCCAATGGATAGCGGCAGCAGTTGGCCCCCCGATATCAGCGCCATCACGTAGCCAACCAGCCCGATCAGGGGAAAGGTCCGCACTCCGCCGAACGAATAGTGCTCCGATTCCGCCTTGTGCTCCTCTCGCTCCAGCCCAATCAAGAAAGAGAGGAACAGCACAATCAGGATCTTTACTCCCTCCGCCGGCAGAAATTGAAGCCAGTTCTCAAACATAGGGATTTGCCTTCAGTATAGCGGCGAACCGCCCCCTCGCCCGAATCACCCCTTTGGCGGGCGTATGCGTTGCACGCGATACGCCGGTAAGTGGGTGCCGTGTTTCGTCTCTATGGAGATCGGCTCGGCGTCGGCCACCTTCCATACGTGCTGATGTAGTTCGGGGCTGATCAGGACCTCGGTCCCCTTCGCCCCGTCACAGTAGCGGGCCGCCCGGTTTACGGCATCTCCGATGATGGTGTATTCCATTCGCTCCGGCGACCCGATGAAGCCATGTAAGACCTCCCCTGTGTGAATGCCGACACCAATCTGACATGTGACGTCGCCGCGGGCTTCCCGCCGCCGACTCACCTGCTCCATCACCTGCTGCATCTCCACGCCGGCCATCACCGCCTTGCGGCAATGTTGCGGATCGGCTTCGGGGCTGCCAAAGACCGCCAAAACGGCGTCCCCTACGAACTTGTCGATAGTGCCGTCGTAACGGAAGATGCAATCTGTCAGCGCCGCGAAGTATTCGTTCAGCAGCGCTACCACGTCCTCGGTGGACATGCTCGCGGTGAGGCGGGCGAAGCCGCGGATGTCGGCGCACAGAATCGTAACCACAGACTGTTCCCCGCCCAGCCGCAGGCGCCCCCATTGCGCGCGTTGCAGCAGGCGGGTGCGGACTTTGGGAGAAAAGTTCGTCAACAATCGTTCCAGCACATCGGCGTTTTGCTTCAGCGTGAGCCTGAGTTCGTGGTTGGCAACGGCCAGCGCAATTTGGTGCGCGAACGAGGTGACCAGCAGCAACTCATCGTGCTGGAATCGCTCCGACGGTGTGGCCGAGTCCAGGCATACCACCCCGATCGCCTCACGGTTGACGACCAGCGGCGCGTACATCCCAGTTTCAATCTTGGACTCTTTCTGACTCAGCGACAGGTCTTCGCCCCGTGTCCAGATAAAGGCCTTCTTCTCCGACAGGGCCCTCGATGCTGAGGTTGTGCTGATGCGTGGGGTGGTGTTGGCAGGGCCGTGCGCCTTCAGTAACAACTCGCCATTGCTTGTATCCCGGACGAGGATGGCACAGCGCTCAGCGCTACCCACGATGCGCAACAACTGCTCCACCGCTTTCTGCAGCATCGGCTCCAGCAGACCGTGCGTCCCGAACTCCCACGTCAATTCACTGAGGTAGGTGAGGCGCTCGGTAGCGCTGGCTGATGCTCCCAGCTGAAGGGTCAGACCGGCATCTACGGTCTCGGCAATCCGCACACTCGGCAAGTCCGGCGCCTCGTCGAGGCTCTGAAGGCGCGGAGCAAGGCTTACATTGAGCGCGGACGGCTTGCGCGCCGCCTGCCGCAGTTCCTGCAGCAGCCCATCGATGCCTGGCCTCATGGGAGCGGTGAGCGCGCGGACTTGTACGTCGGGTGCCTCAAGAACGGCGCGCAACAGTGTGATCAGCCCCAGCTCTGTCGAATCGTTCTCGCCCGAGATCTGCTCCGCCCGTCCAAAAACCTGCTTCGTCGCCGGGGAACGACTTACAACCCGTGACGGCCCGCTCGGCGGCGAGCTCTTGGCCTCGGCCGTGGTCAATGCTTGCCGGATGGCCCGCCGGATGGCCCCAAGATCCACTCCATGCCGCTGTGCAAGCTCGGCCAGGCAATCCACTTCGCCCTTTAAGCGGACGCTATCACTCGTTCTTTGCAGCAGGGGTTGATCTTGTGTCCTGATCGCCTTGGGCAGCGAGCAAATACCAAACAGCAGGTGCGTGGGCTCGATGAACGGATCCTGATGACTGAGGGCGAGGTCGCCCGCAATCTGCCATGCCAACTCGACCCCCGGAGAAAGGACTAAATCAGCCATTCGCTACTCTTTCCGCCCCACACTTTGCGAAAACGCACAGTTTAGCCCCCGCGAAAGAGCACGGCAAGGCTGACCGGCGCTGTGCCATAATGCATCTCCGACGCGTCATTACAGGATGAAATGCCGCCCAACGATCCCAAAGCTTCATCGCAACAACTGGATGAGTCTCTCCCGCCCTCGTCCGGACAGGCAAGACTAAGTTACCACCCGAGTTCGGCGGGGGCGCGGAGCGAAGCTGCTTCGTTCGCTCCGGGTGACCTGCTGGCTAATCGCTTCCGCGTGCTCCGTCTCATCTCCAAGGGTGGGATGGGAGAAGTGTATGAAGCCGAGGACCTGGAATTGCAGGAGCGGGTCGCGGTCAAGACGGTTCTTCCCGCGATTGCGGGCAATCCTGCCGCGATCGAGCAGTTTAAGCGCGAAATCCATCTGGCCCGTAAGGTGACCCACCCCAACGTCTGCCGCATTTTTGACTTGGTCTATGATCCGCGCCCTTCCGGTCCCATGGCTTTTCTCACGATGGAGTTGCTGGAGGGAGTCCCGTTGTGTTCCCACCTCGAGAAGGCGGGAACGATTGCGCTCGAAGAGGTGGTGGTTCTGGCGCGCCAGATGGCGGAAGGCCTGCATGCGGCCCACCAGGCTGGGGTCATTCATCAGGATTTCAAATCCGGCAATGTCATGCTCGTAGGCGGCGGGGAGGGCGGGCCGCAGCGCGTGGTGATTACAGATTTTGGCCTGGCGCACAACTTGCAAGCGGCAGACAAAGGCAGCGGCCACAGTGCCGGAACGCCCGCCTACATGGCGCCCGAGCAGATTGAAGGCGGGCCGATTTCCCCTGCGACCGATGTCTACGCTTTTGGGGTCGTGCTGTACGAGCTGGCTACGGGTCACTGGCCCTACAACGCCAAGACCCGCGAAGAGCTGCAGGCCAAGAAGCTGAAGGAAGCGCCTGTACTCCCGACCAAGTACGTTCCCGAGTTGCCGATTCGAGTCGAGCGCACCCTCCTCCGCTGCCTGGCCAGATCGCCACAGGACCGATTTCAAGACCCACGCGACGTGGTGCGTGCTCTCGAACCGACACGCCGCCGATGGCCGGCCCTGGCGGCAGCCGCGCTGCTGCTGGCCCTGCTCGCAGCCGTGGGCGGTTACCAGTGGAGAAGAATGCAGCTCACTCATCGGGAACCGACGGTCGCGGTCGTGGGCTTCAAGAACAACACCGGAGACACAACTTACGATTGGCTGGCTACGGAACTGAGCGAAACGCTGACCACAGGTCTCGGCAGTGCCGCCGGGCTCCACACGGTTTCCACGGATGAAGTGGCGCAGCTCAAGAACGAGCTTTCGGTTCCGCCTAGCCAGAGCCTGGAGCGCGAAGACCTTTCCGAGGTGCGGCAGGCACTGGGCGCGGATTATCTATTGCTGGGAAGTTACACGATGGGGAGCGGTACGCCGGATACGAATCTTACCCTCGATCTCCGCCTGCAGGACGCGCGCGGCGAGACCGTCGCCAGCATTCACGAGAGCGGCAGTGAAGCGGAATATGGAAAACTTGTTACTGTCGCCGCGGCCGAAGTCCGCCGCCAGCTTGGCAGCACGCGTTTGCCCGATACCGAAAGCGGTGAATTGCAGAACTTGTATCCCAATAACGGCAACGCCCGTCGGCTCTACTTTGAGGCCCTGGATAAGCTGCGTTCGCTCGATGCTCCCGCGGCCTTGGAGCTGCTGAAGAAGGCCGCCGCAGAGGAGCCAGACAACGTCGTCCTGCACTCCGCGTTGGCGGACACCTGGTCAAGACTAAAGCACGATCCCGAGGCGGCACGGGAAGCTCAGAGAGCCGCCGACCTTGCTCGCCAGGCTCCGCTGCCGTTCGAGTATGTGGTGCTGGCGAAGGCCCGAGCCGAAGAAATGACGCAGCGCTGGGATGCCGCCATCAACGACTATGGTTTGCTGTTTCCCCGCTATCCCCACCTCGACTACGGCCTGCATCTGGCCGAGGCGCAGGCCCGAGGCTCGCACCCGAAAGACGCGCTCGATACCTTGGACAAGCTGAGCAAGATGCCTCCTCCCATGGGGAGCGATCCGCGCATCGAGATGGCGAGGGCCAAGGTCTACGGAACCATGAACGACTTTAACTCCGAACTGAAAGCCGCCCAAGCGGCTTTGCAGCAGGCGCAGATGCGCAACGCGCGCATGATGCAGGCCAACGCCCAGCTGGAACTGTGCTGGGCGCACCGCAACTTGGGACATGTGGAGCCGGCATTTGCCGCCTGCAATCAGGCGCAGAACCTGTTCGAAAAACTCGGTGATAACGTGAGTGCTGCAGTGGCGCTCAACAACGTGGCCACCTGGCTCTCCGATCGCGGCCAATACGCGCAGGCCAAGCAGCTGTACGATCGTGTCATTCAGGTGAATCAGGCTGCAGGGGCGCAGAAGGATTACGCCGGAGTATGTGTGAATGCGGCCAAGACACTCTACTTGATGGGCAAGCCGGGGGAGGCCGATACCTACATTGAGCGCGCCCTGAAAGCCGCAGTCCCGATCGGTGACAAATACAACGAGGCGCTGGCCAGGATTCTCAAGGGTGACGTCCTGTCAGAACAAGGCCGAATTACCGAAGCAGAGAGCGAGATGCGCAAGGCCCTCGCTCTCGCCAAGGAAATCAACGATGAATCCACTCAAGCGACAGCCTTGAGCAATCTGGCTTCTTACCAGGCTGAAACCGATGCGCAGAGCGCGCTTGCAACCTACACTCAAGTCTTGCAGCTGGGTCGAAAAAATGGAGAGCAATCCGCGGTTGCCCGGTGCTTGAACCATATGGGAGACGTCTTGTTCACCCGCGGCGACCTGGCTGCCGCCGAACAACGCTACCAGGAAGCCCTGCAAATTCGCACGGAGCTTAAGGAGAAAAACGGAATGGCCCTCGCCGGGCTGTCTTTGGCTCAGGTCGAGTTGGAGCTCGGCAATTTGGCCCAGGCCGAAGGCAGGGCAACCGTTGCACTAAAGGATTTTCACGATCAGCAGGATGCGGATTCGGAATCAGAGGCCGCTTCTCTCTTGGTCAAAATATTGGCGGCACAGGGAAAGTTGGACCAAGCCAAAACCTACGTGAAAAGGATACAGGAGATCGCGACTACAGACCCCGATGTGGCGTTTGACAATCGCCTCAGTATGGCCGACTACTTCAGCGCCTCCGGCGAATATTCCGAGGCCCTTCAGCAGCTGCAGTCTTTGCCCTCGGAGGCCAGGAAGGCAGGACGTAATTTCACCTCGCTCCAGGCCCGAGTAGCTCTGGTGAAACTCCAGGCCGGGCGCAGGCCCGCCCCCGAACTGCGCAAAGAACTTTCCTCCATTGAGGCGGAAGCCAGGCGCGCTGGTTTCAGCCTCCTTATCCAGCGCGCCAACCGTATTCGCCTGTAGCGCGCTTTGCGCAGCTCTTTGCAGCTTCTGCCGTAGTGGCGGCAGGAAATTGCGCTATTGCCGATTTTCGAATCTGCTTGACGAATGGAGAAAAACGTTTAAACTAGCTCCCACTTTCCCCCGAACATCCGAAACTATTTGACCGCCGTACACCACTCAAGAGGAGTTCCATGCTGCTTCGCCCGAGAGTTGTCTTCAGCTGGTTAGTCCTGTTCTGCTTCTGTGCTTCAGTGCCCCTGTTCGCAATTCGCGACAAGGGGGACACGGCCAGCTCCAGAGACGGGCAGAATACATTTGACTCGTGTGATCCGACAGCCACTCCGTACGTTTGTCCAGGTACACCGGATACTGTGGTGGTGGCGGGAGACTTCACGGTAACGATCAAGAACTTTCAGTGGGCGAATGGCAATTCGGATCCTCCGAGCGGGAAAACTACCATTCTTCAGGTTACCGTTACGAACGGGAGCACACCGGTCCATCTCGCTTATCTTGAGATCAAGGGAGCTGGTCTGACCAAACCTAGCTTTGTGGTCTGTGACTTCTATCCCGATTCTAACGATCCTCCCAATTACACTTTCAAGGGCACGGTGCATTGTGTTGACTTCCCGTTAGTGTCGAAGCTGGATTTCTCCCCGGTCGAAATTGCGCTGCAGCCGCAACCTGTTACTGATCCGGACAATCAGATCGTGCACTGGAGCTTCGTTGATTTCGACCAGATGACGACCAAGACACTGGGTGATGGGAACGCTGCGCTTTCGCTGGATGGTTGGGTGGATCTTCCTTCGGACGCTGGCAGCTATCTCGCGGTGGCGTACGATGACGCGGGGAATCCTTACTGCGCCGGTACGCTTCCGGGCTGTCCCAAGAGCAATCCGCCGCCGCCGGCCACCAACGATTTCATTGCCAACGCAAAAACACTTACCGGCGCCAGCTTTACCGACTCGGTGACGGCAGCGACCGCGGTGAACGTCTACGCTACTCCTGCTGAGGACCCTAACAACCCGGGAGGCGCCCTGCCTTCCGCCGACGGGACCACCGATCCTTCCCCCACCAACTGTGAGGGATCGAATACACCGGCCATCGTATCCTTCAGCAGTTTGTGGTACACCTATGTGCCGCAGGCCCCAGGCACTCTCAACCTCGATACCCTGACCAGTTCCTACGACACGGTTCTCTCGGTCTACACCAAAGATGGTAACGGGCAATTGCAGGAAGTTGCGTGCAATGACGACGTCGCGTCGGGCGAGTTCCAGTCGTCACTTTCGCTCCCTAATCTTACGGGGGGAACAACCTACTACATCATGGTGGGCGAAGCGCCCCCGGCCGTAGATGACGAGATTGATAGCGACGGCAATCCCATATTGGATGGTTCGGGAAACAATATCCTGGCCGCCACTCCACTGAGTTTGGATGAGCGTCTGGTGCTGCACGGAAGCTTCGTGATCAGTGGGCCCTTTGCGGATCTGTCTCCCACCAGTTTGACCTTCGGCGACCAGTATGTATTAACCACCAGCAGCGCCCAGAACGTCACGCTCAGCAATATCGGCAGCGTGGCGCTCAGCCTATCGAACATCACGGCGTCCGGCGACTTTGCGCAGACGAACAACTGCGGATCGAGTGTCGCTGCCGGTGCAAGTTGCACGATCAGCGTGACCTTCACGCCGACCCAAACCGGATTGCGCAACGGAACGCTGTCCGTCAGCGACAATGCTCCGGGAAGCCCGCAGACCGTAAGCTTGAGTGGAAACGGGGTCGCCGCTGCGGTGAAGCTGAATCCCACCAGCTTGACCTTCGCGACCCAGGTCATCGGAACGCCCAGCCCGACCAAGAAAGTCACGCTAACCAACACCGGTAACGCGACGTTGACGATCACTAGCATAGCCCCCACGGGTTCTAATGCCGGCGATTTCCCAGTCACCAACACTTGCGGCGGTAGTGTTGCCCCGGGTGGCAAGTGCACGATCAGCGTGGTTTTCAATCCCACCGGCAAGGACACGCGCACTGCGGCGGTGACCATTACCGACAACGCGCTCGACAGTCCCCAGAGCATTCCGCTGAGTGGGTCGGGCACCTATGTCATGCTGAGTCCAAACAAGTGGAACTTCGGAAATCAGAAGGTCGGCACACAAAGCGCACCGAAGGTATTCACCATGACCAATACCGGGCCCAGCACGCTTAATATCGTTAGTATCCTGCGCGGGGGGAACAACCCTCCTGACTTTCAACAGATACATACATGCGTGGCGACGCTGGCGCCTGGAGCGAACTGCAAGATCAAGGTCACTTTCAAGCCCAAAGCCAAGGGTGCCCGCAGTGCCAACGTGGGAATCACGGACGATGGCGGCGCGAGCCCGCAGAAGATCAACTTGAGCGGCACTGGCACCTAGCACTGAAGCAGGGACGTTGGTCTGGGTTTGAAACGAGTGCCCTTACCCGGCGAGGGATGTTTCGATTGCTCTCGAATGCCCTGGCCGGTTACGGGCCGCGCAGCGACAGCACGGGCACGTAGCTCCCTTTGAGTTCTCGCTTCCACCATTCTCCCGTGGCTTTTTTCTCCGCCGGCGTCGTGAAGCGATATTCATAGACTAACGCGCGGATATAGTGGGGAGGCGCACCCGGAAACGGGTTGTGGCCCAGCAGGTCGAGCACTTCCGGTTCACCCTGGAGCAGCCGCGCCAGGAAATGCAGGATCCACGGATCCGTTTGATAGCTTCCCAGCGCGGCGAACCACATCTGCCAGTCGAGCCGGGGCTGGTGGGGCTGGACCCATACCGGTGCCCGCCTCAGGTCACCCGGCTTGTACTTGAACTCGTATGCCAGCCATGTGGTCCCGTCGTTTGATCCCTCGACGATGATTTCCGGGCGCGTGGTGGTCATCACTGCGAACAATCCGTAGGTGTTGACGATCTCAAACGGCGCGACCGCACGGATCACCGCCTCCGCCGGCGCCCAGTGACGGCCCGAGAGTTCACCCGCCATCTCGAATCCGCTGGTGAACAGGACGAAGGCGGCAACCAGCCCGCAGACAGCACGCCAGATCGGTGTCCGCACAGCATTGGGGTGCTCCGCCAGCCGTCTCACAACTATCTTTGGCAGGAGCCGGCTCAGCGCCGTGTCATCCAGCACGAACAAGCACAGCGAGACCGTGAGCAAGTTAAAGAAAGCGTAGTTGCCGGTCAGAAAGATCAGGAGTTGCAGCAGCGTGATGGCCAGGCCCGCGAACATCCGGACACGGCGTGGCGCCAGCACCAGCAATGGAACCAACAGCTCCACGAAAAACATGAAGCCCACCGAGACACGTTGAAACCAGCCCGGAAGCTGATAGAAGTACCAGGCCAACGGCGTGGGTAGCGGCTGGGTCTCGTAGTGGACTGGCAGTGCGGTGAAGTGGCGCCAGCTAGGATCTCCGCTCAGCAACTTGACTGCGCCGGAGAGGAACATCAGCCGGCACAACAACCAGCGGAAGAGCCTCACGATGACCACTTCCGAACCGAGAAACAGGGCGAGGAATCCTGCCTCCAGCAACAGCGCGTCCCACTGGTAACTCATGAACACTTGCCCGGCGGTGCTCAGCGACAGATAGAGCACGAACAGCCCGCCGCGGACCAACCTCAGGTTCACTCCCAGCAACTGAAGCAGAGAGAGGCAGACACCAGCGATCCACACTCCGCGCAGAAACGCATCGCTGCCGCTTAGCCATAAAACTGTCGGGACATTCCAGTAGGCGGACGTTCCCAGAGAGTCACGCACCGCGCTGAGAAACTCCCCGGCGGGTAGAATGCCATGAGAGCCCACCAGGCCAGCAGCCTGGACCCCAAACGAGACGAACGCCATGAGGTAAATCGCGCCCAGAAAGCGCAGAAACAGCCAGCTTGTCAGGCGGTATGTCTCAGGCCGGACAGGAACTCCCCACAGCAGCCTCGTCACCCAGAACCCCAACGAGCGGTGGCGGGCAATCGTCCGGTAGACAGCTTCACACAATGGAGAAACACCCGGGATCCGATCGTATGACCGCAGCATCCACTTTCTGCCTGGCACGGCAGCTAAGACCGAGAACACTGCGTGGGCGCCGCTGCGGACCTCTCGGTTCGGCAGGATGAGCTTGGCCGCCGATGCGAACTCCTCACGCGACACTTGCGGGAAGCGTTCGCCGACCTCCTGGAACGGCGCATAACTGACTTGGTCGCCGGTCAGACTCTTCCCATACTCCACCCAGGCCCGACAAAACGCGCAGTCTCCGTCAAAGACCAGAAGTGGACCGTGAAGACCGGTTTCGCCCATGGAGCTCATGCTATTCGTGGTCGGTTCTTTTTCGCGTGCAGACAGCGGGCGCTGCTCACCTCAAGCGAGAGGTCGCGGCAAGAATATGCCGATTGATGCTGCAAGGGAAGGGAAGAGGGGATTGCCCAGCGATGGGCTTTAAGGAGACGGAATCAAAGCCTGTACTTCGTTCGAATAACCGCTCTCGTTTCCGTTATCGTCCACGGCGGTGGTCACGTAGTAGTAGGTCTGTCCGCTCTCGACCGAACCATCGGCGTACGTCGTGCCCGTATCCAGCGCCGAATTGATCTTCGTGTACGGCCCCCCGGAGGTGCCGCTGCGATACACATCGTAACCTGCAACCACCGAGGTGCTCGGGTCCCAACTCAAATCCACAGTGTGATGCTGCGGTGGGTTGCCGGTGCCAATGAGAGATTGCACCGTAGGCGAGTTCGTGGAGTCGCTTTCAAATGTGAGGGTCGCGGACGCACTGCCACCGGTTTGCGGGGTGAACGCCATGGCATAGGATGCGCTCTGTCCCGCGCCGAGCGTAAACGGGAAGGAGAGCCCGCTCAGCACAAACTCCGCGCTACTGCTGGTTCCCGACGACACAATGACGCTGGCCCCGCTCGCGGTGAGGGTGCCGGTCAAACTTTTGCTCTGGCCTACTGTGACACTGCCGAAATCCAGCGTTGCCGGCGACGCGGTCAACTGCCCAGCCGCGATTCCGCTGCCGCTCAGCGGGATGTCTCGACTCGAATGCCGGTTTTGCGAACTCAGGGTAATGGTCCCGGTAGCGTTGCCCCCGGATTGGGGAGCGAACGTAATGCTGAAGGTGTAGCTCTGATTGGGCGTTAGGGTCAGAGGCACGTTGAGTCCGCCGGTCGTGAATCCGGTGCCGCTCATGGTGGCGTAGTAAACGGTCAAGTTCCCCTTGCCGATGTTGGAGAGCGTAGCCGTCGCGGTCGCGCTCTGGCCGACCTGCACATTGCCAAAACTGACACTAGTGGGGTTGACCTTCAGGACACCGTATTTGAATGAATTATCCGAGCCTCCGGATCGCGCCCACGCGGGTACGGAGAACATTGCCATCGCCAGAAGAGTTATAGGAAGAAGAACCGACAATAAGGGCCGAGAATGGACTTGGGGGAGTCGCATAACAGTTTCAGTTTCGTTGAGGGCTGTGGCCGCGAGAAGGTCACGAAGGGACGTCAAAGTACTCGTTGGTTTGCAGCCCTTCGACGTCCAAGAGCCGGATCGGGAACCGCCGCAGACGGCGGGTAACCAAGCACTGTACTATCGCAGAGTGTTACTGGTCGTCGGGTCGAACTAACGCGTCACCGCTGCGAAGCAGAGCGCCCTGGGCCCGGAGGAAGAGGACATCGGAGCCCTGGCAGTGGGCTCCAGTTAGACCTACTAGGGCGAAGGAACGATGGCCTGCGCCTCGTTGGAGTAGATACTCTCACCGCCAGTCGAGTCCACTGCAGTGGTCACGTAATAGTACGTCTGCCCGCCCTGGACGGTATCGTCCGTGTAGGCGGTACTCCCATCCAGCACCGAGTTGATCTTGGTGTAAGGACCACCGGACGTGGTGCCGCGATAAACGTTGTAGCCGACCACAACGGAGCCGCTGGGGTCCCAGGTGAGATCCACGCTGTGTTGCGGTGGAGCCGTCCCGGTTCCACTCACCGACTGCACCGTCGGAGAGTTCGAGGCATTGCTGGTAAAGGTGACCGTACCCGATGCCAGGCCGGTCGCAGTCGGCGTGAAAGTCACTGTGAAGTTGGCGCTGTTCCCGGCCGAGATGGTGAACGGGAATGACAGGCCGCTCAGGGAAAATGCAGCGTTGCTGATCGAGACCGAGGACACGGTCACGCTCGCGCCGGCGGCATTAAGAGTTGCCGACTGGCTGGAACTAGCTCCCACCTGCACGTTGCCAAAGTTCAGGCTGGTTGGATTGACCGACAGCGTTCCCGCGGCGGTACCCGTGCCTGACATCGAAATCGACAGGTTGGGATTCGACCCATTCGATACTACGGAGATGCTCCCGCTGGCGCTGCCGGTCGCGGTCGGAGCAAAGATCGCGCTGAAAGTGAAGCTCTGGCCGGCGGTCAGGGTAATGGGAGGATTGATCCCAGTGATGCTGAATCCTGCCCCGGAAGCAGTCGCTTGCGAGATGGTCAGGCTTGAGCCGCCGGTATTCGTCAGGGTCTCGGAAAGTGTCTTGCTGTTGCCGATCTGCACGCTGCCAAAGTTCAGGCTGGTCGGGTTGGCCGACAGCGTACCCTGAGTCACCCCGGAGCCGGTCAGCGGAATGTTGAGAGTTGGGTTCGAAGCGTTGCTGATGATGGCGAGGTTCCCGCTCACGCTGCCTGCTGACTGAGGAGCGAAGATCACGCTGAAGGTCTTGCTCTGACCCGCCGTCAGGGTCAGCGGCAAGCTCAAGCCGCTGGTGCTGAAGCCCGCGCCCGTGGGGTTCGCTTGCGTGATGGTCACGCTGGAGCCGCCGGTGTTGGTCAGCGTTTCTGACAAGGTCGAACTGTTGCCGACCTGCACGCTGCCAAAGTTCAGGCTAGTCGGGTTGGCCCACAGCGTACCCTGAGTTACCCCGGAGCCGGTCAGTGGAATGTTCAGCGTTGGGTTCGAGGCATTGCTGATAATGGCCAGGTTTCCGCTCACGCTGCCTGCCGACTGAGGAGCGAAGATCACGCTGAAGGTCTTGCTCTGACCCGCCGTCAAGGTCAGTGGCAAGCTCAAGCCGCTGGTGCTGAAGCCCGCGCCGGTGGTGGTGGCCTGGGTGATCGTCACGCTGGAGCCGCCCGTGTTGGTCAAGGTTTCCGACAGGGTCGAACTGTTGCCGACCTGGACGCTGCCGAAGTTCAGGCTGGACGGATTGGCGGTCAGCGCACCGGCAGCAACTCCCGTCCCGGTCAAGGGGATGTTGAGGGTTGGGTTGGAAGCGTTGCTGATGATGGCGAGGTTCCCGCTCACGCTGCCGGCCGACAAAGGAGCAAAGATTACGCTGAAGGTCTTGCTTTGACCCGCCGTCAACGTCAACGGCAAGCTCAGGCCGCTGGTGCTGAAGCCCGCGCCCGTGGTGTTCGCCTGGGTGATCGTCACACTGGAGCCGCCGGTGTTGGTGAGGGTCTCCGACAGGGTCGAACTGTTGCCGACCTGCACGCTTCCGAAGCTGAGGCTGGTCGGATTGGCCGTGAGCGCGCCCTGCGTCACTCCCGTGCCCGTGAGCGGGATGTTGAGCAGCGGGTTGGATCCGTTGCTGGTGATCGCAATATTGCCGCTGGCCGCCCCCGCGGACTGAGGAGCGAAAGTAACGCTAAAGGTCTTGCTCTGTCCGGCGGCGAGCGTCAGAGGCAGATTCAGACCGCTGGTGCTGAATCCGGGGCCCGTCGTGGTCGCCTGCGAGATGGTCACGTTGGACCCGCCGGTGTTGGTCAGCGTTTCCGACAAGGTTGAACTGCTGCCAACCTGAACACTTCCGAAGCTCAGGCTCGAAGGATTTGCGGTCAACGCCCCCGGGGCAATCCCCGCGCCGGAGAGAGGAATGTTAAGCGTGGGGTTGGAAGCGTCGCTGACGATCGCAACATTGCCGCTGGCCGCCCCCAGCGACTGCGGCGCAAAAGTGACAAGAAAAGTCTTGCTTTGTCCGCCGGTGAGGGTGAAAGGCAGACTCAACCCGCTCATGCCGAATCCGGGTCCGGTGGCGGTCGCTTGCGTGATGGTGACATCCGAGCCGCCGGAGTTGGTCAGGGTTACAGATAGACTTTGGCTCGTCCCCAACTGTACGTTCCCAAAACTCAGGCTGCTGGGATTGGCGGTAAGCTGGCCGGCGGTGACCCCATTACCCGACAGCGGCAGGCTGATTTCGGGCTGGTCGCTCTGAATCGTCAGCAGAGCAGTGATGTTTCCGGTGGACTTCGGTGCGAACGTAATGCTGAGTGGGAGACTCTGCCCTGCCGGTATCGTCACGGGCAACGTGGGCGCGCTCAGGGTGAAGGCTGCCTTGCTGATCGCGGCGGACATCAGCGTGACGCTGGCAGAGGTGTCATTCACGAGGGTGACAGTGAGCGTCTTGCTGTCCCCGACCGCGACACTGCCGAAATCCAAAGACGAATTACTCAGATTCAGGCCGTTGCGTGGTTGTGGGTCAGGGCTGCTCGAGCTCAAGGCCTGACAGCCGAGCATCGTCGCCAGCGCTAAGAAGACAACAACAGCATTCCAACGAACACCGAGATCCTTCACAGAAGGCCTCATTGTCCGGCCGCAATATTTACGGCGGGGGATTTGGAACGCCCTGCAGCCTACCAGCACGCTCTGGGCACAACGACCCTGCAGGTTAGGGATAGTTTGCCTGGCAACTCGAACTCAGGGCAGGTCTCGGAAGGACATACCGGGCACGGTTGGAAGGCCAATTGTCACTCCCGATAACCGCCCGCCAGGCCCCTACCTCCGCGAGGCCGGTAATTATGGGGGATTCGCCTGTGGAAAACCCGGCGGTTGCGGTAACAGCTTGGCATGGTCCACTCGGCCGTGTCCCTTCGTGCTCTAGTGAGCAGGCCGCGATCCACGCAGCATAGGCGCAGGGGCAATGTCATGCATAGCAGTGGCGAAGTCGCTCGGTCTGCTTATCCGCAACAGCGCAAATACCGTCGTTTCCGCCTGCACTACCCGGTCCACGTGAAGTTTGCGCTCGGGGATTCCGTCTCTGAGTTGCAAACGCTGAGTCAGGACGTGAGTATTGGCGGCTTATTCTTGCAGGCGCCCGCCCCGATTCCCCAACATTGCCCTGTGAGTTTCGTCATGATGGTGCAAGCAAGCCGTGCCGCTCGTCCGATCGAGCTCGTGGGCGAAGGCAAGGTCGTGCGCGTCGAAGCGCACGGATCCGGGGCGGGCTTTGGCATCGCGGTGGAATGCAACCGGCCTATCTCCCAGATGGAGAATTACCTCGGTTCCGCCAGGACCGGCGGGGAGATACCTCGGTCGTAAGCATAAGCATTGGGCTACCTGAGCCCAACCAGGAGTGCTTTTTCCCGATTGCCTCGGCCCAGCTAGTGGCCCACTCCAAGCTTGTGCAGGAATGTCATCATCGGGCACCAGTTGGTGAACGCCGACTGGAACAGGTTCAGGCCAACAAAGGCGGTAAACAGGTACCAGTACGGGTGGACCCAGTGTCCTAGCGCCAGGGAGGCCAGGATGAAGGCCCCAGCGATCATTCTCAAATAACGTTCGATGGTCATCGTCATATCTCCAAGGTCAATTCTTAGTCTATTGCGGCGGTAGATTGTCCGGCAGGGGAAGGCGTCAAGCGATGCCCGCGCTGGCTCAGGTAGTACAGAACCGGAACGGCCATGCGCGACAGGACGGTGGACGCTACCTCGCCCGCCATCAGCGAAATGGCCAGTCCTTGAAAGATCGGATCAAACAGGATCACGCTGGCGCCCACCACCACCGCCGCGGCGGTCAGGAGCATCGGCCGGAAGCGCACCGCACCGGCGTCCACGACGGCGTCCTCCAGCGACATCCCTTGTGAACGGCGCAGCTCGATGAAGTCCACAAGAATGATGGAATTGCGCACGATGATTCCGGCGCCGGCGATAAAGCCAATCATCGAGGTTGCGGTGAAGAAGGCGCCCATCAATGCATGCGCCGGCAGAATGCCGACCAGGGTGAGCGGAATCGGGGCCATAATGACCAGGGGCGTAACAAACGACCGGAACCAGCCCACGACCAGGACATAGATCAGCACCAGCACTGCCGCAAATGCCAGCCCCAGGTCGCGGAACACTTCGACCGTGATGTGCCACTCCCCATCCCACTTCATGGACAGGCGGTCGGTGCGCTCCGGCATGGTTGTGCCCTTGTACTGCTTGACCGCATAGCCCTCGGGCAGTTTGATCTTGTCGATGGCGTCACTCATCTTCATGATGGCGTAAACGGGGCTCTCTTCTGCCCCAGCCACATCCCCGGTCACGTAAACCACAGGTTGCAGGTTCTTGCGGTAGACGCTGGTGTCGATCGTGGACTGCTGGAGGTCTGTAACTTCCTGCAAGGCGATCTGACTGCCGGAAGGGGTGGGCAGTTTCAGGTTCTCAAGGTTTTCGATCCCCGAACGGTCGGGCCGCGCTAGGCGGACTTCGATCGGGACATCTTCGCGGGAAAGCGGGTCATGCAACAAGCCGGCGCTGGCCCCGTGCAGCCCAATCTGCAGCGTGCGCGTGACATCGGCCGCGGAGATTCCGTGCAGCGCCGCCTTATCGAGGTCCACTTTCAAGTCGTACTTGGTCTGCGGATCCTCGACGTACCAGTCCACGTCCACCACTCCCGGGGTATCGTGGAAGATATTCTTGATCTGAGCGGCCAACTCGATCTGGCGCTTGTAGTCGGGTCCGTACACCTCCGCCACCAGGGTCTGGAGCACCGGCGGTCCCGGAGGAACCTCGGCCACTTTGATCCGGGCACCGAAGGGCTCGGCGATCTTGTCCAGGCCGGGGCGCAGGCGGCGAGCAATCTCATGGCTCTGCGCGCTGCGATCGTGCCGCGACAGCAGATTGACCTGAATGTCAGCCTGGTTGGGTTGGCGCCGCAGGAAATAGTGTCTGACCAGCCCGTTGAAATTGTAGGGACCGGACGTCCCCGCATAGATCTGATAGTTGGTGACCTCCGGCTGCTGGCCGAGATAGCTACCCAGCGCCTGCGCGACGCGCGTGGTCTGCTCGAGCGGCGTGCCATCGGGCATATCAATGATGACCTGGAATTCGCTCTTGTTGTCGAACGGGAGCATTTTCACTCGCACCCACTTCAGCGGGACGAAAGCCACCGCTGCCAGGAGCAGGAGAATGACACCGCCCAGGAACATCCAGCGCCGGCGCGCATCCAGAATCAGGGGGTTCATGACGCGCCGGTAGAGGCGCGTGGTCCATCCTTCCGCTTCGTGCGTGTCGTGGCCTCCCCCGCCGGCGTACTTGCGCAGCAGCCTGAGCGCGGCCCATGGCGAGACAACGAAGGCGACGATCAGGGAGAACAGCATGGCGGCCGACGCGCCGACCGGGATCGGACGCATATAGGGACCCATCAGACCGCGCACGAAAGCCATCGGCAAGATGGCGCCGATCACGGCGAAGGTGGCGAGGATTGTGGGATTGCCCACCTCGTCAACTGCTTCCACCGCCACGTCGGTCAAGGGACGTCCCTTGCTCTCCGGCAGGCGAAAATGGCGCACGATGTTCTCCACCACCACAATGGCATCGTCCACCAGGATGCCGATGGAGAAGATCAGAGCGAACAGGGTGACGCGGTTGAGAGTGTAGCCGTAGAAATAAAATATAGCCAGCGTAAGGGCCAGCGTCACCGGCACTGCCAGCAGTACGACGCCGGACTCCCGCCAGCCCAGCGCCAGAGCGATCAGCAAGGTCACCGACAGGGTCGCGAGCAGCAGGTGCTTCAACAGTTCGTCGGACTTGTCTTTCGCCGTCTCGCCATAGTTGCGGGTGATTGTGATCTGCAAGTCATTGGGCAACACGTAGCCGCGCAAGGAATTGACCTTCTCCAACACGTGCTCAGCGATGATGGTGGCGTTGGTGCCCTTGCGTTTGGCGAGCGTGATGGTAACCGCGGGGTAGTCCTCGCCGTTTACATGCGGCGCTGTCCCCCGCGCATTGGCAAACATCACATAGCTGTCGGGCTCAGCCGGACCATCTTCCAGCTTCTCCACCACATCGCGGAGGTAGACCGGACGGCCCGCGTGCACGCCCACCACAACCTGCTGGAGGTCTTCTACCCGGGTAAAGAACTTGCCGGCCTCGACCTGGAACTCGCGGTTGTCGCGCGAAAAGCTGCCTGCTTGGCCGCGGCTGTTGGCGCTCTGCAGTTGACCTACGACGGCGGCGGGTGTAAGGCCATAACCCGCCAGACGTTGGGTGTCAAGCACGACGCGAACCTGCCGGGGTTGTCCGCCGATGATGGTGGTTTCAGAAACATTGTCCAACTGCTTGAGCGAGTTTTCCAGTTCGCCGGCAACGCGCCGCAGGCGGTAGGAGTCGTAGTTCTTGCCCCACAAGGTCAGCGCCATGATGGGCACATCATCAATCGAGCGGATCTTGATGATGGGCTGCGAGACACCCGGCGGAATGCGGTCGAAGTTGGAGTAGAGCTTGTTGTACGTCTTTACGATTGCGTCTTCTTCCTTGGTGCCGACATAGAAGCGCACGATCAGCATGCTCATCCCGGGATGGCTGATCGAGTAGATGTATTCGACCCCCGGCACCTCGCGCAGCAGCTTCTCCATGGGAAGACTGACCCGCTGCGCCACTTCCTCCGAAGAGGCGCCCGGCATCTGCACGAACACGTCCAGCATGGGGACGACGATCTGCGGTTCCTCTTCGCGCGGGGTCTGGAGAATGCTGAACGCGCCCAAGAGCAATGCGGCTAGAATCACCAACGGGGTCAGCTTCGAGTCAATGAACCCGTGCGCAATGCGCCCCGCCAGGCGCAGGATGTGCTTCGATGATTTCAGATCTTCGTCTGCCATCATTGAGCCTCAACATGCTTGCCGCTGAGATCGAGGTCGCCGGGTTTAGCCACCAGTTGCTCTCCCTCTTGCAGACCTGCAAGTACCTCGACCTCGCTGTCGGAGGATTTGCCCAGGGTGACGTAGCGCAGGTTTGCGATGCTGCCAGGCTCCAGGACGTAGACGCCCTGCAGTTGGCCCCTCCGCACCACCGCCGTTTGTGGAATCAACAATGACGACCGCGTGCCCCGGGAAAACATTGCCCGCCCGAACAGTCCAGAACGCAGTCGCGGATCTGCAGGCACTTCAATCTTCACCAGAAAGCTGCGGCTGGCGGGGTCTGCGGCGGGCACGATCTGCGAGACTTTTCCTTTCAGTTCCGTATCTCCCAAGGCATCTACCACCACCGGTACAGGCGTCCCCATGCGCACATAGCGCAGATCGTTTTCATTGACCGTGGCCTCCAGCCGATAGCGCGTGAGGTCTTCGATGGTGAAAATTGGCAGGCCCGGACTCGCCAGTGTGCCGGGATCAGCTTTCTTCTCGGTGACGATCCCGTCGAACGGGGCCACAATGCGGGTGTATGTGAAGCTGGAGCGCGCCTGGGCCAAGGCCGCCTTCGCCTGAGCCTGTCCTGCGCGCGCCATATCGCGGCGTGCCAGCGCCCCCTGATACCGGGCCTTGACTTCGTCGAACTCCTGCGGACTGACCGACTTCTTGTCGTAAAGACTTTGGTAGCGCTTCAAGGTAGATTCGGCGAGCGCCAGGTCGGATTCCGAGGCGGTCAGTTCCTGCCCGGCTGCGTTTCCCGCCGCCGTAGCACGGTCAACCGCGGCGCGCGGCTGAGCGTCATCAATCACCGCCAGCACCTGCCCGCGGCGGACGCGGTCTCCTTCGTGCACCCGGATCTCGACGATGTTCCCCATCATCTGGCTGGCCAGCTCGCTGGTCTGCGCCGCGCGAATGGTTCCGACGGCTTCGACCAAGTCAGGCACGTCGGCCCGCTGTACCGTGAGCACAGCAACATTGCGTACGGTTTCCGGCGCCGGGGCAGTCGGCTGGCGTTCACTGGAACAGCCGCTGAGAGCGGCAACCGCGAGCACCATCGACATGGATAGTTTGAGTCCTGCATGCATGCGCTTCACGGAGTCACCACCGGAGATTGCGGATTCAGCGTGCCGCTCGCCAACTCCAGGTTGGCGTAACTGGTATGGAAGCGATAAACCGCTTCCCAGTAATCACTCTGGCTGCGCCGGCTGGCCTCCTCGGCGCCCAGCAGGCCGGTGATTGTGTTCAGCCCGCTGTCATAGCGGTCCTGGTTGATGCGCAGGCTCTCGTTGGCCTGCGCAATTGAGGCCCGCGCTACTTCCACCTGCTGGCGGCTGGCGTCAACGTCGTAATACGCCCGCCGGACCTCCAGGCGCACGCCATCGCTGGCCGCCTGTTTCATGGCGGCGATCTTGTCTTCGAGGGCGCGCTGGCGGGAGAGTTCCGCGCGCTTGGCGCCCCCCTGGAAGATGTCAAACTGGACCTCGATCCCGCCTAGCCAGTTGTTGCCGCCGCCGCCGGCGACGAACGTCGGGTTGTCCATTTCCCAACCGGCAAACGCGTTCACTCGCGGTCCAAACGACGACTTGGCGATCGACACGCTCTGGCGCTGAGCCGCTTCCTCGGCGGTAATGCGCTTGAGGTCCGGGCGGCTGGCCAGCGCCTGCTTCTCGATGTCCGGCAGGGAAACGAGGGGGAGGGTGCGCTCTGCCAAGGCCTCGGAGGGCTGAAACGAAGAATCCATCGCCACACCCATGGCCAGGTTCAGCTGCGCACGCGCCAGATCCAGGTTGTTCCTTGCGCGAATCAGTTCCTGCTGCCGCACCGCCATGCGCACCTTGGCGCTCAGCAAATCGGACTCCACCACCAGTCCGCTGTCGAATCGCGCCTGGCTTCGGTCAAGGATTGCCTGCGCGGTCTTGACGGCCTGCTCGGCCACCTCCAACTGCTTCATCGCCAGGAGCACCCCGTCATAGGCGTCTACGACGCGGAACACGATCTCCTGGTCGGTGCGCTCCAACTGATGTCCTGCAGCTTCGTTCATCTGCTTTGCCCGGTTGACTCCGTGCCAACTGGCGAACGAATCAAACAGGTTCCAGCTTCCGCCGAACCGCGTGGTGAAATTGCCGAAGGGCAGGGGTGTATTCAGCTTGTTGAGCGCAAAGTCGCCGAGGATGAAACGCTGTTGCCGCAACTTGCTCCCGAAGACATAAACTGGATCATTGCCGCGGGTGGCGGTTTCCGAGAAAGTCAGGCGAGGCATGAGGAAAGACCGCGCCTCGCGAACATCGGCAGAGGCTGCTCGCGTTTCCGCCATGGCTGCTTTGCGCAGCGGGTTCTTTTCCAGCGCGATATTCACGGCCTGCTGCAGCGTGAGTGACGACGGCTCGACCGCCCGCTGACCCGCAGCTGCCGCCGCAAGCAACAACGAAGCAATGGCGGCGAGGACGAACTTGAAGGGAGCACTCAACTCTGCACTCCCACCGCCGGGACGGGCTTCATCCATTCGGTTTTGTCCTCGACCACTTCGTAGGTCGTATGAAAGCTTGCCGTCTTCTGTACCATCGCGCCCACGGAGCAGTACTTTTCCTCCGAAAGACGGATAGCTTCCTGCAGCGCGGCCACATCAATCTCGTAGCCGGTGACCACATGGTGAATGCGGACTGCGGTGAACACCTGCGGCGGGCGTTCCGCCTGGTCCGCTTCCACCCGGACTTCGTAGCCGGTGACTTTCTGGTGGTACTTCTGGCGCAGAATGGTGGCCACGTCGAAGGCGGTACACCCGGCCAGTCCGACCGCCACCAGTTCGATGGGCTTAGGACCGGTACCGCCGGCGGTATCGTCCAGCAGCAGGTTGTGTCCGCTGCCGGTCTGGGCCACAAACTGGCGTTGCTGTTTAAGTGGTTGAGTCAGCTCGACTTTGGCGGTGATCATGGTTGCCCTCCTGCACTTGCCTATCGGCAAATCACAGGAATAAATGCAGATTGTGGGATTGTGGTTACAGGGGATTTGCGCTAGGTGAGGGCGGAAACGCGTGCCAATCTTGGATTGGGAAGGGACGAGTGGACAACCCGGCGAGTCGCGGGGGGTGCAGCCCCCGGCTCCCGGCGGTGTCGCCTAGCCCCCGCTTCTGTTCATCGCCGCCTGGTAGCGGGACAGGACCTGCCGGCGCAGCTTCGCCGCCGTGGCCCGATCCGGAGTCTGAGCAGGCGCCCGGCGGCACTCCTCGATAGTAGTCTCGAGGCTGGCCAGAAACGCCTGGCAGGGCTCGCAGCCGTCCATGTGCTTCTCCAGTTCCTCACACAAGGAATCGTCGAGTTGCTCATCCAGATAGTTCGAGAGCTCGGCGAACAGAGCCTTGCAACGCGCCGGTTTGGAAGGAAGGGAGGTGTGGTCAGGAGAAGCAACGCGCCCCTTCGCGTGATGCGGCATCCACGCCTTCATCAGCTCTTTTCGGACAAACAGCCTCGCCCGGTGCAGACGCACCCGCACCGTTCCCGGACGCAGGCCGGTGATCTCCGCCACCTCGTCGTCGGTCAGCCCTTCCATATCGCGCAACACCAGAACAATGCGATACTGCGGCGGCAGTTTCTGGATTGCCTGGCGCAACCGGCCCGCCTCCTCGCTGCGGATGGCGAAGGTTTCCGGATTGATGCTGCCGTCGCCGCTCAATCGCTCCAGCTCTTGCCGGTCGGGCATCAGTTCTTCCAACGAGAGGGCTTGTTTTGGGGCAAACTTGCTCTTGCGCCGGCTCATCAGGCAGCGGTTCTTGGCCACCTTGTAGAGCCACACCACCAGTGCTTTGGGGCTGTCAAACTTGGGCAAATACGGGACCGACTTGACCAGCACCTCCTGCATGGTGTCTTCGGCATCCTCGCGCTGGCCGCAGACTTTCATGCTGAAGGAGAAAACGGTGTTCTGAAGCAGAGCCAGAGCCTGTTCCAACCCTTCATCGTCGCCCCGCTGCAACAGATGAACCGCCTGTTCGATTTCAGAACGCATTTCCTTAAATGTAGCACTTCCTGTACAAAGCATGGTTCGCAGGTCTGCAGGGCTGATTGGGCCGTGGATGGGAAGTCGGATTTACTTATTGACAGCAACCCCACAGCACCTGTCGTTTTCTTTCGTGGTCGGACGTGATGGCAAGCTGAAAGAAGTCCGCCAGGTGAGAAGCTGGGACTGAAATGCTGTTCTGAGAAGGCACTCTGGGATCTCGGCAGAAAATTTCATCACTCCGTATTGGGTATTGCTGATCTGCCCTTCGCTTTGAAGTCTGCTTCCAGGTGGCGAAGCGGGCCGTGTATAGTGTCGGCTTGTGAGACGCTACAGCAAGCGCGGAGATTGGCGCTAAATCATGAACTGCCAGCATCAGATCTTGATCAGCACGAAAGGTCACGGAGACATGCACGATCTTACCGGGCAGGTCGCAGCGATCGTGACTTCCTCGGGCATCCAGACTGGCATGGTCAACGTCTTCAATGTCGGCAGCACGGCTGCGGTCGGAACGATCGAGTTCGAGCCGGGACTGCAGCAAGATCTGCCCGCCATTTTGAACAAGCTCATCCCGCCCAGCCGCTCCTATGGACACGAGCAAGCCTGGCATGATGGCAATGGCCACTCCCACCTGCAGGCAACGCTGCTCGGCCCTTCACTGACCGTGCCAATCGCCGACGGCAAGCTTTTAGTAGGCACTTGGCAACAAATCTTCCATCTGGAGTGCGACGTCCGCGGACGCCAGCGAACGATTGTAGTCACAGTGGTCGGTGACTAAGGAAGCTTCGCCCGGAACTAGAATAGAAGTCTGGCCATGGTTAAGCGCGCTCCAGCCCGGCGGCGTCCCCGCAAAGCCAAGCCCGGCACGAAGGGCTTGGGCCCAGCCGAGTGCCGGCTACAAGAACCTACAGGAGCCGCCGCAGAGGCGGCAGAAGCGGTCCAGAAGGCCGGCGGCTGTGTGGTCGGCTCATATAAAGAACCGCTCGGCGGGCACCCAATACTGCTTGCGATTCTGCCGATCGATGCTATTGAACCGACACCGTTCCAGCGCGACCTGTCCGACGCTCACCATAAGCGTCTGGCTGACGTAATCAACAAAACCGGCCGTTTTCTCGACCCGGTCATTGCCATCGTGGCGCCAAAGGGCGGCTTCTGGACTCCCAATGGCCGGCATCGCCTGGAGGCGATGCGCCGGCTCGGGGCCAAGTCGATCTCTGCCCTGGTTGTCGCTGACCGCGAGGTCGCCTGGCAAATCCTCGCGCTGAACACTGAGAAAGCGCATAACCTGAGAGAGCGTTCTCTCGAGGTCATACGCATCTTCCGCGGCTTGGTCGAGGAGGATGCCACACGTCCGGAGTCCAGGTTTGCGTTCTACCTCGACGAAGC
>DATKLE010000082.1:0-18414 GCA_035542575.1 Terriglobales bacterium | reverse complement strand
TGAAATGGATTGGGGGCGCAAGAAGTTCCTGGAGTTCTACTTTTTCTGCGTGGTGGGAGCGGCCCTGACCACGGTCGCCGTCTCCTACACCGGCGTGGGCGGAATCACGCCATTTACTCCGACGGTCGGCGCATCCGGTGGCGTCTTCGGCATCCTCATGGCCTTCGGCATGGTCTACGGCGACAACCAGATCATGCTGTTTCCCATTCCGTTTTCCATGAAGGCGAAGTACTTCGTGGCGGGGATTGCCTTCATTACCCTCATTGAGGCGATCAGCGCTGCCTCGGGCCGAGGCCAAGCCATCGCCTACTTCGCCCACCTGGGTGGCTTGCTGTTCGGTTTCCTGTACGTCAAGTTCGTGCCCAGGCGCGGGCTGATGTTCGGTGCCAGTGAACGCTACTTCGGATTACGTAATTCCTTCTACCGCTGGAAGCGCCGCCGCGCCGCCCGCAAGTTCGAAGTCTACATGCGCAAGCACAACCGCGAAGTGACCTTCGACGAGCACGGCAACTACATCCCTCCCGACGACCCGGACAAGCACAACGGCGGCTCGAAGTCAGGGTGGGTGAATTAGCTGCACGAGACTCCCGATCTCTCGCAATCTCTCGGCTGTCATCCCGACCGAAGATGCGCGTTCACAAAGTGAACGAGCGTCGTAGTGGAGGGACCCTGCGTTTGCGTCCTCGAGCACTCACCCAAAGAACTTCTGAAATGCTCTCAGCACCGACGAGGTCAGGTCTTCCCGTCTTGTCTTGCCCTTGAATCCCAGGTCGTGTCCGACGCCCTCCACTGGCATCAGTTGTGTCTTGGCCGGGATCAGTCTCAGGGCCTTTTCCACCTCTGCGATCGATCCGAAGGGATCGCGCGTGCCCTGCACGAACAGCGCCGGCTTGCGCAGGTTGGGAAGATGCTGTGTGCGAAGTTGCTGGGGCTTTCCCGGCGGATGCAGTGGGTACGAAGTCAGCACCAGGCCGTCCACGAGGTCGGGCTCTTCGCTGCACAACATGGTCGCCTGACGTCCTCCGTAGGACTGACCGCCCAAAAACACGCGCCCTGCCACCAGCTTGCGCATCGCTGCAACCGCATGCTTCAAACCCTGGCGGTCGCGCTCGGCATCGCCCGGCCGCGGCGGCCCGTAAGGCCGCTGCTGGCGGAAGGGCAGATCGCAGCGCAGCACGGCAAACCCCACGCCGGCAAAGGCCTCGGCCAGCGCTATCAGCAATGACGCGCGGGAGTTTCCCCCCGCGCCGTGGGTAAACACCAAACCATCGCCGATCGGTTCAGCGGCGCGGTGGAGAAATCCCCGCACAGGCGGATCGCACGAGGTATCGGTTAAGCTTTCGGCGTTGCCTGCCGCGACCATCAGTCCCTCGACTCGGGGTCGCGCGCGACCTCTTCCAGCAATTCATACACCTTCACAATCCGGATTTCATGCGCCAGTTTGGCCCAGCAACGCAGGACGGCTGCGTCTTCCTGTGCTTCGCGGCGCGCCCGTTCTGACTTCCAGTAGCGAAAGAGCAGGTAATGAGTGTTGCCGCGGTACAGCAGGTCCCGGCTGTACCCGCCCGCCGAAAGCGCGGAGAACAGCTCACGCAGGGTGGTGAGCGCTTCCTCCTCCTGGCCGGGCAGAGACTCGAATATGGCGACGGAAAGTATCTCTTCGGAAGGGTTCATAGTTTCTCGTGTGTCCGGCGGCGCTTGCTTGGGCGCAACCTGGGTCCTTCTCCTGCCGCGGTGACTACGTGGAGGCGCAGAAAGTTGGTCGAGCCGGAAGCCATCTGGGTTCCGGCCACCACCCCCAGCACGTCTCCGACCTTCACCCGGTTCCTCGCCAGCAGTTCCTGCTGGGCGCTGGCGACCATGTCTTCAGCGGAGCGCGCCTGGTCCCGCCGCAGCGGGTGCACGCCCCAGAACAGGTTCATCCGGTTGCACACGGACGCCATGTGGGTGAGAGCGTAGATGGCGGCTTTGGGACGGTACTTGGAGATCAGCCGCGCGGTCGTGCCACTTTCAGTGAACACCGCGATGGCACCCATGTGCATGTCTTCCGCGGCGTGCGCCACCGATTCGCAGATGGTTTCTGCGATGGTAAGAGCCCGCTTCTCCCGCCGCCGCGGCTGAGTGAACTGCGCCATATTGGTCTCGGCCTCGACTACGATCTTCGCCATCATCGTCACGGCCTCACGCGGATACCGCCCGCTGGCGGTCTCCCCCGAAAGCATGACCGCATCGGTGCCATCGAAGATCGCATTGGCCACGTCACTGGCCTCCGCCCGCGTGGGGCGCGGGTTCTCGATCATGGACTCCAGCATCTGGGTGGCGATAATCACCGGCTTGCGCCACTCTGCCGCCCGGCGAATCACCTGCTTCTGGATAACCGGGACCTGTTCCGGCGGCATCTCCACGCCCAGGTCGCCGCGCGCTACCATCACCCCGTCGGCAGCGTCAAGGATCTCCTCCAGATGTTCCAGGGCCTGCGGCTTTTCCAGTTTGGCGATGACCGGGGTGTCGCTGCCCTGAGCGGCAATGATCCGCTTGGCGGCGCGAACATCGGCGGCCGAGCGCACGAACGACAGCGCGACCATGTCCACCCCTTGTTTCAGCCCGAACTCAAGGTCCTTCCGGTCCTTGTCGGTAAGTGCAGGGATGCTGAGCGCGACCCCGGGCAGGTTGATACCCTGGTGCTCAGCCAGCACGCCGCCGTTGATCACGTCGCATTCCACATCGTCCCCGCGCACATGAATGACGCTCAGTTCGATCAACCCGTCGGAGAGCAGAATGCGCGAGCCGGTTTGCACCTCCCGGGCCAGTCCTCGAAACGTGGTTGAGATCAGCGTCGGCAGGCCGGGAATATTCCGCGGCGTGATGGTGAGGTGCGCGCCGGTTTTCAGCGTGATCGGGGCATGGCCCTTCAGGCGTCCGGTACGGATTTTGGGGCCTTGCAGGTCCTGCAGAATGCAGATGGTGCGGCCCTCCTGGCCGGCGACCCGGCGCAAGCGCTCAATATTGCGCGCGTGCTCCTCGTGCGACCCATGGGAGAAATTCAGCCGGGCCACATCCATCCCCAGGCGCATCAGGTCGCGCATGACGGCTTCTGAGTTGCAGGCAGGGCCGATGGTGCAGAGGATCTTGGCATGGCGGCGGGGGGCGGCGTGTTGTGCGGACGTTTCCCCACTAGAACCTGCCATCGCCAAGTTAGGTTTGCGTGGTTTCACGTGTGGGCTGTTTTCGCAACCTCTACGAAGTCACGACCCGGATGCTGGCGCTGGACTCGCTGAGCTCTTTTCCCAGCTTGGCCCGCGGAAAGAGCATGGCGTTGAACTCCGCGCTCACCAAGATGATCAGAGACATCATGTACATCCACACCAGCAGGGCGATGGCCGCTCCCAGGGAGCCATAGATGATGCTGTAGTCGGCGTAGCGCTGCAGGTACCAGCCGAACAGGGCGGTGACCCCAAACCACAGACCCGTCGCCAGCGTGGCGCCGGGCAGCACGCTGTGCCAGGGTTGGGTGCGCGGCACTGCGTTGTGATAAATGAGCCCGATCACCGCAATACTGGTGAGCGTGGCTATCAGCCAGCGGATCGCCGTCCACATCAACAACACGTAGAAGCCGAATTCATGTCCCAAGTGAAACAGAATGCGCGTCTCGATGCGGCTGCCAAAGGCTACCAAAATGGTGGCGAAGGTGAGGGGAATACCCGCCAGGATGCAAAGCGAGAACGCGATCATTCGCTCCTTCACCAGGCCCCAGATCTTAGGCAGCTGATACGCGTTCCGGAATCCTTCCATCCAGGAGATCATCACGCCGGAAGCCGTCCACAGCGTCAGCAGCGAGGCCGAGACGAGCAGACCCATCGAGCGCTGGGTTGTGCCCTTCAGATAAGCCAGGGCCGAGGCACTGCCCGCGGGGAGAATGCGGCCCACCGCGTAGGAAATCTCGCGCAGATAGACCTCGGTTTTCCGCGAGGTCGCCAGCACCGAGCCGATCACCAACAAGAACGGGAAAAAAGTCAGGATGGAGGAGTACGCCGAGGCCTTGGCGATGGCGAAGGCGTCATGTTGGAACGCCCGCCAGACAGCCAGCCGCAACAGACGAAGAAAGCGCAGGATCACGGTTCCCAGACTAGGGCGGGACGGCACGGGAAGCAACTGGGAAATGTTGCCGCGTACTTGTTCCTGCAATTGCTCAGGGTTAGCGTGCATGGACTCCCGGGAAAGAAAGGGGGCGGATCACTCCGCCCCTGGTTCGTTCGCTGATTACTCCGCCGTCAGCTCTTCGGTCTCGCCTTCGTGACGCATCAGTTCGAGGGCGCGCTCGGCCTCTTCGTACGCGGCGGAGACCTCCTCTTGCACCTTGGCGGCGGCCTCCTCCATCTCTGGCGACAGCCGTACGTTGCGGTAGTACTCCATGCCGGTGCCGGCCGGGATGAGCCGTCCTACGATGACGTTCTCCTTCAGGCCGCGCAGGTGGTCCACCGCTCCCTGGATGGAGGCTTCGGTGAGCACGCGCGTGGTCTCCTGGAACGACGCCGCCGAGATGAACGACTCGGTGGAGAGCGACGCCTTGGTGATACCCAGCAGCAGCGGCCGTCCGGTAGCCGGCTTGCCGCCCTGCGCGATCACCCGCTCGTTCTCCTCGCGGAAGCGGAACTTGTCCACTTGCTGCTCGAGGAGGAATTGAGTGTCGCCCACGTCTTCGACCTTCACCCAGCGCATCATCTGGCGGACGATCACCTCGATGTGCTTGTCCGAGATGTTCACGCCCTGCAGGCGATAGACTTCCTGGATTTCGTTCACCAGGTAAGCCTGCAGTTCTTTTTCGCCCAGCACGGCGAGGATGTCGTGCGGGTTGAGCGGACCATCCATGAGCGGCTCGCCCGCCCGGACGCGTTCGCCTTCCTGCACGTTGATGTGAATGCCGCGCGGCACCGAGTATTCTTTCTCTGTGCCGTTGTCGGCCTGGACATAGAGTTTGCGTTGACCCTTGGAGACCTCGCCGAACTTGACCATGCCATCGATCTCGCTGATGACCGCGGTTTCGCGCGGCTTGCGCGCCTCGAACAGTTCCACCACGCGCGGCAGACCGCCGGTGATGTCCTTGGTCTTGGTGGTCTCACGCGGCATCTTGGCCAGCACGTCTCCCGGATACACCGCGTCGCCGTCCTGCACCATCAGGTGGGCACGCGAGGGCATCAGGTAACGCTTGCTGCTCTTGCCCTTGATGACAATCGCCGGCTGGCGCTTCTCGTCGGGCGAATCCGCCACCACGTGCCGCGACAGTCCGGTGACTTCGTCCAGTTCTTCGTGCAGCGTGACCCCTTCCTGCAGGTCTTTGAACTGCACCGTGCCGCCGATTTCGGTCAGGATGGCGAAGGTGTAAGGATCCCACTCCACCATGACCTGCCCCAGTTCGACGCGGTCGCCTTCCTCGACCTTGACCTTGGCGCCGTACACCACCAGATAGCGTTCGCGCTCGCGGCCCTTGTCATCCACCACCGCCAGCGATCCGCTGCGGTTCATCACCACCAGCGCGCCGGTCTTGGACTTCACCGTCTGGAGACCGATGAAGCGCACCGTGCCAGCGCTCTTGGCCTCCAGCCGCGACTGCTCCGAAACTCGCGATGCCGTACCGCCGATGTGGAAGGTACGCATGGTGAGCTGTGTTCCCGGCTCGCCGATGGACTGCGCCGCGATGACCCCGGTGGCCTCGCCCAGTTCGACGAGTCGCCCGGAAGCCAGGTTGCGGCCGTAGCACATCACGCAGACGCCGCGCTTGGATTCGCAGGTCAGCACCGAGCGGATCTTCACCCGCTCGATACCGGCAGCCTGAATCGCGCCAGCCAGGTCTTCGGTGATTTCGTGGTTGATGTCCACGATCACATTGCCGTCGTAGTCCTTGATCTTCTCCAGCGATACGCGGCCCACGATCCGGTCGCGCAGCGGCTCGATGATTTCGCCGGAATCCACGATACCTGCGACGTAAATTCCATCCACCGTGCCGCAATCATACTCACTGATGATCACGTCCTGCGCCACGTCCACCAGACGACGGGTGAGGTAGCCGGAGTCCGCCGTCTTCAGGGCCGTATCCGCCAGACCCTTACGGGCGCCGTGCGTCGAGATGAAGTACTCCAGCACGGTCAGCCCTTCGCGGAAGTTGGCCGTAATCGGCGTCTCGATGATTTCGCCCGAGGGCTTGGCCATCAGGCCGCGCATACCCGAGAGCTGGCGAATCTGCTGTTTCGATCCGCGAGCGCCGGAGTCGGCCATGACGTAAATCGGGTTGAGCGCGCCTTCTTTGTCGCGCTTCTGCATCTCACCGAACATCTCGTCGGCGACCTTTTCGGTGATGGCCGACCAGATTTCGATGACTTTGTTGTAGCGTTCACCGTTGGTGATGGCGCCGTCGAGATACTGCTGCTGAACGCCGATACCCTGCTTCTCCGCGTCGCGGACAAGGACCTTCTTGTTGTCGGGGATGACCATGTCATCAATGCCGATGGACAAGCCGGCGCGAGTCGCGTAGCGGAAGCCCAGGGCCTTGACCTCGTCCAGCATCTTGACCGTAGTCTCAAGACCGAACCGCAGGTAGCAGTAGCTGACCAGTTGTCCGATGCCTTTCTTCTTCAGCAGACCGTTGATGTAGGGCATGGGCTCGCTGACGCCGGATACGCCCTTGGGCAAGTGGTCGTTTAGAATGGCTCGGCCCACCGTGGTGTTCAGGTAGCTACGCTCGTACTGCACCGGTTCGGCGTGGGTGATTTCCTGATCGTCATAGGCGCTCACCAGGTCGATGACTTCTCCCGTGTAGCGCAGACGAATCGGCGTGAGCGTCTCCACCTCGCCGGCTTCCAGCGCCAGCAACACTTCTTCAATGTTGGCGAAAGAACGGCCTTCGCCCTTGGCGCCTGGTTTGGCCTTGGTCAGGTAGTAGATGCCCAGCACCATGTCCTGCGTGGGCACGGTGATCGGCTGGCCTGACGCCGGCGACAAAATGTTGTGCGAGGACAACATCAGCACGCTGGCTTCAACCTGCGCCTCCGGCGACAGCGGAATGTGCACCGCCATCTGGTCGCCGTCGAAGTCGGCGTTGAACGCCGTGCACACCAGCGGGTGGATTTTGATCGCCTTGCCTTCCACCAGCACCGGTTCAAACGCCTGAATGCCGAGGCGGTGAAGCGTTGGAGCGCGGTTCAGCAGCACCGGATGGTCTTTAATGACCTCTTCCAAGATGTCCCACACAATGGACTCCTGCTGCTCCACCATCTCTTTGGCTTGCTTGATGGTAGTGCAGTGCCCGGTCTGCTCCAGTCGGTGATAGATGAATGGCTTGAACAGCTCCAGGGCCATCTTCTTGGGCAGTCCGCACTGGTGCAGCTTGAGCTCCGGACCGACCACGATCACCGAACGGCCCGAGTAGTCCACGCGCTTGCCCAGCAGGTTCTGCCGGAAACGGCCCTGCTTCCCCTTGAGCGTATCGGAAAGCGACTTCAGCGGACGATTGTTGGCCCCGCGCAGCACCCGGCCACGACGGCCGTTGTCAAACAGGGCGTCTACCGCTTCCTGCAGCATGCGCTTTTCGTTGCGCACGATCACTTCCGGCGCGTGCAGGTCCATCAACTTCTTCAGCCGGTTGTTTCGGTTGATGACGCGGCGATACAGGTCGTTCAGATCGGAGGTGGCAAAGCGGCCGCCATCCAGAGGAACGAGAGGACGCAGTTCCGGCGGAATCACCGGAATCACGTCCAGAATCATCCAGTTGGGCTTGTTGCCGCTCTTGCGGAACGCCTCCACCACTTTGAGCCGCTTGGCATACTTGAGACGCTTCTGCAGCGAGCTCTCGTTCTTCATCTTCTCGCGGAGTTCGGACGACAAACCTTCAACGTCCACCCGCTTGAGAAGCTCCTTGATCGCTTCCGCGCCCATCATGGCCTTGAAGCCGGTGGGGCGGTATTGCTGGTCGAGTTCGCGATATTTCGCCTCGTCCTTGATGACCTCGCGCTCCTTCACCGGAGCGTCACCAGGTTCCACCGTGACGTAGGCCTCGAAATAGAGCACAGACTCCAAATCGCGCAACGAGATGTCGAGCAGATGGCCGATGCGGCTGGGCAGGCCCTTGAAGAACCACACGTGCGAGCAGGGCGAGGCCAGCTCGATGTGGCCGAGGCGTTCGCGCCGTACTTTCGACAGCGTGACTTCCACACCGCACTTGTCGCAGATCACTCCGCGGTGCTTCATCCGCTTGTACTTGCCGCACAGACACTCCCAGTCGGTGACTGGGCCGAAGATACGGGCGCAGAACAGCCCGTCGCGCTCGGGCTTGAAGGTGCGATAGTTGATGGTTTCGGGCTTGGTGACTTCACCATGCGACCAGCTCCGGATCTTTTCCGGAGATGCCAGGCTGATGCGGATGGCATCGAAGTCGGCAATCGGGTTCGCCATGTCAAAGGGGCTCGAACGGTACAAGGTGGTCCTCCACTTCCTGTGGTGTCCGCCACCACTGGCGGCCCTTGATCTCGTCGCTAGTCGCTGGTCGTTAGTCGCTAGCGAGTATCCTGACCCGCAATCTCAAGAGCAAAGTTGCGGGTCTCGTTTTTAGACTTAATCCTCGTGGTTGGTACACTGATCGCCAACGACTAGCGACCAGCGACCAACGACTAATCCGCTGCCGCCGCGACCGGCTTCTTCTCTCCGGCCTTGATCAGCTCCACATCCAGGCACAGCGACTGCAACTCGCGAATCAATACGTTGAACGACTCGGGCACCCCCGGCTCCATGGCGGCTTCGCCCTTGACGATGGCCTCGTAAATCTTGGTGCGGCCATACACATCGTCGGACTTCGCCGTCAGCAGTTCCTGCAGGATGAATGCCGCGCCGTAAGCCTCCAGCGCCCACACTTCCATTTCTCCGAAGCGCTGGCCGCCGAACTGCGCCTTGCCTCCCAGTGGCTGCTGGGTGATGAGCGAGTAGGGCCCGATGGAACGCGCGTGAATCTTGTCGTCCACCAGGTGCGATAGCTTCAGCATGTAGATGTAGCCCACCGTGACCGGCTGTTCGAACTTCTCTCCGGTCATGCCGTCGTACAGGTAGGTCTTCCCTGCCTCGGGCAGGTTCGACTGCCGCAACAGGGCCTTGATCTCCGGCTCGCGCGCGCCGTCGAACACCGGCGAGCCCATGTACACGCCGCGCGTCAGGCTCTGCGCGACCGCCGGCAACTCCTCGTCGCTGAGTTCGGCGATGGTGTCCGCCAGTGCGCTGTCTTTGAACAGCGCCTTGAGTTCACGCCGGATGGCTTCTTCGCGCGTGTTCTCGGCCAGCAACTGGCTCACCTTCTCGCCCAGCTTGTGTCCGGCCCAGCCCAGGTGCGTCTCCAGAATCTGGCCGACGTTCATACGGCTGGGAACGCCCAAGGGATTGAGCACGATCTCCACCGCCGTGCCATCCTCGAGGTAGGGCATGTCCTCGTCGGGCAGAATGCGGGCAATCACGCCCTTATTGCCGTGACGGCCGGCCATCTTGTCGCCCACGCTCAGCTTGCGCTTCATGGCGATGTAGACTTTCACCAGCTTGATCACGCCAGGCGGCAGCTCATCGCCCTTGGTCAGTTTCTCCTTCTTCTCGTTGACGATCTTCTTGAGCACGTCAATCTGCCGCGACGTCATCTCCTCGATCTCGTCAATCTGCTCATTCACCCGCGGGTCCTTGTCGGCATACTTGATGCGCTTCAGGTTGCGGGTGGAAATGCGCTCGATGGTGTCGCGGTCGAGAATGGTGTCCTTGGTCAACAGACGCTTGTTGGTGCGTTCGTCATGCAGGTCGGCGAGCACTTCTTTGCCGCCCAGGATATTTTCCAGGCGCTTCAAGCGCTCGTCGGTGAGAATGCGGATCTCGTCCGAAAGGTTCTTCTCCAGCTTGGCGACCTGCGCCGCCTCGATGGCCTTAGCGCGTTCGTCCTTCTCCTGGCCTTTGCGGGAGAAGATTTTCACGTCCACGATCACGCCCTCGATGCCGGGCGGGCAGTAAAGGGAAGCATCGCGCACGTCGCCGGCCTTTTCGCCAAAAATGGCGCGCAGCAGCTTCTCTTCCGGCGTGAGCTGGGTCTCGCCCTTGGGCGTGACTTTGCCCACCAGAATGTCACCCTGCTTGACGGTGGCGCCGATGCGGATGACACCCGCTTCGTCCAGGTTGCGCAGCATGGATTCGCTCACGTTCGGGATGTCGCGGGTAACCTCTTCCGGTCCCAGCTTGGTGTCGCGAGCTTCGATTTCGTATTCCTCGATATGCACCGAGGTGTAGTAATCCTCTTTGACCAGCTTCTCCGAGACCAGAATCGCGTCTTCGAAGTTGTATCCGCGCCAAGGCATGAAGGCCACCAGCACGTTGCGGCCCAGAGCCAGCTCGCCGTGGTCGGTGCACGGACCGTCGGCGATCACCTGGCCTTTCAGGACCCGCTGACCGCGCTGCACCGTGGGCTTCTGGTTGATACAGGTGTTCTGGTTCGAGCGCTTGAACTTGGTGAGCTGGTAAATGTCGCTGCCCACCTCGCGCGAGAGCTGTCCGGGATGGTGTTCGCCCTCAACGCGCACAATGATGCGCTCCGAGTCCACCGAGTCCACGATGCCGTTGCGCCGCGCCAGCACGACGGCGCCGGAATCGCGCGCCGTCACGCCTTCCATACCGGTGCCCACGATCGGCGCTTCCGCCCGCAGCAGCGGCACCGACTGGCGCTGCATGTTTGCTCCCATCAGTGCGCGGTTGGCGTCGTCGTGCTCGAGAAATGGCACCAGCGACGCCGCCACAGAAACCAGCTGCTTGGGGCTGACGTCGATGTAGTCCACTTCCTCGCGGTTGACCAGCACAAAGTTCCCAGCCTTACGCGCATTGACCAGTTCGTGGACGATGCGGCCCTTGTCGTCCAGTTCCACGTTTGCCTGCGCGATGACGTGGCGGTCCTCCTCCCAGGCCGAGAGATAGAACGAATAAGGTTCCACCTCTGCCGGTTTCTTGCGGCGCTCCTTCAGTTCCGCGTTGACTTTTTCGATCTCGTGCTTCTCGACGTGGTCGCCGACCTTGTGATCGCTATCGCCGGCATTCACCACGCTGACGAAATCCAGAACCCGGCCGTTCTTCACTCGCCGATAGGGCGACTCGATGAAGCCGTAGTCGTTGATGCGCGCGTAGCAGCTCAGCGACGAGATCAGGCCGATGTTCGGACCTTCCGGGGTCTCGATCGGGCAGATGCGCCCGTAGTGCGTGGGGTGTACGTCGCGCACCTCGAATCCGGCGCGTTCCCGCGACAGGCCGCCCGGCCCCAGGGCCGAGAGACGGCGCTTGTGCGTGATCTCCGACAGCGGGTTCGTCTGGTCCATGAATTGCGAAAGCTGGGAAGATCCGAAGAACTCGCGAATCGCGGCCATCACCGGCTTGGCATTGACCAGGTCGTGCGGCATGGCCGTGGACATTTCCTGGTACACGCTCATCTTTTCCTTGATGGCGCGTTCCATGCGCACCAGGCCGATGCGGAACTGGTTCTCCAGCAGCTCGCCGACCGCGCGTACCCGGCGGTTGCCCAGGTGATCGATGTCGTCCACGGCCCCAATGTTCTTGCGCAGCTTGAGCAGGTAGCGGATGGTGGCGTAGAAATCCTCCGGCTCGAGCGTGCGGTTGTCCAGGCTGGTGGCGTCACTCTTCTCGAACAGCTTGATGTTGAACTTCAGCCGGCCCACGCGGGAGAAGTCGTACTTGCGCGGGTCGAAAAACATGCCGTGGAACAGCGCGGTCGCCGTGTCCAGCGTCGGCGGATCGCCGGGACGCAGCTTGCGGTAGATTTCGATCAGCGCCTCCTGCGGGGTGTGGACCGAATCGCGCTTCAGGGTCTGGCTGATCACCGTTCCCACATCGTCGCGCTCGGGGAAGAACAGGTTCAGTTCCACCACGCCGGGGGCATCGAGAATCTTGGCCAGTTTGTCGGCGGTGAGCTCTGAGTTGGCCTCGAGCAAAATTTCGCCCGTGGTGGTATCCACCACATCACTGGCCACCCAGGCGCCTTCCAAATCGGTGGTGTCCACCTCAATCTCGCTGATCTTGGCCTTCTGAATGTCCTTCAGGACCGCGGCATTGATTTTTCGTCCGGAGTGCGCGATCTCGTCACCCGATTTCGACTTAATGCTGTGCGCCAGCTTCATGCCCAGCAGGTTGGTGGGTTTTTCGCCGGCCGGATCGAGCGTCCAGTACAGCTTCTTGTCGCGGATCACCATGCGGTCCACGGCGTAGAAGGTGCGCAGAATGTCTTCACCGGAGCGCAGCCCCAGCGCGCGCAGAAAAATCGTCCCCAGGAATTTGCGCTTGCGGTCAATGCGCACGTACAGCACGTTCTTCTGGTCGTACTCGAACTCCACCCACGAACCGCGATAGGGGATGATCTTGCCCAGGAAGTAGGTGCGGTTGTTGGCGGTCTCGAAGAACACGCCCGGCGAGCGGTGCAACTGGCTGACAATCACGCGCTCGGTGCCATTGATGATGAACGTGCCGTTCTGCGTCATCAGCGGCACGTCGCCAAAGAAAACTTCCTGCTCTTTGATGTCGCGAATGGAGCGGTTCCCGGTCTCTGCGTCCTTGTCAAAGATGGTCAGGCGCATGGTGACCTTGAGCGGCGCCGAGTAGGTCATGCCGCGCTCCTCGCACTCGCTCACGTCATACTTCAACTGCAGCCCTACCGGGTCGCCGCACTTGTTGCAGAAATCCGGCGTGTTCGCGTTGTAGGTGCCGCACTTCTGGCAGAGCACATCGCCGGGATGAAACGGATCGGTAATGACCGTGGATCCGCAGTTCTTGCAAGTGGTACGCAGGTGGTGCAGGCCCTTCAGGTGGCCGCACTTGCACTCCCAGTTGCCGATCGCGTAATCCACGAATTCCAGCTGCGACACGTTGCGGAAGTCGGTGATAGGGAACACCGACTGGAAAACCGCCTGCAACCCGGCATCGTCGCGCTCGCTGGGCAACCGGTCCATCTGCAGGAAGCGGTCGTAGGAGCGCTTCTGCACCTCGATGAGGTTCGGAATCTGGATGGTTGCGGGAATCTTGGAAAAATCAAAGCGCTTGCGGAAAATACTGTTGTTATTCATCGGCATTCAGAACTCCCAAACTTCTCAACGCAGCCGATGTGGCTGCGACAAAACGCAGGACGTGGAGGCGCGCCGGCCGCGCCGTGGTCATCGGGCTGTCAATCTCGCGCAAACACCAATGCGCCCGTAGGGACATGACTCCCCGCAGGCGCCGCATCGGGCGCTTGGCCAATATTGATTTGTCTCTTTCCGCGCCAGTCTCTCAGGCCTGTTCCGTCCCGCTAGTTGCGGAACAGCTTGCCAACCCTTGTCCGCGACTCCACCCGCTTCCCTGGGTCGCTGGAGTGGTGAGTCGCCCTACCCTCGATGGAGTGGGAAGCGGTGTTTATATAGATGCTAACACCACTTCCAACGCTTCACCAGTTCTAATTGTGCGGCGCAGACCCTCCAGTCCGCGCTGCGGGCAGGAGTGGCCGCGCCACACTATTTGACTTCTACCGTCGCTCCGGCCTCGGCGAACTTCTTCTTGATGTTCTCCGCCTCTTCCTTGGAGACGCCTTCCTTCACCGTCTTGGGGGCGCCGTCCACCAGATCCTTGGCCTCCTTCAGGCCCAGGCTGGTGACTTCACGTACAGCCTTGATTACATTGATCTTATTGGCCCCGACTTCCTTCAGGACCACTGTGAACTCGGTCTTTTCCTCGGCTGGAGCCGCTCCTGCCCCAGCCGCTGCGCCACCGCCGGCCACCATGACCGGGGCTGCCGCTGCCGCAGAGACGCCAAGCCGCTCTTCCAGCTTCTTAACCAGAGCCGCTGCGTCGAGCAGCGACAAGCCTACAATTTGTTCTTCCAACTGCTGCAGATCCGCCATTGTCTTCTCCAGGTTTCTAGACTGTGCTGCTTTCGCTACTCGCCAGCCAGGTTTCCAGTGCGACCAGGCTTCCGATCCCGGCGCCAGACAACGCCGGGACCTTTGCCGCGCAACCCCTGACCAGCAGTAACCGAACTCTTTGGGCTTCTGGCCGCTAGCTTCTGGCAAATTGCAACCGGTTGCCAGAAGCTAGAAGCCAGTAGCCAGAAGCGATTACGCTTCCTTAAACTTCTTCTTCTCCACGCCCTGGCCGATCACCACCGCCAGGTTGCGTCCTACCGCGTTGACCGCGGTGGCCAAGCGCTGCGCCGGCGCATTCAGCAGGAACAGCAGCTTGGAGTAGATCTCTTCCTTCGAAGGCATGGTGGCCAGCGCCTTGATCTCGTTGATGGAGATCACGCGGCCTTCGACCACTCCCGCCTTGAAGGTGAACTCGGGATTGTCCTTGGCGTACTTGGACAGGGCCTTCGCCAACGCCACCGGGTCTCCCTCGGTGTAAGCGATGGAAGTCACGCCGGCGAGGTTCTTCAGCGCCTCTTCCACCTTGGTGCCCTTGGCGGCGCGCTCGGCTAGCGTGTTCTTGACCACTCGATACTTCGCGCCGGAGCTGCGCAACGCCTTGCGCAGTTCGTAGTCCTGGGCCACCGTCAGCTTGCTGTACGTAGCCACAATCATGCTGGAGACGTTCTTCAACTCCGCTCCCAGCTTCTCTACCTGCTCGGTCTTCTTGGCTCTGCTAACCGCCATATTCGATCCCTTCCAATCTCATGTAGGACAGCCGTCTCGGCTGTCCAGCGGGCCCTATGCCTTGGCCGCTGCCTCAACCGCCGTTGTGTCCAGCGCAATCCCCGGGCCCATCGAAGAGCTGATGTAGCAGCCCTTGATGTATTTGCCCTTGGCCACCGACGGCTTGGCTTTGACCACGCTGGTGATTACGACGGTGGCGTTCTCAATCAGCTTCTCGGGCGCAAAGGAAATCTTTCCCACTGGGCAATGCACCAGTGCCGTCTTGTCGGTGCGAAACTCCACCTTGCCGGCCTTGACCTCCTGTACCGCCCGGCCCACGTCGAAGGTCACGGTGCCGGTCTTGGGATTGGGCATCAGTCCCTTGGGGCCGAGAATCTTGCCCAGCCGTCCCACGGACTTCATCACATCCGGCGTGGCGATCAGCGCGTCGAAGTCGGTCCAGTTTTCTTTTGTGATCTTCTCCACCATCTCCTCGCCACCCACGAAGTCGGCGCCGGCCTGCTCGGCCTCCTTCACCTTTTCTCCAGTGGCGATCACCAGGACCTTCTTCGACTTGCCCAGACCATGGGGCAGCACCACCGTGCCGCGCACCATCTGGTCCGCATGCTTGGGATCTACACCCAGCCGCATGGTGACCTCAACGGTCTCATCAAACTTGGCGTATTTCACCTTCTGCAGCAGCGGCACCGCCTCCTGCAGGGTGTAGGGGCGGCTCTCCACTGCCTGCCGCGCCTTGCTGATGTTCTTTCCCGCTTTTCTCATCGTCTTTCCTCGTCTCCCACCGCTCATCGCCGTTCTGATGGGCCGTAGTGTTAGTGACTGCGCCGCTGGCTTCTAGCTGTTGGCTCCGAGCAACCCTCTTTTGCTCAAGCTTGCCCGTAGCCAGAAGCTGGTAGCCAGTAGCTTCTATCCAACCACTTCAATCCCCATGGACCGCGCCGTGCCGCGTACGCTCCGCACGGCGGAATCAATCGAAGCCGCATTCAGGTCGGGCATCTTCTGCTTGGCAATCTCTTCCACTTGCTTGGCCGTGACCTTGCCCACCTTGTCCTTGTTGGGCGCGCCGGAACCCTTGGCGATCCCGGCGGCGCGCTTCAGCAGCACCGACGCCGGCGGCGTCTTGGTGATGAACGTGAACGTGCGGTCGTTGTAGACCGTCACCACCACCGGGATGATTAATCCTTCCAGCTCCTTCTGGCTGGTGCGGGCGTTGAACTGCTTGCAGAACTCCATGATGTTGATCTGCGCCTGGCCGAGCGCCGGTCCCACCGGGGGCGCCGGCGTGGCCTTGCCCGCCGCAATCTGCAACTTCACCGAACCCGTAGCTTTCTTTGCCATAAACTCTTTCCGTCCCCGAATCCCGGCGCCAGCTACTCGCTACAAGCTACCCGCTACTGCTTTACGCCGTCTTCTCCACCTGGTTGAACTCCAACTCCACCGGCGTGGAACGCCCGAAAATCGTCACCATCACCTTCAGGGTCTCGCGGTCTTCGTTGACTTCATCCACGATGCCGGTAAAGCTGGCGAACGGCCCCTCGGTGATGCGCACCGTCTCGTTCTTCTCGAACTTGACCTTGAGCTTGGGCTTGTCCTTGCTGTCGCTCACGCGGTAAACAATGTGCTGCACTTCTTCTTCCGAGAGCGGGGTGGGCTGCTGGCCGGTGCCCACAAAACCGGTCACCCGCGGAGTGGACTTCACCACGTGCCAGACGTGGTCATCCATGTCCATTTCCACCAGCACGTAGCCGGGATAGAACATGCGTTCCGAGGTATATTTCTTCCCGCCGCGCACTTCCGTCACCGACTCGGTGGGAATCAACACCCGCCCGATCTTTTCCTGCAGTCCGAAGGCCTGCACTCGCGACTCCAGCGACTCCTTCACCTTGCGCTCGAATCCCGAATAGGAGTGGATGATGTACCACTTCATATTGGGATTGCGCGGGGCTTCGGAGGCTTCGCCGGCCGGCGTACTGCCTTCAATCTCCGGCCCCTGCGGTTCTCCGCCGCTTGCCGCCCCTGCGTTCTTTTCTTCTTCCTGCATAAGCTTGCTCACGACCAACTGCTTTCCTTCCTCGACATCTAGCGATGCGTCAGGTACTTGAACAGGTAGTTGATGCCGTTGCCAATGGTGTTGTCTACGATCCAGAAGTAAAGTCCGAACAGGAAGACGGTAACGATCACCACCACCGTGGTCGCCCGCACCTCCTTGAACGAGGGCGCGGTCACCTTCTTCATCTCGGTGCGGACGTCGTTATAGAACGACTTGATCCGCTCCGGCCAGGACTTGATGGTCGTCGTGATTGCGTTTTGCTCTGCGATGCTAGCCATCCACCCTCCTGCTTTCCATTCGTAACCTGGCCGCTTCCAAAACTCTGGCAGGGGCGGAGGGATTCGAACCCCCAAGTCCGGTTTTGGAGACCGGCAGTTTAACCGTTGAGCTTACGCCCCTGTTCAGTACCGAGTACCTAGTCCCGAGCGGCCTGCGGACACACCGTACTGCTCGGTACTAAGTACTCGGTACTCGCAACTATTTCACTTCCTTATGCGGCGTATGCTTCCGGCACCGCCGGCAGAATTTCTTCATCTCCAGCCGGTCCGGAGTGGTTTTCCGGTTCTTCGTGGTCGAGTAGTTCCGCTCCTTGCACTCGCCGCACTGCAACGTAATGATCTCTCGGGGCATTGCTCACTCCATCTTGTGTGGGGCGGACACTCTTGTCCGCCTTGCCGTAGCGCCGGCGTCCCGCCACCTACCCGGGGCTTACGCCCCGGGCTGTATTCTTCCGCCCCTCCGGGGCTCGTTGCCCGGTACTCTCCGCCCTTCGGGGCCGGTTTTGCTCGCAACTCGGTACTCGCAACTCGGTACTGGTGTTACTGCACAATCTCCGCAATCGTCCCGGCACCGACGGTGTGGCCGCCTTCGCGGATGGCGAACCGCAGCCCCTTCTCCATCGCCACCGGCGTGATCAGCTCAATTACCAGGCTGACGTTGTCCCCAGGCATCACCATCTCCGTCCCGCCCGGTAGTTCGGCGACCCCGGTCACGTCCGTCGTCCGCAGGTAAAACTGCGGCCGGTAGCCCTTGAAGAACGGCGTGTGCCGCCCGCCCTCTTCCTTCGTCAGGATGTACACCTCGGCCTTGAACTTGGTGTGCGGCGTGATCGACCCTGGTTTCGCCAGCACCATCCCGCGCTCCACCTCGTCCTTCCCGATACCGCGCAAGAGCAGCCCGGCATTGTCTCCCGCCATGCCTTCGTCCAGCTGCTTCTTGAACATCTC
This sequence comes from Terriglobales bacterium, assembly GCA_035542575.1. GTDB lineage: Bacteria > Acidobacteriota > Terriglobia > Terriglobales > Acidobacteriaceae > JAIQET01. The sequence goes on along the minus strand of DATKLE010000082.1, from coordinate 454 downwards.
CACCCCGGTGACCACCGTCTTGCGGGTCTCGCGGAAGCCCACAATCTCCACTTCCTCGCTCACCTTCACCTTCCCACGCTCAATTCGCCCGGTCACCACCGTGCCGCGCCCTGAAATCGAGAAAATGTCCTCAATCGGCATCAGGAACGGCTTGTCCGTCTCGCGCTGCGGCAGCGGCACATACTCGTCCACCGCCTTCATCAGTTCGTCAATCTGCTTCTCCCACTTCTCCTCGCCGTTCAAGGCGCCCAGCGCAGAAAGCCGCACCACCGGAACCTTGTCCCCGGGGAACTGGTAGCTCTTCAGCAGTTCCCGCACTTCCAACTCCACCAGGTCGAGCAGTTCGGGATCGTCCACCGCATCGCACTTGTTCAGCGCCACCACGATGTAGGGCACCCCCACCTGGCGCGCCAACAGCACGTGCTCGCGCGTCTGCGGCATCGGACCATCCGTC
>DATKLE010000081.1:0-14684 GCA_035542575.1 Terriglobales bacterium | reverse complement strand
GGCAGCCGGCGCACCCGAAGTGCCGGATCCAGGTCTTCCCGGTCTCTTTCAGCTTCGGGTCGTCCATGAAGGAAGTGTCGGGGTATGACGCCGTGTCTTTCTTCTTCTGCGAGATCAGGTAGCTGGCAATGTCGCGGGCGTCGTCCTCCGACAGCCGCAGGATGGGCATGACGGTCATGTTCTGGATCTGCAGCTCGTGGCCGTCGTTGGGGCATCGGCTGTGGGCCTCGTCGAATACATAGGGCAGGCCCTTCTTGGCGTAATCCTCCGGGCCGATGTCCTTCTTCTCGTACGGACAGTAGGGACGCGTGCGCTGGCGGGGATTGTGGATCCAGCGCACCAGATAGTCGTAGTTGGCCTTCTCGCCCACCCGGGTGAGGTTGGCGGCGAAGGTGCCGCCTTGCAGGTCGCTGCCTTCGCCCATGGAGTGGCAGGCCATGCAGCCGCGCGTCTCGAAGAGCTCCTTGCCGTGCGCCGCATTGCCCGCCTTCTGCTGGGGCAGGGCATCGGTGAGCGCCGACTGCCACAGGTATGCCGAGATGGACTTCACCTGCTCGTCGTTCAGCCGGAAATTCGGCATCTTGGTGGTGGGCCGGAAGTCCGTCGGCTTGTGGATCCACACTGGGATCCAGTTCTTGCTCAGCTTCGCCCGGATGTCCTTCAGGTTGGGCCCGATCTTCTTCATGTCGTGCAGCAGGTTGCGCGATTGCAGGTCGAGCTGCTCGATGCGGCCGGCGATCTTGCTGTTCTCGATCTTCAGCGCTTGGGCCTTGCCGTAGAGCCGGTTGGCCTGGGCGTTGTCGCTGGCGTTGTCGCCCTGCTTGCTGTAGATGGCGGCGTCTTTGAGGTTGTCCTTCTGCTGCTGCTCCAGCTGCTTGATCTGCTGTTGCGCGGCCTGCAGGTCTTCCGGCTCCCGGTCGTACCCTTCGTAGCGGTGGCATCCGTTGCAGCCGCGCTGGCGGAACAGGTCCTTGCCCTCATTGATGATGGCCGCCGAGTCGTTGACCAGCACCATGTCGGCGGCGTGACAGGTCTGGCAGCCCGCCTGCATGTTCTGCTGGGAGTACAGCGGCCACAGCCAGTGCTCGTAGTCGCCGTGGGCCTTTTCGACGCTGGTGGTGGCCCGGCCGTTGCCCCCGTGGCAGGGGGAGCAGCCGAACTTCTCCGGGTCGTGGGTCTTCAGCAACTCCTTAGGATGGCCCACGAAGGCGCGCGCGTATTCGTCCGGCTTCTGCCCCTTCGGGGTCATAGAGGCGATGGTCAGCGCGAGCGGCTCGCGCGTTCCCACGTGGCAGGATTCGCAGCGGTCCACGATGTTCGCCGGACCCACATTGATCTGCTTGATGTCGGGTTCGAATCGCGGCGCGTCCTTCATCGCCGCGTCGCCCATCTTCCTCTGCAGTCCGGCGATCTGCTCCGGGCTCAGCTCCGTCATGTGGTCGGCGATGTACTGGTCGCGCTTGGCGGCCGCTTCCTTGGCCGGTTTCGTCACCTCGCCGAGCTGCGCGATCTGCGCCGCTTTCTGCTTCTTCAGGTCGCTGTAGAGGTCGTCGAGTTCATTGAAAGAGAGCTTCTTGCCCCGGTATTCCGGCAGATCGACCTCGAACTGCTGCTTGCTCTTGTATTCCTCCAGCTCCTTCAGCTTGCGGTCGCGGCTGCTTCCGCTGGAGGTCTCGGCGCTGTAGGTATCGGCGGTCACGTGCGCGCGGGCGTCGGTGAAGGTGCTCTGGACGGTCGCGATCTTCTCGTTCAGCTCGTTGATCTTCTGCTGGATCTCCTTGGCCTGGCCGGCCACCGCCGACTCGGCCGCCTTGGCCGCTTCCTCCAGCTTCTTGTATTCCGTGTCTTCTTTGATCTGGTCTTCGGCCTTGGCTGACGTGCTGCGGATCTGCTTCAGCAGCGCGAGATAACGCGTCCGGAATTCCTCCTGGTAGCGCTTCCACGGACGCTGGCCGTAGGCCTCGTCCCACAGCGCCCAGAACAGCGTCGCGATCAGCAGCACCGACGCGATCAGGTAGTGCAGCGTGTACGATTTCGTGACTATCGGATCGTCCTGAAAATCCTCAGCCATCCGTGCTTTCCTTATGCGCGAAACGTGAAACGCGAAACGTGAAACGTCTTCACACGTTGAACCAGGGGGTGACCCACACGTACTTGATGTGGAACAGCAGCCGGATCAGGATCTTCACCGGCAGGCTCAGCATCAGCAGCATGAACACCATCATGACGTTGTATTGCAGGAAGCTCATGCGCCGGTAATTCTGCGGGTTGTACTTCTTGAAGAGCGTGTGCACCAGCAGCCCGCCGATCACAAAGTACGCGCCCACCACGATCGCCCCAAAAACGATCTTTCCCCAGTTGGAGACGATGCCGAACAGGTCGGGCAGGTCGCGGTTCACCTCGTAGATCACCTTGTTGTGGTCCCACGTCTGTCCCGGCCAGAACCACATCCAGCCCGGGCCCCGGATGAACGTCCCGATGATGATCATCGAGACCCAGAGGATGATGAAGCCGAAGACGAAGGTGCCGATGGAGAAGCTGCGCTGCTTGATCGTGTAATAGCCAGAGCCCAGCGGATTGGTGTCGATGTACGGGATCACCATCAGCCCGATGATGATCAGCGTCGGCATCACCACCCCCGCGATCCACGGGTCGAAGTACACCAGCATCTCCTGCAGGCCCAGGAAGTACCAGGGCGCTTTGGCCGGGTTCATGGTCAGGTTCGGATTGGCCGGCTCTTCCAGGGGCGCGCTCAGGGTGATGGACCACACCATCAGGATGATGGTCACGATGATGGCGGCCAGGAACTCCACCCGCAGCAGGAACGGCCAGACATGGATCTCTTTCTGCCAACCGGCCTTGAACGGCCAGGTCTTGCGGTGATGCGTCTTGGCCATCGCGGGATCGGCTTCCAATTGAGCGATCAGCTGGTCATTGGCCCGCGCCTGTTTCCACGCCAGCCAGCAATAGAAGATCACCAGCGGCAACAGGGCCACGATGGGCACGTTGTCAGGCGTCGAAGCGATCGTCCATAGCTGGTGCCAGTCCATGCCGTCCCCCTACCCCGAGCGGGCGCTCTTCACCATGGTGCGCCCTTCCTTGATCTCGCTCTCCAGTTGCACCGGCGCGGGCCCGCTGATGCCGCCGTCCTTTCGCACCCGCCAGAAGTGCACGATCATGAAGATGGAGGCGATGATGGGAATGCCGATGCAATGCCATATATAAGCGCGGAGCAAGGCATTGGCGTCCACGATCGACCCGCCCAGCAGCCCGAAGCGCACGTCGTTATAGGGTGTCATTCCCAGTTGCGGCCCGAACGGGCCTTCGTGCCCCAGCAGCGGCGTGGCGCGCGCCATGTTGGTGCCCACGGTCACCGCCCAGAACCCCAGCTGATCGTCCGGCAGCAGGTAGCCGGTGAACGACAGCAACAGAGTCAGCACCAGCAGGATGACGCCCACGTTCCAGTTGAACTCGCGCGGCTTCTTGTAGGAGCCGGTCAGGAACACGCGGAACATGTGCAGCCACACCGCGATGATCATCAGGTGGGCCGCCCAGCGGTGCATGTTCCTCAATATTTTCCCGAACGGAACATCGTGCTCCAGATACAGGATGTCGCGGAACGCCTGCACTTTACTCGGATGGTAATAAAACATTAGTAATACGCCGGTGAAGGTGAGGACGATAAAGAGGTAGAAGGTGATGCCGCCCATGCCCCAGGTGTAGCTGTAGCGCACCGCATCGCGGTTGATCTTGGCCGGATGCAGGTGCAGGAAGACGTTCGACAGCACGCCCAGCGCCCGGTTGCGCGGCGTGTCGTCGTGCTTGTGGCGGAAGATCGAGGTAAAGACCTGGGTCTTGGTGGGGTCCTTGAGCAGTTCCTTCTGCTCGATGACCTTCGCCTTCATCTCCTCGGGCAGGGTCTTGACGTCATCCTTCAGACGGCTGATGAAGTTGCCGTTGCCATTGCCGCCCGGCGGCGTCTCTTTGACCTGCGCATCCTTCTTCTCTTCCGCCATACTCCCCCAGATTCCTCATCGACAGCCGAGGGCGGCTGTCCCACACGATCACACCGAGAGATATGCTCCCGGATCGTTGAACTGGCTCGGCTGGCCCTTGGGCCAGGAGTAGAGCTTGCTGGTGTCCACCACGATCTGCCCGGTGGGATCGAGCTCGATGCGAGCGCGGTCCATGGGGCGCGGGGCCGGGCCTTCGAAGTTGATGCCCTCGCTGTCGTACCCCGAGCCGTGGCACGGGCACTTGAATTTCTTCTCCGCCGGCTTCCAATCGGGGGTGCACCCCAGGTGGGTGCAGCGCGCGTAGATCACGAACAGGCGGTCGGGGGTGCGGTCCACCCAGATGCGATAGGCCTGCTGCCACTTGGTGTCCACGCCCAGGCCGTAGTCAGCCGGATACCCGATCTTGAAGACGGTGTTCGGCTCAAAAAGAGTGCGGGGAAGAAAGAAACGGAAGAAGGCGATCAGCCAGGCGGCGAGGAAGGCGACGATGGTGCTCCAGATGAGGGTGCGGCGGCGCTGGTCGACCTCAGTATTGCGCGGGCCGACGGCAGCCACGCCGCCCGCGGCAGCGGCCTTCGAGGTCCCCACCGCCGGGGTCCCGACGTACTTGGTGGCGGGCGTCTTGTCCGCCGCAGGCGCCTTGGTTTCCGTATCTGCCATCAAGGATCCTCGGTAGAGACGCCCGTCAGGGCGTCTCCCCACGAACTAGTCTGCCGCCACCATGGCGTCGCCCATCTCGAACTGCGGCAGCGGGAACGATCCCTGCCGGACCGGACAGGGCACCGCGCCGAGCACCAATTCCGCCAGCGCCCCGATGAAGCGCGGCGAATCATTCAACCCTTCGGTCATTTCGAAGCGCTGGATGCCCAGCGTCGCGGCCAGTTCGCGCGCTTCGTGGTCGATCTCGCCCAGCGTCTCCACGTGGTCCGAAACGAAGGAGACCGGGACCACACAAACCTCGGTCGCGCCGGAGGCGCCCAGCTCGCGCAAGGTCGCGCGCAACGACGGCTGCAGCCATTTGCTGGCCCCGACCTTGCTCTGGTAGCAGAGGCGGTGCGGATTGGGCCAGCCGCCTTGTTCCATCAGCAGCGACACTGTCTCTTCGATCTGCCGCTGGTAGGGATCGCCCTTCTCGATCACCGAGAGCGGCAGGCTGTGGGCGCTGAACACCAGGGAGACGCGCTCCCGGTTCCCGAAGCGGGACAAGGCCCGGTCCACCTTCTCCGCCAGGGCGGCCAAATAGGTCTTGTTGCGGTAGAACTCTCTTACAACAGCACTCGGAACATCGGTAGAGACGGCCGTCAGGCCGTCTCCGGTGACGCTCTGACGGGCGTCTCTACCGCACCACTGGCGCCGCCATTCGTTCAGGCTGCTGCCGGTGGTGGTGCCGGAATACTGCGGATAGAGGGGCAGGAGGACCAGGCGGTCGCAGCCCGCGGCTTGCACCTGCGCCACCGCCTCGGTGATGAAGGGGTGCCAGTAGCGCATGGCGACGAAGCAGCGGGCGTCGAGCCCGGCCGCCTGCAGAAGCGATTCCAACGCCCGCGCCTGGGCTTCGGTATGCCGCCGGATGGGCGAGCCCCCACCGATCACCGCGTAATGGTGCTGCACTTTGCGGGCGCGGGTGCTGGCGATCATCCGCGCCAGCGGCTTGCGCGCCACCCGGGCGAAGGGGAAATCGATGATATCGGGGTCACAGAACAGGTTGTAGAGGAAGGGCTCGATGGTTTCGAGTGTGTCTGGACCGCCGAGTTGGAACAGGACGACGCCGAGTCGTTGAACTGGCATTTCCCCCACAATCCTGAGCGCGGCGCGATACTAAATAAAAGCCGCGCCGCTCGTCAACCGCAGCGGCGAAGACCCGCGCCGGGAGCGGAACTCCAAAGATTTGCGATTTGTGAGCTCAGATTTGTGAATTGAGACCAAGAAGCTGTGTTGACGGAGGGATAGGACGGTGGAAGCGCGGGCCTTCAGGCCGCGAAAAGAATGAAGCTCTATCGGGCTTCAGCCCTGGCTTCCAGCGCTAAAGCGCAGTCCGTAGCGGGGCGTCCGTTCGCTGGGCTGAAGCCCAGCGCTTCCACCGGAATCTATCGTGCCGGCGCTTTGAAGAACGTCTCCGCTCGGCGGGACGCCGGCCTTACAATGAGAACTGGTCCACACCGCATTCGTGGATGTGCTCGGTCTTAGGCCGCCCGCGATCGAGGGTTTTAGCGGGTTGGCCTGAACCACAGTTAGACAGCGCCAAGGGGTTCAGTATGTGCACGCACAGCCTCGATTCGGCAGCCGAATGGTTTCTCAGACTTAACGGCTTCTTTACAGTCCTGAACTTTGTGGTGCATCCCATTGAGTCGGCGGAGGGGACCCAGCAGCGAACAGACGCTGATGTCCTAGGCATACGCTTTCCCCACCGTCAGGAGATCGTTGGGGGCGAACCGTTGCCCGACCACACAGCTTTTCGGGATTCGTCGCGACCTGTGTTCGTTATTGCAGAGGTCAAGGCTGGCCGCTGCAGTCTGAACGGTCCATGGACTCGCTCAGAGGATGACAATGTAACGAATGTACTGCGCTCTCTCGGCTGCGTCGCGCCCGAGTCACTCAAAGTAATCTCGGACTCACTCTATGAGAATGGTCGTTTCGAGTCGGCAGAACTTGAGGCGAGACTTCTGTGCTTCGGAGCCCGTTCATCGAGCGAACTACCGACAGGCACTCTGCAATTCACATGGCCTGAGGTTTTCGGGTTCGTTTTCGATCGCTATCAAACGTTTTGGCGGGTCAAGCGCCAGAACCAGCAGTGGCCGCCGATCGGGCGACTCCTATGGGACAGATGCCGAGATCGGCAGCGTGATGCCTACGTACACGAAATGCTCGCAGTTTTCGGTGTTGCAACTGCGTAACCATTGCATGCACCCGACCGCCGCAAAAGGCGCGGCGCGCGGATCATCCGCCGCCGTTAGGTTCTGAAGGGATCGATGCCAACAGTCGCTCTTCCAAACTACCCAGATGCCAGCGGCGTTCAACGGCTTTCGTTGAACCCACATTTTCCGATCACTCCCTACATCTGCCTTGAGTGCTGGAACGTTCTTGATGACACGACTGCCTATTGCAGGCGCTGCGGGCATGCTGGCTCCTGCTTCCCATACCAGGCAGTCACAGGTCACAAGTGCCTTCAGCATCCAGGTTCACCGGCCACTCAATTCTGCAATTATTGTGGTCGAGCGCTCTGCGATCGCTGCTTAGAAACTAACAAGGGCAGCATTCTCAGTATGGGCACATACAGTTACCATTGCGTTCTCTGCTTGACAGAAATCGCGCACCTGAAGCAGCAGCGACCCAACCGCGACGTTAGTTTTTGCGCACGTCATCCGGACGCGCCGGTGCAGGCGAAGTGCACGGGCTGCCAAAATGGCACTTGCGAGTTTTGCACCTACTATCCGGTCAGAGGCGTGTTCCGTAAGCGGATTGATCGCATTCCTCATTGCTTTTCTTGCATCCGCGGCAAGATTTGGGCCCACAAGATTCGCCACTGCATCGTTCAACGCTTCGTGGGGAAACTAGACTGGGGTCGGTATGTATTTTGATTCTACCGGAGGTGGCCCGTCCTAGCCCGGGGTTAGCTAGGGCAGGAATGTTCTGTATGGGCGTACGGCTCGAAAGCCTCAACCCCGCAGCAGGTGCCAAGCTTCTCGGTACTTCTCAAACCGCCCGGCGCTCTTCTTCGCCGGGATGCGCGTCGGGAACAATCCGATCACCAGTTTTTTCGCGCACTCCCTGATGGGCACCACGTACCACGCCTTGGCCGGAAATGACGTACACCGCGATGGAGTAGGTGTCGAGCGTTGGGATGCTCAGGCTCGCGCCCTCGCGGGAATTGTGCCGCCCCTTAAAAGGGGCTCAGAAAGACCTTGGGTGAACGTTATGGCCCCCACCTCAAGGTGGGGGCTTCCACCGGTAAGGTGGGGGCCACAACAGTTATGCGCGTTGGCGCGGATTGCGTAGCAGACGCCAGGCTTCACGGTACTTCTCGAAGCGGCCGCGGCCGCGGGAGGGCGGGCGGCGGGGGAAGAGGACGATGGTCTTGCGATGTCGGAGGGCGCGGACGGGGAGCACATACCAGACGCGCTCGGGGATGACGTAGGCGGCGATGAAGTCGATCTGGCGAGCGGTGTAGGTCTGTCGCGAAGCGGGACGGAAGCAAGAGAGGTGGTAACCGCGGCAGTGACGGACGGAGGTGGATTTGACCTGGACGCGGTAAAAGGGCGGAGTGACTCCCACGAGGAAGTCGTATGGCAGGTTATCGCCCCAAGGCTTGGCCACCACCAGGCCCAGAGAGGCCGCCTTGCACATGAACACAAGTTCGGCCAGCTCACCTTGAGCTTTGGGACGACGGCGGACGGGCATGGCGAAGAAGTAGCTAGTAGCTGGTAGTTAGTAGTTGGGAAGAAAAAAAGACAGCTGAAGGCGGCTGTCCCACAATCTCTACTCTCTGATTCCAGTATGACAGATTGGCTGGGGTGGGAGTACCACGCTCCAAGATTCCTATTTTCTTAGTGTTACCAAGAACTTAGCGAGCAATCGAGATTGTGGAGGGGTTGACAAGAAAGGCTGCCACAGAAGAGACGAAGGAAGAAATCCAAATCTCTATCTCTCTACTTCCAGTATGACAAATCTCGCAGGGTCGGATGCCCCTTTTCCACAATTTTATATTTCCTTTGCGGAGAGCAGGTTACAGAGGAATCGAGGTTTTGAAGGGCTTGACAAGGAGACTCACCACAAAGGACACGCTTCGGCTTCACCTCAGGGCAGGCTACGGGACGCCGCCGGGTTGATTATTGCGTACCCGGGCGCCTCGATTTGCGCGACAATATGGGTAGCCGCCTGCACGGCTCGGAGCACCTCCCATGGGGACTCTGGCAAGGTCGTTTTTCTACGATCTCCTGGTTCCCGTCAGCAGGCGGTATCTGGACGAGTTGCTCGCGGGTTATCCGCGACGCGACTTCCAGATCCGCTTCTGGAACGGGAGCCTGTGGGGGACGGAGCAACACCCGCGCTTCACACTGGTGTTCAATCGCCCCGCGGCGCTCCGCCAATTCCTTAGCTCTCCCGACGAATTGAGCCTGGGAGAAGCCTACCTGCGAGACGATTTCGACATTGAGGGCGATATTGAGGCGGCCCTCGACCTCGCTCACTATCTCGTCAACCGCCACCCGGGTGCGTCTGCAGGGCCGGTCCTGGTCACCGTGTTCGGCCAGCCGGTATCCCGCGACGAGACTGGCCGGCAGCCCGCCAGTCTGGCTGGCACCCCCCATTCCAGAGGTCGGGACCGGCAGGCAATCAGCTATCACTACGATCTACCGCCCGATTTCTACGCTCTCTGGCTGGACCGGCGGATGCTGTATTCGAGCGCTTATTTCGCCAGCCCCGACGATGACCTCGATGCCGCACAGGAACGCAAGCTGGAGTTCATCTGCCGTAAGTTGAGGCTCCGTCCCGGCGAGTCCCTGCTCGATATCGGCTGCGGATGGGGTGGGCTGGTGATGTATGCCGCGGAGCGTTTCGGAGTGCAGGCCCACGGCATCACTCTCAGCGTGCCCCAGGCGGAGATGGCACGCCAGCGGATACAGGCGGCCGGGCTGCAGGATCGGTGCCGCGTCGAGGTATGCGATTACCGCGACCTCCAGGGCACGCGATACGACAAGATCGTCAGCGTGGGCATGGTCGAGCATGTGGGAGAGGCCCAGCTTCCCGAATACTTTGGCCGTACCCGGGATCTGCTCCAGCCGCAGGGAGTGTTCTTGAACCACGGCATCGCGGCTTCCGCCACCATTCGCCGACCGGGACGCTCATTCAGCGAACGTTACGTGTTCCCCGATAGCGAGTTGGTTCCCATTCACACCACCCTGCGGGCGGCGGAGGACAGCGGCTTCGAGATGCGCGACGTGGAAAGCCTTCGCGAACATTACGCTTTGACCCTCCACCACTGGTTGCGTCGGCTGGAAGCTCATGCCGCCGAGGCCCGCCACATCACCAACGATGCCACCTACCGCACCTGGCGGCTGTACATGGCGGGCGCGGGGTACGGGTTCCGCACCGGACGTTTCAATCTCTATCAGACCTTGCTGGTCAAGCCGGAATCCGGCAAGAGCGGCCTGCCGCTCACGCGCGACGATTGGTACCGCGGACCGCGCGACAAGCCGATTTGAAAAGCGTCCCCGACGGTCTATCGGAGGCTTAGTCAGCAGGATTGCACGACAATCACCGAGCCCACAAAGCGTCACATTGAGTTGTGGGCCACATCACCGAAGCTTGGATACATCAGGAACACAATAGGAAGGAGACGCGGTGGGGTGCTGTATGGTGGCAAAGTGCGCCAACCCGTCGTGCTCCAGAACGTTCCATTACTTGGCGGAAGGCAGACTTTTTCGGCTCGAAGTCGACCCGGCTCTGAGCTTGTCCGACAATCCCACCTTTGACGACTCCAAGGTCGTGGAGTACTTCTGGCTCTGTGATGCTTGCTCGACCGCGATGACACTACGTCTTGACCACGAAGGCAAGGTGGTAGCCGCACCACCAGAGCCCAGTGTGAAGAATCATCGAGACTCGGCTGTCATCTCGCGGCACAAGGGCATGCTTCTCAGGAGCGTCGGTGCTCCCCGCAAGACGTCATCGTAGGTCCTCTACGCCTCCACCAACACCGGCCCGCGACTTCAGCTATCATCCAGCCAGGATGGGGGCCTTGAAAGACCGGGTCAGGAAGCCATGGGCCTGAGAGCCTGGCTGCGCACAGCGCGCAGATGTTTCTGGGTGCTGAGCATCGCCGGCCTGGCGCTGCTGGATTTCGCCTGGCGGCGCAGCCGGCGGAACCTGGATCTGTCCCAGCGGGCGATCTGGCTGCAGCAGTACTGCCGCATGCTGTTGCCGCACCTCGGAGTGCGTTGGGACACTTCCGGCCAAGTCCCCACCACCGGGCTGGTTGTCTCCAATCATCTGAGCTATCTCGACATCCTGGTCTTCAGCGCGGCCATGGGGTGCAGCTTCGTCTCCAAGGCTGAGGTGCGGGACTGGCCGCTGTTCGGGCCATTCGCCAAGCTGTCGGGAACGGTGTTCGTGTGGCGGCATTCGGCGGCGGATTCGGCGCGCGCTTATCGCGACCTGACCGAGTGCCTGAAAACGGGCCATCCGGTGGCCTTGTTCCCCGAAGCCACGACCACCGACGGAACTTACATCCTGCCGTTCCGCTCCACCATGTTCCAGGCGGCTATCGACGCCGGGGTCCCGATCACGGCCGCGTGCATCGGCTATTCGCCGCTGGAGGACGGCAGCGTGGCCAACGACATCTGCTTCTGGGGCGATCACCAGGCCCTGCCCCACGCCATGAACCTGTTCTCCAAGCGCCGCATCGAGTGCCATCTGCGCTTCGACGAAGCCCTGCCCCACGACGGGGACCGCAAGCAGCTGGCGAAGCGCGCCTACGAGCGCGTCACCTCCATGGCGTTGACCTCCGCCTGAAGCGCCGCATCACCCCCTGAGGTGACAGCTATCACGGCAGGAGGGCCCGCGCCTGCGCCATCCTTGCACCCAGGGGAAATGCACATGAGGCTCACGCTCAGCACACGGATGGCCGGGGACGTGACGGTCGTGGATTGTGTCGGGGATATCGTCTATCGCGACGAAGCGGCGCTGCTGCGCTCCGACGTCAAGAAGCTGCTGGAGGAAGGCCGGAAGGTGGTGCTCAACCTGGCCGAGGTCCGCATGGTGGACAGCAACGGGGTCGGCACCCTGGTCGGCCTGCTCACCTCTTCCCGGGGACACGGTGAGCTGCGATTGGCTGCCCTGGGAAAGAAGATGCAGGACGTCCTGAAGATCACCAAGCTCACCGCACTGTTCGCCATCGAAGAGACGGTGGAGCAGGCGGTCGAGAAATTCCAGCGGGAGAACACACCGGTCGCGGTGGGAGAGCTGCCTCACTAGACTCCAGCAGGGTCAGGAACCGGTGCCCTCGGCCAGGGCAGAAGCATCCATGGCAGCGATCACCGCGTCGGCGAACTCGCTGGTGGAGGCCTGCCCGCCGACGTCACGCGTCAGGTGCTCCTTGGCGCGATAGACGCGAGTCAAGCCCTCATAGATCCTGGTCGCGGCCTCGCGCTCGCCGAGGTGGCGCAGCATCAGGATGGCGGACTGCAGCACCGCGGTCGGATTGGCCAAGTCCTTGCCGGCGATGTCCGGCGCCGAACCGTGCACTGCCTCGAAGATCGCGCACTGGTCGCCCAGGTTGGCCCCCGGCACCAGGCCCAGTCCCCCTACGAACGCCGCGCACAGGTCGCTGATGATGTCGCCGTACAGGTTCTCCAGCAGCAGCACATCGTACTGGTAGGGGTGCATCACCAGTTGCATGCAAGTGTTGTCCACGATGTGCTCGCCGTAGGTGATCTCCGGGTATTCTTTGGCGATGTTGCGGGAGCAGCGCAGGAACAGCCCGTCCGACATCTTCATGATGTTGGCCTTGTGGATGACGTAGATCTTCTTGCGCTTTTCCCGGCGGGCGTACTCGAAGGCCCAGCGCGAGATGCGGGTGCAGGCCTTCTCGGTGATGATCTTCAAGGATTCCACCACTCCGGGCACCACTTCGTGCTCGATGCCGGAGTACAACCCTTCCGTGTTCTCCCGCACGATGATCAGGTCCACGCCGGGGTAGCGTGTGAGTAGCCCGGGGAGATTCAGGATGGGCCGGAAGTTGCAATACAAGTCGAAGCGTTTGCGCAGCGAGACGTTGATGCTGGGAAAGCCGCCGCCGATGGGCGTGGTGACCGGACCTTTCAGCGCCAGGTGGGTGCGCTCGATGGAGTCGATGAGCTCTTTGGGGATGTACTCGTGGCACTTCTCGTAAGCCTCGGCCCCGGCGTTGAAGGTCTCCCAGTCGATCTTGACACCGGCGGCGTCGAGGATACGGCGGGTCGCGCCGGTGACCTCGGGTCCGATACCGTCTCCCGGGATGAGTGTGATGATGTGAGTCACTGAACTCGTTTCACGTTTCGCGTTTCACGTTTCGCGAAATATCAGCCGCTGGTCTTGCGCGCGCGCGCCGTGGCCTGCTCCTTGGTATTGAGCAAGTCCTTCAGCTCGTGCATGAACTCCCGTATATCTTTGAAATCGGAATAGACGCTGGCGAAGCGGACGTATGCCACCTTGTCGTACTTCTTGAGGCGCTCCATGATCATGGAGCCGATCTCGCTGGTCTTACGCTCGCGGTCGGGAGAATCGATGACGAAGCCCTCGGCCTCGTTCACGATCTGCTCCAGCTTGCCCATGGAGACGGGGCGCTTCTCGCAGGCGCGCAACAGGCCGTTCAGGACCTTCTGGCGGTCGAACTTCTCGCGCCGCCCGTCCTTCTTGACCACCATGTACGGGATCTCGTCGATGCGCTCGTAGGTGGTGAAGCGCTTGTTGCACTTCAGGCATTCGCGGCGGCGGCGGATGGAGTCCCCCTCCTTGCCTTCGCGCGAATCCACCACCTTGTCATTGACGAAGCCGCAGAACGGACATTTCATGGGAGAAGCTCAGGGCCAGCGAGGCCATATTGTAGCAGCACGGCCGGGGCGGGCCCGCGCAGGCCGCTCAATCGCCCACGTCCTTTTCCTCTTCTTGGGCGGCGATGCGGGTGGCTTCCCGGAAGGAGATGCGCTCGCGGTGAGCCAGGATCAGCCCCACCGGAGTGACCAGCATGAAGGTGACCAGCCAGAGCATGATGCCGCAACTGGTGGCGACCTCGGGATCGGCGCCGAGGATGAAGTGCAGCACCCCGATGGTAGCCAACTGGGTGCCGCCGCCCACCGCCGGCAACTGAAGGATGGAACCGACCATCGCCGAGCCCATGAGCACCAGCGCCCGGCCGACGGTCACGCCGGGCAGGGAATAGGCGCGCAGGACCTCGAAGTAGGCGGCCGCGATCACCATCCAGATGAGCAGCGAGAGACCGGCGATCTGAAACAGCGAAGCGAGATCGTGGATGGTATGCAAGCCTTCGCCGAAAGCCTTGGCCCGCTGTGCGGCCTGGTGGGCGAGGGGGGGGGCGATGCGGGAGAACACCCGCTCCACCCAGGCGGCCACCCCGGCGCTGTTGCGCCGCAGCAGCAGCAGGCCGACTCCTACAGCCAGAAGGATGAAGACCAGGACGAAGCCGGCCAGCCGGAAACGGTCGTAGTGGGGCAGGACCTGGACGTCGGGGGCAAAGAGCAGGGCGAGAGCGAACAGGAAAAACGCGGCGGCGGTGTCCAGGACCCTCTCCACCGTCCACACCGCCATCTGGGAGGCGAAGGAAAGGCCCTCCCGCCGCGCGATGAGGTAAGGCCTAACGATCTCACCGGCGCGTCCCAGCAGGGCCGTCCCGGTGAAGCCGATGATGGTAGGGGCAGTGAGCCGGGCGGCGGGAACGCGGCGTACCGGCCGAAGGAAGATCTTCCAGCGCACCGCGCGCAGGAAATAGTCGGTATAGATCAACCCGAGAGCGACCGCCAGCTCGGGCCGCCGGGCGTCGCGGGTGTACTTGACGAAAACACCCCAATCGAATCGCTTCCATTCCCGGACTTGAAGCCAGGCGGCGAGGACGAGGAGGGCAAACAGCCCAGCGGTGACAAGAATGCGCTTCTTGCTCATGAAGGTTCGAGAGGCAAA
>DATKLE010000080.1:0-37980 GCA_035542575.1 Terriglobales bacterium | reverse complement strand
GGCACGCCGGTCCAGCGCGATACCACATCCTCGATGTCCTCCCGACCGACGACGCCGGTGGAGGATTCATCGAGGTGGTATTTTTCGCGAAGAGCGCGCAGGTTCTCGCGCTCCTTGCGTTCTTCGTCCGAGTAGAAGCGCGCCTTCTCGAACTCGTGGTTCGCGATGGCGTTCTCCATACGGTGAACGATGAACTTGATGCGCTTCTGGACTTCGGTGATCTCTTCCGGAAGCGAAGTCTGGCGCAGCTTGACGCGGGCGCCAGCTTCGTCAATCAGGTCGATCGCCTTGTCCGGCAGGAAGCGGTCGGGAATATAGCGGTTCGAGTGCGACACCGCGAAGTTGATGGAATCGTCGGTATAGGTGACCGCGTGGAATTTCTCGTAGCGGTCCTTGATCCCGAACAGAATCTTGACGGCGTCGGTCTCGGTTGGCGGTGGCACTTTGACCGCCTGGAAACGGCGCTCGAGTGAACGGTCCTTTTCGATGGACTTGCGATACTCACCCGGGGTGGTGGCGCCGATGCACTGGATCTCGCCGCGGGAGAGTGCCGGCTTCAGGATGTTGGCGGCGTCAAGCGAACCCTCCGCCGAGCCCGCGCCTACCAGGGTGTGGAGCTCATCAATGAAAATGATGGCATTTTGAGACTCCATCAGCTCCTTCATGATGGTTTTGAGACGCTCCTCAAACTGGCCGCGATACTTCGTGCCGGCCACGATCAGCGACAGATCGAGTCCCAGGATCCGCTTATCGGCCAGGAAAGAGGGAACTTCGCCGTCCGCGATGCGCTGCGCCAGGCCTTCGACGATGGCGGTCTTGCCGACGCCGGGCTCGCCGATCAGGACAGGATTGTTCTTGGTGCGGCGGCAGAGAATCTGGATGACGCGCTCTAACTCACCCTCACGTCCCACTAGGGGATCAAGCTGGCTGTCCATGGCGGCCTGGGTCAGGTCGCGCGAAAACTCGCTGAGCAGCGAACTTTCCCGCTGCCGTTGGGGCTGGGCTTTCTCCTGGCTGGTACGGGCCAGTTCTTCGCGGATGGTTGAAAGGCGCAGGCCGCGTTCATGCAGAATCTCGGCGGCAAAGCACTTCTCTTCGCGCAGCAGCCCTAAGAGCAGATGCTCGGTGCCAATGTGTTTGTGGGAGAGGCGCTCGGCTTCCTCGGCGGCATAGGCCAGCACACGCTTGCACTCGTTGCTCAGCGGGAGATCAACCGAAGTGGAGACCTTCTCCCGGATGGTCGTGTGTCCTTCAATCTGCTTGCGAATGGATTCCACCGAGGCATGGGAGCGCAGGAAACGATTGGTCAGGGCCTTGTCTTCGCGCAGGAGGCCGAGGAGCAGGTGTTCCGTCTCGATATAAGGAGACCCGAACTGGCTGGCTTCGTAGCGCGCGAAAAAGATCACGCGCCTGGCTTTCTCGGTGTACCGTTCAAACATATAGCCCTTCTCCCTTGAGCTCTCCGGGAGACCAGCGGGCCGAAGCTGCCGGCCCTACCCCTGAAGAACCCCTTGGCCCAAAATACATTATGCAATCGAGGTGCCAACGGGCCCAAGTCCAAACCGTAGGTTCGGAACCTGCAATCCGTTACCAAAGACACCCGGGTTTTGTCTGTCCGCAACCGCCTGCAACATGGCTGCGAACCTTTGCGCTCATTCCAGTGCCTGCGAAACCAATTGTCAATCCCACTAACGGCCTACGCGGGCAGCCACCCTGGGGCGACCTCCTCCAGCTTACCGCGATGCAACCGCACCACGCGGTGGCAACGCCGGGCGAAGGCGGAGTTGTGTGTGGCAATCAAAGAGGTCAGCTGGTAGTCGCGATGTAAAGTGGCGATCAAGTCAAAAACCGAGTCCGCAGTGCGGCTGTCGAGGTCTCCGGTGGGCTCATCGGCCAGCAACAGCTTGGGCTGGGTGATGAGCGCTCGGGCCAGAGCCACGCGCTGCTGTTCTCCGCCGGAAAGTTCCCCCGAACGGTGATGCGAGCGCACCTCCAGTCCCACCTCGCGCAGCCAACGCGAAGCTTCCCCTTGCGCCTCCTGCCACGGGCGACCCCGGAGCAGGAGCGGCATGGCCACATTTTCCAATGCCGTGAATTCCGGTAACAGGTAGTGGAACTGCCAGACGAAGCCGACATCGCGGTTACGAAAATCGGCGGCGTCGTCTTGCGAAAGCGAACTCAACCGCAGGTGGGCGCAGTATACGTCACCGGCAGAAGCGCTATCAAGTGCGCCCAGGATGTGCAACAAGGTACTCTTGCCCGCGCCCGACTCGCCAACAATCGCCAGCATCTCCCCCTTGGCTACCTGGAATGAGAGGTTGTCAAAGAGCACCAGGTCCGATTCCCCGGAGCGAAAGACCTTCTTGAGGCCCTCGATCCTTAACAGCACTTGATCCATTGGATGCAACCGGCGTGCTCCTCGGCTCAGGTTTGGAGGCCGTCCGGCAAAACCTGGCAGACGGCTACTAACCATTAAAACACGAGCAGGAGCCTTGGTTGCAGCTTCCCCCGTAGGAAGCATCTATGCGGAACTGTATACCCGTTCGGTACCAGCGCAATGTGACATAAGTCACCGATGGGGGTACGAGGGAGTAGACCGGAAGTGACAGGAAGTGTTCGCGAGGGTGACAGAAGGCGGCGGTCTTGCTGCGAGCGGTGCTTGCTTGTCGGGGCAGGTTTATTGCCGGCGTTGCGGCTCAGCTATTCGTAGCGCAGGGCTTCGGCGGGGAGGATGCGAGCGGCGGACCAGCTGGGATAAACCGTCGCGACGAAGGAGATTCCGATGGCGACCAGCGCGACGAGCAGGCCGTCCATGGCGCGCGGGGCGAAGGGAACGTAGTCGATCGAATAGACCTCGGGGGCGAGCGCGAGCAGATGGTAGTGTCCCCCAGCCCAGGAGAGGGCGTACCCCAGAATAAGGCCCATGGCCGTGCCGATAACGCCGATCAGCACACCCTGGGCAATGAAGACCCGGCGCACCTGCGATTTGCGCGTCCCCATGGACATGAGCACGGCTATGTCGCGGGTCTTCTCCATGACCATCATGGTGAGCGAGATGAGGATATTCAGGGCGGCGACGAAAACAATCAGGCCGATGGTGATGAAAGTGACGACGCGCTCCAGCCGCAGGGCACGAAAGATGGCCTTGTTCTGCTCCATCCAGCTGGTGGCCATGAATCCCTTGCCGGCTGCCTGTTCGATCTGTTTGGCGACCTGGTTGGCCTTATAGATGTCGTCCACCTTGAATTCCAGCACGGAGATGAGGTCGCCGAGTCCGAAGAGCTGCTGCGCCGAGGAGAGGCGGGTGAAGGCCCAGGAGCTGTCGTAGTCGTAGAAACCGGAATTGAAAATTCCCACCACCCGAAAGCGGTTGTACTTGGGCACCATGCCAAAGGGAGTGAGTTCACCTTGCGGGCTGGTCACCAGCACGACGGAGCCCACCGTGGCGCCGAGATCGGCGGCCATGTCTTTGCCGAGGATGATGGGGGGCATGGCGGCCACCCGTTGTTCGACGCCTTCCAGAGCTGTGGGCGATTCATCTGGCGATGTGGTGCGGGCGCCCTCGCCCGCCGGGGCTCCAGCAGGCTCTTCGAGAGCCTCAACTGAACCAAGGGTCACGGTCTTCAGCAGGTCGCTGACTTTGCGCTCGGCGGCGGGGATCATGCCCTTGAGCACGGCTCCCCGGGCGCGCGGACCTCGGGAGATCAGCACCTGTTCGTAGATAGCGGGCGCGGCGGCCACCACATGTGGTTCTTTGGCCAGTCGCGCCATGAGCGGTTGCCAGTCCTTGATGCCGTCGCTCTGGATGCGCAGCAGATTGACGTGCGAGGTGGAGCCGAGCAGGCGGTCCTGCAGGTCCTGGCGGAAGCCGTTGTTAATAGCAAGGGCAATGATGAGGGAGGCGACCCCGGCGGCTACGCCCAGGATCGAGATGGCGGTGATGACCCCAATGACAGCCTGCCTTCGTTTGGCGCGCAGGTAGCGGGTGGCGATGAAGAGTTCGAAGCGCATCCGAGCAATCAGCACTCAGCATTCAGTCAAGTGGGATTATAGCGATCATCCGGTGCAGAAATGTGGAATTACACTTCAATGATAGGGTAATAAGGTCCGTAGCGAACGACTCGGGGGTGCAGGTTCGGATGGAAGAAGTCTGTCATTCGGAACACTCGTTTCTCGTCGACGCAAATTGTCGATCGTATGCCGAGGAAACCCAGCCGATCCTCACATCTGCCGGCAATCACAGCTCGGCACATCGCTAGTACCGTTTCCAACGTCGTATCGAAGGTAGCGTTGTTGGGCAGGTCCGCATCCCAGGGAAGTTCGGGGGTGGCTCCGCGACCAAAGCTCACGTCAACTAGGGCATACCCGTCTTCGACGTGCGCACTGAACTCGGCGGATTCTGCGTTCGCAGGCCTGAGCCGGACGATTGTCCCACGGTCGTCACGCGTTCTCCTCGCCTCCAACGCGGCAACTCCTGTGGGTAGCGTAGCCAGGATGTCCTCAAACAGCTGGACTAGTCGCCTCCCATTCTTATCGGAAATATCACGCGCTTTCGTCATGCGCGTATCCTCGGCAAAACGGCTGGAACTCGCTCGCGGTAGGCGACATAATCCCCGCCGAAGCGCTGCTCCAACTCAGCGTCTTCGAGCGCGATCATGATCGCACCTGTTGCAATGGCGAACGCCGTCAGCCCATAGCAAACTGCCAAGCCCGTTCCGATGCTCCACCCCAACATTTCACACAAGTGGGCGAGGTACACGGGATGGCGGACGCGGGCGCGGATGCCGGTGGTGACCAGGCGTTGTTCGCGGTGTCCGGGCAAGACCTCCGGCATGCCGCCGAGTTGGGCATGGCTGAAATGCTTGCCAGATTGCAGGTACAGATAGAACCCCAGGGCAAACAGCACGACGGCGGGAATCCAGGACCACGGCGAGTGATAAAGCGCGACGTGGCGCCAGGGTGCGGTGATCAAGGCGACCGCAATCCACATCGCGATCCAGAGTGGCACCAGGATGCGGTAAGGCGAGCGCGGGCGGGAGCGCCAGTAGTCCACGCGGGGATGGATGATGAGCCAGAACGACGGGATGGTGGAATAGACCACGCAGGCCAGCCAGGCTACCGTCTGAATCAATCGCAACACCCGACGATTCTAAACGCTTCAGCCGTACCGCCGGCTTCACGCCGGCATCTCTGTCCCAGGGTAGCCGGCAGGGCGGCAGGCTACGGCTCGCTTAGCTGTGTGAACGGGCTGAAGATGCCCTTACTTCGTCGGCTGCAGGCTACTTGCCGCGGATCACGGTTTTCGCTGAGCTCATGTTGGCGAAGCGGTCATAGGCCCGGACCACGACCACGTGTTCGAGTTGCCCGGCCGTGCTATTCGCTCCGCCGCGATAGAGGGACTCGGTGGGAATGAGGGCGCGGAAATCGTAAGTCTCGGATTTTGAGTCCGCGATCTGGCCCACTGGTTCGACGAACTGCCAGTCACTGGCGTCGATGGAATACTCGGCCCGCTGGATAGACGAGAAGCTATCCACCGCGCGGAAGTTGACGTGGATGGTGGCGCCTTCCACCGCGGCGGTGAGTCCTCCAATCTGCGGAGGCGTAGTGTCCACCTCGAAGCGCAGGCTTTCTTTTTCCGCGGTCAAGGCCTGGTCGGGCGAATGGGAAGGAGCATCGGAGGCCATTACTTTGACGGTGTAACCGCCATCGGGCAGAAGCGAAGCGTCGAAGGAATAGAACTTGTCGGTGAGGTCGTCTTTGAGCAGCAGCCAGCGCGTCTCACCGTCGCCCCGGTAAAAGACTGAGTAGGTCATCTGGTCGTCATTGTCGTCGTGCACACTCCATTTCACGCCAATGGAGTCACTGTCGCGAATCTGCGGCGGAGGAACACTAGCCATGGTGGAAGTGTCGCCGCCTACGGGCCTGGGAAGCGCCTGGTAGCGAATGCCGACCTGGACCGTGACATCGTCGAAATCAGGAGCCACGTTCTTGGGCAGATAGTTAAGCAGAACGCTGTCCACGCGCGGCGGCGGATCACCCGCGCGCAGCACGGCTTTCCACTGGATGAAGCGGGCGGGAGGCACGGTGACCTCGGCGCCTTTGAGCAAATCGATTGGCTTCCACGGGCTCCAGTTGCGATCAGGATTGTCCACGTTGCCGCTACGGGCGAAGAGTTCCACGTTGCCGGTGCCACGATATTCGGCGCGTCCCCAGCGGGAGAAGATTTTGGCATCAAAGACGTCGCTCTCGTAGGTGCCTTCGAGCTGAGGACTGGCGCTCAGGAGAAAGACCTTCCCCAGGTTGCTGGTGGAGGCGTAAAGCCCGCCGCCGGGAGCTTTAGCGAAGGCGGTGACCTGAGTGGCGCTGGCCTTAAGCAGATCGGTGAACTCATCTTCGCCGCTGACGGCAAAAATGTGACCGCGGTTGCCGGTGCCGGCGAGCAGGCGTCCATGGGGGTCGAAGGCCAGCGCGTACACCAGATCTTCGCGGGAGCTCCAGATGCTGGAAGGTGAGCCGTCGGGGGCAATGCGGTAAATCTCGGAGCCCCCGGTGGCGCCTGCTCCTGGGGCCGGGAACGGGCCTACGACCGGCTGCGTGCTCGGGGCTACGTTGGTGATCACGATATTGCCCTGCTGCCCCGCTGAAGGCGTCGGCACCGGGGTCGGCAAAGGCGGGGTGGGAAAGGTCACGGGAGGCGTGCTGGGGCGCTTCTCTCCCACCCCCGCGGCGTAGATGTTGCCCGCTTTGTCAATGGCGAGCGCGGTGATTTCCTTCTTGGGCGCGCTGTAGAGCACGAAGGCCTCCCCGGCGGGTGAAATCCTGTATACGAGGCCGCTGCCGTCGGAGCCGGCGATCAGGTTGCCCTTGGGGTCGAAGGCAAGCACGCGAATGTGGGCTTCGTCACTCTTGAAAAAAACCGAGTGCTCTCCCTTGGGAGTGACCTTGTAAATCTCGCCATGGTCCCCGGTGGCGACGTACAAGTCGCCCGCGCTGTCGAGTTCGATGTCCCAGATGTACTTGGTGCTGGGGTCGAAATAGACCGAAGCGCTCCAGGAATCGGCGGCGGGGGAGGCTTTTGCGTCAGCGCTCTTGGGTGTGCCCGCGGGGGCGGCGCGACGCTCGATGCGATAGACCTTGCCGTCGGGATTGGTCGCCGCGAAGATCAAGTCGCTGGATTCGACGACCAGAGTTTGCACCTGCAGTTCCTGGGGTTCGAAGATCACCGTGGACTGGCCTTCGGGGGTGATGCGGTAGACGCGCGCGGGCGCGCCGGCGGCGGCATAGAGATTGCCAGCGGCGTCCGAGGCGATCGACCAAATGTACGTCGAAGGAGTGGTGGTGAGGGCCTTGAAAGCAGGCGCGAGTTCCAGACCACCCATGCTGCGGACGGCCACGCCCTGGGGTGTGCCGCGGATGAGGTCGTCGAATTTCGATTGCTCCCAGGTGCGCGTGCCTTCGGCAAGGGCGGCCTGTGCAATCAGGAGCAGACTGAAGATGATGACGGACGGCTTACGCGGACGGATTGGCAAGGTCATACCTCATCTGGTTTGTTGAGCGGAAGAATCAGGTTAACACGGAGCGCTGGGCTGGCGGCTTTTGGCGGGGATCCACGAGCCCGCAGCGACCAGACACCAACTACTTGATCGTAATGGTCAGTACTTGCGCACCCGACACCACGTAATCCAAGGGCGCGGTGGCCGCTTCGTTGACTGAGGATTCTCCAACCACGACCATTTCCTGCGTGCCGCGCATGCCGTCCATGACGTTCATGATGGAGAGCGGCAGGGTGGGCATGACCTTGTCGGCCACCATGGCTTCGGGATCGGCTTCGAGCAGCGAGACGTAAACCCGGTTGTTGACATGCTGCTTGTTGAGCAGGGCGATGGTGGAAGCCAGATCGAGCTTGCGGCCAAATAAGGGAGCGCTGTGGCGCAAGCGATCGAGCGTGTCCCCATCGCTGACCAGGATGCGCAAAGGTCCCTTGGAAGTGGACGTTGGAATGTGGATGGGGATTTGCTTCACCATGCCCTCACCGCGGTAGGGACGAAGCACTGTTTCAATGGTGATTTCGTCTCCGGGGCGGGCCTCAGTCACATCGGTGCGGGCGGTTTCCAGGCGGGCCCAGCGGCGATCGTGGACGATGTCGAAATCAAGCTGCACTCCCCGAACGTCGGGGATGTTGTAAGGATTGTCGTAGATGCGTCCGAAACGGTCGCCGATCGAAAGCGCGGCCAAAACCGCTGCCGGCTGGCCGCCGTCGGCCGGGGCGAACATGTTGTCCAGGGCAAGGTCGGGGTAGCCCGCCACGCGGATGCGCCCGTTCATGCGGTAAGTAGTTTCTTCGCCATACTCGTTGATGCCGTGCAGCGCGTTGAACACAGTGGCCATCATGGCCACCGGGCTGAGCCGGGCATTGTTGAGCACCTCATAGTGGAACTGCTTGGTAGTGGCTCCACTGTGGAGGTTCAGAGTGACGGGAATCATATCCGGCTGCTTGCCGAACTCCCCCAAAATACCGGTGTGGCGGTCCTGCACAAAGGCGCCGACAGGCTCGGTGGAATTCACAATCTTGAATGCGTTCAGAGGGGAAGCCAGAGTCGCGACCACGTCGGCCTTGGTCATGGGGATGTCCACCGCGCCAAACTGCAGCAGCGGGTGGCCGCAGGCCAGCAGATGCTGGGCGTCCATGTACGTGACCGTGCAGGTAGCGGCAATATCCATGTCGCCGCGCACCAACACGGCGCTGACCGCGGAACCGGGCTCGAGCGGCTCGGGTTGTCTGGCGTCGCTGACCGAGCCGACGCCCATCACAGGCACGATTCCGGCAGCCGCAAACTGGGGAGCAAAGCGCCGAACGGCCTCTTCCGAGAAGCCGCTAAACACCAGCGGGGCTTCGATAGGCTGCAGATAGTTGGCGAAGTCCTGCAAAGCCAGGCCGCTAGCGTCCGGCCCCGACGTCTTACTCGGCGTGGTGACCGCAGCCTTCGCTTGCACGGGGGCAGGGGCAGGGCTGCGATCCATGGCGTTGATCTCGAGCATCTCCGCGATCGGGGTCACGCCGGCGATGGGCTCCTTGGAAAATTCTCCAATGCGAAAGGCCAGGGCCCCCGCCAACTTGCCATCGAGATAAACCGGGCTGCCGCTCATGCCGGCGACAACGCCGGTGTACTCCGCCTTGGAGCCATGCAGGCGAACCAGAATGATGTCCCCTTTAGGGCCATTGACGTTGTTCAGGATGCCGAGCACCTCGACCTCCATGGGCTCGGGTTGGGTTCCCTGGAACACGGTGTAGGCGACGCCACGCATGCCAGCGTGGATCTGGCTAAGGGGAATGGTTTCGACCGGATGGGGAGTGTCGGCGTAGGTTGCTGGGGAGAAGACGATGGCACAGACTGCCACAAACGCGAGGACCGCAGGTTTCATGAACATTGCCCCGGGAGACCGCCAAAGGGTCCGCTTAAATTTGCTCTGCTTCGCGTTGCGCTTTGCCGGGCAGGAGGAGGGTCAAGCAAAACATCCCAATCGCGAAGCCGTGCGTCTATACTAGCATAGGGTGCTCAGAAGAGGTTCCATGTTTTCCCATCATTTTTCGCGACTTTGCGCAGGGCTGCGTAAACATGCCGGCGCGATTGCTTTGTTGGCACTAACCCTGGAAGTGCTTGTCTGGCAGGCGGTTCCATTGAGAGCGCAAGACCAGCCCGGGCCCACCAGTCCGCCGAAGCAGGAGGTACCCCCGGAGGCCGGAGGTCCGCAAAACGATGTCGGGCCGATGGCGATTCCCAAGAAGACTGAAGAACCGCCCCCAGCGCCACCGGAAAGGCCCAGGAAGATCGAAGGCATGCCGGACTATTCCATCCGGGTGGACGTACCGCTGGTGAACGTGCCCGTGCTGGTGACAACCAAGGATGGGCAATTCATCCCCAATTTGAAGAAAGACAACTTCCGCGTGATGGAAGATGGCGTGCCTCAGACCATCACCAACTTTGACGTGTCGCAAGCGCCGATTACGGCGGTGCTGCTGGTCGAGTTCACGGCAGGTGACTACTTCTTCTTCGATGATCTCCTCAATGCCGCCTATGCGTTCACTTACAGTCTGAAGAAAGATGACTGGGTGGCGGTGACGTACTACGACATCAAGCCGCACATCCTGACCGATTTCACGCAGGACAAGCGCGAGGTGCAGGCCGCGCTGGGACAGTTGCGCGTTCCCGGATTCTCCGAGAGCAACCTGTTCGACGCCCTCTACGACACGCTCGACCGGCTGGACCGTATCCCGGGGCGCAAGTACGTCATTCTGGTGACGACGGGAATCGACACTTTCAGCAAGATCAACCTTGATCAGATGATGAAGAAGATCAAGATCACCAAGGATGTGACCATCTTCCCGGTGAGCGTCGGTTTTGCCGTGCGGACCTACTGCGAAGTGAATAATTGTGGATGGACCCACGGAGTCGGTATTCCTGTGGGCAACATGGATTACCTGCAAGGTGACAATGAGATGAACACCTTTGCCCGCATGACCGGGGGGCGCGCGTATTTCCCGCGGTTTCAGGGGGAGTTCCACGGTATTTTCGACCAGATTGGGGGAGACATCCGCAACCAATACAACCTGGCGTACCATCCTACGAACCCGAAACTGGATGGCACTTATCGCAAGCTGAAAGTGGAAGTGGTGGCGCCCGACGGAGGGCCGCTGAAAGTTCGGGACCAGCACGGCAAGGACGTGAAATACCAGATCATCGCGCGCGAAGGGTATACCGCGAAGCATACCGTTGAATAGTACCGAGTACCTGGCACTGAGTACCGAGCCACGCCATCACCCATCTCAATTCCCTGCGGCAGAGCCTGAAGGGCGCATGGGTTCCCCACAGCCTGCTATTCGCAACCTGCTCGGTACTAGCTGCTCGGTACTAGGTACTCGGTACTGAGTGCTGGTATTCTGCTCCCGCCCATGCACCCGATCCTGCTTAGCGTTCTGCTGGGGTTGACCGCGGCCGCGGCCAATGTCTTTGGCGGGGCCATTATCGTCCAAAAGCGCTGGGAACGCGCCTACCTGAAATACTTCGTGGCGTTAGGCGCGGGCTTCATGCTGGCCACCGCGTTGGTGGAGATGGTGCCGGAAAGCTTGACTCTGCGCGGCCGTGAAGCGGGATTCCTGGTACTGCTGGGATACCTGATCATTCACTTCTTCGAGCACACCGTCACCCCGCACTTTCATTTTGGAGAGGAAACCCACGAGGACGAGTTCGTGCAGGCCCACACCGGCTACTCGGTACTCCTGGGGTTGGTGATCCACACATTTTTTGACGGCATCGCCATTGCTTCTGGTTTCATCGTCTCCAATTGGCTGGGATGGATCATCTTCACCGCGGTGTTCCTGCACAAGATTCCGGAGGGATTCACGGTGGCCTCGGTGATGCTGGCCAGCGGTCGCAGTCGCGGGGCTGCGTGGGGGGCCTCCGCGATTCTGGGAACGGCCACACTGGCGGGCGTGCTGGTAATGGCTGCCCTGCGCCACGAGGTAGCTTTTGGCCTTCCTTTGTCAGCCGGGGTAACGATCTACGTCGCCGCTTCAGACCTGATGCCAGAGGTCAATAAAGAACCCGGGGTGAGGATGGCTTTGCTGGTGTTCGTGGGCGTGGCGTTTCTATTTGTGCTGGACCATTTCTTCCACATTCACTGAAATAGTAGCGAGTACCGTGTACCGAGTACCGAGAAAGATCGGGAGGGCGAATGAATGTGCTCGATACTCGCAACTCGGTACTGGATACTAACCCGAATGGCGGATGTGCATCACGTCGCCGTCCTGGACAATGTAGTCTTTTCCCTCCAAGCGAAGAGTTCCACGAGCCCGGGCGTTGGCTTCCGAACCGGCCTCTAGCAACTGGTCCCAGCGAATGGTTTCGGCGCGGATGAAGTGTTTCTCCAAGTCAGAATGGATGGTGCCGGCGGCTTCCACGGCGCGGGTGTGGATGGGGATGGTCCACGCGCGGCATTCGTCTTCGCCGGCGGTGAAAAAGGAGATCAGGCCCATAAGGTGGTAGGTGGTACGAATCAGGCGGACCAGGCCACTTTCCTTTAAGCCGTAGCTGGCGAGAAATTCAGCGGCATCCGCGTCGCTCATCTCGGCGAGCTCGGCTTCCACTTTGCCGCAGATGGCGGCGGCCGCGGCGTTGGCGCGGGTAGCCACGTCGGTCAGGTTGTACTTGCCGACCGCCCCCTCCAGTTCTTTGCCGAGTTCCGCGCTCTCGCTAACGTTCAACACGTAAAGAATCGGTTTTTCGCTGAGAAACATGAATCCGCGCAGACGCTTCTTGTCCTCGGGCGTCATTTCCATTTCGCGCAGCGGGCGCTCCGCTCCCAGATGCGTGTTGGCGCGCTTGAGCAGTTCGAATTCCTTCTCGAGATCCGCCGTCTTCATCTTTTTCAAATCTTTTTCGACGCGCTCCAGACGTTTCTCGATCTGGCCGAGGTCGCTGACCATCAGGTCGAACTCAACGTTCTTGATGTCGCGCAGGGGATCGATGGGACCGACGTGAGGAATGGAAGGATCGTCGAAGGCACGCACCACGTGAGCAAGAGCATCCACATTGCGGAGGTGGCCGATATAGGCGGTCTCCTTAAGTGCTTCCTGGCCGATGGCACCGACGTCCACGTACTCCACCGAAGCGTGCGTGAGTTTCTTGGGGTTGTAGAGGGCGGCCAGGCGGTCGAGGCGGTCGTCGGGGACCTTGGCCACGCCGATATGGGCTTCGCGCGGGCTGGCGTAAGCGTGCTCGGGGAGATGCGCCTTGGTGAGGATGCGGAAAAGCGATGTTTTGCCGACCTGGGGCAGGCCGATGATGCCGGTTTTCATAGGTAGCTGCTAGCTGTTGCCTCCTGGCAATATGAGGACAATTCAAAATGATAACAGGCGGTGTGAAGGACGGCGGGGCGTGATATTCTCAGCCTCACGGTGTTGGCTGGTGTCTTCAAATCTCGAGCGCTCCACACAGTTCTCCTGCTTGGTCTATTGGCGGTATGTGCCGCCGGACAGGTTCAATTCCGGGCACTTGACCGCGACGTGATTGAAGCCCGCCTGCAGAGCTTCTCCAGAAATAACGGCGAACGGGAAGCGATCCTCAAGCGGATGTTCGCACAGTCCGGCTGCAAAGACGACAAGCTGTTGGAGCAAACCGTAAAAAAACAGCTGCCACCAAACCTGATTTGCGTTTTGCCGGGAGAGACGGACGAAATCATCCTGGTGGGCGCGCACTCCGACCATGTCGAGGCCGGGGACGGGGTGGTGGACAACTGGAGTGGGGCCTCCCTGCTGCCCAGCTTGTACTACAGCTTGAGTGCGATTCCGCGGCGGCACACGTTTGTGTTTGTGGGCTTCACTGCGGAAGAGAAGGGCATGGTGGGGTCGAATTTTTACGCTGGCAGGCTGAGCCCGGAGCAACGCGCCAAGGTCCAGGCCATGATCAACATGGACACGCTGGGGCTGGGACCGACCGAGGTCTGGGCAACCCATGCCGACACCATCCTGCGGAGTGCCTTGTCCCAGATCGCCACCGCAATGAAATTGCCGGTTTCTGCGATGAACGTGGATCAAGTGGGCTCCAGCGACTCCGAATCCTTCGCCAAATACAGGATCCCGCGGATCACCCTTCATTCCGTCACATCGGAAACCTGGCCCATCCTGCACTCCAGCCAGGACAAGTTGAACGAGATCAAGATGGACGACTACTACGCGAGCTATCGTCTGCTGGCGGGTTATCTGGCGTTTCTGGACACCGATCTGGGGAGGACAGCTACACGGCAGGAGAAACCGGGTCAGTAGCAGGCTTTTTCCATCAGCGCTAGGTCTTGAGCGCCTGAGCGGTCACGTATACCAAAGCCAATCCCAGGAAAAAGACGCTGCCCTCCAGCCGGGTAGACCAGACGTGAAGTGCGTCGAACTGCACGCGGGCGGGATCGGTCAGGGCCACACTGTCGATCTCACCCATGGAGGCGCGGAGGGCTGCCATCTTCGGCGAAATGCCGAACTGCGAGATGAGGGTGAGCGCCAGCATGAGGTAGAGCAGAACGTGCCGGCCGGCGAAGGGATGCAGGGAACCCGCGGTGAGGCGGGCGTAGATCATCGAGCAAACCAGAAAGATGAGGCCGGAGACAATCCCCATCCAGTGCAGCGCGGTGAGTGAGCGGCTGACCACATTGCCCGCCAGGTGACGCGTGGGCAGCACGGCAAACACGGTGGGTGCGAGCACAAACGAAAAGAAGATCAGCCCACCCAGCCAGACCACCAGGGACAGCAGCATGAGATAGCGCAGGAAGGACATAGCGGTTTCAGGCTCCGACCCTGGAAACATGTCGTAGGTCCGGTGCCATCGTGATGAGTTGGAGCGTGCCAGTATTCAGAACAACACGATTATAGTCCTTCGCGTCAGAGCGAGAACCTCCCGAAGGAAGGCACATTAATACCCCGCAGTCGAAGGGGCTCGCCCACCGATTACCGACTTTGAAGTCGAGAACGCCGTCTCTACAAGGGTGCTCGCTGCCGAGCAGATCACTTCTCTTCTAGCTGCTCCACTTTCTTGCCGGTCTGTGCTTCAGCACAGGCAACAGCCTCGCGAGCATTCTTCTTGTCCAGATGGATGATCGCGTACTTTCCCTCCCCTGTGTCATCTGTGTACTGGAAAGTGAGATAGTGCTTCTTCCCATGAGACAGCAGGAACAAGGGCGAGATGAGGACTGCCTCCGCATAGCGGGGCTTCGATGCTTTTTCATAGGTAATGTTCTTGATGGCATCGTACTTGATGGTCAAAGCGGAGGAACCAGAGTCCTGCAAGAAATTAACGTTTTTCTTCTCCGAATCAAAAGCTAGGGTCCCTTTTATGGGCGTCCCCGCCTTCCTCTGTCCAGTTGAACTGGCCTGCAAGTATTCGGCCTTATCGAACCTATGCGTGTCTACCTTTGGCACTTCGGCTGGCTTCTGTCCGAAGCTCAGCACGCTAGCGAACACGAGCGCGGTAAACGTGGCCAATGTTCTTTTCATGTGATTGACTCCTTCCAGGCCTATGGGATCCTTGCATTCAGCCTACGCCGCCGATTCACAGAGTGCGGTGTCAAAGAGCACATAGAACCCGTATGGTGTCCCAGAATGGGAATCAGGAAGCCGCACTCGGATTGGCTTAGATGATGGTCTTTACACCGGCACGGGCACGCTGTCCACGATTTCCTGAATGACTTGCTCGGCCTGCTCGGATCTTTTCAGGGTGGAAGATGCGGGTGCATTGGTCACTACACGGTGGGCGAAGACCGGAACCACCAGCGGCTTGAAATCCTCCGGGACGCAGAAGTTGCGGCCGTCGAGGAAGGCCATGGCCTGAGCGGCGCGATAGAGCATCTGCGAACCGCGGGGGGAGACACCCAGCAAGAAATGCTCTGACTCGCGGGTCTTGCGCACGATGGCAAGGGTGTAGTTGACCAGCGAGTCGTCCACGCGCACGCGGGTAACCGCCTGCTGCATCTCCAGGACTTCCGCGCTCGTGAGCACCGGCTGCAGCATTTCCA
This sequence comes from Terriglobales bacterium, assembly GCA_035542575.1. Lineage (GTDB taxonomy): Bacteria > Acidobacteriota > Terriglobia > Terriglobales > Acidobacteriaceae > JAIQET01. Next base: position 22,425 of record DATKLE010000080.1, on the reverse strand, counting down.
GTTGAGCGGCGCCCGCCTCGGAGCGGAGGATTTCGCGCTCGGCATTGCCGTCGGGGTAGCCCATGCGGACGCGCATCAGAAAGCGGTCGAGTTGCGACTCGGGCAAAGGGTAAGTCCCGTGATGCTCTACCGGATTCTGGGTCGCGATAACCAGAAAGGGTTGCGGCAGAGCGTAGGAGTGTGCGTCCACCGTGACCTGGCCTTCGTTCATGGCTTCGAGCAGGGCGGATTGTGTCTTGGGGGTGGTGCGGTTGATTTCGTCGGCCAGCAGGACGTTGCAGAATACCGGGCCGCGCTTGAATTCGAATTGCTGCTCGATGGCGGAATAAATCGAGATGCCGATCACATCGGAGGGCAGCATGTCGCTGGTGAACTGTACCCGCTGAAAGCTGCAGTCGAGGGCACGCGCCAGGGCTTGACCGAGCGTGGTCTTGCCCACGCCGGGGACACCTTCAATCAGCAGGTGCCCGCGCGCCAGCATGGAAACCAGGGCGAGGCGGATGACGTCGTCTTTGCCGCGGATGACCTTGCGGAGCGCTTTCTCCAGTTGAGCCGCGCGATGCGAGACAGCGGTGGCGGTTTCAGGGGGCATTCAGTTGATTCTACTATGCTGGGTTGGGCTGGGAGCCGTTACCGTGGTCATAGCAAGGACTCAGCATTCAGCACTCAGCAGTCAGTCTTCGACAATAGGATCAAGGTCAAGAACGTAAGGCAGCGATCAACTTGCTGTCAAAAAGAAGTGAAATTCTTCTGTGGCTGAATGCTGTTCGCTGCTACTGCGTGAACTCCGCCGGCCGGCCGGTCAGACGCTCGATGCGCTTGGCGATTGGCGGATGGGTCGAGAACAGGTTGCCGAAGTTCATTCCCAGCAACGGCTGAATGATGAACAGGTGCGCGGTCGAGGGCGTGGCCACCATGGGCCGGCGGCGCGAGTACGCGTCCAGTTTGGCCAGTGCGCTGGCGAGCGCATACGGATTGCCGGTGAAGTGGGCGCCGGTAGCGTCGGCCTGATACTCGCGCGAACGTGACACCGCAAGCTGGATCAGCATGGCCGCAAACGGGGCCAGGATCAGCATCAGCAGGCCACCACGGCGGCTGTCGCGGTCTCCGAAAAAGAAGCCAAAACGCGCGAGAAAAGTGACGGCACCGGCGATGGTGGCGGCAATCGAACTGATGAGAATGTCGCGGTTGTTGACGTGTCCCAGTTCGTGGGCCAGCACGCCTTCCAGTTCCTCGTTGTTGAGAAGGTTGAGGATGCCGTGGGTGACCGCGACGGAAGCGTGCTTCGGATTGCGTCCGGTGGCGAAGGCGTTGGGCGAGTCAGTGGGAATGACGTAAATCTTCGGCATGGGTAACCCAATTCGCTGGGTTATCCGCTCGACAACCTCGTAAACCTGGGGCAATTGTTCGCGCGTAACCGGCTGGGCTCGGTAAGTCGCGAGCGCAATCTTGTCGGAGTAGAAGTACGCGATGAAATTGGTGACTGCAGCGAAGGCCAGGGCCAGCAGCATGCCGTTCTGGCCGCCGAAGGCGCGGCCGATGACCATAAGCAACAAGGTCAGGGCAGTCAACAGAAACGCGGTCTTGAAAGTGTTTCCCATACGGATCTCACAACATTAGATGATACGCCAGGGGCGGGGGATGCAGGCCGCCCCGGACCCTCTGTCCACCACCAAAGGACACGAAGAATCATGAAGGTTCAGGCTTTGGCAGACTCCCGCATGATGGCCCGGGACAAGGTCTGATCGAGAGCGGCCTTGGCTTTTTCGTATTCCTGCTGGGAGATGCGGCCTTGTTTGTGTTCGACCTCGAGCTGAAACAGTTCTTCCTTGAGGGCTTCAAGCAGCAAGCCGGGGCGGGCGGCCGGCGCAGGCTTGGCCGCGGATGATGGAGGCTTAGGCACTTCCACGTCCGTCGGGGCGAAATCAGGCACCGCGGCGGTTTTGGAGCGGCCTGCTATATAGAGGGCGCCGGCGGCCAGGATGACAGCAAATCCGCCGAGCAGATACCAGCGATATTTTTCCAGCGGGTCGGGGGCGTCACTGGGCGGGCCGAGGCCTCCTCCGGGACGGCTATCGCGCCCGGCGGCCGCCCCGCCACTCTCTGCGCTGGCGGTCGTGCCGCCGCTTTCGGTTTGCAGCAAGCCGGTGCCGGAGATCTTGAAGGCCAGGGGTTGCCCGACTTCGGTGTTGGAAGCTACCTCAACCACGGAGTCTGACTGCTGAGGGTCCTGCATGGACTGAAAGCCGGCTGCGGAGCCCGCGCTGAAGTGCATGCTCTTGGGCAACATCACGACGAAGTGCTGAGCGGCGTAAAGAGGCTTGGGGTCGATGCTTGCCTCTCCGGTGTAAGGAAGGTGAAAGGCCACCTGGAACTGGGTTTCGCCGGGGCGCAGCGGGAAGATAAAGGCGTAGCGGTTCTTCTCTTTCTGCGGCACGGGGGCAGAGTTTACAGGCTGTCCACCGGCCGTTTTGGCGAGCGAGGTGTCAATCTGCGCGCCCTCGGGCAAGTAGAACTCAAAGTTCTGGTCGTTCATCTGGGTGCGCGGGGGATCGGAACTGTTGTTAACGGCGAACAGGCGGATGCCCTGCAGTTCGTTGTCTTGAGCCTGGAAGCGCATCACGTCGGCGGTGACGCTCAGGGGGGACACCCTCTTCGCGACATCGTAGACTTCGGCCTCGACCGACGTGGTTCCCGGAGGGGCCATGCGATGGTAGGTGACGCCTTGATGGATGACGCGCACCAAGTGCGGAGAACTGGTGTCGTCGAGCTTCAGGCTGAACCTGCCGCTGGAGTCGGTCTTAGTGCGGCCGGACTCTTCCATGCCTTGGCCCAGACTCAGCAGGACGACATCGTCGCCGGCTGCAGGCCTTCCGGTGGTGCCGTTCTTGACGGTGCCAGTCAGGGTTTGAGCGGAGGCAAGGGCAGCGAATAATAACGGCACGGCCAGGATGGCGGCTCGTCCGCATGGGGGAATTGCAGGTCTCAAACTTTGGCTCCTTTACTACTACGGATTGCGGAAGCGCCCGACAAGGCGGCTTCTTCCAGACGGGCAATTTCGGCCAGGACTGCCGCCGCCTCCTCCTCCAGCGAAGCTTTCAGCGACAGGTAGTCGGCGTCGGGCAACTTGCCCGCTTTGTACTCGAAGTTCAGGTCGCGCAGGTTCTCGTATACCACTTCTTTGCGCTCCCGCAGGTAGGAGAGGCGAGTTTTCTCCGGACCGAGGTACAGTCTGCCGGGAAGGTAGAAGACATACACCAGCGAACCCAGCGTAATGAGGATGCAGGCCAGGGTGGCGACGCTCATGTTTCGGTGTCCTTCCTGGCTTCCTCGCGGAAGCGCTCCAGTTCGGCGCCACTGACCGGCGCAACGGCGTCGGCGGGTGGCACCAGTGGGCGGTTTCTCCAGGTGCGCACGACCAGCACAACCGTGGTCAACCCCAGCGCCAGCGCCAGGTAAGGCATGATCCAAGCCACGCGATTGAAGCCGGTGGTCGTGGGCGCGGCGATCACAACGGTTCCGTACTTCTGCACGAAGTTTTGCAAGATCAGATCGTCATTGTCCCCGCGATCGAGCGCAGCCATCAGCTCGCCGCGCATGTGGTCGGAGTATTGGCAACCGACGTGGTTGCACTCCAGCAGGATCTGGTTACAGCCGCAGACGCACATCATGCGGTGGCCAAGATCATTGAAGCGCGCATTTTCATCGCCGGCGCCCAGGAAAATGAAGAGCGCACAGCAAAGCAATAACAATTGAGCCGCGCGCCGGAGAGTGCGATGGCGAAGTCTCATCAGTCAGCTCCTACCGGTTCCACGTGGACTCGGGCGGGGACCGCCATGCGCACCGGCACGGCATTTGGCACCAGGGCGGTGATTGTCCCAAACACCATGAGCAGCCAGCCGAACCAGATCCAGGGCACCATCGGATTCAGGTGTGCCTTAATGATGGGACGACCGGTGTCCTGATTGATGCCCTCATAGACCAGGTACAGGTCTTTCACCAGGAAAAGGTCGTCTTTCACGGTGGGGTAAATCTGCGGCATGGTCTGGGTTTGCTGGCTGGCATGGTAGAAGCGCCGCTCGGGATAGAGCGTCGTCACCTTGCGGTCGCCGTTGAAAACGTTGATGACGGCCCACTCGCTCTGGTAGTTCGGATTGTCGTCCTGGGTGTATGACTGACAAACGAGGGTGTAGCGGCCGATCTGCATCTTGTCGCCGAAGCCCATTTCCTTTTCCTGGTCGCGATTGAACGCAGAACCGAGGAAGCCGATGATCACGACGGCGACGCCAAAATGCACGATGTAGCCGCCATAGCGGCGGGTGTTACGGTGCCACAGGTGCACCATCGAAGCCAGCAGGTTTTGCCGGGTGTGGCCGGAGATGACACGGGCGCCGCGGACAAATTCCATAACCACGGTCAGCGCCACGAGCACAGCCAGCATGGCCGACATCAGCGCATAGAAGTAGGAGACGTCCACCCAGGGACGCACCCCGAAGATCATCATCAGGACGCCGACAGCGAGTGCGCCGATGGCCGGCCACATGAAGTTACGCTTGATGCTCTCGGTAGAAGTCTTGCGCCACGCTAGCAGCGGGCCAACCGCGGTGAGCAACAGGAGGAGCAGTGCCACCGGGATAGCGACCTTGTTGAAGAAGGGCGGGCCGACCGTGACCTTGGTCCCCTGGACCCATTCCGACAGGATGGGAAACAGCGTTCCCCACAGCACCGTGAAGCAGAACATTACAAACAGCAGGTTGTTGAACAGGAAGCTGGACTCGCGGGAGACGATGGACTCAAGCCGGTGCTCGCTGCGCAGGTGCGAGTGGTTCAACACGTAAAACAAGATGCAGGTCGCAGCAATCAGGGCCAGGAAAACCATGAACCATGTGCCGATCGAGGACTGCGCGAAGGCGTGCACCGAACTGACTACCCCGCTGCGCGTCAGGAAGGTTCCAAAGATACACAGGCCGAAGGTGATGAAGATCAGCCACATGTTCCAGACCTTCAGCATGCCGCGCTTCTCCTGCATCATCACCGAGTGCAGGAAGGCGGTGCCCGTCAGCCAGGGCATGAACGAGGCGCTTTCGACCGGGTCCCATCCCCAGTAGCCGCCCCAGCCCAGGACCGAGTACGCCCAGTGCATCCCCAGGAAGATGCCGCAAGTGAGAAATCCCCAGGTCACCATGGTCCAGCGGCGGGTGATGTGGATCCACTTTTCGCCGGGATAGCGCATGATCAGCGCGCCCAAGGCAAAGGCAAACGGGATTGTGAAACCCACGTAGCCCAGGTACAGCATGGGCGGATGAATCACCATCTCGGGATATTGCAGCAGCGGGTTGAGGCCGTTGCCGTCCGGCGGAAGCTCACCCGTCATGACCGCGAAGGGGTGGGCAGCGAAATTCAACAGCAGCAAGAAGAAGACCTGAACCGCGGCAATGATGACCGAGGCATAGGCGAACAGGCGGGCATCAGTCTTGTGACGCAGCCGCAAAACGACTCCGTAGGTCGCCAGCAGCAGCGACCAGAACAGCAGCGAGCCTTCCTGTCCGGACCACAAAACCGCAAATTTGTAAGCTATGGGAAGATCGCGGTTGCTGTGGTGAAAGATGTAGGCGATCGAGAAATCGTCCTGGAAGGCGGCGACGACCAGCACCACGGCGGCGAGGAAGACGATGCCAAAGACGGCGATTCCGGCGCGGCGCGCGGTTTCTCCCAGCCTTTCCGAGCCGGGACCCGCGCGAGCGAGCGCCAGCCATCCGGCCAGGAAGGAATATGCACTCAGGGCAAGCGCGAGCAAGAGGGCGAAACTGCCAATTTGTGACATGACAAGCTCAGTATTTTTTCAGAAACAACCCGCTCGGGCAACCATCAGGGCCAGCGAAGCTATTGTGGGTTGGAGCTTTATCCCGGTTCGGAGGTTGCTCCGAATTGCTTCCCAGTCGGACGAAGGAACGCCTGGTCTGTGGCTGCTGATCCAGTTGTGTACTAGTGTATCTTATGGAATCGCGGAGCGCACAGACTCTCGAAGGTGCACGTTGATAGCCCAGAAAGGGACAGGGATAGGACGGAAAAGTAGCCATTTTCTGCGATCGAAGAACCTGCTTTTGCGGGAAACACCCTCGAACGCGGCGGCCTGGTTCAAGAAACTGACGTCCAAATTTTCTCACAGGATTTCCACGTAACCGATTACCCGGAGGCTCCGCCCGCCGCAGGAGCCGGCGACAAGGCGCGCCCTTTCAGCGGCGAGAGCAGATGGAAGTCTGGCGAGCCGGTTTCTCCGGCACCTGAGTGGGATCGAGCTGCAGGGCAGGCGTTCAGGCGGGCACAACTCAAGGGCGGGCCAGGGGCGGTCAACCCTCTGCCCGCTCGCCAGCGTCCCAGAATCCTCGACTTAGGCGGTCTGCTGCCGGTTGTACCGAGCCATGACTTCGCGCTCAGCCACCAACCAATCTTCGTGGTCGCGGCCAGGCGCGCAGCCGCGCAGCTCGTACAATTCGTAGGCGCGGCGGCGGATCTCGCCTTCCAGGTCAAAGGGAATGGGTGACGAATTCTTCTTACCCTCAGCCCCAAGCTGAACTTCGGGCATGGTTGCGATCTGCTTGCGGGAAGGGCCGTTGCTGCGGGGCGTTCTTGCTCTTGCCATGGTCGGATACTCCTTACATATACCAAGATTCAGGAATGAATCGAATTGATGAATTAGCCACATACACGTTGACCTCGGACTGATGGGCCCGACGTAGAATGTTGGCGAATGATGTGGTCATCATACCCCGGATGGCTGTGGATTTGCACCGCAGAATGAAAAATTAATACCTTCGTAATGTTCTCGGTACGAGTACGGAGTACCGAGTTGCGAGTACCGAGCAAGCCCATTTCAGCGGGAGGTTTTTCTCGGTTCTCGGTACTACTTGGTACTGAGAGTCAGTAGAAATCGTGCGAAGAGGTGGGGGCACGGGTGATGTCGAGCGGCCGGACTCGTTGCGCCTTCACCGAAATTACGTTGTCCTGGTTCTGCAGGATTCCTTCCACCATCAGAAACTGCTCGGAGGTCAGCAGCAGGCGGTTTTTCTGAAACAGGTCAGGCGTGACGATGGCATTGGCCACGCCGGTTTCGTCTTCCAGGCTGAGAAAAACAAAACCCTTGGCAGTTCCCGGGCGCTGGCGGGCGATCACGCATCCGCCGATACGCACCGGTTGGCCATTGTGGATGGCGCGCAGTTCGCTGGCCTTGCGGATGCCAAGGGATGCCATTTGGGCGCGGTGATATGCCATGGGATGCGGGCCTACGGTCAGGCCGGTGCCACGGAAGTCGGCCACCAGGCGCTCTTCTTCATTCATGGGGCGCAGCGGAGACTTGGTATCGGGCTCGGCTAACTCGTCCAGCAACGGGCCGGAACGGCGGACGGCGCGCTCGACCTGCCAGAGGGCGTCGCGGCGATGAAGTTGCGAGTTGCGTAAGAGTTGCGAGTTGCGAATACCGAGTACCGAGTGATCCACGACAGCCGGCGAGACGCCGGCGCTACCGATTGAGTTCAACGCGCCGATTTCCGCCAGAGCATTCAATTCGTCCTTGTGCAGCTCGGGAACGCGGTGGACCAGATCGCGGATGGAAGTAAACGGAGCGATCTTACGTTGGTGAACGAGCTCTTGCGCGGTCTCCTCGCGCAGGCCCTTCGCATAGCGCAATCCCAGGCGGAGGGCAAGAAAGTTGCGAGTTGTGAGTTGCGAGTTGCGAGTGGGTTGTGAGTTTTGCTTGCTCGCAACCCGCAACTCGCAACTTGCAACTTGTTCCAGAGTACAGTTCCAATCAGACTTCATCACATCAATAGGAAAAATCTTCAGTCCGTGCCGCTGCGCATCTTGCACGATTGTCGCAGGGCGATAGAAGCCCATGGGCTGATTGTTGAGCAAAGCGGCGGTGAAGGCGGCGAGGTAATGGCATTTCAGGTAGGCGCTGGCGTAGGCGATCAGGGCGAAGCTGGCAGCGTGGGATTCGGGGAATCCGTAGAGCGCGAACGAGCTGATGGCGAGGATGATCTCCTCCTGGGCCTCGCGCGAAATGCCGTTGCGGGTCATGCCGGCGCGCAACTTGGCTTCGATCTCTTTCATGCGGGCCTGCGAACGCTTGAATCCCATGGCGCGGCGCAGTTCTTCGGCTTCGCCGCCAGTAAATCCGGCCACTACCATGGCCATCCGCAGCAATTGCTCCTGAAAAAGCGGCACCCCCAGAGTGCGTGCCAGCACCGGCTCAAGCGAAGGATGCGCGTACTTCACCGGCTCACGTCCCTGGCGCCGCTGTAAATAAGGATTCACCATCTGCCCGACGATTGGCCCAGGACGGATGATGGCCACCTGCACCACGATGTCGTAAAAGCGCTGCGGGCGCAGGCGCGGCAGGCACGACATCTGGGCGCGACTCTCGATCTGGAACATGCCGATGGTGTCGGCCTGCTGCAGCGCGGAATAGACCGCGGGATCGTCAGGTGGCAGGTGGGCGAGATCTACTTCTTCTTTATAGCTCTCGCGGATGAGCTGGATGGAATCCTCCAGCACGGCCATCATGCCCAGGCCGAGCAGGTCCACCTTAATGATGCCGAGGTCGGCGCAGTCTTCCTTATCCCACTGCACTACTACGCGGCCGGGCATGGAGGCAGGCTCCAGGGGGACGACGGAATCCAGTTGCCCCTGGCAAATCACCATGCCGCCGGAGTGCTGGCCGAGGTGGCGGGGCAAGTCCTGCACGGCGACGCAGAGTTCAAAGTATTTGCGCAGGCGCGGATGGCGCAGGTCGAGCCCGGCATCACGAAAGCGATGATCGAAAGTGTCGTTCTGGTCGCGGTATTCCCAGGTGGAGACGGCAGCGGAAACTTTGCCGAGGGTTTCGGGATCGAAGCCGAGGGCTTTGCCCATTTCGCGGCCAGCCATGCGGCTGCGGTAGGTGATTACGTTGGCGGTCATGGCGGCGCCGCGCTCGCCGTAGCGCTGATAGACATACTGAATGACGCGCTCGCGCTGGTCGCCGCTGGGCAGATCGAGATCAATGTCGGGCCACTCGCCGCGCTCCTCGGAAAGAAAACGCTCGAAGAGCAAGTCCATGCCGACGGGATCTACCGCGGTGATGCCCAGCGAATAGCAGACGGCGCTGTTGGCCGCCGAACCGCGTCCTTGCGCCAGAATCTTCTGCTCGCGGCAGAAGCGCACCAGGTCCCAGACGATGAGGAAGTAGCCGGCGAGGTCGAGTTTTTCGATGAGGGTGAGTTCGCGCTCGATCTGGCGGCGGGCGCGGGTTCGCAGGTCGCTCGCCGCCCGGCCGTAGCGTTGCTGGAAGCCTTGCCAGGTGCGCTCGCGCAGAAACGACATCATGGTCTCACCCTCGGGAACGGGATATTTGGGGAACTGGTATCCCAGGTCGCTGAGGGTGAATTCCAGACGGGAGGAAAGCTCGGCGGTATTGGCGATGGCCTCGGGGAGATCGGCAAAAAGCTGTTCCATCTCTTGCGCCGATTTCAGATGACGCTCGGAGTTGCGCGCCAGCAGGCGTCCGGCGGTGGCCAGCGTGCGGTGATGACGGATGGCGGTGAAGACGTCGCACAATTCGCGCTGACGGGGAGTGGCATAACACACGCCGTTGGTCGCCAGCAGCGGGAGTTGGAGTGAGCGCGCCAATTCGATGGCCGCGCGGTTGCGGGCTTCCTGCGAGCGATGGAAGTGGCGCTGCAGTTCGACGTAAACGTTGGCGTGTCCGAAAATTCCAGTCAAGCGTTCGAGCGTGTGCCGCGCTTCTTCCGTACTTTGAGTGAGTGCCGTGGCCAGCGGGCCATCATCGCCGCCGGTCAGGCAGATGAGCCCGGCCGCATGCTCTGCAAGTTCCGGTTCGCAGACGTCGCCCTCGCCTTTTTTGGCGCGCAACTTCATCTTGGTGATCAGGCGGCAGAGGTTCTGGTAGCCGAGGCGGGAGGCCACGAGGAGAGAAAGCTGGAATTCACCACGGAGACACGGAGACACGGAGAAGATTGGCAATTGGGAATTGAAAAATTTCTCAGCAGTGACCTCCGCTCCGATGTGCGCCTTCAATCCCGCTTTCTTCGCCGCCATGTAAAAGCGGGGCGCTCCGTACACGCCATCGCGGTCAAGCAGCGCCATGGCTGGCAGGTTCAGGCTGGCGCAGGTTGACACCAAGTCCTCGGGCAGGGAAGCGCCTTCGAGGAAGCTGAAAGCGGAGCGGGCGTGAAGTTCGACGTACATTTTGTTTTCACCACGGAGGCACGGAGACACGGAGGGAACAAAAGGACCATGATTCGACTCCTATCCGGGTTCATTGGTAATGCCGAAAACCGTAATTTCCGAATTTGCTTTTCCTCCGTGCCTCCGTGCCTCCGTGGTAAAAAGATTTTTAGTCATAGCTTCCTTCCACAAACCATCCCCCGCTGAGCAGGTCGCGGACCAGGCGGTAGAGGGCGAGGCCGCCTTCGGTCGGCAAGGCGATGTCCCACTCGTCGCGCGCCCAACCCTCCTGCTGCCACCAATCGCCGGAGGAGCGCCACGGGCCCGCCACCCACACAATGTCGCCCTGCAGTTCAGGATGTTTGGAGCAGGCGATACGCGCGGGCTTGCCGTCGCGCAGCGTCACCGCGGCCCGCACCGGCGGACGAAAGATGCGCAGCGCGGTGACCGCATCGGCGCCAGTGGTTTGCGCGTCGGGATGATCCTGCGCGCCGGGCTGCTTTTGGCTGTGCGGCTGTTTTTGGATGGCGCAGGGCTTCAGTCCTGCATGGGGAAGATTTTTTGAAATGGGCTTTAGCCCCTGGGGCTCGCCGGGGGCAAAGCGCTGCATGCGGAACGCATCGGGACGATGCGTGTCCAGCAATTGCAGACATCCAACCTTATTTTCGCCGACGATGCCGGCAATCCGTGCCAGGGTAAGCTCCAACTTCTCCGGTTCCGGCGAAGGCGGAAGAAACAGGCCGCTCTGCGCCGCCCGCGGACGCACGGGTTCGGCCGCCAGATGAATTTTGACGATGGGCGCTCCGGGCGGATGCGCCTTCAGATCAAGCTGCAAAAGCTTAAGAAAGGTCCTGGCATCCAGGAGGGGAACCGGAAGACGGAGCGTGCGGCAAAAGATCTGACGGGTTGCGCGGCCCGCATGGCGGAACTCACCCACGTGGCTTGATGTGGCTTCTTCTTCCTGCCATCCATTCTCCAGCTCCAACTGCAAGCGCAACTCCTGCGTGGCCAGCGCCCGCGCCGCCAGCCGGGCGCACAACTGATCCAGCAGCCGGCTCAGCGCAAAGGCCAGCGGTTCCAGCAGCACCAGCGGATACTCCAGTTCGATGGCTTCTTCGAACACCAGCGGCGGCTCCACCGGGACCAGGGTGCGCGAGGGGGCGCCGCGCGCCAGTTGCTGCAGGCGGACGCCGGCCTGTCCCAGGCGCTCGCTGAGGGCCACCTCGGGCAATGCCGCCAAAGCGCGCAGGTTGCGCACTCCCCATCGCTCCAATGTTTCTAGAAACCGCTCGGGCTCCGGCTCGCCACCAAGAGCACTAAGGCCGGCAAACAGAATTTCCAAAGGAAGGCTGCCCAGGCGCTCGGCTTCTTTGCCGGAAGGAATCACGGTTACGCCGGAGAAACCGCGAGCGGCGAGCATCGCCGTGTCAGGATTGGAGGCCACAGCCACGTTGACTTCAAGGCCGAGGTCGGAAGCGCGGCGGGCCAGGTCGCGGGCAATCTTGGGCGGCGCGCCGAAAAGCGTCTCCAGGCCGGCGAGGTCGAGCAGGATGGTGTCACTGCCAGTGTCTTCTACGCGCGGCGAAAAAGACTGCGCGCAGTCCAGCAACGCGGCGTGGGCGGCGGCCTCCTGCACAGGAGAGCGGGGACGCAGCGCCAGGTCAGTGCAAGTTTCTACCTGCAGTTTGCTCATGCCTGGTTCCACTCCGGCACGGCGGGCTTTTTCGTTGACCGCAAAAACTTTTTGCAGCGGAGCTTTGCCCTCGAGCACGGCCACAGCCTGCGAACGCAACTCCGGCTCGGCGCGCAGCAGTGCCTCCAGGGGAAAATCGGGAACGAAGATGCAGGCGAAAGACATTGAGCGGTTGAATCATTGAGTCATTGAATCATCGACTCCCTGCCGCTTTGGTGGTGAAGGCGGCGGTCACGGATCGCGCCGGTTTGCGTTCCAGGCGGGAACGCAGCAGCTCGCCTTCGATTTTGAGTTGGTCCAGAAGTTGCGTGTGGGCCGGAACTACCGCGGCGAAAGAGTCTGCGGCGCAACTTCTCTGTCGTCCCTGAAGGGACTGACCCCGCTCTACGCCGGCAACCTCGGGCTTACGCCCGGGGCTAATTTCTGCCGCCGCTCCGCGGCTGGCTGACAGCTGAGGGCTGGAGGCGGACGGCTTTACCGACTGCAGCTTCAGCACCAGCGCAGCGCAACTGGGCGCGCACGGCGCTTCGGCGATGACAAACAGCACGGTGGGCGCGTGCTCCACTGCGCGCTGAAAACGAAACCAGGAGGTCAGCGGGATGCGGCGCGCGCTGCGGAACGGGATTCCGCCAAGATCAATGGCCACCATCCCGAAGCCCCCGCTCTGCAAAAGCAGGTCGGTGACGCGCAACGCTTGTTCGAGCGGGCCTTCAATTTTTTTGCGTTCACGATCTTCTTTCTTCTCGGTGTTCTGGGGTCTCTGTGATGAATTCTTATTTTCTCCGCAGCGTACCCACAGCAATCGTTCGAAATCCACACCCGCGGCCGCCGCAGACACAGGATCGAAAGCATCGCTGACATCCACCAGGGCACAAGCTTCCTGGCGCTGGGTGGCGGCGGCCAAAGTGGCCACCAGCACGCTGGTGCGTCCCGAAGACGCCGGCCCGCAAATTTCCGTCAGGCATCCGCGCGGCAACCCGCCGGTCAGCGCGTCCAATTCGCGGATGCCGCTGGAAACCATCTCCGGCGTGGGCACCTTGAGGCGCGATGCGGGAGTGACTGCCGCCAGCTTCGGCAAGGCAGAAATCCGTTTCAGAAGGAATGCGGACCCTTCCGGAGGAAAAGCCACGGCATGGCCCGGCGCGGGCTGGGCGCACACGAGCAAGGAAGACATAGGAAACCTCGGAATATCAGGGAGCAAACGAGGCGGGGGAACCTCGCGGCGAATCGGGCTATGTTCGCTTTTTATTCGCCTAAAAGAATTCTGCTACTGCCTTCGGAGGCTTGTCAAGGCACTCGGTAACTGAAAATTATGCTCATTTTCAGCAACTTACATGGGAATAAATATTATTAAAGTAATCTTTACATTTATTAAAGCCAGCGGTAAGGTGTGCCTGTAATGGCCTCGGAAACGGCACGCGAAAGCAAGGCGGCGGCTTCCCACCCCTTGCTCGCACTGGCCGAGGAGGAACTGGATCTGGTGTTGCAGTTGGTGCTGGCTTCGGGATCGCTGAAAGACCTGGCGCAGGTTTACCAGGTCAGTTATCCCACGATCCGCATCCGCGTGGATCGGCTGATCGAACGAGTGCGGCAGATTGTGGGAGGAGCGCCGCCGGATCCGATGATGCAACTGCTGGCTGACTTGGTGGAGCGCGGCGAGATCACAGTCTCGGCCGCGCGCTCGGTGCGCGATCTCTACCGCCAGCAGCAAGCAGAAAAGGAGAGCACATGATGGAACCATGGTTTGATCCGATTCGCTTTGGGGCGTTGTACGGCGGAATTGGCGGCGGCTTGCTGGGCTCGCTGGGCGGCGTTCTGGGCGCCGCGGCAGGGACGCTGGCTCCAAAGGGGAAAGGCCGGAGCTTCATTCTGGGTGCGTTCACGCTGCTGACGGTGGTGGGAGTAGGCCACCTCGTCCTCGGCCTCTACGCCCTGTCCGTGGGACAGCCTTACGGAATCTGGTATCCGCTGGTATTGATCGGGGCAATTCTGACCGTAGTGATCGGCTCTTTGCGCCCGGTGGTGCGCAAGCGCTACGAAGAAGCGGAAGCGCGCAAGATGGAGGCGGCAGCGTTCCGCCGCGCGTGAGCGCGCGACTTTGTCCGCGGCAGCCATCGGCTCGACGCCGAATGACAAAGACCCGTATAATTTCACTCGTGCGGCCTGCGTCCGGACCTCCGGCAGGCCGAGCCGCGCGTGGCGCTATCGTCTAGGGGTTAGGACGGAAGATTCTCAATCTTCAAACCCGGGTTCGATTCCCGGTAGCGCTACCAACCCTTACAGTAGGCGCCATCACCTTGCGTCAACCTGTGCCCGAAGCGCATACTGCCGCCGGAAGCTTCATCGAGAAACCCACATGAAACGCCTGCCGCTTCTGCTTGCAGTCCCGGCGATCGTCCTGTGTCTTGGCCCCCTGGCCGCGGCACAGGAAGCCTCGCATGCGCCGTCGTCGGCAGCTTCGCAGACCCAGCCGGCTACAAGCGCACCCTCTGCGGCCGTGAATCCCGCGCCGGCGGCAGCCCACGTGGAACAGCCGATTGTCACCAAGTACACGCTGCCGCCAGATCGCTATGCCAAAGCGCGGGCCATCAACCGCATCCGTCTGTGGGCTACTCTTATCGGGTTCGTGTATGGCCTGGTCGTTCTCTGGCTGGTCTTGTACTGGAAGCTTGCTCCCAAGTACCGTACCTGGGCCGAAAAGGCGTCCGCTCGGCGGTTTCTTCAAGCGCTGGTCTTCACGCCCCTGCTGCTCCTCACCATTGACATTCTCGGACTCCCCACCGACATCTTCAGGAACTGGCTTTCGCGCAAGTACGGGATCTCGATTCAGGGATGGGGCTCATGGTTCCTGGACTGGATGAAGTCCGAAATCATCTCCATCATCATCTTAACCATTCTCATCTGGATTCTGTACGCGGTTATCCACAAGTCTCCCCGCCGCTGGTGGTTCTATTTCTGGCTGGCCGCCATCCCTATCCTGCTGTTGGTGTTCTTCCTCCAACCCCTGATCATTGACCCGCTGTTCTACAAGTTCGAGCCGCTCGCCCAGAAAGACCCCGCGCTCACTGCCAGCCTGGAGCGGATAGTCCAGCGCGCGGGCGAGAACATTCCGCCGGAGCGCATGTATTGGATGAACGCCGGCAAAAAGCTTACGGCGCTCAACGCCTATGTCACCGGCTTCGGCGCGTCCAAACGCATCGTGGTATGGGACACCACCATCAACAAGCTGAACACGCCGCAGATCGTCTTCGTCGCCGGGCACGAGATGGGGCACTACGTTCTCTGGCACATCCCCAAGCTGATCGCGTTTACGGCTGGGCTCCTGCTGTTGTTTTTCTATCTTCTTTTCCGCACGGTCGGCTGGGTGCTGACACGCTGGGGAGTCCGGTGGGAGATTCGCGGCCTCGACGACTGGGCGTCGCTGCCGGTGCTGATGCTGCTGCTCTCGATCTTCGTCTTTCTGGGCAATCCTATTACCAGCGCAGTCGGTCGCCACTATGAGCACCAGGCCGATCAGTACGGCTTGGAGGTGACCCATGGGCTCACCCCCGACTCCGGACAGGTGGCCGCGCAATCGTTTCAAATTCTGGGCGACGTAAATCTGGCTGACCCCGAGCCGAATCCGGTGGCCGTGTTTCTCTACTACGACCACCCACCCATCCCAGACCGGGTGCAGTTCTGCCTGACTTACGATCCCTGGTCCAAGGGCGGACAGGGAGAGTTCGTCAAGTAGTTCATGGGCCCGCAGCTGGTGCGGGGACCGCCGTGTCTCGAAGTCCTGCGGACGGGCAGGCGACGCAGCGGGAAAACTGACCGAACGTTACCCGATCCTCCCGATCCAGCCCGGTTCGCGCACGTGCTCCTCTTCCAGACGGCGCAGGCGTGCGGCCATAACCCCGGGCCTTCCCAGGTATCCCACCACGTGCTGCGGGTCATTGCGGTCCACCACCGGCATGCGGCCGATGTTGTGGCGCAACATTTTGGTGCTGGCTTCGTGGAGCACCTCGTCGGGATAGGTGACGACCAGGTCGCGGGCGCCGGCGTCGAGCACGGTCATCGTGCCAGCCGGGTCCCGGTCAAGCGCCCGCAGAACATCGCCGCGCGTGATCAAGCCGGCCAGTCGTCCCTCGCTGTCTACGATGACGAGTCCCTGGTGGCGGCACACCTCGGGATCGCGCCGCGCGATGCGCTCCGCCAATTCGCCCACTCGCATCTCTGCCGACACTGTGGGGACATCGCGGTCCATGGTTTCCGCCACCATCACCTGCTGCAGGACGTCGGCTTCGTAATCCTGGTGAATGCGCAATCCACGCCGGGCCAGCTTCTCCGTCATGATGGAAGCCCGCGGCATCAGCAGCATGGCCACGCCGTCCGCGATCACGCTGACCAGCATCAGCGGCAACACGGCATTGTAGTCCCGGGTGATTTCGAAGGCGAAGATGATGAAGGAGAACGTCGCCCGGGAGGCCGCGCCGAACACCGCGCCCATGGCCACCAGGGCAAACGCTCCCGGAGCCAGGTTGGCGGCGGGAAAGAGTTGATTCATGCCCATCGCGAACACACCGCCCAAGGCCGCGCTCGACATGAACATGGGCGCCAGCAATCCGCCCGAGGTTCCCGAGCCCAGCGAGACCACCAGCGCCACCGCCTTGGCCACCATTACGATAAGAAGCAGCTTCCACGCCAGGTGCGCGTTCAGGATGTCGCCGATGGTGTCATACCCTACGCCCAACACGCGCGGCACGAAGTAGCCAATGATGCCCAGCCCCAGCGCGCCAATCGCCGGCCACCACAACTCGTTTACCGGCAGCTTCTCGAACTGGTCCTCGGTCCAGTACAGCGCCTTGCTGAACGCTACCGCCGCCAGCCCGCAGACCACTCCCAGCAGCAGGTAGAAGGGAACCGCGCGCGGGACGCCAAAATCCACCGGGGCAACCGCGAACATCGGCCCCGCTCCCAGCAGTTGCATATGGACCGCGGTCGCCAGCGTGCTCGCGATCACCAGCGGAATAAACGAGCGCGACTTGAATTCAAACAGCAGCAGCTCGATGGCAAGAATCACGCCCGCAATCGGGGTGTTGAAAGTGGCGGACATGCCCGCCGCTGCGCCGCAGGCCAACAGAACTTTTCGCTCCGCCGCCGTGGTGTGGAACACCTGGCCGATAAGCGAGCCCACCGCTCCACCCGTCTGAATGATCGGGCCTTCGGCGCCAAACGGGCCGCCGGTGCCGATGGCAATCGCGGCTGAGATGGGCTTCAGGATCGCCACCCGCGGCTGGATGCGGCTGCGGTTGATCAGCACCGCCTCCATGGCTTCGGGAATGCCGTGTCCCCTGATCTTCTCGCTGCCATACTTGGCCATGAAACCGACGATGATCCCGCCGATCACAGGAACGATAATCACCCACGGTCCGAGAGTGTTAAAGCGGGCGCTGATGAAGTCAGCGGCCCAACGATGATAGAAGGCGAGGTTGGTGAACAGGCCGATGAGCTTGTACAGGGCGAATGCGACTATCCCGGCCAACAGCCCGATCGCAGCCGCCAGAAGCGACACTGTGACCATGCGGAAGGTCGCCAGCTCGGGAACCACGGCCTTCATCCCGTTGATTCCGGCTACAAGCCGCGGGACGCTTCCGCCCGCGCTTGAGCCCTCTCCGTTTGTGCCGGACAGCTCCCGGCCAGTCGCTTCTGCCATGTCTTATCCCGATCTCCTTGTTTTGCCATTCCTGCGGTTCGCTTGCTGGCTCGCATTGCACGTGTGAGCGCACCGACCAGCGCTGGCCCCCGGGTCTTTAGCTCCGCCTGGTGATGCAGCGAGAGCTCCTGCAGCACTTTCTCCCCTTTGGGAGTCAGCGAGAGCAGCACCTCGCGGCGGTCCTCGCCACCGCGCCGGCGGCGAACGTAGCCGCCTCGCGCCAGGCGATTCACCAGCTCCACCGTGCTGTGGTGCTGGATCTGCAAGCGCTCGGCCAGCTCCCCGATCCGCGGTCGAACGCCCTGGGGCAGTCCCTTGATCGTCAGCATCAGCTGGTGTTGGCGCGGCTCCAGGTCCGCAGCCCGCGCCGCCTGCTCGCTGAAGTGTAGAAAGCGTCGAATTTGGTAGCGCAAGTCCGCCAGCGCCTGGTAATCAGCCAGAGTGAGTCGTGTTGTCATGCCGCGGATTATATCGTGTCGCTACTATAAATCTTAACATATCGTATAACGACATATAGTCAACTAAACAAGGAAGGAACCGGTTTTTCTTGGATCTCTGATCGCCCCCAGCCATCATGGGCCTTCCAAGGGCGCGCCTCCAGGCATTCCCTGATCCGCATCGTCTACCAGCGCGCCCCGACTGGCCGGGCCACTCCCCATTGGCCACCGGCCACCTCACCGTTTAAAATCCTTTGTCCCACAATTTTCAGGGGCATCGGAGAGGCGCCGCTTTGATTCCACGCTATACCCGCCCCGACATGGGCCGCATCTGGAGCGAGGAGAACCGCTTCCGCACCTGGCTGGCAGTCGAAGTCGCGGCCACCGAGACCCTGGCCGAAGCCGGTCTGGTTCCCAAAGATGCCGCCAAGGCCATCCGCGAGCGTGCCGACTTCGATCTGGAGCGCATCCAGGAGATCGAGGCCGAAGTCCGCCACGACGTGATCGCCTTCACCACTGCAGTGGCCGAAATTGTCGGCCCGCAGGCCCGCTGGTTTCACTACGGCCTGACCTCAAACGACATCGTGGACACCGCCCAGGCCCTGCTCATCGGCCAGTCGTCCGCAATCATCGCCGATGACCTGGAACGTCTGTCCGAAGTGCTCAAGCGCCGCGCCTGGGAGTTCAAAGACACCCCCATGGTCGGCCGCACCCACGGCGTTCATGCCGAACCCATCACCTTCGGATTCAAGCTGGCCAACTGGTATTCCGAGGTGCAACGCGACATCGCTCGCTTCGAACGCGCCGCCGAGGACATGCGGGTGGGGAAATTTTCCGGAGCGGTCGGCACCTTTGCACACCTCAGCCCGGAACTGGAAGAGAAGATCTGTGCCCGCTTGGGGCTGAAGGCCGCGGCAGTGTCTTCACAGGTCATCCAGCGCGACCGGCACGCCGCCTATCTGGCCACGCTCGCCGTCATCGCCTGCACCCTCGACAAGATCGCCACCGAGATCCGCCACTTGCAGCGTACCGAGGTGCGCGAAGCCGAGGAGTACTTCAGCGAAAAGCAGAAGGGCTCTTCCGCCATGCCGCACAAGCGCAACCCGGTCACATGCGAACAGATCAGCGGCCTGGCTCGCGTGGTGCGCTCCAATGCCCAAGCAGGCTTTGAAAACGTCGCTCTCTGGCACGAACGCGACATCTCGCACTCTTCCGTGGAACGCATCATTATCCCCGACTCCACCACTCTGGTGGACTATCTCCTCCAGAAAACCACCAACCTGGTGGACACCATGTTCGTCCACCCAGAACGCATGAAGGCGAACCTGGAGAGCAGTGGCGGGCTGGTGTTCAGCGGGCAGCTGCTCCTGGACCTGGTGGAGCACGGGGTCTCGCGCGAAGACGCTTACCGCATGGTGCAAGCCCACGCTATGCGCGCCTGGAAAGAAGGCCTGAATTTCCACGACCTCGTGCTCAAGGACAAGAAAATCACCGGCCGAGTTCCGCGCCAGCAGATTGAACGGGCCTTCGATTTGAAGCGGCAGTTGCGCAACATTGACAAGATTTTCGCCCGGGTATTCGAGAAGAATGCGGGCAAGGTGCAAAGGCCCAGGAAATCTGCATCGGGGCGAAAATAGGCCCGGCACGGGAGTGCCGGGTAGCGGACAAATCCTCAAATGAGTCCCGTTAGGGACGGCACAGTCCCTTCCGGGACGACACAATCGAGGCCCTCATGCTTGAGTTCGAGTCAGTCCGCCTGGAAGTTCCCTCTGACAGCAACATCATTGTCGGCCAGACCCACTTCATCAAGACGGTAGAAGACATGTACGAGGCCGTGGTGAACACCGTCCCGCAAGGCAAGTTCGGCCTGGCCTTCAATGAGGCCTCCGGCCCCTGTTTGACCCGCTCCGAAGGCAACGACGACCAGTTGCGGCAGGCCGCCATCCGCAACGCGCAAGCCCTCGCCTCAGGGCACATCTTCGTGCTCATCCTGCGCAATGCTTATCCCATCAACCTGCTGAACGTCGTGCAGAACATCCCCGAGGTGTGCTCGATTTTCTGCGCCAGCGCTAACCCGGTCGAGGTGATTGTGGCCAAGAGCGAACAAGGACGCGGGGTGATGGGTGTGATCGATGGCAGCCCACCCAAGGGGGTGGAGGGTCCGGCCGACATCACTGCGCGCAAGGAGTTTTTGCGCAAGATCGGCTACAAGCGCTAACCTGACTGTAGAGACGGTGCTTGCTGCATCTCCGCCCGGGGCGCGCTTCAGGCCCGTCTTCTGATCCGCTTATCCAGCGAGGCAGCACCGGGCCCCGTCAACAGCAGCGAGAGATTGGCCACCAGCAAGGTCAGCTCGTATTCAAATCCCGCAGGCGCGAAGAAGCCGCCGCTGAGCTTGGCGGCGAAAATTGCTCCCATCATATCGAACACGAGCAATACCGCCGCCCAGCGCGTCCCCACTCCCAGTATGAGCGCCATTCCTCCCAGCAACTCAATCGCCGTGACCAGCGGAGCGAACAGGGCGGGAGACGGAACACCGATGCTGCCAAAGTATCCCGTGACCCGATGAATCCCGAATACAAACAGCTTCTCCCAGCCGTGGATCAGGAACACGAGGCCAATCATCACGCGCAGCAGGGCCACTCCCCACGATTGAATGCTTGAGCCGTTGCCCATTGCTTCTGTCCTCCCTGCCACAAGTTGCGGCTTGTGAAGAACCGGGTTCTGTTCTGAAGACCCCGGAGACGACAGATTACACCGCCCGGTCCCGGGCTGCCTCCAGCAATTGGACCAGGGAACGCAGACGCTGTTCCCCCAGATGGCCGAGCAACCGGCGATGATGCTCCTCAATAGGCCGGTCCAGCTCTTTAAGGATCTGCAGGCCCGCCGGCGTAATGCGGGTGGTGATGACCCGCCGGTCTTTCTGCTCGCGGCTGCGCTCTACGAACCCGCGCCCTTCCAACCGATTCACCAAACGAGTGATGTCGGGGTCGCGGTTGATCATGCGCTCTCCGATCTCGCTGCACGCCAGGCCTTGTGGCCCTGCGCCGCGAAGGATCCGCAGGGCATTGTACTGGGTCGGCGAGAGCCCATGCTGCTTCAGCATCTCCGCGACTCGTCCGGCCAGGCGGTCGGCGGTGCGCTGCAGAGCAATGAAGGCTTCTTCCGCCAGGCTGGTGAAGGGCCTGCTCTGCTTGATCCCGGACTGGATGTTTCGGCTCACCAGCGCAATATAGTCGTTACAACGACTAGTGTCAAAGGCACGCCTGCCTCACTTAACATCTTGATTCGACGAGTGTTGCACTCATGCCCATCGGACCTCCTTTTCGTACATCCTTCGGTAGGGGGGCTACATCCAATGAATTAACTAACCGGTTAATCAGCCGGGCGTGAGGAGCGACTTCCATGAAAGCCTTTTTGAAGACCCTGGGTTGGTTGGTGTTGGTGGGGATCCTGAGCGCAACCCTGGTGGCGCAGACCGGCGGCGCCGCTCGCTATGACCGGGACATTCAGTCCCGCGTCGCGCAGCAGTTCGCCAGCAAGGCAGAATTCCGCAATCTGCAAGCCGGCGTAGAGGACGGCATCGTGACCCTGACCGGCTCCGTGAACCTCTACCAGCAAAAGTTGGATGCGGCCAAGAAGGTCCGCAAGATGGACAAGGTGCAGGGCGTGCGCAACCTGATTGAGGTCAGCAGCACCGCGCCCGACGCGCGCCTGGCCGCGCAACTGGACCGCAAGCTGTACTTTGACCGCATCGGGTACGGCAATCAGTTCAATTACATCACCGCCTCGGTGCAGGACGGTGTTGCGACCCTGAGCGGCGAAACCCGAACTGACCTGGACCGCGATTCGGCGCTGTGGATCGCCAGCAACATGCCGGGGGTGAAGGAAGTGGTGAACGACATCCGTGTGGCTCCCGTGTCGAACTACGACGATGACATCCGCATTCGCGCAATGCGGGCCATCTATCGCGATCCGGTGCTGGGCCGCTACGCCAGCGATCCCGCCGCCCCGATCCGCATCGTGGTGAACAACGGTAAGCTCAGCCTCTACGGCACGGTGGAGAATGTCATGGACAAGAATGTTGCAGGGATTCGCGCGGGACAAATCTTCGGGGTGTTCAGCGTGCAGAACAACCTGGAAGTGGCCAGTAAGTCATAAGCACGGCGGTGACAGAGGCGAAAGGCACGGCGCGAGCCGTGCCTTTTTGTGTTTGTGCGCCCGGCAGGGCGCACTCACTTGGAGGTGAAAGTCCTCTACACACCCGGCAAGGGGAAGTGTTAGCCGAACGGCAACGGTGTTCATCGCGAGATGGAATCGGGAGGAAGCCGAAGGCAAAACGCTGGCCTGACGAACAGGAAGCGGATGGAGGCGAC
>DATKLE010000079.1:0-2876 GCA_035542575.1 Terriglobales bacterium | reverse complement strand
CTCCTTTGTCCTTCCTCCGCGCGGACTGCAGTCCACGTGTCCCGCTGTGTAGAATCGAATCGAGCCCTATGGCCCTCAAACTGGAATACACCCCCGCCGAACTCATCGCCGAACTGGAGCGCCAGGGCGCCCAGGCGCAGGTGCTGGCCGCAGGTCTGAGCGACGCCGCCCTCAACTGGCAGCCCAACGGCGGTAAGGGCTGGAGCGTGCTCCAGTGCCTCGACCACCTTGCCATCATGAACGCGAAGTACGTGGAAGCGTTGCAAGACGCCGTGGCCAGCAACCAGGACCAACTCGAGCCGCGCAAGGTGCCGCTGCGACCTTCCGGATGGTTCACCCGCTGGTTCATCGGCATGGAAGAACCCCCGCCGAGGCTGAAGTTGCCTGCCCCTAAGAAGATTTCTCCGCCGTCAAAGCTTACCGCCGCCGTGGTGGAGGAATTCTGTGCACTGCAAAAGCAGTTAGCCGACTTCGTGCGCGAGTGGGGCGACGCTGACCTTGGCGACTTGAAGGTGAAAGACCCGCTGTTTCCGCTGCACCTCACCGCCGACACGCAGTTGCTCATCATCTCCTACCACAACCGCCGCCACCTGTGGCAGGCAGAAAATGTGAAGAAGAATGCGGGGTTTCCCAGCACCAGCGTTCCCGCATCCTAGGCAGCGCGGTCAGGATTGAGCCGGGCTGGCCGCCGGATTTTGCCGAAACATGCCGGGTGATCCGGGTTCTTTCCTTAAGACGAATTATGTTGTCGATGGTCAGGTTGGCGCGCGGGAGAGGGTTTGTGGTTCTGCTGTGGTTGCTGATCGGTTGCCGCGGGACCGCGCAAGAGCCGCAGGAACCAATCTTTCGCAGCGAATCCAACGTGGTTTTGGTGCCGGCGCTGGTGCGGGACAAAAGCGGCGAGATCGTTTTCGGATTGCAGGCCAGCGATTTTGTCGTTCAGGATGACGGGGTGCCGCAGGCGCTTCGGCTCGACGAAGCGGCTGAATCGCAACCGTTTTCTCTGGTCATTGCGATCCAGGTCGGACGTCGCGCGGACTTTGAATTCCAGCGCATGCATGGCTTGAGTGCAATGCTCGCGCCTCTGCTTACAGGCGGGCAGAATCAGGCTGCAATCGTGTTCTTCGACAGCGAGGTGCATCCGGCGGAGAATTTCACCAGCAATCCTGAGGTGCTGGCGAGAGATCTCAAGCAATTGCCTGCCGGCGACGGTGGAGCGGCCATCCTTGATGCCGTGATCGAGTCAGTCAGGCTGCTGAACACGACTCCCAAACCACACCTGCGCGTGCTGCTGCTGATCAGCGAGACGCGCGACCACGGGAGCTCAGTTAGCGTAGAGGATGTGGTGCGTCAACTGGGCGACAGCAACGTCGTGGTACACACGTTGGCGTTCTCCCCTTCAAAGTCGAACGTGCTGGATACGCTGCGCGGCAACAACAATCCCGACCTGCATCCTGAGCAGACCGAGGTCCACGAAAACCCTGACCTGCTGGCCCCTCTCATCCTGATGGGCCAGGCCATGCGCAAGAACAGCGCCAAGACAATCGCGGCGATGAGCGGCGGGGAGTATCAGCAGTTTGCTACGGGAAAGCAATTTGATTTGCGGATGAATGACTTCACCAATCACCTGCACAACCGCTATTTGCTGAGTTTTCAGCCGAAGAACGCTCACCCAGGGCTGCACGAGCTACGGGTGCAGCTGAAACAACCGGGAGACGCGACGGTGCTGGCACGCAGCAGTTATTGGGCAGAAGGTTCGAAACCGTGACCGGGACGCTCTAGTTTATTGCGAGCGCATGACCCCGCCCAGCCCCTCCAGCGCCTTCACGATCTGTGCTGACCACTGCGCTACCTCGTCGTCGCGCAGCGTGCGCTCCTGCGACTGGAACTCTGCGTGGAGTAGCGTCGAATACTTGCCGGCTCCCACCTTCTCGCCGCGATAAATCTCCACCGGCGCGAACGACTGCATCTCCGCGATGCCCAGTGCCTGGACGGCCGAGTGAATGCGCTCGAAGGTCACCGCATCATCGAAGAAGAATGAGAAGTCGCGGCCGACGGCAGGGAACTTGGAGAAGCGCCGGTATTTGGGCTCGCGCAGCGGATGGTTGTACAGCCGTTCCAGCATGATTTCGGCGAGAAACACATCCTGCCGCAGCTTGCGCGCCGCCGCCACCTCGGGATGCAACTGGCCGAAGCGCGCCACCGTTTCGCCATCGAGCACGGCCCGCGCCGCGCGCCCGGGATGGAAGTACTTCGGCACGGTGGTGTCGAAATAAAGCGTGTTGTGCTGGAACGCGCCGAGCAGTTGCTCAATGTCACCCTTCAGATGAAAGAAGGTGACCGGTTGCGCTCCGCCATGTACGCTGTGTGGCGCGAGGTTGCCGGTGGCGGCGAAGGCCAGCCGGCGATGCTCATCGTGACGCTCGCCCAACTTCTCGAACACCTCGCCCGCCTCGAACAGGCGCACGTCGCTGGAGCCACGATTCAGGTTGTAGCCCACCATGTTCAGCAGCCCAGGCACGAGCGAGTTGCGCATGTAGCCCGCCTCCTCGCTCAGAGGATTGGCCAATGCTAGCGGCTCCGTGCCGCCGAACATCTTAGCGTCCTCAGCCGAGATGAACGTGATCGAGATGGCTTCGTCGTAGCCCAGCGCCAGCATGGTCTGGCGCACCCGCGCGTCTTTGGCTTCGTCAGGAAGCGCAATCACCGCACCCGTGAACTGAGGCAGCGTGTTGGGAAACTTGTTATAGCCGTAAATGCGCGCCAGCTCTTCCAGCACGTCGATCTCGCGCTCGACGTCGAGCCGCCAGGTGGGGATGGCGACGCTGAAATCATCGCCGTTTGCGGCAATACCGAATCCGAGAGACCGCAGGATA
>DATKLE010000078.1:0-3939 GCA_035542575.1 Terriglobales bacterium | reverse complement strand
GGTCGAGTCCTGGAAGAGCGCCAGCACGCCATCCTTGCCGTACTCGGCGAAGGTGTGCAGGTCGAACAGCCGATTGTCGGTGGGCGTGGGATCAACTTTGAAGTCGCCGGTGTGGATCACCACTCCCAGCGGCGTGTGGATGGCGAGCGACACGCAATCCACCAGGCTGTGCGTCACCTGAATGGGATGGATGGTGAAGGGCCCGATCTTCACGCGCTCGCCGGCGCGGATCTCGATCAGCTTGGCGTCGTCCAGCAGGCCGTGCTCTTCCAGCTTGTTCTCGACGTAGGCGAGCGTGAACTCGGTGCCGTAGACCGGCACGTTCAGTTCGCCCAGGACCCAGGGCAGCGCGCCGATGTGGTCCTCGTGGCCGTGGGTGAGCACGATGCCGCGGACTTTGTCGCGGTTCTCGGTGAGGTAGGTGATGTCCGGGACGACGATGTCTACGCCGAGCAACTCGGCCTCGGGGAACATCATGCCGGCGTCGACGACGATGATGTCATCGCCCCAGCGGAAGGCCATGCAGTTCATGCCGAACTCGCCCAGCCCACCGAGGGGCACGACTTGGAGTTTGCCTGCAGGCATGTGAGGACAAGTTGATGCTAGCACAGGCGTGGGCGGCGAAAGAGCCTTCCACCTCCAGCGGTGCCAGCACTTTTGTTTCGCCGGGCCTCCGGACCTGCAATTGTCGGGCGCGTGCCTGGGTCGTAAGATGACGCTGAAGCAAAACGGAACGGGCCAGGGATCAACCCCAAAGGAGAACGCCTCTTGGACGAAGCCAATGGAATCGAGAAAAAACTTGACGCGCTGCTTGCCCTAATTCCTTCGGACGGCACACCTAAGGGCAATATCGCTCTCCTACGGGAATCCGGGCTTTCAGAGGACGAGTACTGGCTGCTCCGCAATAAGTTGATCGAGCAGGGGAAGATTGGGAAGGGCAGAGGCAAAGGCGGCTCGGTGTATCGCTTGGTGGTGGAGGAATCGGCCGAGAAACAGGTCAAGAAACGAAGCAAAAGAAAAAGCGTTGAGAGCGACCTTTACTCCGATTTCGAAAAATGGTTGATCGACTTCTGGACAAAGGATGTCAACCTGACCTGGTTCAAAGTTGAGAAGACCGCTCATCAGGGAAAGAAAAAAACGGGCGGGAAGTGGACACGCCCCGACTTTGCGATCGTGGCGGTAAACACTTATCGGTACTTCCCCTGCAAGTTTCTTGAGGTGATAAGTTTCGAAGTGAAACCCGGCGTGGAGGACGCGCTGGCGGGTGTGTTTGAATGTGCCGCGCATTCCGTCTATGCCAACAGGTCATATTTGGCGGTTTTCCTGGAGGACGAAGCGGATGCGGAATCGGAAGAGTTCGCCAGGGTTGAGAGGGAGTGCGAAAGGTTTGGTCTGGGGTTGGTCAGCTTCAATGATCCCAAAGACACCGAAACCTACGAGGTCGTTGTTGACGCAAGCCGTCGAACACCTGACCCGGCGGAGGTGGACAAGTTTATTGCGTCTCAGCTGAAAGACAATACGCAGGAACTAATCGCCAAGCAGATCAAGTGAGCGATATCCATGACTTCGGTGCTAAAAGCTGTAAAGCTCTAGGCGCGTGATACGAGCGATTCTGTACAAATCCTGGTCGAGAGCGAACACGCTGCCGTTGTGCTCCAGAGCAATGGCGGCGATCACAACATCAAGGTGCGAAGCCCGTCAGGGCGACATTTGGGTTAGCCCAGCACGTCAGTGCTGGGTTGGGATTTAATTAAAACGAAGGGCCCCTTCCAGGGGCGACAGACGGTGTCGCCCTCCGGGCTCGTTCTGCTTCTTAGACCGCCTTCCCAGCGCTCACGCGCTGGGCTCAAACAAATGGCGCCCTTGCGGGCTTGCCTTTTGCTCCACCCTCTAGAAGCTGTAAAGCGCCAGGCGCGTGATCCGAGCGATTCTGGAGAAATCTTGATCGAGAGTGAACACGCTGGCTTTGTGCTCCAAAGCAATGGCTGCGATTACCACATCAATCGTCGTCGGAGTAATGCCCTTGGCGCGCGCTGCCCGGTAGATGGCCGCCGCCTCGCGGTAGGTCTCAAAGCCGTGGGGTTCGAGCATCTCCCACTGCGCCAGGTACTGCTCAATGCGCCTCACGTCTCTGGTCAGACCCTGCAAGACCTCCGCAACGACGATTCCGGTGAGTGCGAAGGGCTCGGCTTCCTCGATCATGCGGCGCAGCTCAGCGCCAGCCGCGCCGGGGGAAGAGCTGAAGAAATCGATCCAGACGGAGCTATCCACCAGGATCAAACGCGATTTCTCCGCGAGGCTCTAAGGTCGCCCTTCCATATGCCGCTCCCGTAGTAGCGAAGGATGCCTTTGCGGCTCTCAGAGCGCACCAGCAGCTCCAGGGCTTTGTCCACGATCTGCCGTTTGGTCTTGAGACGCGTAAGTCTGCGCGCCTGGCGGATCAAGCCGTCGTCGATGTTGATGTTGGTTCGGCCCATGCAAATAGCATACACCATCTTAGAGAAAACGTGTGTATATAGCCTAGAGTGCTTCCAGCGTTGCCTTGGCAGGTGAAGGGGCACGGCTTCAGCCGTGCCGAAGGAGTGATATCTATGCATTGTCATCTCGAGCGACGCGCGACGTGAGCTCGCGAACGGAGCGCGAGCGAGGGATCTTGGTCTCTTTATCCCTGCTGTTAACGTTGGTTGAGGCTGCGCTATCCAACACCGAGATTCCTCGCCTCGCCCTCACTCGCCCGCAGCGGGCTCGCTCGGGCGGGCTCGGAATGACAGCACAAACGGCTGAACGGCACGCCTGAAGGCGTGCCCCTTCACATGTCAGGGCCACTTTGAAACCGTTCTACTCTACCCAATCCGCAATAAAGATGTTGGTCTCGTGTGGCTGTTTGCCGTTGCGGTTCGACGCCCAGACCAACTTCTTGCCGTCCGAGCTGAACATGGGGAAGGCGTCGAAGTCGGGATGGAAGGTGATCCGTTCCTGGCCGCTGCCGTCGGCGTTGATGATGTAGAGATCGAAATTGCGGCTGCCCGGTTCGGCCATGTTGGAGGCGAAGATGATGCGCTTGCCGTCCGGATGCCAGAAGGGCGCGAAGTTGGCGGCGCCGTTGTGCGTGATCTGGCGCTTGTGGGAGCCGTCCGCGTCCATTGTCCAGATCTCGAAATTCGCGGGCTCGATCAGGCCCTGCTTCAGCAGGTCTTTGTAGCGGGCGATCTCCGCGGGCGTCCGCGGGTGGTGGGCGCGATAGACGATCTTCTTGCCATCGGCGGAGAAAAACGGACCGCCGTCGTAGCCCAGCTCGGTGGTCAGCCGCCGGACGCCCGTGCCGTCAGCGTTCATGGTGTAGATGTCAAGATCGCCGTCACGCATCGAGGTGAAGACGATCTTCTTTCCGTCGCGGCTGATGGTGGCTTCGGCATCGTAGCCCGGAGTCGAGGTCAGCCGCTTCAGATCGCTGCCGTCCGGGCGCGCCGTGAAGATGTCGTAGCCGGCGTAGACCGGCCAGACGTATCCATGAGAGTAGTCGGGCTTGGGCGGGCATTCCGGCGAGGCCAGGTGTGTGGATGAATAAAGGATGCGGTCACCCGAGGGAAAGAAGTATCCGCAGGTGGTGCGGCCCTTGCCGGTGCTGACCATCCGCGGCGTCGGAGGGCTGCCGTCGGGCGTGCTGACCGGCATGATGTACATCTGATCGCAGGCCACCTCGCCGCCCGCGTGCTGGAAGATGAGAAGCTTGTCGTCGGCGGAGAAGTAGGCTTCGGCATTCTGCCCGCCGAAGGTCAGCTGCCGCGCGTTTCGCACGTGGCGCTGCTCGGCGGGGAGGAGCAGGGAGTCGGTCTTGCCTTGGCCGCTGGCCAGCAGAAGGCTGCCAGCCAGCGTTAACAACAACAATGCGCCCGCGGCTCGGGTCTTCATCTCTACTCTCTCGTGCGCGATCACGTG
>DATKLE010000077.1:0-121712 GCA_035542575.1 Terriglobales bacterium | reverse complement strand
TTCAAATCCCATAGTGCACCGCGTCCGCCGCAAACGCCAGCGGCTTCCTCCTAGTCTCCTTATCGAAAACGCCTCGGAACGACTTCCTCTTCCAACCCGAAGTGTCATGCCGAGGCGTTTCCGATCAAGGCTAGCGACAATACGGACAAGTGCTCTGAGACAGGTTGCGTTCTGTGTCATTATGGGGCGACAGCTAACGATGTGAGGGTAAGCACGTCGAAACAAGTCAGGAGCGACTCCCGATGCAATTGAAAAAGGCGTTCCTGGTTCTCCTGTTATTTGTTTCGCCCGCTTTCGCCCAGTGGCACCCGCAGAAATCGAACACCGACGCTAGCCTGCACGGATTAAGCATCGCCAACGGTAACGTCGTTTGGGGCAGCGGCACGGGCGGGACATTCGTTCGCACCACAGACGGCGGTGACACGTGGCAGGCCGGGACCGTCGCCGGGGCCGAGGAACTCGACTTTCGCAACGTGTACGCCATCGACGGCGAGACCGCTTACCTGCTGTCGATCGGAAAGGGCAACGAGTCGCGCATCTACAAGACGACGGATGCGGGCAAGAACTGGTTGCTGGAATACACCGAGCAGAACCCGAAGGCGTTCCTCGATTGCATGGCCTTCTGGGACGCGACGCACGGCATCGTGGTTGGCGACCCATTGGACGGTAAGCCCGAGCTGCTGACAACCTCCGACGGCGGCGCGCACTGGACGCCGCTTCAGTTGAACACGATACCTCCGGCAAAGAACGGTGAAGGCTCGCCGGCCTCTGGGACCTGCATCGCAACGTATGCTGAGAAGAAAGGGAGGAAGGAAAACTGGCAGGCGTGGTTCGTGACCGAAAACGCATCACGCGTCTTCCACACCGCCGATTCCGGCAAGACGTGGACCGCCTCCGAGACGCCGCTCGTCACCGGCCTGAACCAAGGCGTCTTCTCGATCGCCGTCGCGGATGCCAACCGGCTGGTGATCGTCGGCGGAGACTATGATCATCCGCAGGTGGTGAAGCCAAATTCCGCCTACAGTGACGACGGCGGCAAGACTTGGAAAGAAAGCAGCCACCGTCCCGCGGGATACCGTTGGGGTGTCGCGGTTGTGCCGGACACGCCCGGTCCCACCGTGTTCGCGGTTGGACCAACCGGAACCGACTACTCGATTGATCGAGGAAAAAACTGGGAGCAGATGAACGAGGAGCACACTAACACGATCGGCTTCGCCGACGCGCACCGCGGCTGGGCGGTTGGCGAGAAAGGGCTCATCCTGAAGTTCGAAGGAACGGTTCCCGGCGGTCGCACCAAGTCTGAAGAAGTAAAACCCTCCACAGAGCCAAAGAGAGACACAAATCCTTTGACTAGCGAAGAGGTCAGAGATCTTCGACGAGAAGTGAACTGTGTCCGGTTCCACTTGGACGTATAAACGGGCTATCAAGAAGTTAGCCAGGCCCTCCGTTCCCGATCAAACCACAACCGGAGTTGTGACGCCGGTGTGACGCAAAATCTGCCATCACTGCGAAAACTGACATCATTGACACTTCACAGCGACTGATTTCAAATGAGTTGTCTGTTTGCAATGCAGTCCGGCGAATTCGGCTGACAGGTCCGGCTGCCACCGGCTTTCTTCATCTCTTCGAAGCGAGGGAAACTCATGCCGCTCAGTTTCGCAGCCGATATTCGGCCACTCTTCCGCGACACTCCGGACATCGAAGACATGAAGCGGTACGGGCTCGACCTGTCGTCCTACGAAGAGGTCAAGAAGCGGGCGCAGGAGATTTACGGCACCTTGGCGGACGGGAGCATGCCCTGCGACGAGCCTTGGCCGCAGGAGAGGATAGCGCTCTTCAAGCGCTGGATGGATGAAGGCATGGCCGCCTGAGCCGCGCGGGCCATGGCGAATCGGGATTACGCCCCCCCGTCAGGCTTAGGGAATTGCGGTAAGCAGAGAGATGGCACGGAAACGCTACAGATTCTCCTGGATGAAGCGAGGACCCAGGTGAACGTCGAGTTGGATCAGCGGGGAATCGCCAACCGCCTTGAAGCTGTGGATCTCGCCCGCCTTAATGACAAAGATGTCTCCCGGGCCGCCCTCGAAGATCTTGCCGTTCACCGTCCACACGCCGCGGCCTTCGCGGATAAATTGGATCTCGTCATAAGGATGGCGATGCGGACCCGGTCCCGAGCCGGGCTTCCCGTGGAACAGGAACACCGAAATAGCGGTGTCGCCCTGCTCCGCCCCGACAAACTCGTGGGAACTCCCAACAAAAGGCAGGTTCTCTTGCCGCACGTGATGCATCTCATCCTCCTCCTGGAGGCATTGGATGAGAGCGGCTACACCTAGGCTTCGGGAGATGCTGCACACGAAAGTCGGCTACGAGATGCTTCTATCAAGACCTCTGCTGGCTTGAGATTTAACTCTTGACGAGCGTGCTTCAATTCCCGGTCTGCGGAGAGCCGCGCCCCTGGCACTCGTCTGCGGCACTTCTGGCGGGCGGTTCTCGTCGGATTCGGGGCTCGCTCGCAAGATCAGGCTAGGGCCGGGCTGCAAGCCTCGCATTTTTCTCGCTCGACAGCGGAGAGCATGCCTGCATCATCCGCAAACTTAAAGAAAAGCAGACCGCGCTCTCGCGCCTGCCTTTCCTCTGCTTGTGCCAAATAGGGCAAGTCTGCTTTGGTGATGGCCTGCAAACCTCTGCGCGCGAGGTAGGCCCCGATCTCCTCTGCGGAGGCCGCCTGACGTTCCTCTATCATGTCTACGTACTTCAACACTTGGGTTGCACCCAGTTCGGCGTCCCTGCGCGCGATGCCTACCAGGCCTTCGCTGGCCTTGCGCGCCCAGCCCACCACGAAGGCACCCTCCAACACTTTTCCATTCTGAGGATCAAACACCTGGTACGGCGCCTTCTGGGCGTCACCCGGGTCAGGATTGGTGATGTAGCCCCCTGGCCCGCATGGCAGGCCCAAAGCGGGGTCAACCACATCCCCAATGGCGAAGATCATGGTGTCCACATCGAGTTCAACGGTTTTATCGGTTGCCTTGGCTGCCGTGCCTCCGTCGCGCAGGACGAGTTGGTTCTCCGTCAGCGTCAGCCGTGCGATACGACCGGATGTGTCGGCGTGAATGGCCTGCGGCGAACTGAGGAATCGAAACAGCAAGCGGGGCCGCACCAGCTCCTGGCTGGGCTTTGCCAA
This sequence comes from Terriglobales bacterium, assembly GCA_035542575.1. Classification (GTDB taxonomy): domain Bacteria; phylum Acidobacteriota; class Terriglobia; order Terriglobales; family Acidobacteriaceae; genus JAIQET01. The sequence continues at coordinate 118,528 of DATKLE010000077.1, read as the reverse complement.
GGTGGGGAAGGTCGTGGCGGGCACCTTCGCGATGTCCTGCCCAACCGCCTGCAGCCGCTCCCGTACCCGCTCCAGTTCCTCGTGGAACGCTGGGCGGTCCAGGTGCATCTCGATATGCGCAAACTCTTTCTCGTCGAACTTCGCCTCGAAGGGACCGCGCCGCGCAACCACAATCACTTCCTCGGTCTTGCGCTCGGGATCGTCCTGCAGCAACCAGCGCGCGATATCCACCATGACGTTGCCCATGCCTACGATGGCAATCCGCTTGCCGGTAGAAAAATCCCGCGAGGCGAAGGGGGGCAGCCGGTTGTAGTGGTAGACGAAATCCTTGGCAGAGTAAACGCCGCCTGCGTCTTCCCCCGGCAAATCCAGCCGCTTGGTGCCTTGTGCTCCAACCGCGAAAACCAGGGCAGTGGGATTGAATTGCCGCAAGTCTTCGATCGAAATCGGACAGTGGGCGCCTACCGGCACGTGACCGAAGTAGTGGACGTTAGGCAGTCCCAGGATCTTCGCGAACTGCTTGCGCAGTCCATCCTTCATCTTGTGCTTCAGCGGATAGATCCCGTATTCGGCCAACCCGCCGGGCTTGATGTCGCGGTTAAGAATTATGACCTGATGTCCGGTCAAGGCAAGTTTCTGCGCGGCGTACAATCCCGCCGGGCCGCCGCCCACGACAAGAATGGTTTTCACACGCCCTCCTCGTTCAACTCAGACTGGCTATCGAGGTGTGCTTGCAAGATTATGTTGCGGCGGTTGGGATGGACTTGCTGTGACCTGCATCACCACAGGGATGTGCATCCGGGGCACGGGTCTTTGTGACACCGCTGGGCCGCCTAGCGCGGAGAATTCGGCCCGCCCAGGCCTGGCTGCCACACAACTGTGACCTTACTCCGCGGGCGCGTAGTATCCCTGCTTGGCATACAAACGGAACTTTGCTCCGGAGGCCAATCCTGAGAGCCGAACCTTGAGCTTGCGCCACTTACCATCTCGCCTGCGATTGCTCGGGTAATAACCGAGAACGTACTGATCACGCAACTCGCGGCCGATCTGGGTCACAGCGCGCGAAAGTTCTGGAGAGTCATGTACCGAGAACAGTCGACCTCCAGTGACCGATGTGACTTCGTCGAGTTGGAGCGGCCCCAATTTCTCTTCGGTCCTCGCGGCATATCGGTCGAACATGCCGATCGCGTACACCTCGGCATCAGACTCTTTCAAGAGCGACTCCACTTCGGACTGCGTGTATCGGCTGTGGTTGTCACCGCCATCGGAAATCACGACCAGGGCCTTCCTGCGGTAACGGGAATTCCGCAGTTCCTGCATGCCCAGATACATGCCATCCCACAAGGCTGTGGCGCCGTCGGGCTGAATCGCATCGATCGTTCTCTCCATGTCGCTTGCCGGGTCATCCGAATGGAACGCAACTCGAGGTTCGTTTCTTACGATGACCATGCTGAAATCATCCTGCGGGTTGGAGTTGTGAACGAGTTCCTTGACAGCCTCCCGTGCCCTCTCGATCTTGGTGGCCATACTGGCGCTGGCGTCAAGGACCACGACCAGGGACACGGGCTCATCGACGTTCGAAAGATATCTGACAATTTGCGGCCGGTTGTCATCCAGCACGGTGAAGTTTTTCCGATCCAGTCCGGCAACCGTTCGGTCCGCGCGATCCAGAACTGTAACGTTCACCAGCACCAGGTCAACGTTGCTGCGAATCACCTGCGCCGTGGACGCGGGTGGAACCGGCACGGTGCGCGGCAGAATGTGCACTTCATTGACGTCCAACTGTGCCGCTGCCAGCCCGGAGGCTGCCAGTATCAGAGCCGTGGAAAGGGCAGCCGCGAAGCGCCACGGGACCGCGCGCGGCCGCTGAATCCTGCCTACCGACTTGATCCTGTCAACGGCCATTTGCGACCGCTCCGCACTGAGCATACGTCCACAGAAATGAAAAAGTACTAAATGGGCCTATCACGAAATGCAGGCCAACCCACAGGCTCCGACCGCCACGCGGCGGGATTTGTAAAGAGACGATAAGAAAGACACAAGCAAAGAATAAAAAGATCATAAAAAGACCGTAAAACCAATATGACCGAGGTAACTGAGCTGATAGGCTGCGATTACAAGTGAGGCTCCAGAATGCCAACGAATGCAGTTGCTTTTCTCTGAGCCTGCAACGGAAACCTCTCATGATGCCGACAGGACCATTCAGCGTCTTGGTGGTGGATGATCAGCCTCTGCTCCGCCGAGTGCTTCCAACCTGTCTCAGGAGCAGTGGCTTTGCGGTTGAGGAAGTCCGAGCCGCTGAAGAAGCCCTTCCCCTCTTGCGGGAACATGCGTTCGATCTGGTCTTGCTGGACATCGGCACGCCCGGAGTGAACGGCCTCGATCTGTGCCGCCAGATACGCGCCCTGGGACAGCAGATCGGCATCCTCATGGTCACGGCGCATAATGCCGAGAAAGATGTGGTGCAAGCGCTGGAAGCCGGGGCCGACGACTACATCACCAAACCGTTTCGTCCGGCCGAATTGATCGCCCGCTGCCACGCTGTGCTGCGGCGTCTTCGCGTCAGCAGCGCGAGCAGCGACGTGCCCATCAGCGCAGGCGATCTCGAGCTGGATCTTGGCCGCCGCCAACTCCGCAAGGCAGGCAAGGTGGTGCATCTGACTCCCACTGAGTTCAATCTACTGGCCTTGCTGATGAAGAACCAGGGAATACCCCTAACCCACGCGCGACTGCTCCGCACCATCTGGGGCCCCGAATACGGGGAGGAATTGGAATATCTTCGCTCCTATGTCAGACTGCTGCGCAAGAAAATTGAGGATGATCCCAAGCAACCGAAATATCTGGTAACTCAGCCATGGTTGGGCTACCGGTTCTGCAGTCCCCCGGTATTCGATTCCCTGCCTTTCTCACACCCGGTGAAACTGAGCGAGCACATCGGCCGAGTATTGCCAAGATGCAAATTCTTCACAAGCGATGACAGGCCGCGGCGCCGCTATCACGATGAATGCGCCCGCTTATTCAATTCCTTTATCAACACCATAAAAATTATGTTGGCCGCCTTTACGCGCATTTTATGAGTCTTTCATGCGCTTTTCACGCATGAGGTTCTAACTTCCTCGCACTGCGACTCGCAATGGTGGACAGCACTCTCGCTCTTACGGAGAGCAAGGAGCGCCCTGGAATTCACGCGAGAACCGCATAGGAGGACCCACCGATGTCGTCCCGCATGGTAACCCTGGTGATCGTTGTTGCGCTCACAACCTCTTGGGCAAATGCCCAATCAACTTTTGGCAGTATCGTGGGCGTTGTGAAGGATCCGGGAGCATTGATGGTTGCGGATGCCCAGGTGACCTTAAACAGTCTGGACGAAAGTGCCAGCCACACCGCCACAACAGACGGCGACGGAGCATTCCAATTTATGAATGTGAAGGCTGGGAGATACCAGGTTTCCGTGCAGGCAAGAGGCTTTGCTGACTTCAAAATGCCCGTCGTGCAGCTCGACGCCAGACAAACCTTGCGGCTCGACATCGAGCTCAAAGTCGCGGCCACATCAGAAATTATCGAGGTCGCAGATCGGGCGCCGATGATCAACACGGAGAATGCCACACTCGCGGACACCAAGGACTTTATCCAAGTGTCGCAACTGCCCGTCAACTACCGCGGCGCCACCACCAGCTCTATGGGTGTGCTGGCTACGGTTGCGGGCGCGCAGCAGGATGCCAATGGCAACGTCTCCGTCGGCGGCGGGTTGCCTTCCCAAGTCCAGTATTCCGTCGACGGCGCCTCCACCGTGAATATCCGCCAGAACGGGGCACTCGCCAATATGAACCCGTCGTCGGAGCTGATCAGCGAGTTCAGAGTCTCGCAGTTCAATAACAATGCTGAGTTTGCTCAACTCGGCGACGTGACCATCGCCACCAAGAGCGGCACTGAGCACTACCACGGCAGCCTCTTCGAATACATGCAGAACAGCGTACTCGACGTGATCACTTACGGCTTCCCTGACAAGCCGCACAAGGCGTTCAACACCTTTGGCGGCAGTCTCGGCGGGCCCCTCAAGATTCCCGGCTTGATGAAGGGTGCCTCTCATACCTTCTTCTTCGCAGCGTACGAGGGCAACCGCCGCCGGTTAGTGACTCCACTCTTCCTCAATGTGCCGACCACCGCCATGCGCGCGGGCGATCTCAGCGAACTGGCAGGCACCTACGGCCAGGTGGTTGACCCCCTTACTGGACAGGCCTTTCCCAACAATACGATTCCATCAGATCGCATCAACGCAGTTTCCGCCTCGTTGTTGCAGAACTACCTGACACAGCTCCCCAATTCGGCAGCCGCCGGCGCGAACTACCTGCAGCAGGCTTCCACGCCCAGCAACACCGATGGATACGACATTCGCGTGGACCACACGCTGACCGCAAAACAATCTGTTTATGGCCGCTGGAGCTCGAAAAAGATCTCCAGCACGGTGCCGAACGTTCTACTGCCCAGCGATCAGGACCGCGAAACGGACCACAACCTGATCTTCTCCCACAACTATGCCATCACCAACGCGCTGGTGAACGAAGCGCGTTTGGGGCTCTCGTTGTTCAGGATTGGCGTGCAGTTTCCTATTCAGGGAGCCGCCGCGGTTCAGCAGTTAGGCCTGCTCGGACTCGATCCCAGCGATCACCCGACCGCCTCCGCATTTCCCATCTTCAACTTCAACGATGGCACCGGTCTTAGTCCCATCGGCCGCGACAAAGCGGGCGTGACCAAGTCGCAGACCATCCAGTTCGCCGACAACCTGAGTTGGGCCCGGGGCAAGCACACCCTGAAGTTCGGCGTGGACGTGCGTCGCGTGGCCTACGCCGACATTGAGAGCTTTGGTGGAGCCGATGATTTCGGCGCCTTCACGTTTACTTCCGGCGCTTTCACAGGAGACCGGGCCTGCGGCGATCCTACGGCGACCGCTCCGTACCTCTGCGAATCCGCTTTCGCTGACTTTCTTCTCGGCCTGCCGTCCAAGACCTACGTTGCCCAGTCCGGCCCCGATGTGCTCGCCCACACCATCCAGACCGGTCTCTATGCGCAAGATGAGTGGCGCGTTAATCCGCGCCTGACCCTCACCCTCGGCTTGCGCTGGCAGGCCCTGCCACCGTTCGTCAGCCCGCTCAACAATCTCACCGCATTCGACAAGCGCAATGGCGGCGTGATCATTCCTGATCACAACGTGCCGGTGCAAGGGTTTCTCGAGTCGATTAACGCGTGCGCCGGACCGTATAACCCCTACGGTGTCGCCAATCCTGCGCTTCCCTGCGGCCCGGTGGAATCGGCGAGCTCTCAGGGACTCGGTCCGGGTGTCCGCCAGTCTTACAAGAAGAACTTCCAGCCCCGCTTCGGATTCGCCTACCGCCCATTCGGCGACGAGAAGACTGTGGTTCGGGGTGGCTTTGGTATCTTCACCATGACCAACCTCGGCCAGCTCTCCTTCAATACAACCAACATCAGCGTGGGAGTGGTGCGCACGACCCCCAATGCCGTGCAAAACGGCCAGGCCGCTTACCAGTTTCCTAACGTAACGATCCCGGTCGACCCCCTGACCTTCGCGGGAACTGGCGACTTTTACCAGAACACTCCCATCAACTATCGCGACCCGCAGTCCGCGCAGTGGAACCTGACCGTCGAACGCGAGTTGATTCGCGACACGACCCTGCGTGTTAGTTACGTCGGCACCAACTCCTATCGCATGAGCCAGACTGTTGATTTGAACCAGGTCCAGCCCAGCGGCATTTCGCCGAACCCCAACCCCCGGCCCTACCTCAACTGGGGGCGCATCCTCTCGTCGGAGAACCAGGGGTCGGTGAACTACGAAGCCTTGCAGTCGGAACTCAACCATCGCAGCCGCTGGGGTTTGACGCTGCAAGCCAGTCACGTGTGGGCCAAGAGCTTGGGCAATGTTGGCGGAGACGCACCCACGACGTTCTCCCCGGAGGTGATTTACGGAACTCCCGTAGCCGACCGCTTCAATCTCGCCGCCAATCGGGGAGATGTGTCCGCGGTCCGCCGCCATCGCGTGCTGGTATCCGCCATCTACGAATTGCCGGTAGGCAACGGGCGGCCCTTTCTCAACCACATGAGCTCTGTTGCTCAGGCCTTCTTCGGCGGATGGTCCATCAGCACCGTGAGCATGTGGCAGACGGGTCCACATCTGACTCCGATCACCAGTCCCAGCTACGATCCGGGAAATCTCAACCTGGTGTATCGCGGAGCCTTCCAGCGGCCGGACTGTGTGGGCAACGGCAACCTCGATAATCCCTCCGTCGACAACTACTTCAATCTTGATGCATTCAATCCCATCCCCGCGGGACCGGTCGGAAACTGCCGCGTAGGCAGTCTGGTGGGGCCAGGAACGGTGGCGATCGCCGCAGGGCTCTCCAAGACCTTCAGCATCGGAGAGAGAGTCCACCTGAAGTTCGAAAGCACATTCACTAACCTGCCCAACCATCTCAACTACGCTGCGCCGCCGACCGATGTTTCCTCCCCATCGACCTTCGGCAAAATCACCAGCCTGCAAAACGCGGAGAACGCCGGGAATCGTACTGGACAGATCGCGCTGCGAATCGAATTTTAGTGGGGTCAACGGCGGGAATGGAGGCGAGCCCATTGCGAAGAGGAAGACCGATACCGCTGCTCACGCTCACACTGGACGAGCGGCGACGGCTGCAGCAGTGGACGTCCGGCACTGACTTGTCGCAGTCCCTGGCACAGCGGGCACGCGCGATTCTGGCCTGCGCCGAGGGCAAGACGAACACTGCCGTCTCAAGCGAGATCGGAGCTTCGCAGCTTACCGTCGGCAAGTGGCGCAGATGGTTTCTGGCGCGGCGACTCGCCGGGCTGCGTCAAGACAGGCGTGGACGACCGGTACGGCCCAGGGCTGCACCTGCCAGCGCTCAGCGTGTCGCTGCGGCTGGGGAACGACTTGCTGTGACCTACGTCATCTCAGGGATGTAGTTGGCGGGGCCAGGCCCCTGAACCGGCTGCACGGTGACACCAGAGTAACAATCCTGCCAACACCACCCAGGTTGACAATCATTGATTCCAGTGGCCTCCGAATTCAACAAGTTGCGCAGGGCAGCAACCGAGGGACCTTGACCCCGGGAGTGGTCCAAGCCGGCCGGCGATAACCGTTCCCTCAGAGCTACTCGCCTATTTAAGGAGATGCAGCTATAATGCACGAAAGTAGCGAATGCCACGAACGATGCCAATCGGAAAGCGCCAGCCTTTGGCCAGCAGTGTAATCGCTCACACTGTTTTCGTCGTGGTCATCCTCGTCATGTGCCTCACGGTAAATCTGGCCACTCGGGTTTTCCGTCTCTCCGACCAGCACAGCGTGAGTGCCAATGTCAGCGCGAAACAGGCCCTGCGGCAATGCCTGGAACTTGACGCTATCCAATGGTCGCCCCCGGTCCCGGCGGTCACGCTTCTTGAAAGGGTGAGCTTCTATCCCCGCGTCGCCCCTGCGGGCCCTCCGATAGCTTCTGCGCTGTTTGAGCAAAGCCTCTACAACCGTCCACCTCCGTCCTGCTGATCCGTCTCTGTTCGCAGTGCGCACGTAGCCTCGCTCTCCCCTAGTGTCGTTTCGGTGGCTGATCCGGGAGGCTCGCGGCACGCGCGTGTTGCGTCGGCCAACGGCCCAACCTGGTTGCTTGACGCGGTTGTCGGCATAGTTCCAAGAGCCGCTGCCGCGCCCGTTGTTCGGTGCTCTTCCCTCTTGGTCAACAAAGAAGAGCCTGAACAACTCATGTACTTTGACTGGCCCGGGGCCCCGAGGTGCGGACGAATATTGTCCTCAAGGAATCGGTCGCCATGGGGCTTGCGATAGATCGGCCAAGCGTTGCCCGTGAGCGGCGAGAGTAATGCGCTCGTACTAAACATCAAGCGGAGGAAACCTATGAAGCGCCCGGATGGCGTGCCGATATTTGCGCTGGTCCTGAGCCTGGCGGCCACTTTGGCGGTCTCGGGATGCGCGCGTTCGCAAGCTGCAGCCAATCCGCCGGAAGCGGCGGCTCCCGTGGTGGGAGTCTCTCCCGTTGCTTACGGGGATCTCTCGCGGGAGATTGTGTTGACTGCGGAATTCCGTCCCTACCAGGAGGTCGCTGTCCACGCCAAAGTGGCGGGATACGTGCGGATGATCCGGGTTGATGTCGGCGACCGCGTAACCAAGGGAGAGCTGCTGGCCAGGCTCGAAATTCCTGAACTGCGGGATGAGATCCAGCAAGCGGACGCCACCGTCCGGCAGGACCAGGCGGAGTTACAGCGCGCGCAGGCCGCGCATGAAGCCGCGCACTTGGCCTACGCCCGTTTGCAGGGAGTCGTCAAAGTCAAGCCTACGCTGGTGGCACAGCAGGAGATTGACGATGCCGCGGCCAAAGACCGGGTGACGGAAGCGCAAATCTCCGCGGCCCAGCAACAACTTCAAGTGGCACAGGCAAACCGGGACCGGCTACAGACCATGTACGCTTACAGCGAGATCGTCGCGCCATTTACCGGAGTCGTGACCAAGCGCTTCGCCGACACCGGAGCCTTGATTCAGGCCGGGACTGCGTCGGAGACCCAGTCCATGCCCCTGGTTACGCTCTCGCAAAATGATCTCTTGCGGCTCATTGTGCCTGTGCCGGAGTCCGATGTGCCGCAAATCCATTTGGGTACTCCCGTCACCATAAATGTGCCCTCTCTGAACAAGACGATCAAAGGCAAGGTGGCCCGCTTCGCGGACACGCTCGACCTTGATACCCGCACCATGGACACAGAAATCGATGTTCCCAACCCTAGCTTGGAGGTGGTCCCTGGGATGTATGCGCAAGCCACCATCGCCCTGGAGCAGCGCAAGAACGTGCTCACGGTACCGGTGGAGGCGGTGGAACATCACGGCAAGCAAGCTCAGGTGTACGTGGTGGACCCGGACGGCGCCATCCGGGAACAGACTGTTCAGACCGGCTTGGAGAGTCCTTCTAAGGTTGAGATCGTTTCCGGCGTCAAGGCCAATGATCTGGTTGTGGTCAGCGGCCGAGGCCAGCTGCGGCCGGGAGAAAAAGTGCAGCCCAAACAAATTCAGTTGCCGGCTGCGCAACAGGAGTCCTGATGCCGCGCTTCGCCATCCGCAACCCGTACTTGATTCTTGTGGCCTGCCTGGTGATCGCGGTCATCGGCATCACCAGCGTGCTCCGAGTCCCGGTGGACCTCTTCCCGCGGATCAATATCCCGGAAGTGGTAGTGGCAACTTTCTATAACGGCATGCCACCGGAAGAGATTGAGACGGAAATTACCGGCCGCTTTGAGAGGTTCTTCACCCTGGGCAGCGGAATTGATCACATTGAGTCACGGTCCCTTCCCGGTGTGAGCATTATCAAGATCTTCTTCCAGCCGGGAACCAACGCCGATTCCGATGTGACCATGATCTCTAACCTGGCGATGGCCAACCTGCGGCGGTTGCCGCCCGGAACCCTGCCGCCGGTGGTGCTGCGCTTCGGCGGTTCGAGCTTGCCGGTGTGCCTGGTTACCTTGAAAGGACAGGGGCTGACCGAGACTCAGTTGCGCGATCTGGGCCAGTTCGCCGTCCGCAACCAACTCGCAACCGTCCCCAGCGCTTCCGTTCCCCCTCCCTTTGGCGGCAAGTACCGCCAGATCATGATTTACACCGACCCGCAAAAGCTGGATGCCTACCATCTCAGCCTCATGGATATTGTGCGGGCGGTCAACAGCTCCAACCTCATCCTTCCCGCGGGCGACGCCAAGATCGGTCCCTACGATTACTACATCTATACCAATAGCCAGCTTCAGAACGTCGCGGCAATCGATCGTATTCCAGTAAAGACCGTTGGGCAGCGCCCTGTGCTGGTCTCCGATATCGGGCAGGCTGAGGACGGCCATCAAATCCAAACCAACGTCGTCCGGGTGGACGGCCAGCGCTCCGTGTATCTGCCCATTCTTAAGCAAGGGGGCAACACCAACACCATTGCGGTGGTGAACGGCGTTCGCAGCATCGTGAACAATCTTTTCGACGTGCCCCGGCAATTGGTTGCCCACGTAGTGTTTGATCAGTCTTTATTTGTCAAGGCGGCGATCCGCGCGGTCTCCCTCGGTGCGGCTCTGGGTTTGTTCTTGACCTGCCTGCTGATTCTCGGATTCCTCGGCAGTTTTCGGGCCACGGTCGCGGTGTTTCTGTCGGTTCCGCTTTCCGCCCTGTGCGCTTTCATCTTCCTGGCCCTGGGCGGCAGTTCGATAAACAGCATGGTGCTGGCAGGTCTGGCGCTGGCCTTTTCTCGACTGATTTATAACGCGGTGGTCGTGCTGGAGAACATCTTCCGCCATCTGGATGCGGGCGAGCCGCCGCCGCAAGCGGCGGAACTCGGAGGAAAGGAAGTACAGCTTGCGGTGCTGGCGGCGACGTTGGGCTCCGCCGTCATCTTCTTCCCGGTGACGTTTCTCTTCGGAGTCAGCCGGTTCCTGTTTTCTGCCATGGCTCTGGCTGTGGTGCTCTCCCTGGTCGCGTCCTACGTCATTGCCATGACCGTCGTACCGCTGTTTTGCGCGCAATTCCTGCGGCAACGTACCGCCAACGCCGCGAACCAGCCCCGTCGCGCCACGTTCTCCAGACTCATGTCCCGATTCGGCCTGTGGTTCGAAGCAGGCTTCCGCAAGAGCACGAACTGGTACGAGCAAACGCTGAAGTCTGCGCTTGCCCGGCCCTGGACGGTAGTTCTGGCTTCCGTTGTGGTCTTTGCTCTGGGCCTTGGTCTCTATCCCCTTCTGGGTGTCGCGTTCTTTCCCCGGACGGACGCCGGCCAGTTCGTGATCAACCTCAAGGTGCCTTCCGGCACCCGCATTGAGGTCACCGAACACCTGGTAAAGCAGGTGGAAGACTTGCTGCGCCAGGTGGTCTCGCGCAACGATCTTGGAATGATCGTTTCCAACATCGGGGTCACTCCGGGATTCTCCTCGATCTATACCAGCAATTCCGGATCCCATACCGCCACCATCCAGGTAAGCCTCACACCGGACCACAAGATCGGCAGCTACGAGTACATGGACCGGGTGCGAACCCGGCTGGCCCGCGACCTGCCCGCGGTCAGCGCGTTTTTCCAGTCCGGGGGTATGCAGGATGCCGTACTCAACGCTGGCCTGCCTGCGCCGATTGACGTGCAGATCAGTGGAAATGACCTGGAGAAGATCTATGACAGCGCCGTGCGGCTGTCTGCCGCGATACGGGGGATCAAGGGAGTGCGCGACGCATTCATTCCCCAGGACCTGGACTATCCGGCGCTGCGCCTGGACATTGACCGCGAGCACGCCAGCGAACTGGGTCTGACGCAGAAGGAGGTGGTGGACAACGTCATCACCGCTCTCACCTCGAATGGCATGATCGCCCCCAGTTACTGGATTGATCCGAAGACGGGCAACGACTACATGCTGACGGTCCAATATCCGGAGTCCGCCATTCAATCGCTTGGCGACTTGAAATCCGTTCCCTTGCGAGCGCCGGGCCGTCCCAAGGCCATGTTGCTCGACGCGGTGGCCAACGCCCACTGGCTGGAGTCGCCGACCGAAGTGGACCATTATCAGATCCAGCGGGTGGTGGACATTTATGTCACCACCGGCGGCGAAGACCTGGGGTACGCGAGCAAACAAATCCAAAAGCTCCTGGCCACCACCAAAATGCCCGACGGCGTGTACGTACAACTGCGAGGCATGGTGGAGGCCATGCACTCCTCGTTTTCCAGCTTCGGGATGGGGCTTTGCCTGGCCATGGTGATGCTCTACCTCGTCCTGGTACCCCTGTTCAGGTCTTTTCTCGATCCTCTGTTGATTCTGCTTGCCATTCCACTAGGAATAACGGGCGCGATCGCCGGTCTGTTGATCAGCGGCGCTACCCTCAACGTCATGTCGCTGATGGGAATGGTCATGTTAATGGGAATTGCTGTGTCCAACAGCATCTTGACAGTGGAGTACACCAGGAGAATGCTCGAAGAAGGCGTGGCCCTTACTCCTGCCATTGTCTCGGGTTGCGTCGTGCGATTGCGGCCCGTGCTGATGACCTCGCTGGCCACGCTGATCGGCCTCATCCCGATGGCCATGAAGTTAGGGACCGGAGGCGAGGCCTACGCGCCCTTGGCGGTGGCTATCATCGGCGGGTTGATACTGTCGTTTGTCTCCACGCTTTTCTTGGTGCCAGCAGCCTATTTACTTGCCCACCGCCGCAAACCAGGGCCCGGAGGAGCCGTCTCGCAGCCCGGTTCTGCGGTCTCTATCTCGCCAGCGAGGGGGGCTGCACTCGAATAATGTCTCGGTTTTCCATCCGCAATCCCTATGTCATCATCGTTGCCTGCCTGCTGATCACGGTCGTGGGCTTCACCAGCCTGGTGCGGATGCCGGTCGACCTGTTCCCCACCATTAACATCCCCGAGGTCGTGGTCGCGACCTTCTACAACGGCATGCCCCCGGAAGAAATCGAGACCGAAATTACGGGTCGCTTTGAGCGCTTCTTTACCCTGGGCAGCGGCATTGATCACATCGAGTCGCGTTCGCTGCCCGGCGCCAGCGTGATCAAGATTTATTTTCAGCCCGGGACCGACCCGGATTCTGACGTGACCATGATCTCCAATCTGGCCATGGCCGACCTTCGCCGTTTGCCCAGCGGTACCCTGCCGCCCGTGGTCATGAAGTTCGACGCCTCCAGCCTGCCGGTTTGTCTCATCACCTTAAAAGGCGAGGGGCTGAACGAGACCCAGCTTCGCGACCTGGGCCAGTTCGTGGTTCGCAACCAGGTGGCCACGGTGCCGGGCGCCTCCGTGCCGCCGCCCTTTGGAGGGCGCTACCGGCAGATCATGGTCTATGTGGATCCTTCGAAACTGCAGGCGCGGCAACTCAGCCTGATGGATGTGGTCCCCGCGCTAAACTCCTCCAATTTGATTCTCCCCGCCGGAGACACCAAGATTGGACCCTACGACTACAACATCTACACCAATAGCCAGCTGTCCGCCGTCCGGGAAATTGACGACCTCCCCTTGAAAACGGTGGGGCAATCCACGGTGATGGTAAAGGACGTGGGGGAAGCCAGGGATGCCGCCCAGATCCAGACCAACATCGTGCGCGTCGACGGAGAGCGCTCGGTCTACCTGCCGATCCTCAAGCAAGGTGGCGACACCAACACCATCGCGGTCGTAGACGGGGTCAAGAAGGTGGTCTCCGGCCTGTTCGACGTGCCCAAGAACCTGGTGTCCAAGGTCGTCTTCGACCAGTCGGCCTTCGTGAAGCAGGCCATTGAAAGCCTGCTGCATGAAGGCGGCATGGGGCTGTTCCTCACCTGCCTGATGGTGTTGCTCTTCCTCGGGAGTCTGCGGGCCACGGTCGCGGTATCGCTGTCCATCCCACTCTCCGCTTTGGCGGCAATTATCGCGCTCTACTTCGGTGGCAGTTCCATCAACACCATGGTGCTGGCGGGATTGGCCCTCGCCTTCTCCCGCCTGATCGACAACTCGGTGATTGTGTTAGAGAACATCTTCCGGCACCTGGAACTGGGAGAGCCTCCGCTCGTCGCTGCCGAGCGCGGCGGGCAGGAAGTCTCCATGGCAGTTTTGGCGGCGACCCTGACTACCGCGGTGGTGTTTTTCCCGGTGTTGTTTCTCTACGGAGTTGGGCGCTATCTGTTCTCCGCCCTGGCTTTGGCCGTCGTGCTGTCCTTGTTCGCCTCCTATTTTGTGGCCATGACGGTGGTGCCACTTTTCTGTGCCCGGCTGATCACGGCTTATGAAGCTGATGAGGGCGCTCCGGAATTCGACGAGGGTCATGAGCATCATGCCGTTTCGGCTCAAGGGCGGAGCTGGTTGACGCGCTTTAACATCTGGTTCAATGCTCAATTTCAGCGGATGCTCGACAGCTACGACCGCCTTGTCCGCCGGGCTGTGGTGTTGCCCAGAGTCACCACCGCGGCGATTCTCGGGCTTTTTGTTCTGAGCCTGGGGCTGTTTCCGTTCCTCGGCGTGGCATTCTTCCCGCGCAGCGATGCCGGCCAGTTCGAAATCAATCTGAAAGCGCAGTCCGGCACGCGCGTGGAAATCACCAACAAAGACGTTGCCCAGGTGGAGGACGTGATCCGCAAGGTGGTGGATCCCGCCGACCTGAAGCTGGTGGTCTCCAACATCGGAGTCATCCCTGGCTTTTCCTCGATCTACACCAGCAATTCCGGACCGCACACCGCCACGGTGCTGGTGGCGCTCCACGAGCACCACAAAATCGGCAGCTACGAATACATGGACCGGGTGCGCCGCGAATTACGCCAGCAGATGCCGGACATCAGCGCCTACTTTCAATCCGGTGGTTTGCAGGACGCGGTCCTGAACCAGGGTCTGCCTGCGCCGATCGATGTGCAACTCAGCGGCCAGGACATGGACGCCGCCTACGATGCCGCCACCCAGCTGGCCCAGCAAATCCGCAAGATTCCCGGCGTGGGCGACGCTTTCATCCCTCAGAACCTCGATTATCCCGCCCTGCGGCTGGACATTGATCGCGAACATGCCAGCGAGATGGGACTGACGCAAAAGGAAGTAGTCGACAACATCATTACCGCGCTCACTTCGAATGGGATGATCGCTCCCAGCTACTGGATCGACCCCAAGACGGGCAACGATTACATGCTGACCGTGCAGTATCATGAGACGGCCATCCACACTCTGGGCGACCTGAAGTCCATTCCGATCCGTGCCCCCAGCAGGCCCGAGGCCGCCCTGCTGGGCGCAATGGGCACCGTTAGCCGGGTGGAGTCTCCCACTGAGGTCGACCACTACCAGATTCAGCGTGTGATTGACATCTATGTCACCACCAAAAGCGAAGACCTGGGCAAGGTGGCCAATGCCATCGACCGCATTATTGCCAAACAGAAGCTGCCCTCGGACGTGCGTGTGGATCTGCGCGGCATGGTGCAGGGGATGCGCGCTTCATTCCGCAGCTTTGGATTTGGACTGCTCCTTTCCATCATCCTTCTTTACTTGATTCTGGTGGCCCAGTTCCGGTCCTTTCTGGATCCGGTTCTCATCCTGCTGGCCGTGCCGACGGGCATCACCGGCGTCCTGGTGACGTTGTTTTTGAGTGGCACCACCCTGAACGTGCAGTCGCTGATGGGCGTGATCATGATGGTGGGCATTGTGGTTTCCAACAGCATCTTGATCGTGGAGTTTGCGCACCGCCTGGAAGAGCGGGGGATGGCTGTGCACGACGCCATCATCTCGTCCTGCCGCATCCGTCTTCGTCCCATCCTGATGACTTCTCTCGCGACCATCATCGGGCTGGTTCCGCTGGCCCTGAAGCTGGGCACTGGGAGTGAAGCTTATGCGCCCTTGGCCCGAGCCATCATTGGCGGCCTCACTGTCTCCGTTGTTCTCACGGTCTTTCTGGTACCGGCGGCCTATCTGTGGGCCTACCACAACGCAAAAACTGTCCCTCAGGAGGCGCCTGAATGAAAATGAGAGTGGCTGCAGTGTTCAGCGTACTCTTTTGCGCCTTGTCAATTGCTGCTCAACCATACCCCTCCGGCAATCCCGGCACACCGGACGATGCGCAAGCCCTGCCTGATGCTCCCATGGGCGCAGGCGGACAGAGCAGCTCCAACCAGCAGCCGGGTTCGCCGGCTGCGCCAGTGCCGCTCTCTATAAAAGACGCAGAGGCCATCGCCCTGAAGAACAACCCGGCGATCTCGGTCGCCAGGCTGAGCGCGCTGGCATCACAGCAGGTGACCCGTGAAGCGCGGGCAAATCTCTGGCCCACGGCCTACACCAACCTGACTGCGGTGGATGCGCACCAGGACAGTCGCATCACCGCCGGCGGGCTGAACAACCCGATCATTTATGACCGTGCCGCGGGGGGTGCGACCGTGAGCCAGCTCATCACGGACTTCGGCCACACCACGAATCTGGTGGCGAGCGCGCGCCTGCAGGCCAGGGCCGAAGACCAGAACGCACTCGCCACCAAGGAAGACATTCTGCTCGCGGTCAACCAGGCCTTCTACAATGCTCTGCAGACACGCGCGGTCCTCAAAGTGGCCGAACAAACCGTGACCTCCCGGCAGCTCACTGCTGACCAGGTCGAGGCCCTGACGAAAAGCAAGCTGAAATCCGGTCTGGACTTGAGTTTCGCCAAAGTGAACCTTGCCCAGGCAAAACTTCTTCTGCTCGACGCGCAGAACAACTACAAGGCAGCCCTGGCCGGCCTCTCCGCGATCCTCGGTTATTCCAGCTTGCAAAACTTCGAACTCCTGGAAGATACCGCGGAGCTCACGGCTCCGCCGGCCGACGCCGACCCGCTCATTTCCGAGGCCCTCAGCCAGCGTCCCGAGATCCTGGCGCTGGAGTTCGAGGAACAATCCTCGGAGAAGTATCGCAATGCCCAGCACGATCTGCTGTTTCCCACCATCAGCGCCCTGGGCGCGTTCGGCGGCGCGCCGGTGCGCAACGATCACCTCTCAAGCTGGTATGGAGCGGCGGGAATCAATGTGCAGATTCCCGTCTTCAATGGCTTCCTTTACTCGGCGAAGGCCCGCGAAGCCAGCCTCCGTTCCCAGGCCGTGCGCGAACACTTGCTCGACTTGCGCAACCGAATTTCCCGCGATGTGCGCACCAGTTGGCTGAACGCCAACACCGCCTACGAGCGGGTCAACGTCAGCCGGCAGTTGCTGGATGAGGCCAATCAAGCTCTCGATCTCGCGCAAACTCGCTACCAACTCGGTTTGGGCTCCATCGTGGAGTTCAGCCAGGCACAACTTCAGCAGACACAAGCGCAAATCGGCAGCGCGCAGGCGACCTACGACTACCGTCTCACCTTGTCAGTATTGCGATACCAGACCACGGGACTCTAAACAGTTTGCGAATTGAATCCGGTCGCGATTGCAACCCTTTCATTCAGGTCTGGCCATGACTGCGCCCCCGCGCAGCGCCCTTCGTTTCAGCAGCAGGAAGAAGACCGGCACCAAAATCAGGACGTGGATCGTGGACGTGATCATGCCACCGACAATCGGGGCGGCAATCGGCTTCATCACATCCGAACCGACCCCTGACTCCCAGAGGATCGGAGCCAGGCTGAGAATGACGGCTGTCACCGTCATCAGTTTGGGCCGCAATCGCTGCACCGCACCCTCGACCGTGGCCTCCTCCATGTCGGATTCGGTCAAAAGCCTGCCCCCGGCGCTCCGCTGCTGAACTGCTGCGTGCAGGTACACCACCATGACTACCCCGGTCTCCACGGCAATTCCGAACAGGGCAATATATCCGACCCAAACCGCTACGCTGAAGTTGTAACCCAGCAGCCATTGCAGAAGAAGCCCCCCGGACATGGCGTACAGCGTCGGAAAAATCAAGACCGCTGCCTCCGTGGCGGACTTGAATACCACATAGAGCAGCAAGAAGATCACGAAGAACACAACTGGCAGAATGATCTGCAGCCGTTGTTTGGCGCGGAGTTCGAACTCATACTCGCCCGCCCAGCGGTAGGAGTACCCCGCGGGCAGTACCAGCTTCTCCTTCAAGAGCTTGTCCGCCTGTTTTACAAACCCGCCATAATCTTTGGTCTTCAAGTCGAGATAGACATAGCCGGTCAAGGCTCCATCCTCGTCCCGAATCATGGCCGGACCGCGTGAGAAAAATACACGCGCCACTTCCTGGAGGGGAATTTGCGCGCCCGCCGGAGTGGCGATCAGCGCGCGTCCTAGAGCTTCGGGATCGTCACGAAAGTTGCGCTCGTAGCGTACATTGATCGGGAAGCGCTGGCGGCCCTCCACGTTCTGTGCGACGTCAGCACCCCCGATTGCCGAAGTAATGACACGCTGCACGTCCGCAACGCTCAGCCCGTATCGAGCCGCCTCCGCCCGGTTTACCTCCACATTCAGGTAGAAGCCTTGCGATACGCGCTCGGCAAACACCGAGCTGGTGGCAGGCAACTTGGAGAGTAGCTGCTCGATTTGGGCGCCGATCTGCTGGATCTGGTTCAGATCAGGGCCCTGAATCTTAAGCCCCACGGGCGTTTTGATGCCGGTCAGTTCCATGTCGAGCCGGCTCGCCACCGGCATCGTCCAGGTGTTCGTCAATCCGGGAAATTGCAGCTTGTCGTCCATCTCCTGAATGAGTTTTTCGTATGTCATGCCTTTGCGCCACTGCTCGCGTGGCCTCAGCATGATGGTGGTGTCGTACATGTCGAGGGGTGCGTTGTCTGTGGCGCTGTCGGAACGGCCGAGAGTGCCGAAGACCGTTTCCACTTCCGGAAATGAACGGATAATACGGTCCTGCTCCTGGAGGAGCATCGTCGCCTGTCGGATTGAGATGCCAGGCAGGGCACTTGGCATATAGAGGGATGACCCTTCGTAGAGCGCAGGCATGAACTGGCTGCCGAGCTTGAAGTAGAGAGGGATGGTGATTGCCAGAAAGACAAGGTTGATCGCAATCACCAGCTTCCAATGACGCAGGCACCAGCGCAGCACCGGTAAATAGATTGCGTGAGTCGCCCGCGCGGCGGGGTTCTGAGACTCGGGACGCAACTTTCCCCGGATAAACAGGGGCATGAGCACCGGCACCAGGGTGATCGAAAGCAGCGAGGAGAAAGCCAGCGCCAGAGTTTTAGTCCAAGCCAGCGGCCGGAACATCCGTCCTTCCTGCGCTTCCAGCAAGAACACAGGAAGAAACGAAACCAAAATGATGATCAATGAATAAAACAGCGCCGGACCCACCTGCTTGGCCGCACCCAGCAGAATGAGCCTGCGCTGGCCCTCGCTGAGAGGATCGGAGGCATTGTGGGGGATCGGCCCGTTGGGTTCGGCCAGGTGCTTGTAACCGTTTTCCACCATCACGATGGCCGCGTCAATCAGCACCCCGATGGCCAGCGCCAGTCCGCCGAGCGACATTACGTTGGAGCTGACCCGCAGGTAGTACATGGGGATGAACGCCGCCAGCACGGCAATGGGCAACGTGATAATGGGCACGAGCGCCGAACGGAAATGAAACAGGAACGCAATCGTCACAAAGCTGACAATCATCGCTTCTTCGATGAGGTCACGTTTCAGGGTTTTGATGGACTCATCAATCAGCCACGAGCGGTCGTAGCCGGAAACGATTTCAACACCGGGGGGTAACGACGGTGCAATCTGCGCCAGTTTCGTCTTGACCCCGTGGATGACGTCCAACGCGTTCATGCCGTAGCGCATGACAACGATCCCGCCCACCGCCTCGCCGTCGCCTTGCCACTCCGCTGCCCCACGGCGCACGTCCGGCCCAAACGCGACACTGCCCAGATCGCGGATCAACACCGCCGTTCCGTTCTTCGATGCGACCGGAACGTTTTCCAGGTCCGAGAGTGTGCGTAGATAACCGAGCCCGCGCACCATGTATTCGGCGCCGCTCATTTCCAGCACATTGCCCCCGACCTCGTTGGTGCTCTCGCGGACGCGATCCATGACGGTCGAGACTGAAATGCCATACGAGAACAGCTTGTTGGGGTCGAGTTTCACCTGGTACTGGCGAACGTATCCGCCTAGTGTGGCCACCTCGGCGACGCCAGGTACGGTTTCCAGTTGGTAGCGCAGGTACCAGTCCTGCAGGGCCCGCAAATCGGCAAGGCTGCGGTTGTGGCTGCGGTCAATGACCGCATACTCGTAGACCCAGCCCGCGCCCGTCGCATCCGGGCCGATAGCGGGATGCACATCGGAAGGCAGGCTCCCGGCGATCTGTTGCAGATACTCGGTTACCCGTGACCGCGCCCAGTACAAATCGGTGCCGTCTTCAAATATGACGAAGACATAAGAGTCCCCGAACATCGTCTGGGCGCGCACGGCTTTGACGTGCGGCGCCGCCAGGAAACTGGTGACGATGGGATACGTGACTTGGTCTTCGATGACGCTCGGCGGTTGGCCCGCCCACTCGGTATGGATCACTACCTGGACATCGCTGATGTCCGGGAGCGCGTCCAATGGAATATGGTACAAGGACCAGATTCCTGCCATCACGAGAAAGGCCACCCCGGTTATCACTAGAAACCGGTTTTCTTCGCACCATTCAATGATTCGGGAGATCATCACATACCTCCCGTGACGCTCAGGCTGAGCTGTCTGGTGGCAATCGTGCCCCCATTGCGCTGCGCCGTGATCGTCACCTGGTAGAAGCCGCCGCTGTCGAGTTGCAGCAGACCGTCATAAGCGCCGTCGCCCTTGTCGGACAATGATGTTGATTTCTTTACGGCCGCCATGCCCATCGCCGGCATGGCTGGTATGTAGAAGGTGACTATTACCTCGGCGCCGGCGATGGGTTTGCCGTCGGCGGCGCTCAGTTTGACGTGCAGCATATTGCTGCCTCTATGCGGCGGTGTAGGTTCCGTGGTGAGATCCAGCGACGGCTGTTGCTCTGGCACACTCGGCGCGGCTGCGGGGCCCGCGCCTGGCGGGGATGGAGCGAACGACGCGATTGCCGCCTGCAGTTGAGACTCCGAATCCACGAGGAAATTCGCGGAACTCACAATCCGCTCCCCAGCGCGCAAACCCTTCAAAACCACGACATGGTCGTCGAGTCGTGGCCCCACTTCAATCTCCCGGGGTTCGAGGTAACCGCCGCCGCGGTCAACGAATGCCAGGTCCCGCGAACCGGCCTGCAGTACGCCTGAAGCCGGAACCACGAGTTGATGCCCCAGAGGGATGCTTATGCGAACGTTCACGTACATGCCCGGCTTCAGCACGAGTCCCGGATTGCTGAAGACGAGACGCACTCGCACGGTTCGCGTCATGGCATCAACCTGCGGCAGGATCTGGTCAATCTGTCCTTTGAAGGTCCGCCCCGGATAGGCATCGACCGTTACCGCGGCGGGAGTGCCCGGCTTCAACTGGCCAACGTCGGTCTGAAACACATTGGCGTACACCCAGACGCTTGAAAGATCAACAATGGTGTAGAGCCGGGTTTCGGCCTGCACGTATTGGTTCGGAAGTGCGTTGAATTCCGTGACGTAGCCGGACGCCGGGGAATCAATTGCGACGTCGTGCTGCACCGTGCCGGTCCGTTCCAGCCTTTCGATCTCGCGCGCCGGTACTCCGAACCGGCTCAACCGGTCGGCGGCCGCCTGCAACAACCAGTCACTCTCCCGCGCCGCGGTTCCATGGACCTCTTGCCCCAAAGACTTGCGATTCTGCTGCGCGAGCAGGTATTCCTGTTCGGTGCTGACCAATTCCGGGCTGTAGATCGTGAAAATCGGCTCGCCGCGGCGCACGTAGCGGTAAGTGGCATTGGCAAACACCTTCTGGATCCAGCCGGGGAAGCGGGTTTGCACGTAGGCAAGGCGCTGCTCGTTCACATCCACATTGCCGGCAACCCGCAGTTCGTGGTTGACCGTCTGCATCTCAACCAGAGCGGTATTCACTCCGATCATCTGCAGACGCTGCGGAGACAACTGCACCGGAGTGAGTGCCGCCGGGGACGTTCCGGGAGACGGAACTGTCGCTGACGATGGCTCAGAACGCTCTGGCCCTTGGGCGACCACAAAGCTCGGCTTCTCGACAGCAAGATTAGTCGGGTAATGACTGCGGGCGACATAGACTAGGGCGGCAGCCAGTGTCAGGCAGAGCGCCGCGGCAATCACAAAAGCATGCTTATAAGTGTGTTCATTCATTGCGTCACCTCCAGTGGGGACGGCTGGCCGGTCCTCTCGATCGGTGAACCAACCGCAAGTTCCAAGTCTGCGAATCGGGTTTCAAAATCCGCCAGCGCCTGGAAGTAGGCCAGATCAATATCAACTACAGTGGTCTGGCTATTGAGCAGATTGAGGAAGTCAGTGCGATCGTTCTCATACGCAATCACGGTTGAGCGCAGAGTGGCTTCTGCTTGCGGTTGCAGCGAACCCCGATACACGTCTGCCAGCCTCTTGGCCGCGCGCAGCTGCGCCAGTGATTCCTGGATCTGGCCAAATGCGGCATTGCGCACGGCCGCAAGCTCGGCATCCTGTTCGCTGACTTTGGCCTTGGCCTCAGCAATTTCGGCATCGTGCTTGCGGCGGTTCAGCCAGGGCAGGTTGATCGAACCCTCGACCATATAGTTGTTCCGCGGGCTCGCACCGCTCGGCATGAGCATGTAACCGGCCGACAGTGTGAAGTCCGGGGTGTAGCTCTTCACCGCCAAAGCTTGCTCCTGCCGGCTCTTTTCTACTGCTGCTTGTGCTTGTGCCAGGTCTGGCCGGGACGCCAGCGCCAATTTTTCAAGCGCCTCGGCACCCGGCAACTGGGCGGGAATGGGGTAATCCCCACGAACATTGATCGGCCCGCCGGGATCGCGGCCGAGCAGCGTGTTCAGCCGGGATCGTGCCACTTCTTCATCCTGTTCGAAGTGAATCAGATGCTCCGCCAGTCGCGTCAACTCAACTTGCGCTTTGAGGATGTCTTGCTGCGGGACTTCGCCGACGGTGTACTTGATCCTGGCAGCTTCCACGGCCTGCCGGGCGATGACGACGTGCTCATCGTGGATGCGAAGCTCGTCCTTCGCCCGCAGCAGGTCGTAAAACGCCTTGCGAACGCGTACCCGGACGTTGAGCCGTGTGTTGTCGAGCGTGGCTTTTGCCTCGGCCACATCCGCCCGCGCGATCTCAGTGCGCAGGCCGCGCTTGCCAAACCCCGGGAACGTCTGGCTCACCATGAACATGTTCTGCGCCGCGTTATAGTTCCAGGGTTGGCGCAGAGGGATGCCCCATCCCCGATAGCCGGCCATGGGATCATCGAGTGCGCCGGCCGCAGGGACGTGAGCCTCAACCACGGCTAATTGCCTTGCAGCGACGCGGATTTCAGGGTTGCCCATCAGCGCCATCCGCTCAATTTCGTCGAGCGTGGAGGCGGGGCCGGATGCGACTGAGTGGTGATGCTGTGCAAACAGAGCGTCGGCAGCAGGGAACGGATCCTCGGCCGCAGCACTCACGACGCACGTGCACAGCAAGAGCAGCGCGTATGGAAATCTCATAAATCTCTCCGTCAGTTAGAAAACACTTCGGGCTCGCGTCACAAAAAGCGCGAAGGACGGAGAGATGCCTAGATTCTCAGAATAGTCGTACTGGACAATGATTCGGTTGGCGGGCGGTCGTTAGTGCTTCCTTGAAAGAAGATGGGAATCTCGCGCGAGGTTGGCGGGGGAAGGGCCGCAACCATCTGTAACGTCGGTCCGGAGCGGTCGTCTTTGGTTACAAGCAGCCCGTTGCTCGGGCGAGCCTCAGTTTTACAGCAGGAATGCAGCCGCGGCATCCGGGCCGAGTTGCACATCTCGGTCATATGCTGGCAGCAGTCGTTCTCCTGGGCAGACATGGCCTTCCCCGAGATCACACACGCCACTATCGGCGAGGCCGTCCAACAGAAGGCCAGGAACGCAATCGCTACACATGCAAAGCGACGCATGGTGTGAGTCTAGCCCCCTAATACCGCCCAGCAAGTGATCCCCATCACAGAGTCAAGTGATGGCTGCGTGGCTTAACAGGCACCAGGCTCGCCTCCCAGAACGGGAAGAGCTTTCTGCAGGTTTCCCACAGCCCCCGATCTCCGGTGGGTATACCCTAGACCTATGCCGGGTTTAGCCTCTGTCGGAGAATGCCTGCATCAAGGCCCACCTAATGAGGTCTTAGCTGCCGGGTCCCAAGACACCAAGACCGCTGAGCGGATTGCTGCCATTGCCGCACTTTTGGACGGTCCTTCCGGTCCATCGGTGCGCGAGGAAATGGGCAAGTGGGTCGTCCAGTACCTGCCGGTAGAGCGCCTGGTTCCGAAGCTGTATGCGCGCTGGCGCCCGCTGGTGCGCGACGCCATGCTCTTCATGCTCACTCATCTGTCCGCGCCCCGCCTCGCCCCCAAGCTGGTGGAACAGATGGATCTTCCGGCCGATACCCCGCCCGAGGTGCGCCTGTTGCGCCTGATCGCCATGGTGCCGGGTCTGCAAAAACTTGGACAAGTATTGGCGCGAAATCCCCACCTGCGCGGCTCTCTGCGCAAAGCGCTCTCGGAATTGGAGAACGGAATCTGCGACGTGAACGCCGAGCAGATCCGCGCCATCATCTTCGAGGAACTGGGAGCGCGGCTGAAAAGCGCGGCTGTTGAGGTCGATTCTGCTATTTTCTGCGAAGCCAGCGTCAGCGCGGTGGTGCGATTTACCTGGTACAACCCCGAACTGCAGCGTCGCGAGCGTGGCGTCTTCAAAGTAATGAAGCCCTACATTCCCGCCTGCTTCGCTGAGGACATGGAGCTGCTGGCACGGCTGGCCACCCACCTTGGATCCAAGCACCGCGACTATGACTTTGCCCGCCACGTTATGCCCGACACTTTTAACGATGTCCGGCGGTTGCTGCAGCACGAGGTGGACTTTGCGCGGGAACAGGCGACGCTGCTGGAGGCGGGTCGTTTCTATCAGTCCGTACCCGGCGTACTCGTGCCCCGGCTGATTCGGCCACTTTGCACTCCTACGATTACCGCGATGACCGAACAGCATGGCACGAAGATCACGGACGCGGTGTCCCGCATGCCGGCGTGGCGCCGGGTCCAGGTTTCCACCCAGCTCATCGAAACTCTGATTGCCGCCCCTTTGTTCGCTCCGCATGGAGACGTGATGTTCCACGCCGATCCCCACGCGGGCAATCTGCTGTACGACAAGCGCAGCGGAGAGCTCGTGGTTCTCGACTGGGCGCTCACCGAATACCTCAGCCGCGACCAGCGCCGCCAGCTTGCCATGCTGTTTCTGATGATGGCCTTGCGTGACCCGGTGGGCGTTTCGAACGCGATCCAGGGCCTCAGCCGGACGGGACGAAGGCGCAAACACTCGCAGCAGCGCGTCATCCGCGAACATGTGACGCGCTTCCTCGACCGGCTGCCAATCACTCACTTCCCGGGAGCGGTCGATGCCATGGATTTGTTGGAAGACATCGCCTGGAAGGGAATCCGCCTTCCCGCGCCCCTGGTCCTGTTCCGCAAAGTGTTGTTCACACTCGATGGCATCCTGCACGACATCGCCGCCCCGGACCTGACGATGGAGTCTGTGATCGCCCGCCATATCGTGCAAAGCTGGCTGACCGATCTCCGCACCTTTGGGGCGCCGTTGGCTCGCCGCGACTGGGTCCTAGTCCAGCTCAGCGCGCTGCTCTATGGCGGCCGGTTATGGGTGCAAGTGGCGCAGAAAGCGCTCGACCGCTACTCCCCCGCCCGCCCGCGAACCTGAATCGCGGTAATCGTCACTTCACGATGATGGATTGGCTCAGCTTGAAGTCAAGAAAAGTGCCGCCTACCTCGAGCACCAGCCTCTGGGGACGGTCGGGCGCAAACTCGAAATCGTAGGTCTCACCCACACTGACCGGTTGCAGCGCCGGGCGGAGAGTCGCCAGCTTCTCAGGCAGAGTCCATCCATCTTTGCCGATCGCTCGCCACGCTACGGGTTTGGAATCAGCCAGGAGCGAAACCTTGATGTCGGAATCGTTGGGGCTGATGTTGATAAACCGGAAACGATAGTGCGTACCGGCTTTGAGGACGAGCGGACCCGGCTGCGGGCTGCCGTTCAGCACCAGGGGATCGACCGATTCGTTCGGGCCGGCGCGGCCGATGAGGAAGATTTTGTCCACAGCGGGGTCAAACTTCTGTCCGGGTTCGAGGACGATGAGCGGGCCGTACAGTCCGCTGGTGAGCTGGCCCAAATCATGCCAGTGCGTGTGGTAAATAAATGTGCCGGCCCGCGGAGGAGTCATGCGGGCTAGAAAAGAGCCGCCGGGGGGAATCGGGGGCGTGATCTGCGGCGACTCGCCACTCCATCCCGGCACCCCGTCGTAGTAGCTCTGCAATTCGATGCCATGCCAGTGCACAGCGGTGGGTTCATGCAGCTGGTTCACGACCTCGATCTCCGTCGGCTCGCCGCGCGTAAGCACCAGGGGGGCCCCGGGAATCGGCGGGGGATCGGCAGTGTCCTTCGCTCCACCATCCTGGATGAGGTAGCCCATGCCGAGGGGACTAAAACGGGTCGCCGGCCGCTCGCGCACCAGGAGACGCAGTTGGCGCGCCGGCGAGGTGGAAATCGCAGCCGCGTGTTCAGTCCCGGCGGGTGACACCGTAATGCCAAGAACCAGCCCGCCCATACCGGAGGAATCTGCGGGCTGGTCATGCGACGCGTGGTCCGGAGCCGGTGCCGCCGGATGCGAGCCCAGGTTCTCGTCCGACAACATGTGGACGACCATATGGCAGTGCAGGATCCAGTTCCCCGCGCGCTCTGGCGTCCAGGTCAGAGAAGTCGTTCCTCCCGGAGCCAGGTATTGTGTGACGGCGTGGGGACTCTCATCGGGCGCATAGATCCGGTCATGCTCGCCGTCCCCGACGCTGTTCACTTGAAAGAAAAAGCCATGCAGGTGCATGGCGTGATCGCTCAGGCTGGGGTTGAGGATGCGCCAGTGCGCGGTATCGCCTACGCGCAAGGACAAGTGTTCTGTGTAGGGCCAGGACTTGCCGTTGATGGCGCGGGTTTCGCGAAACGGCGGCGTGATGACACCCCCCATCCACAGCGTAATGATGAATACCCGATCGTTGGGGGTGGCGCCCGGCGGGTCCACAACGAAGCCGCCATCGAGTTGGCTCTCGATGCCAACCGGCCCCTCGCCCATGGGAAGGTCATCCGCGATCGTCAGCAACCCGACGTCCCGGAGCGACTCCTTCATGCTTCGGGCGGAGTAGTAATAAGACCCGAGCGTGCTGGCAGTGAAGCGTACCTCAGCGGTTTCTCCCGCGGCGATGCGCAGCGGCTCGGGGTTGGAGGCGTCGTGGGCATCGAGTCCCCGGAGATACATCGTGGCGGGCAGAGAATTGTGAATGCTGGCGCGCACCTCGGTCCCCTGCGGCACGCGAATCAAAGGACCGGGAATCTGCGGTGCCTTGCCGCGTTCGGCAAAGGCGTAAACCGAATGGCTCGGCCCTCCCTCTTGTTCCGGATACCACGTTGCCTGCACCAAATCGAGCTGAATGGTGAAGACACCGTGTTCCAAATGACCGGCCACCACCCGATTAGTGTTGGCGCTGGCGACGGGAACGCTCGCGGGGCCGCCATCCCTGCCGAGCGCGCACAGAACGAGGAGAGGGACCAATACCGCGGACAGCAGGCGACGTGTCACGAGTGTGCCCCCACACATGTGGAATCTGCTGGGGAGGCTAACGCGGTCTCGGACATCTGTCAATTCTGGCGCTGGAATGCCGGTTTCGGGTGAAGCTGCCAGAAGAAAGAGGCCATCGGCTTACCCGATGGCCTCGGTAGTTTCGCTCGCAGGAAAAGCCTCAGAAGATCAGCTTGAGTCCGAACTGCACCTGCCGTGCGTCGAATGCCGACTTGAACGCCAGGGCCTGCGATGGGTCAGACGCTTTGAAGCCGTGGAGGTTATAAGGACCATGCAACAGGTCCACGGTTTGCGAGCCCGCTTGGAAGGGTTTCGGGTCCGCCGGCAGCTGGTCGTTGACGGCGCTGAAGTTGGCGTGGTTCAGGATGTTCGTTCCTTCCACCAGGACATCCAGCTTTACGCCACGCTCCCGGTTCACATAAAAGGACTTGGTGACCCGCATGTCGAGGCCGTAGAAGCTGGGACCGACGCCGGTGTTCCGCCCCGCATTCCAGGGGCGGGCGTAGAGCGACTCACCCAGCGTTCCATTCTGCAGACCTGGGACGCGCAGGGTGAATGGAATCCCCGACCGCATGGACAGGATCGGCGAGAGGGTCATGTCAGCGAACATTCGCGACAGAACATTGCCGCCATGCTGGAAGGGGGTGTTGTACACTGCGCTCGCGACAAAATTGTGAGTAATGTTGAACGTAGAGAGTCCCCGCTCCAGGTCGATCCGGGTCGGCCGGAAGGGCATGAAGTTGTTGTTGAAGTCGGTGTTGTCATCAATGGCCCGGCTGTAGGTGTAGTTGGCCTGGAACTGCAGGCCACCACTGAAACGCCGGCTCAGTGACACAGTGACTCCGTGATAGATCGAGCTTCCGACCGAGGAGTAGGTTTCAATCTGGGTGTACCGCGGATCAATCTGGGTATAGATGGGACCGACAAAAGGATCGGTCACGCCGACTTCCCTCACATTGGTGTCAATGGGGAGTTGCTGATGGAGCCCGTGGTACATCTGGTAAGCCACCTCAAGCGACATATTGCGCATCAGTTCCCGTTGCACGCTCAAGCTGGCCTGCACCGCATAAACGTTCCGGAAGCCGCGGTTGGTGTTGACGACCACCTGATTGTCTTGTCCCGGCACTTGAAAGCCCAGAGCGTTCAGATCGGCATCCGTGAGGTGACCGAAGGGCAGCTTCCCGGTCGCCACCCCATAGCCCCACAGCTCGACCGGGATGGGGTAGCCGGTATGCGGATCAACTTCCTGGATCGAGCTGGCAAACTGGTTGATGTACTTTCCGCTTCCCCCAAGCAAGTTCAGGATGTAGTCGTTGTAGAACGGTATCGGCGCGAAGAACAGGCCTCCACCGCCGCGAATGACCGTCTTCTGATCGCCGCCGGGGCTCCAGGCGAATCCCACACGCGGAGAGAAGAACACATGGTGCGGAATCGGCGATGCTTCGGCGCTATAGTCCACCCGGCCGCCGAAGTCCAGGCTGAAGCTGGGGGTAACCTTCCAGGAATCCTGGGCAAAGAACCCCACATTGTGGCCCCAGCCCTGCCACTGCGAATTCCCGAATCCCTGGCGGAAGGCCACGGGAATGCCCAGATCAAAGGACTGCAGCGCGCTCAGGTTGGTGTCGGGACCAGGTAGTCCGACCTCAGACGTGGCCAAATAGTACTGAAGGTCCGGCGACAGAAGCATGGCCAGCGGGATGGCGCCGTCAAAAAAGTTGAACTCGCCCCGCATCCACAACTGATCGTTCACCAGATAGCTGACCGGCCGGTACGACCCTCCGAACTTGAAGGTGTGGTGTGCCTTGGTCCAAGTCACACTGTCTTCAAACTGAAAGCGCCGCTGCCGGGCATAGTACGGCTCATAGTGTTCTCCCTGGAAATTCCCCAGGCTGCCCAGCGTGAGATAGGCGGTATCGGGGGAGACCACGGGAACGTCGGCCGTATCACTGGGCACGACCTGAACACGTAACTGGTTCAGCAGTTGCGGACTGAAGACGTGGCTCCAACTCGCCAGCACAGTGTAGTCCCGCCAGTACTCCAGGGTCGCATCGTCCCAGGAATTCAGCGGATCCAATATATACATGCGGCTGGAGTCGTCGTGCATGAACGAAAACCGCCCACTGAGGCTGTCATTAGATGATGGCTGATAGTCAACGCGGGTGACCCAATTGTTGTACTTCCTCCAATCGTTGAAGACCCCCGTGTTGGGGTCCAGCAATTTCGCTGTGTTGGGGAAGTTCGAGGGCGTCAACGCGCCCTTGAATTCCGCGCCGATTGCCTGAAGAATCGGATCCTCCGACGCGAGCAACTGGTTCACGTAGCTGAGCTGTGCGGGGCCCGGCGCTTTCGGCGAGTTGATGCCTTGCGCCGCCGCGCTGGTCGCGTACGAACGGAACTGCGGCGGGTCCGTCTTCACCCACTCATAGGAAGTAAAGAAGAACATCTTGTTCTTGATAATCGGCCCGCCAAAGGTCAGACCCGAAACAAAGTTCTGCTCGGTCGCCTTGCTTCCGGTCTTGGGCGCGAAGTAGTTGGCCGCATCTGTGCTCTGATTGCGGAAGTACGCATACACGCTGCCGTGATAGTCGTTGGTGCCGCTGCGGGTGATGATGTTCACCGCGGTACCGGAGGTAAAGCCAAACTCCGAGGCAAACGAGCTGCGGTTCACCTGGAACTCCTGGATGGAATCGACGGGCACGTGGGGGGTGCGCAGTTGTCCGGAGCCGTAGTCGTTCTCCCCGCCGTCGATGGTGACCAGGTTGTTGCGGCCATTGCTCCCGCCGATGGAGAACCCTGAGCTCTGGAAGCCGGAGAAACCCGGGTTCTGGGCGCGCGGCGCCTCTGACTTGGAAACGCCCGGCAGGGTGAATACCGATCCCGTGAAATCACGCGCCAGGTTGGGCAAGTCGATGACCTGCCTTTCATTGATGGTGTTGGCTTGTTGGGTTTGTTCGGTCTGGACCAGTGCCGCTTCCCCGGACACTTCTACGGTAGCGGCCATGGAGCCGATCTGCAGGTGAATGTCATAGTTGACAATCTGGCCTACAGTTAAGGAAACGCTTCCTGTTGTCTTGGCAAACCCGTGTGCCTCGACTTGGATCTGATAGGTCCCCGGGGTAAGTAGGGGGATGCGATACTCCCCGTCACCTCCGGTGACTACTGTCTTGCTGAAACCCGTGCTTGGGTTCTTGATGGTTACATTGGCGCCCGCCACCAGTAAATTCTGCGGGTCAAGAACCGTGCCTTTCAGGGTTGCGGTCGAGTAGTCAACCTGGCCATACCCAAGTGGAGGCGCGATGAGTGCGATTGACAGCAGAACCAGGAGAACGAACTGTCTTGTTGGCATCGGGACCTCCTTGCTTCAGCGGCATGCTGTAATTCTGAGGGGCCTTTCACTCTTTCGGAAAGCGAGCCCATGCCAATGTGCGCGGGGGAAACTGCATCGCTGCATTGGCGCCGCACTCACTATCACGCCGAATTCGACGAGTCCTGAACTGCTCCGGGTAGGAAGTGGCGAAAACGGCGAATACCGCACGCCGATATTCGGCGTTCGACGGCAAGTTAGTGCAGGATGCCCGGTATGTCAGTGACTAATCTCACCCAGGCACGTGAGATTGCATGGCGCACGCCGGCCTTTGCTGTTGGCTTGCCATTGGAACGCCGCTGTTTGGCAACCGGCGCTTGCTGTCTGCCGGAGAATGCTGCCTCCACCCAGCCTTCATACCCCCCGCCCGCGATTTGCAAGAGCAAGTTGCGGCCGCAAAGGGCGTTGCCCCAGTGGCCTCGCAGGGCCGCGTAAAATCAGGCTTTCCGCACAGTGGCTGGGCAAAGCCATTCCCCCCGCTTGCTCAACCCTGTGCACGCCGAATGGTGGTAAGCTAGTCGGCCAACGATTCACTTTTGATTGCATGGGTGCGCCCATGAACTCGCAAGACGCCATCCACGTTCAAACTCTGTTTTCCCTAAATGGGAAAGTCGCCCTGGTCACCGGCGGGTCGCGCGGTATCGGGCGGATGATTGCTCACGGTCTGCTGGAGGCGGGGGCGAAGGTCTACATCTCCTCGCGGAAGAAGGAAGTCTGCGACGAAACGGCGCAGCAACTGCGCGAGGTGGGGGAGTGCGCCTCGTTGCCCGCGGACGTCTCCACCGCCGCAGGCTGCACGGCTTTGGCTGGCGAGGTGGCGCGCCGCGAAGAGCGCCTGCATATTCTGGTCAACAATGCGGGCGCGGCCTGGGGTGAAACCCTGGCCAAATATCCCGAGTCCGGGTGGGACAAGGTGATGGACACGAATGTAAAGTCAGTCTTCTTTCTCACCCGCGAACTGCTTCCCTTGCTAGAGAAGGCCGCGACTCCCGCCGATCCCGCGCGCGTCATCAACATGGGCTCCATTGACGGCATCAAGGCGCCTTTCTACGAGACCTACGCCTATCCCGCAAGCAAGGCCGCGGTGCATCACCTGACTAAAGACCTTGCGCTGAAACTGGCCGGCAAGAACATCACGGTCAACGCCATTGCTCCCGGGCCATTCGAGAGCCACATGATGGAATGGATGCTGGAGCATTACCGCGACCGGCTCGAACAGGCCTGCCCGCTGCGCCGCATCGGCATTCCTTCCGACATGGCCGGAGCTGCGATTTATCTTGCTTCGCGGGCCGGGGCGTACGTCAACGGTGCGGTGATTCCTGTCGACGGGGGGATCTCGATTACTTAACGGAGGAGCGCCGAGGCTCGTGTGACGCGCCGTTGGTCCGCCCATTGGCATGGTTCGCCGAGCCATTGCGAGTCTGTGCCAGGGCGAGGCGCTCCGCGATCAGCGTGTACACCGAGGAATTAAACGCCAGTCCGAGATGAGTCCCTGATACTTCGAAATCCACCTCCGGGTTTCGCGTCATGCAATACCGCCAGTCCACGATACCGTCGTCCCGCGTGTAGATGGCGGTTTCCAAAACCGAGTCGGGAATCTCTCGCCGCAGAGAATCGAGGAAATTGCAGGTGCAGCGTCCGGTGTAGCAGTCGGGCAGCACGCCGTGGCCGTGCTCTTCGAGGATCCGCTGGCGAACCATTTCGGCCACGCGCAGCACGCCGCTATGCACCACCGTCCCGCGGAAGGGCGCGCCCAGGGTGATTACCGAGGCGATGATGTCCGGCCTCTGATGAGCGAGGGCGCGGGCAATGATGCCACCCAGGCTGTGCCCAATCACATGGACCTTGCGCCGGGTCTCCTTGCGCGCTTTGGCGATGGTTTCATTCAAACGGCGCTGGATGAGCAGGTTTGGACACTCCGCGTTCAGCCCTATGCCGGAAAAATATGGCCGGTATCCGATGCGCCGCAGCCAGGCATGCAGTTCCATGAGATAGATGTCGGTTCCCAGAAAGCCGGGAATCACCACCACCCCGGAATTGTCGCCGTGGGGCACACCAAGGCCGTAATAGACAGGGGTTGCATGGAGTAGGAGGACCTCCGCGGCTACGAGCGCCTCGGTCCAAGGTGAGACTTCCGCTTCTTTGTGATCCCGATATTCCTTTTGACGCGCAGCCATCGCGATGAGCCGTCGTTCTCCTCTGTTTGAGCTGACACCGCCCCGGGCTTACCCGGTCTTACCTGGATACACCTTGGCTGGGTGGAGGCGGCCTGACGACGTCCTGGCTGGGGCCCTTTGCTGCATCCTCACCCGCTGCATGGTACACCCATTCGCCCAGAATTTCTACCGGTCCGAATTATTGCCGGCGGTTACCCAAGTTTTGGCTGCAGGCCGCGGAAGGGCCTTTGGCGGCCCCAAGTCCTTCCGCGATAACGGCCTGTCCGCCGTCTGCGGATGCCGGAATCCGCGTGGGGCCGGACACAGCTTGCTGGTCTGGATTTCGGCTGCGAGGCAGCCAAGCACGGGCATTTCAGCCAGATGCGCCCTGCGCTTCTGACGTGCCGTTGCTGCACGCAACGGCACGTCAGCCTTGTGCCTCACATCCGACCAGCCTCGCATGCGCCGATAGACCGTCCAGCCAACAACTTCAGCCAGACCGAGTCAATTCAACGCCTCACGCCACCGCCGCTTCCTTTTTGGCCGCGCGCACCGGGCGTTTGCGCCGCGCGGTCTTGGCCTCGTGCTTCACGGCGGTCTTGGGCTTCAACATGACATCCATCAGTGCCTTCTGGGCGTCAACGAAGCTCTTTACCCCTTCCCGGGTCATGTCCGACAAGGGCACGAACGGGAACGGCTTGAGAATCTCCAGCGTCTTCCCGGCAGCTTTCAGATTCATGTGCATCTGACGGCCTGCCAAGTCCGAGAGCTTCTTCTGCGCATCGACATAGGAGTCGGTCGCCTGGCGCGCCAGCTCCAGCAACTCCGTCTTCTTGAGTTTCTTGCCTCCATTGATGCGCTTCCCGCCCGCTACCTTGGCCGTTTCCTCGGCGACCACATCGAGGAACTTCTTCTGCGCGTGGACAAAGTTCTCCATGCCCTCACGGGCGAGTTGCACCAGGTGCTCACCCTTGAAGGGCTTGCCGGTCTTGGCTGACTCCAGCCAGGCGTGGGTCTGCTTGCTGGCGATCTTGAGGTACTCCTGCTGCATATCAATAAACGTGCCCACCCCGCGCTGCAGTAGGTCGGTCATCGCCAGGGCTGCGGTGGAACCACCCACACGCTCTTTCACTCCGCTCATGACGATCTCATTCTGCCGCTGCGCCAGGTTGAGAAGAACATTCTGTGCTTCAATGAAATTGGACATGCCCTCGCCCGCCAGTTCGTTCAGAATGGTGACCGGGGAGTGCCGTGGGTTGGAAAACTGCTCCCGCAAAAGGTTCATGACGCTGGCATTCTGCCGCATGGCCAGATCCACCAGAATCCGCTGGGTCGCGAAGAAAGTGTCCATGCCCTGCCGCATCCATCCCGAGAAAAGCGAACCGAAGGACGGCTCCCGGGGATGAGTGGGCTTCACCTCTGCTCGCATAATTCCTCCTAAATGCTGCACTGCAGCATCAACTTAACTATACAGTTGTAATGGGGTTGTGTCAATATATATGTGTGTTTGCTGTGCGACGCAATATGAAGCCCGCGAGCATCAAGCCGGCCACCCTCCTCGTCCGAAAATATGGCAACCGCCGGCTTTACGACACCTGCAACAGCCGCTACGTGAACCTGGAGGACATCGCCGCGTTCATCCGTCGCGGCAACCAGGTCCAGGTGGTTGATGCCAAATCCGGCGAGGACCTGACCCGCGTCACGCTCACCCAGATCATCACCGAGGAGGCCAAGACCCGGCCCACGGGTCTGCCGCTCGAACTTCTGCGCCAGCTCATCCTGGCGTCCGACCAGGTCGGTCGCGAATTCATCATGTGGTATCTCAAATCAGCCTTCGACGCCTATCACAACGTGCAGTCCGCCATCCTTTCCCCGGTTGAGATGATGAAAGGCCTTCTCAGTGGAACGCCGCCCCCGCGCCGGGCTGAACCTGAACTCAAAGCTCTGCGCCGGCGCCTGGCGGAACTGGAAAGCCGCGTAGCCAGAGAACGGCACAGTGCGCCACAGCCTAGGCCGCCTCGCTCTTCGCAAAGATCTCCCGGATCGCGCGCTTCTGGATCTTCCCGGTCAAGTTCTTGGGCAGCACCGCCTGAAACACCACGCGGTGCGGCACCTTAAACTTGGCTACATGCCGGGCAACGTGGCAAAGGATGTCTTTGTCGCTGACCTCTGCTCCGGTTCGCAGTTGAATCACCGCGCAGATTTCCTCCCCAAACACCTCATCGGGGATGCCCACCACCGCCGCTTCTGCCACCGCGGGATGCAGATAAAGTGCTTCCTCGATCTCGCGCGGCGAAATGTTCTCCCCGCCCTTCACAATCAGGTCTTTCTTGCGGTCGGTGATGTGGAGGTATTTCTCTTCGTCCAGGTATCCGACGTCGCCGGTGTGAAACCATCCCCCGTGAAAGGCCTCGCGGGTGGCGTCGGCGTCCTGCCAATATCCTGGCGTGATGTTCGCGCCCCGCAGGCAGATTTCTCCCACCCGGCGCGGGGCCAGCGGATGGTCCTGCTCGTCCACGATCCGGACCTCAATCCCGGGCTGGGGACGCCCGGCGGACCCCGGGCGGTAGGGTTCGCGATCGTCATAACCGCTGGCGATCGCGACCGACTCTGACAATCCGTAGCCCTGGTCCACGCGGCAGGGGAACATCTGCTGGAATTCCGCGCGCAGCTTTTCCGGCAAAGCAGCGCCACCGATCGTCATCCGGTACAGGCTCGAGAGATCGAATTTCGTGCGTTCGGGATGGTGCAGCAGGTACACCAGCATGGTTGGGACCACGGGCATATAACCGACCCGCTGCCGTTCGACAGTTTCAAAAATCCGTTCCGGGTCGAAATGAGGCAGCAGCACCGAAGCGCAGCCCCAGGCGTTGGCCAGCTTCAGCATGATCAGCCCAAAGGAGTGGGTCAGCGGCAACACATGCAGCATGGGATAGCGCGGCATATTGGGGTTTCGTTGTGAGGCGCTGCGCACCGCCGCGGCGACGTTGGCGTGCGTGATCATGACGCCCTTGGGCCGGGCCGTCGTTCCCGATGTGTAGAGCAGCATGGCCAGGTCGTCGGGCGAGCGATTGACCGGCACATCTACGGGAATGCTGTCGCTCATTTCCTGCGCGATATTCTGCATACCGTCAACATCTGTCTTGCCAAAAACGAGGCGGTGCTTGAGGGTATCCATACCTTGGCACGCCTCGCGCACTCGTGCCGCCAGCGCTGGCGCCGTCAGGACTGCCGCCGCGCCCGAGTTCTGCACGATGTGCCTGACTTCCGCCGCCGTCCATTGCGGCATGACCGGACACATCGCCGCGCCGATGGTCCAGATCGCCTGGAAGCAGGCCGTCAGATCGGGGGAATTGGGCATGAACACCACCACCCGGTCACCGGGGATGACGCCGCGGTCGCGAAGGACGCGCGCCAGCCGTCCCGCGTGCTGAAGTTCTTCCACGTTGGTGTAGCTGCGGCCTTCATAGTGAAGGCGGGCGTAGGTTCCAAATCGCTCCAGATTTTCCACTTCCAGCCACGCTACATTGGCGGAGATGCTCAGATGGGAGAGGGGGCTTGCTGCTGCCTGCATGGTGGTTCCTCCGTCGAGGCCCCGAATGGTCCGCGCGGGCTAGAGCAATTGGAAGGATGCGTTACGCCACGCGAACCGCGCCAAGACTGCGCCGACTACATTATGCGTCCGGCAAATGCGCAGGAGGCCTCGCGGCGCGCAGGAATCTCGTGCCCTGGCCCATTTTGGGAAACAGAGAGGCGATGAGCGCGGTGTCACTTGCGAGGACGCGCGTTCCCCGCTTGTGGCGCCTCAACCTGAGCCAGAAATTCCGCGACGGCCCGGCGGGAGGCCTCCGGTTGATCGGTACCGAAGATGTGTCCGGCGTGCGGAATCATCACCAGCTTCGCGCCGGGAATGCGGGACGCGATCAGCTCGCCGTTCTGCGGCGGCACCAGCCGGTCGGATTCGCCGTGGATTACCAGCGTCGGCGCTGTAATCCGGGGCAGTCGGCTGTAGCAGTGCCACCAGAAGATCGCGCGCAACTGTCCCCTGAAAGCTGCAGGTGTGGGAATCCAGTTTTTCAGGATGGCGAAGTCTTCTTCAATGCGCTCGCGGGAGGTGGAAGCGTCGTACAAGATGGGGATAAACACCTTCCGAGCTTCTTCGGTCGTCATGGTGGCGCGCGCCCAGAGCGCCTGGAAGACACCGATCTTGGGCGGCTTGGCATGCAGCCCACCCGGGTGAGTGCAGGCGAGAATCAGGGAGCGCACGCGCTGCGGGTAGCGCAAGGCGAATTCCTGCGCGATCATGCCGCCCATGGAGACGCCGAAGATGTGGGCGCGGTCCACCCCGGAGGCATCCAGCACCGCTGCCGCATCCGAGGCCATCAAGGCGATCGAATTGCTGCCGCCCGCGTCACTGCGCCCCGAGCCACGATTATCCAAAGCGATGGTTCGGTAATGTGCCGCCAGCTCCGGTCGCGGCCGGTGCCACATATCCGAGGGATAGCCCAGCCCCATGATGAGCAGCATGGGTACGCCTTGGCCCTGCTCGTCCCAGTAGATCCGCGCGCCACGGTTCTCGACAAAGGGCATATCCTGCTCCGGTCGAGAACACTCATATCACCTATCGGGGAGCAGCGCAGTGACGAAGGAGCACGCGCCCAGGGCTTCGGTTGCGCTCAGGAGGGCATTTTGGTGCGAGGCGCGCGCCCAATCTGGCACGGATGGCTGGAATTGGGGGGAATTGAGACTATTCCACTTGATGAAATATCTCGGTGGCTCTAATCTGCCAATCGGTGAGGTGTGCCCTTATGGATTTCGCCTTCTCAGAAAAGACACAAAGCTACATCCAGCGGGTCGAGGCATTCATGCGCAACTTCGTGCTGCCGGCGGAGTGCGTCTACGACTCCCAGCTGCAGCACACGCCGGACTGGCGCCGGTGGAAGCAGCCTCCAGTGATGGAGGAGCTAAAGGCGAAGGCGCGTTCCGCAGGCCTGTGGAACCTCTTCCTGCCGGGCAGCAGCTACGGTGCCGGGCTCACCAATCTGGAGTACGCGCCTTTGGCGGAGATCATGGGCCGCTCGCCAATTGCACCCGAGGTCTTCAACTGCAACGCTCCCGACACCGGGAACATGGAAGTACTGGTCAAGTACGGGTCGGAGGCGCAGAAAGAGCGCTGGCTGCAGCCGCTGCTGGCGGGCGAAATCCGGTCGTCGTTTTGCATGACCGAACCGGAGGTGGCGTCGTCCGACGCCACCAACATGCAAGCCACGGCGCTCATCGAAGGCAACGAGGTGGTGCTGAAAGGACGGAAGTGGTGGAGCTCGGGTATCGGCCACCCTCACTGCCGGATCCTGATTTTCATGGGTGTGACCTATCCCTCGGCGGAGAAGCATCAGCGGCATTCGATGGTTTTGGTACCGATCGATGCTCGCGGAGTGAAGATCGAGCGCATGGTGTCGGCGTTCGGCATGTATGACGAACCGTTCGGACATGGCGAGGTCACGTTCGACAACGTGCGCTTACCAGTCGACCACATCATTGCCGGACCGGGCCGGGGATTTGAGATCGCCCAGGGGCGGCTGGGGCCGGGGCGTATCCACCACTGCATGCGCACCCTGGGGGCGGCGGAGCGCGCGCTCGAACTGCTGTGCAAGCGCGCCCTGAACCGTGTTGCCTTTGGGAAGCCCTTGGCCGATCTCGGCGGCAATCGTGACATCATTGCCAATGCCCGGATTGAGATCGAGCAGGCGCGCTTGCTGACTTTGAAAGCGGCGTGGATGATGGACACCGTGGGTGCCAAGGGGGCGATGAGTGAGATCTCGCAGATCAAAGTAGTGGCTCCGAGTGTGGCGCAGACGATTGTTGATCAGGCGATACAGATCTACGGCGGCGCGGGAGTGTCGCCGGATACTCCGCTGGCGGAGATGCTTGGGTACATTCGTTCCCTGCGGCTGGCGGATGGGCCGGATGAAGTGCATCGCGCCTTGATTGCCAAACTCGAACTCAAGAAGTACAAGCAGAGCGCAACGGTTCAGCACGCGTGAGAAACCCAACCATGCCAGCGATTGATGAGCCCGTGCAGGTGCGCCCGGGGGAAGAACTGGATGCCGCGACGGTGGATGCGGCGATCAAGCGCGTGGTGCCGGGGCTGAAGGGATCGCCGGAGATTCGGGAGTATCCGCGCGGAGCGTCGAATCTGACCTACCAGGTACGGTATCCAGACCGGGAGTTTGTGTTGCGGCGGCCGCCGTTTGGATACAAGGCCAAGTCGGCGCACGACATGCGGCGGGAGGTGACAATTATTTCGGCGCTGCGGCCGGTGTATCCCTACGTGCCGCGTGTGGTGGCGTTTCTTGACGATCCGGAAATTCTGGGTTGCGATTTCTATCTGATGGAGCGAATTCGCGGAGTGATTGTCCGGCGCGATCTGCCGGAAGGGCTGCGTCTCAGCCCGGAGGATACTCACAAACTCTGCTTGAACGTCATTGACAAGCTGATCGAGCTTCATCAACTTGACTACCGCGCTGCAGGACTCGAAGGCCTCGGCAAGGGCAAGGGCTACGTGCAGCGACAAATTGCAGGGTGGAGCGACCGCTACCGCAAGTCTCGCACCGCGGATGTAGGCGACTTCGAGACGGTCATGGCATGGCTGGGGAGCAAGATGCCGGGGGAGGATTCGGCGACCTGCATCATCCACAACGATTTCCGCTTCGACAACGTGGTTCTGAATGCCGAGAACCAGTTCGAAGTGATCGGCGTGCTGGATTGGGAGATGGCCACGCTGGGCGATCCGCTGATGGACCTGGGAAACACGCTGGCGTACTGGGTGCAGGCGGACGATGACGACTATTTCCAGAAGACCCGTACGCAGCCGACACATTTGCCGGGGATGCTCACGCGCAGGGAGGTAATTGATTACTACGCCGGAAAAACCGGCAGGGCGGTGGAGAATTTTGATTTCTACCTTATTTATGGGCTGTTCCGCCTGGCGGTCATCATTCAGCAGATTTATTACCGCTACTTTCACGGCCAGACCCGCAATCCGGCCTTTGCCGATTTCGGGCAGCTGGTCAACTATCTTCAGCAACGCTGCGGGCGGTTGATCCAGCACCCGGCGGTGTGAACATGGGCACGATCTATCTGGTGCGGCATGGGCAGGCGAGTTTCGGCGCGGACCATTATGATCAACTGTCGCCGGTCGGGGTGGAACAGTCGCGCCTTCTGGGATCGTGGATATGTCACTGCAATCTGGGTGTGGATCGTGTTGTCATAGGGACGAACCGGCGGCACCGGCAGACGGCGGAGCTATCTCTGGCCGGACTGCGCGAGGCGCCGGCCGAAGCAGAGTGGCAAGTTGCTACAGGCTTTACTGAGTTTGACTACGTTGAGGTGCTGGGACGCGCTTGCCCGGACTTACGCGATGAGGCGGCGATCAACGCCTGGCTTGCGGGCACGGGCCACCCGCGGCGGGAGTTTCAGAAGGTCTTCGCGCCTGCGTTTGCGCGCTGGGTGAGCGGCGCACACGATGACTACACGGAGAGTTACGCTGATTTCCGGCGGCGGTGCTGGCAAGGGTTATCATCGCTTTCGAGTGACGCGGAAAACTCAAGCACGACCTGGGTGTTTACCTCGGGAGGCCCGATCT
This sequence comes from Terriglobales bacterium, assembly GCA_035542575.1. Taxonomy (GTDB): domain Bacteria; phylum Acidobacteriota; class Terriglobia; order Terriglobales; family Acidobacteriaceae; genus JAIQET01. The sequence goes on along the minus strand of DATKLE010000077.1, from coordinate 78,207 downwards.
CGGCCATCGTTCAGGAAGCACTGGGCATCGCCAATGAGCGCATCGCCGATCTTACCTTCAGTCTGGTGAACACCGGGGTGACGAAGCTGCTGTGTCGGCCCGGCAGGGTCAGAGCGACAACCATTAATCAATACGCCCACCTGGAGCAGGCGGGCCGGCCCGATTGGATCACCTATCGGTAACGGGAGAGGCAATCATGAACATTCCTCTTACTCCAATCCGATTCCTCCGCTACGCGCGCGAGCAATTTCCCAACAGGACGGGAGTGGTGTGCGGCCCGGAGCGCTTCACTTATGCGCAGTTTGGCGAACGCGCCGCCCGGCAGGCGGGGGCCCTGATCGCCGCCGGCGTGAAGCATGGGGACCGCATCGCCTTTCTCAGCACCAACTGCCATCGCCTGCTCGAGGCTTACTACGGCGTCCTGGAGGCCGGTTGCATCCTGCTTCCGCTGAACATCCGGCTCTCGCCCCAGGATCTGGCATTCGTTCTCAAGGATGCGCAGGCAAAGTTTCTTTTCCTCGAACAGCAGTTTCTACCCTTGGTGGAGGCTTTTCGCCTGACAGTTCCATCCATCGAATGTTTCTTCCTCCTCGATGGCGCCCCGCAGGCAAATTGGCTGGCGCCGCAAAACTACGAAGACCTTCTGGCGGCGGCGCAGCCCTTCCAGTGCGATTTCATGCAGATCGACGAGGATTCCGTCGCCGAACTGTTCTACACCAGCGGCACCAGCGATCGCCCGAAAGGCGTGATGCTGACGCACCGCAACGTGTACTTGCACGCGCTCTCCACCATTGTTGCCGGACAGACGAACCCGACGATGATGGGACTGTCGTCGTGCGAAGCGGTGGCGCTGCACACCATTCCCCTGTTCCACGCCAACGGCTGGGGTGCGGCTCACACCATCACAGTGGTCGGCGGTAAGCACGTGATGATCCATCACTTCATTCCGGCTGAGGTGTTTCGCCTGATCGAGAAGGAGCGCGTGAGAAGTTGTTGCCTGGTTCCAACCATGGCCACCGCATTGATCAACTCTCCCGAACGGCAGAAATTCGACCTGAGCAGCCTGCGCGCCATCAACATCGGCGGAGCCGCTTCTTCGCCCACATTGGTGCGGGAAGTGGAGGAGAAGCTAGGTTGCGCTTGTTTCTCCGGCTACGGGCTGACCGAGACTGCGCCGACCCTGACGATTTCGCCGATGAAGCCGGGCCTGTCGTGGACAGGAGAGCAGCGCTACAAAGGCGCGGCGATGACAGGCTTTGCCATCCCGGGGGTAGAGATACGCGTAGTGGACGGGAACGGGAAGGATGTGCCGCACGACGGCGCCACGATCGGCGAGGTGATCGCCCGTGGCGACGTTGTCATGGACGGCTACTGGGGTCAGCCCGAGGTGACCGCTGCCGCCATGGAGGGCGGGTGGTTTCACACTGGCGACGTGGCCACCATTGACCAGGACAACTACGTTCAGATTGTGGACCGCAAGAAGGACATCATCGTCAGCGGCGGGGAAAATATCTCTTCGCTGGAAGTGGAGAAGGTGCTGGCTGCGCACCCCAACGTCTACGAGGCGATCGTTTTCGCAGTGCCGGATCGCAAGTGGGGCGAGGTGCCCAAGGCCCTCGTCGTTCTGAAGCCGGGGTCGGCAACCACCGAGGCGGAATTACTTGAGTTCTGCCGTTCCCATCTGTCCCACTACAAGTGCCCTCACTCCATTGACTTTCTTGACAGCTTGCCCAAGACCGGGACCGGCAAGCTCCTGAAGCGGGAGTTGCGCAAGAAATACTGGGCGGCGGAGAAGAGCACGGTTTCGCAGTCCTAGGATCCAAAGATGAAAGCTTTGCGGCGACACATGCGCTGGCTGTTGAACCTGTATCCTCCGTATCTGGGCGCGGGGATCCGCGTCAAGCGCCTCGAGTCCGACTGGAGGGCCATCGATGTGGAGATGAAGCTGCGCTTCTGGAACTCCAATTATGTCGGCACGCATTTCGGGGGCTCGCTGTATTCCATGGCCGACCCGTTCTATATGCTGATGCTCATCAACAATCTCGGGCCCGGCTACATCGTATGGGACAAGGCGGCTACAGTTCGGTTCAGGAAGCCAGGCACGGGCAAAGTATCGGCCAGCTTTCGCTTGTCTGACGATCAGATCGAGGGCATCCGCCGGTCGTTGAATACCCAGGACAAGATCGAGCCGGAATTTGTGGTTGAAGTCAAAGATGAATCCGGGGCGGTCGTGGCCGAGGTGCAGAAAGTCCTGTATGTCCGGAAGAAGGAGCAAGGGAAGGATCTGTGAACCTCTGAGGGAAGACTATGCCGGCAGCGACGTCCGTAGCGATCGGAGAGCTCGGGAATTGGCTGGGGCGTGAAGTCGCCTGCTCGGATTGGTTCGAACTAAGCCAGGAGCGAATCGATGCCTTTGCCGAAGCCACGGAAGATCGGCAGTGGATTCACGTGGATCGGGAACGCGCCCGGCAGTCGCCGTACGGTACCACGATTGCCCATGGGTTCTTGACGTTGTCGCTGCTGAGCCGTTTGCTGCGCGAAGCGCTTGAGGTTCAGGGGTTGCGCATGGCGCTCAACTATGGTCTGAATCGCGTGCGTTTTCCCGCGCCTGTGCCTGCGGGCTCGAAGATTCGGGCCCGTTTCAAACTGGATTCGCTGAAGGACATTCCCGGCGGAGTCGAAGCGGTTTTCGCCGCGGCAATCGAGAGACAGGATGCCGAGAAACCCGTCTGCGTCGCGGAATGGGTCGTTCGTTATTACACTTAGAGAATTTGAAAGGGGTAACCGGTATGAGCGAACTCGTTCAACTCACCAAAGACGACGGCGTCGCCATCATCACGATTAACAATCCTCCCGTGAACGCGCTGAGCCCCGGCGTGCCGGAGGGGATCGCCGAGGCGATCGAGCAGATCGATCGCGATGACAGCGTCAAGGCCGCAGTGCTAATTGGCTCGGGCTCGACCTTCATCGCGGGCGCGGACATCAAGGAATTTATCAAGATCACTTCGGGCAAGACGCGGGGCACGCCGTTGCTTCCGTTGTTGCTGCGCATCGAAGACTGTCGCAAGCCGGTGGTGATGGCGATTCACGGCACGGCCTTTGGCGGCGGTCTGGAAGTGGCCATGGCCGGACACTACCGGGTTGCCGCGCCCGGCGCTCTTGTGGGCCAGCCGGAGGTGAAACTGGGCATCATCCCCGGTGCGGGTGGCACGCAGCGTCTCCCACGGTTAGCAGGCGTGGCCAAGGGCGTCGAGATGTGCGCCGGAGGCAATCCCATCAAGGGGAGTGAAGCGGCGCAGCTCGGAATCGTTGACCGCCTAATTGAAGGCGATCTGCTAGCCGGTGCAGTTGCCTTCGCGCGGGAAGTGGCGAACAAACCCGCGCCCAAGACGCGCGAACGCAATGAAAAGCTGGGAACTCCGGGGCAGAATGCGCCCATTTTCGCGGCGGCCCGCGAGGCAGCGCAGGCCAGACAACGTGGCCTGATCGCGCCGCTCGCGGCCATTGATGCCGTCGAAGCCGCCACCAAACTACCCTTCCATGAGGGCTGCGAGGTGGAGCGCAAACTGTTTACCGAGTGCCTGTTCTCCGACCAGTCGAAAGCGCTCATCCACGTGTTCTTCGCAGAGCGGGAAGTGGCGAAGGTTCCGGATGTCCCCAAAGAAACACCAACTCTGCCGATGAAAACTGTGGCCGTGGTCGGCGCCGGGACCATGGGAGGCGGCATTGCCATGGTGTTCGCGAATGCAGGTATCCCGGTTCTGCTCAAGGACACCGACCAGCCGGCCCTGGACCGCGGCCTGGCGACCATTCAAAAAAACTATGCGGTTTCGGTCAAGCGTGGCCGCCTGACACAGCCGTTTGTTGACGAGCGCCTGAAGCTGATCAAGCCGACACTCGGCTACGACGGGTTCGCTGACGTTGACATGGTGGTCGAGGCGGTTTTCGAGGGCATGGCGCTCAAGAAGCAGGTGTTCGGCGAACTGGATCGGGCGTGCAAGCCCGGCACAATTCTCGCCAGCAATACTTCCACGCTCAGTATCGACGAGATCGCGTCGGCGACGTCGCGGCCGGAGGCGGTCATTGGCACGCATTTCTTCAGTCCCGCGAACGTCATGCGGCTGCTGGAAATTGTGCGCGGCAAGGCGACGAGCAAAGAAATTATCGCGACCTGCATGCAGCTCTCCAAAAAGCTGGGCAAAGTGGGAGTGCTGGTAGGCAACTGCCGCGGCTTTGTCGCCAATCGCATGTTCCATCCGTATATGCGGGAAGCCATGTTCCTGGTGGAAGAGGGGGCCAGCGTGGAGGCCGTGGACAAGACTCTCTACGATTTCGGCATGGCCATGGGGCCGCTGGCGACCGGTGATCTGGCCGGCATCGACGTGGGCTGGCGCATCCGCCAGGAATACCAGCACCTTGAGAAGCCCGGCATTCGTCAGCCGATTGCCGCCGACCGTTTGTACGAAATGGGTCGCTATGGGCAGAAGACGCTCGCCGGCTGGTACCGCTACGACGAGAGCCGGCGGGCGATTCCCGATCCCGGGATTGCCGAACTGATAGGCCGGTGGGCAACCGAGGCCGGTATTCCTCAGCGCTACGTCTCGGGCGAAGAGGTCCTGGAACGCTGTATTTATGCGCTGGTCAATGAGGGCGCGCGCATCCTGGAAGAAGGCTATGCCCTGCGCGCCGGTGACATCGACATCATCTTCATCAACGGTTTCGGATTCCCGGCGCACCGCGGCGGACCTATGTGGTATGCCGACACGGTAGGCGTGAAGAAGGTTTACGAACGCGTCTGCGAATTTCACCGACAGCACGGCGAGCTCTGGAAGCCCGCGCCGCTGCTGGCGGAATTGGCTAAGTCGGGCAAGAGGTTTTCGGACTTCAGCCTGGAACAGAAGGCGGTTGCATAAGAAGGGGTACCAGTATGCAGCTACGAGACAAAGTGATCGTGGTGACAGGCGGCGCGAATGGCATTGGCCGGGCGCTATGCCGCCGCTTCGCGGCAGAAGGAGCAAAGGCGGTAGTCGTTGCCGATATTCAGGCTGCCGCCGCCTCCCAGGTCGCCGGCGAGATCGGCGGCGTTGCTCTCCCCACCAACGTTGCGCACGAGCCTGACGTGGTCCGCCTGGTGGAGACAACACTGAAACAGTTCGGGGTCATTGACCTGTTTTGCTCGAATGCCGGGGTTGGCGCGCAGGGCGGCGTCGAGGCCCCGGATCAGGAGTGGTCGAAGAGTTGGAACGTCAACCTCATGGCCCACGTTTACGCAGCGCGGGCGGTGCTGCCGGCCATGCTGGCACGCGGGGAAGGATACCTGCTGCAGACGGTCTCGGCCGCCGGTCTGCTGACGCAACTGGGCTCGGCGCCCTACGCCGTAACCAAGCACGCCGCACTGGCGCTGGCGGAGTGGATCGCCATCACCCACGGCGACCAGGGCATCAAGGTTTCCACCTTGTGCCCGCAAGGGGTGCGCACCGACATGCTGCGCCGCGCCGAGTTCGGCGGTGGTGCCTTTCTACTGGAAACCGCGCTCGAACCAGAACAGGTTGCCGATGCGGTGGTCAAGGGGCTTGCCGAGGAGCGATTCCTGATCCTGCCGCATCCCGAGGTTTCCGAATATTTCCTGCGCAAGGCCACCGACTATGACCGCTGGCTGCGTGGCATGCGCAAACTGCAGGCCAGTACGCAAGTGTTGAAGCCGCCGGCGTAGGAGCGCAGGTGGCATCTTTGCTATCGAACCGAAGCGCACGACTAACTCTCAGGGAGAAAGAATATGGCCACCGTTGTTGCAACACCGACCACAAAGATTACCGGCGGCAGCTTCCTCATCGAGTCCCTCCCGCCGGAACAGGTTTTCACGCCCGAAGACTTTACTGAGCAGCACCAACTGATCGCCAAGACGGCGGAGGACTTCGCCACCAACGAGATCGTCCCCAACATCGAAAAGATGGAGCACAAGGAGTTTTCCATCAATCGCGATCTGGTGAAGAAGGCCAGCGACCTCGGACTGAGCTCAGTGGACATACCTGAAGAATATGGTGGCACCCAGATGGACAAAGTTTCGTCTGCCATCATCGCCGACCGCCTGGCGCGGTACGGAGGCTTCAGCACCACCTGGGGAGCTCACACCTGCATCGGCACCTTGCCCATCGTTTACTTCGGCACCGAAGAGCAGAAGAAGAAATATCTGCCCAAGCTAGCCTCGGGCGAGATGATCGGCGCGTATGCGCTTTCGGAATCGTCTTCGGCGTCCGATTCCCTCAACTGCCGCGCCCGCGCCGAGCTTTCGCCGGATGGCAAGCACTACATCCTGAACGGCGAGAAGATGTGGATCACCAACGCCGGCTTCGCCGATCTGTTCACCGTGTTCGCCAAGGTGAACGGGGAAAAATTCACCGCGTTTCTCATCGAGCGTGGCTTCCCCGGCTTCGCGGTGGGCGCCGAAGAACACAAGATGGGCATTCGCGGCTCTTCCACCTGCCCCCTTATCCTCACCGATTGCAAAGTGCCAGTGGAAAACGTTCTCGGTGAGATCGGCAAGGGGCATCAGATCGCCTTCAACGTTTTGAACGTCGGCCGCTTCAAACTGGGCGCGGGCTGCGTAGGCTCGGCGCGGTATTGCATCGAGAGCGCGATTGCCTATGCCAAGCAGCGCAAGGCATTCGGCAAGGTGATTGCGGACTTTGGATTGATTCGCGAAAAACTGGCCAACATGGCAGTCGGAATCTTCACTGGGGAAGCCATGGCATATCGCACGGTGGGCATGGTGGACGCAGCCATCGCAGCGCAAGGCCAGTCCCACACCGGCGACATGGCCCCGGTTCGCAAGATCATCGACGAGTATGCCATCGAGTGCTCCATCCTCAAGGTATGGGGATCGGAGTTTATCCACTATGTGGTTGACGAGATGGTGCAAATCTACGGTGGATACGGCTTCGTCGAGGAGTACCCGGCGGAGCGTGCCTACCGCGACGCCCGCATCAACCGCATCTTCGAAGGCACCAACGAGATCAACCGGCTGGTCATCACCGGCTTCTTGCTGAAGCGGGCCATGTCCGGACAGCTGCCCCTGCTGCCCGCGATCAAGAAGCTCATGGACGAAGTGCTCTCCGGTACCCCCGCCGACGAAGGCGGTGACAGCTCTTTTGTCGAGGAGCGCAAGCTGGTCGCCAGTGCGAAGAAGATGGGCCTCTTCGCGGCTGGGGTGGCGTCGCAGAAGTACATGCAGACGATCCAGGACCAGCAGGAGATCATGGGCGCAATCGCCGACATGGCGATTGAAACCTATGCCATGGAGTCGGCCATGCTGCGCGCCCAGAAGCTGGCCGCGCAGCACGGCGAGGCAGGCTCCACGCTGGCCGTCGCTATGGCCCGGGTCTATCTTGCAACCGCGATCGAGAAAGTGGAGAGCGCCGCGAAACGAGTCATTGCTGCGGCGAGCGAAGGCGACATGCTGCGCTCGCAGATGGCGATCGTGCGTCGCCTCGCTAAGAGCGAACCCTTCAACACGGTTGCTCTGCGCCAGAAGGTCGCGCACAGAGTGATTGAAGCGGGCAAGTACGTGATCGCCTAGCTGGGCCTATCAAACCCGTATCCTGTTGGGCTGACAGAGCTCCAACCCGCCGGATACGGGTTCCCCTTGTTTGGCCTATGCTTGGTCTAAAGGTCGGGCGAAATCACTGGCGGCTTTGCTACGGCTCATGCACATCGCGGACAGCGCATAGAGAGCGATTGCCAGAACCCCCAGCCACAGAGTGCCCCCGATCATGACGGCATTCTCCAGGGTGCCCCCTACGACCGCACCCAGCAAGTTGACGCCTAGCCCCTGGGCTGGGGCCGCCACATCACGAAAGCTCTGCGAAAAGATCATTCCCGAGAAGAAGACTGGGAGCCCGACAACGAGCGCCGCCAGGAGTACTTTCAGGGGCGGAGATAAGCCGCCGAACAACGAATACGGGAGCCAGAGGCCCAATCCCAGCAAAAGCAACAGTGCGGCGTAGGCTAACGGTCGCGACAAGGGGCGATGCATGGCGAGCGCATTCGCGAGCAGCGCCATGCACAGGAAAGCTGCAATCACCACCGCATTCACCGTCCAAGTGGAACCAAACAGCAGTGACAGTTCCGTCACCCCTTTTGTCTCGAGGAGGAGAAAGCCGGCGCCCAGCAGGAACAAGTGCAGCGATTGCCGGCTGGCCAGCCGCGGAAGACTCACCGTGCGCTGCACCAGGTAAAACGCCCCGATCAGGAACGGCACCAGGACCCACACAATCGACTGTGGAATGCTTCGGCTTGCCAGGTAAAGAAAGGGCCACTGGTCGGTGGCGACGAGAGTGCTTGCCCCGCGCTGGGCGAGTTGTCCGCCGATGTCCGGCAGGCCCTCCGGCGGAGGTGCAGCCTGGGCTTTCCGGATGACAAACGACAGGCCACCCATATACCCGACTGGATACACCTGGGGTGGCGAGCCGAAGGCGTCGGCCAGGGTCGCGTAGATGCGTTGATTCACGAATGACCTTCCCGTGCCAAAGGTCAGGACCATGGTGCCGCCGGGGCGCAGCATCCGCCCGGCTTCCTGAAAGCTCTCCCGCGTATAAACGAAGTTGTCCAGCCGCAGGGACGAAAAACTCGAGAGCAGGGTGTGGGAGTCGAGAAAGCCGAAGACGATAAGGTCATACGTCTTGTCGTTTTTCTTGAAGAACGCCCGCGCGTCGTCGTTGTACACCGTCACCCGGGGAGAATCATAAGGATGCTCGGGATGGTAGCGTCTCCCGAGGTCGAGGATCGAGGGGTCAATTTCCACGGCATCCACGTGCTCGGCGCCTTGTCGCAAAGCGGCGGCGACGTCGTTGCCGGTGCCCGCCCCCACCACCAGCACCTGCGCTGGATGAGGCGCCACGCGATACGGAAGCAGGTAGCTGACCAGCGCGGTCTTGTTGGGCTCCAGTTCGGGGTAGCGCGACACGAAGTCGTTCGAGAGATCCAGCAGGTGCTGGTGATAGTCGTGATTGACCCTCAGCTCATAGCCCGCCGGCCGAGGCCAGCCCGATGGCGCCGGATACGCCCGCACGTCGATACGGTAGTAGGGCGACCAATAGACGTTGCGCTTGAACGGAAGAGTCGCCACCACCGTGAGCAGGAACAGTACCAGGGCCCACCGGTTCTTGCGGAAGAATGGCGCCAGACAAAGCAACCCGATGAATATCCACGCCACCGGCGGAAGACGGAGGAAGGCCAGCAGCGTGAAGACTGCCACCCCAGCCAGACTTCCGGCAAGGTTGATGCCGTAACCTGGAAGTGGGGCGAACCGCGTCAAGCACTCTCCAACGATTCCGCCGAGGAATACGAAGAAAGCCACCACCAGCGCCAGAATGCTGAGGACCACTCCGAGAAAGCGCAGCAAGACCAGTACGCCGGGAAGTTTGGATGAACTCCCCCAAATGTAGTAGTCCGACGGGGGAGGGACGATGTGGGTCAGGTGAAACGTAGGAGCGAAAGCAGTGAGCAAGAACAGGACCAGAGCGACGACTGGAAACGCCACCTTCGGGCGCTTCCCGGGAGCTCCCAGGATCATACCCAGACCGATGCCAAAGAAGCTGGCAATCAGAGGCAGGTTCTTTAGATAGGCAAAGACACGAATCTCAGTGGAGAGATATCGGATCACCACCAGCTCGAAATACAGCGCGACAAAACTCGCCAAAAACAACTTCCCGGCGAGCCCATCGCTCCGACTTTGCGGTGCCGGTTCAACAGTGGCAGCAGACATCCTGGGGCTACGCGCATCGTATTGATCTGTCATGGAGAAGTGAATTATATGGGTGTTTCGGACGAGGGCAAAGGCACAACATTTCACTTGCGCCCGCCATTCAAGATCACTGACATGGCGGTTACGCATCACCGCGTCCCGTAACGCCATCCGGCTAAGCTTGATCGTGGTCCGAGCTCTCACCCGCGGGACCCGCTCCCGCCCGGTCAGAGCTGCCCATACTGCTCAGGGTCGTGAAGTCGGCTTCACGACCGGCAGGCTGTGCGCCTTGTAATTCAGGCCCCACCGATCCTCGCGGACAACGGAGGCGCAATGGTCACCAGCACAGGGTTAGAGAATCGGGTGCCACTCCCACGCGACAAGGGAAACAACTCAGATCAGGCCCACGGCACAAGCCTCAGTGAAGAACGGATTGCCTACCTGGAAGGGCTTGTCCGGCAGGCCCGGACCGCAGCCGCCGTCTTTACCCAATGCACGCAGGAAGACGTCGACCGCATTGTCAAACCGATGGTCTTGGCTGGGCTGGAACAGGCGCAGTATTTGGCCCGCCTGGCGATCGAGGAAACCCGGCTCGGGGTCCTGGAAGACAAGGCCATCAAGAATATGGTGGCCACGGAGTTCGTCTACAACTACGTCAAGGACAAACGCACAGTTGGCACCATCCGCGAGTTTCCCGAGCGCGGAGTGACCGAGGTGGCGGAACCCATCGGGGTCATCTTTTCGCTCATACCGATTACCAACCCGACCTCGACAGTTCTCTTCAAGTGCATCATGGCCATCAAGACGCGGAACGCAGTCATTTTTAGTCCGCATCCCAATGCCTGGCGCTGCTGTTCCGAGGCCGTGAGGATCATGTATGAGACAGCGGTCAAGCACGGCGCGCCGGAAGGCGTCTTTACCTGCCTGGAATCGCATACTCTGCAGGACAACGCTTATCTGATGCGGCACAAAGACGTCGGCCTGATTGATGCCACCGGTGGCCCGGGCGCGGTCAAAGCCGCCTATAGCTCCGGCAAGCCGGCCCTGGGTGTGGGGCCGGGCAACACGCCCGTTTATCTGGAAAAGACCGCCGATCTGAACATGGCCGTGGTGGACATCATCATCTCCAAGACCTTCGATAACGGAACCATCTGCGCCTCTGAGCAGACGGTGGTGATCGATGATGAGATCTACGACCTGGCGCTGAAGAAATTCGCGGAACTGGGGGCGCACATCTGCAACGAGAAGGAGACGGAACTGCTAGGCCGCACGGTGATCGATCCCGAGAAGGGATGCATGCAGCCCATGGCGGTCGGCCAGAAGGCCGCCGATATCGCCCGCTTTGTCGGCCTTTCGGTCAAGCCCAATACCAAACTGCTGGTTGCGCCCATTCAAGGCGTCGGCCACGAATACCCTCTGTCGGTCGAGAAGCTGTTTCCGGTCCTCTCCGTCTATCGAGCGAAGTCTGTGGATGAAGCGTTGAAGACGTGTGTGGACGTGAACCATGCCGGGGGGCTGGGACATACGGCGGTCATTTTCTCGCGTAACGACGAGATCATCCGCAAGTTCGGCGAGGTGATCAACGCGGGGCGGATTATCGTCAACTCGCCGGGCTCCATCGGGGCCCTGGGCGGGGTTTACAACGACATGGTGCCCACCTTCTCCTTTGGTTGTGGGACCGGCGGCGGCAACAGCACCATGGATAATGTGAATGTCTATCACTACCTCAATATCAAGCGGGTGGCCCGCCGGACCCCGGCCCATATGTGGTTCCGTGTTCCCAATCAGATCTACTTCAACATGAACGCGGTGGAGAATCTGCTGCAGTTCCCATCGCGCTCCACCATTATCGTCACCAATCCGGCTTTGGAGCAGATCGGCCACGTAGACATTGTCCGCCGCTACATTCCTCCCCAGACGCTCGTTCACGTCTCGGTCATCCCCGATGCCGAGCCCGAGGTCAAGGTCGTCATGCAGGGGGTGGAAGTGCTCAATTTCTACAAAGCGGACCAGATCATCGCGCTGGGCGGTGGGTCGGTAATTGACGCGGCCAAGATCATGAAACTCAAGTATGAGTCGCCCGCGGCCGATTTGGAGGAGTTGGCGGCGCCGTTCCTCGATCTGCGCAAACGCGTGGTCGAGTACCCGACCGAAAAAGTCAACCGGGCGCGGTTGATTGCCATTTCCACGACCAGTGGCACGGGGAGTGAGGTCACTCCGTTTGCCGTCCTCACCGACAAAGAGCAAGGACGCAAGGTGACACTCGCCGATTACTCGCTGAGTCCCGATGTTGCGATCGTCGATCCGCAATTTGTCATGTCCATGCCGAAAGGCCTTACCGCCGACACCGGCGTTGACTGCTTGACCCACGCGCTGGAAGCTGGGGTCTCGATTTTCGCTTCGCCCTACACCGACTCCAACGCCATGCAGGCGATCCGGCTGGCGTTCAAGTACCTGCCTATCGCGTACGAGAATCCGCGCGACGAAGAGGCGCGGACGATGATGCACAACGCCGCCTGCATCGCGGCTATTGCGTTCTCAAACGCGTCAGTGGGCGTGAATCACGCGCTGGCGCATGCTTTCGGCGCGCGCTTCGGGGTGGCGCACGGCCGCGCCAATGCGCTCATGTTGCCGCACGTCATTGCCTACAATGCGTCGGTCCCCACCAAGTTCATGCCGTCGCCAAACCAGGGAGGCTACATCGCACACAAGAAGTACGCCATGATGGCCGACTTGCTCGGTCTCGGCGGCCACACGATTGAGGAGAAGGTGAAGAACCTGGTGGAGGCGACGGAGAAATTACTCGACCAGTTGGCGATGCCGCGTTCGATTGCCGCCCTGGGAATCTCCAAGGAGGAATTCGAGCGGGCCATCCCCGATTTGACCAAAATCGCCTTTGACGATCCCTCCTGGCGGTCGAACCCTCGCATGCCGCTGGTCAGCGAATTGGTCGAACTGTTTTGGAGCGCTTATCAGGGGCGAGGCCAAGCCAAGGTGGCGAGTGCATCAAAGCAGCAAAAAGCGTAACGGACGGGTGTGCTTATGGCAATGATTGCCGTGTGGCTCAAAATTGACGAAGAGCGTGTGGTTCAGGCTTTGCAAGAGGCCCGGGAGAAGCTGGACAGCGCCGATGGCGAAGTGGTTTTAGATTTTTCTTCGGTGCGCCGGATCGATCCCAGCGGGCTCTGGGCGCTAGAGGAATTCGCCGACGCCGCCGACGAAAAGACCGTCAAAGTCGTGTTGCGCGGCGTCAACGTCGAAGTTTACAAAGTGCTGAAGCTGATAAAGCTGGCGCCACGATTCGCCTTCCTGGCCTGAGGCGGCTTCCGCAGCAGAGCGGGCGGATGGGCGAGCAGAGGAGAGAGGCGGTCGTCGAAGGTAGTGGCCGGAGGCAGGCAATAGAGGACGCGATGATCACGAACGAGGCCAATCGCGAACAGGTGCGCATCCCGCGCGACCGCCAGCGCGACTATAGCCACGAGATGGCCACCAAGCGCCGCGAGTTCATTTATCAACGGACTTGCGCCAACCTCTCGCATGTGGCGCAGTATTCTTTCGATCCCGCAACCCTCCCCGGCAACATCGAGAACTTTGTAGGGGTGGCGCAGGTCCCTATCGGAATTGCGGGACCCCTTCGCATCCAGGGCGAGCATGCCAAAGGCGACTTCTATATTCCGCTGGCCACAACGGAAGGTTCGTTGGTCGCCAGCTACAACCGGGGTATGCGCCTGCTGACTGAGTGCGGGGGTGTGAAAGCCACGCTAGTTGAGGACTCCATGCAGCGCGCGCCGGTGTTCATTCTCGGCGATGCTCTGCAAGCTCGCGAATTCGGTCGCTGGGTAGAGGAGAACTTTCAGGCGATTCAAGCCGAAGCAGAGGCCACCACACAATTCGGCAAACTCCGCAACATCAGCCAATTCGCAGTCGGCCCCCTGCGCTACCTGCGCTTCAACTACACCACGGGGGATGCTGCCGGCCAGAACATGGCCGGCAAAGCCACCTTCGCCGCTTGCGAGTGGATCAGAGAGAACTATGGCGGTGGCCTCAAGTATTTTCTCAGTGGAAATATTGATACCGACAAGAAGCATTCTCACCTCAACACGCTTTTGAGCCGGGGCAAACGCGTGGTCGCGGAAGCGGTTATCCAAGGGGACGCATTACAGCGCCTCATGCACGTGGATACCAAAGAGCTCTTCTATGCGCGCCAGGTGCAAATGGTGGGGGGCTTTCTGGCAGGCTCGTCCAACAACGGCGCTCACGCGGCGAACGGGCTGGCGGCCTTGTTTGTCGCTACCGGCCAGGACGTGGCCAATATCGCGGAGTCGCACGCTGCTATCACCTACTCGCAGCAATTGGACAACGGCGATTACTACTGGTCGATTACGCTGCCTTCGCTGATAGTTGCGACCTGCGGAGGCGGGACCGGATTGGCCACCCAGAAGCAGTGTCTGGAAATGCTGGGTTGTTACGGCAAAGGCAAGGTGAAAGCCTTCGCCGAGATTTGTGCCGCGGTGGTTCTGGCGGGGGAGACCTCCCTGGCCGCCGCCATGCTCAACCGGGACTGGGTGTCCGCCCATGAAAAGCTGGGGCGCAATCGCCCGGGGCCTTAAGCGGAGAATTGTCATGCCCAATACTCAGGACAGTCGTCGCCTTTCCTGGGGAGATACCGTTTTCCTGTATCTCGAACGTGAGGACACGCCGCTCAACGTCGCCGGCGTCAGCGTCTTTGAAGGAGTGATTTCGCTCAAAGCCTGCCGACAGTTCGTTGAATCCAAGCTTCCGCTCATTCCCCGCTACCGCCAGCGCGTGGTTGCCCCTCCCTGGAATATTGGTCTTCCCATCTGGGAATTTGATCCCAACTTCGATGTGCGCAACCACATTCGCCAGGTGACGCTCAAGCGGGGGACCGAAACCGAATTCAAGGCCGTCGCCGGAAAGATTCTCGGCAAGATGATGAACCGAAAGCGGCCGCTCTGGGACCTCACCCTGGTGCATGGGTTGAAAGGCAATCGCACCGGCGTCATTACCCGTGTACACCACTGCCTGGCCGATGGAATCGCCGGGGTTGGGTTGATGAATGTAATGATGGATGCCAGTCCCGTTGTCCCGCCCCCGCCCAAGAAAGGGCAGCGATTTCGTGTGCCACCCCCAAGGGACGCCGCTACCTTGCTGGTGGACGGATGGATCACTTCGTTCTTCGACGCGATCCAGCATGTTCTCTCGGCGCAGACGGACTTGTTAAACCTGCTGGAAAAAGTGGTGGCGAGCGGCGGCCAGTGGCCCGTGGGCGAGTTCGCCCGGTTGCTGCCGGAACTCACGGCTCCGACCGAGCGGTTGCAATTCAATGTGACCTGCCGCGGACCTCAGAAATTCGCCTGGGCCGAGGTTCCGTTCCCCGAAATCAAAGCCATCCACGACGCTTGCGGGACCACGGTGAATGATGTCGTGCTCGCGCTCGTGACCTCGACGATTCGCCGTTACGCTGAGTTGCATGGCGAGCCAGTCAAGGGACGGTTGCTCCGCATCATGGTTCCGGTGAATCTGCGAGCGGGCGGCAGCCCCGGCGATCTGGGGAACCGCATCTCCCTGGTTCCCGTCACCATTCCGCTCGATATCCGTAGTCCTCGAAAACTGCTCTCCGCCATCCATGAAAGAACGGAGTTTCTCAAGCGCGCGCACGTAGCCGAGGTAGTGGCTCTGACCGCGGGTCTGCTGGGTGCATTGCCTATTCCCCTGCAAGCCCTGGCAGGACCAATCGCCAGCCAGTTGCCGATCACTCCCTTCAATTTGGTCTGCACCAACGTTCCCGGGCCGCAATTTCCGCTCTACCTGCTCGGCCACAAAATGCTGAGCTGGTATCCCTATGTGCCGATTGGCGGCGAAATGACGGTCAACTGCGCCATCCTGAGTTACAACGGCGTGGTCTATTTCGGCTTCACCGGGGATGCACACGCCGTGCCCGATCTCCGTCGCTTGGAAGGTTTTCTGAATTTGAGCCTGACGGAACTGCAGAAAGCTGCCCGGATCAGGGCGCCGCAAAAGAGGCAACCCGGAGCGAAGGCTGAGGTCGTGCCGGTGCCGTCGCCGGCCACCGTACCTGTCCGGCCTGCTCCGGCACGTCGCGCCGCAGAAGCCGTCCCCGCGCAAAAACCTGTGGCCGTGGAAGACAGGGTCCATCTGGGAGTGGCCGCCGACTGATTGCGGCCGTCGAAGCCGGCCCCTGTACGGCCTCCAAACCCATGGGCCAGACTTGTGTGGACCCCACGCGGTACAATAGCGGTTCTTCAAATCGCTCGAAGGGAGCTCCGTCCATGTCCGCGCCCAGCCGCCGTCCCGAGATTCGTCGCCGCCGTACCCGCAAGGAGAAGGTCGCCAATCTGCAGAAGCGTCTCGCGGCCGCGTCTTCTGACACCGAGCGCAGCCGGCTGACGGCCAAGCTGCAGCGCCTGGCTCTGGTCTCTCCTGGCAATCCTCTGGTGACAAAGGCCTGAGCGCACCCTCGGAGACGGCTGCCCGGAGAACCCACTACGAGTTCACTGCTTTGCCTGCCATTTCCTCTGCTCGGCCGCTTTCTCGCGGACGCCCTTGTCCAGCCACCTGCTCATACACGGTTAACGTCCGCCGCGCGGAAGCCTCCCAAGAGAACCTCTTTGCCTGCTCGTAGCCGCGCTGCTTGAGCTTTTCCCGCAGTGCCTGGTCGAGCAGCACCCGGTGCAGCGCCCGCATGATCTCGAACACGTTCTCCGGGTTCACCAGCACCGCCGCCTGGTCCACCACTTCCGGCAGCGACGAGGTATTCGAGGTCACGACCGGCGTGCCGTGTGCCATCGCTTCCAGGGGCGGCAACCCGAATCCTTCGTAGAGCGAGGGGAAAACAAAGATCTTGGCCGCATCGTAGAAAATGCGTAGCACCTCAATGGGAACAAATCCCATGAAGCGCACGTCGTTCTGCACCCCTCCACGGATGACCGTGCGCCGCAAATCCGGGTGCTTGGAGAGTTCATCGCCGATGATGATCAGCTTCAAGTCGGGAAACTTTCCTTCCTTTTCCAGCTCGGCTTTCAACGCGGAGAACGCCTCAATGATCCGCACCAGGTTCTTATGCGGGCTGATTCGTCCTGCGTACAGCAAGAACGGATAGTTCACCAGGTAACGTTCTGCCAGGAGTTGGCGGTCACTTTCGCTGGCATGGCCCCGCAGGAAACGTTCGTCGATGGCGTTGTAAACCACCTCGATGTGCCCACCGCCGATACCAAACAGCTTTTCAACCTCGCTCTTGGTGAACCTGGAGACCGCGAAGATGCGCGCCGCCCCCCGCAGCACCCGCCGGGTGAGATAAAAGTGCAGCAAACGTCGCGACTGCGAACGGTCGTGCGCGCGGTACATGTGCTCCAGCACATCGTGGACCGTCATCACGTAAGGGCAGGGCAGCGTTCTGGGCAGCCAGAACAGGTGTGGGATATGGATCAGGTCGCAGCGCAGGCGCCGTAGAATGGTGCGGCACTCCACGTAGCCTTTGAACGAAGTGTCACGCTCCAGCAGGGGAACGGTGTGAAAGTTGGGCGGCAATGGTTCGATCTCTGCCACCTTGACCGGCGAGCCGATCAGGAAATACTTGTTCTCGCGGTCCAGCCGGCCCAGCGCGCGCACCACATTGCGGGTGTAGGTGCCCACGCCGAACTCGGTCATCCGCCGGATGTCGATGGCGACTCTCACGGGATGATTTAACCACAGGGAACACGGAGGGCGCAGAGAATTTCAACCGCCCTGCGCATAGAGACGTACGGAGGAGAATTAACCACAGAGGACAGGGACCACACCGAGAACCTCCGCCTTGTCCTCGGTTCAGGCCCGCACTTCCGCTTGCGCTCGCCGCTCCGCATACAGCGGAAAAGCCTCCGCCAATTCCAGCACTTGCTTACGGATTGTCTCCAGAACAGGGGCCTCGCTTCGATGATGCAGCGCCTCAGAAATCCAGCGTCCGATCTGCCGCATCTCGCCTTCTTTCATGCCGCGCGTGGTCATGGCCGGGCTGCCGATTCGAATCCCGCTGGGTTTCATGGGCGGGTTGGTATCGAACGGAATCGCGTTCTTGTTGACGGTAATGCCGGCCTCGCCCAGCGCCTTCTCGGCCTCGCTGCCCAGCATGCCCTTGGAGAAAACATCCACCAGCATGAGGTGCGTATCGGTCCCGCCGGAGATGATGCGGAAGCCCTCCGCTGCCAGGGTCTCCGCCAGGACAATGGCATTGGCCACAATCTGCTTTGCGTAACCGCGGAAATCGGGCTGCATGGCCTCGTGGAAGCAAACCGCCTTGGCGGCGATGATGTGCACCAGCGGCCCACCCTGCATGCCGGGGAAAACCGTCTTGTCAATCGCCGCCGCATATTCCTGCTTGCACAGAATCATGCCGGCCCGCGGCCCACGCAGAGTCTTGTGGGTGGTGGAGGTCACGATCTGGGCATGCGGTACCGGCGAAGGATGTACCCCGCCTGCTACCAGCCCCGCAAAATGCGCCATGTCCACCAAGTACAGGGCCCCTACCTTGTCAGCGATCTGCCGCATGCGGGCAAAATCAATGATCCGCGGATAGGCGCTGCCCCCGCCGATGATCAGCTTGGGCCTTTCTTTCTCCGCCAGCTTCTCCAGATCGTCGTAGTCAATGGTTTCGGTTTCCTTGGTCACGCCGTAGGGCACAATGCGGTAGGTCTTGCCGGAGAAATTCAGATGATGGCCGTGCGTGAGGTGTCCGCCGTGCGCCAGGTTTAGTCCCAGGATGGTGTCGCCGGGCTGCAGCACCGCAGCGTATGCCGCCATATTGGCCTGCGATCCCGCATGCGGCTGCACGTTGGCGTGCTCCGCGCCGAACAGTTGCTTGGCCCGCTCGCGCGCCAGGTTCTCCACCACATCGGTGAACTCACAGCCACCGTAGTAGCGTTTTGCGGGATACCCTTCCGCATACTTATTGGTGAACACCGAACCCATGGCTTCGAGCACGGCTTCACTCACGAAGTTCTCCGAAGCAATCAGCTCCAGGCCTTCATGCTGGCGGCGAACTTCGTTGTCGATTGCGGTGGCAATCTGCGGATCCACTTCGTATAGAGGGCGTGACATGGAATGATTCATGGCTCTCAGCTTTCAGATCGCGGCCTTCGGAAACGTGGCGGGCCGGCCAGCAAGCTTTTGGGTGGCGCAGGGCCTTGGCCCTGCGGTATTGCCCTGTCTATGATACGGGCTTTAGCCCCTGAGGTCACGGCTGCAACTGAACTACTCTTGCCGGCGCTTATACACCTGGGGGTTGTGAATCTCCATATGCTTCTCGGGGGATTTCAAAGGCCTAAACCCAAACCGCGTGTACAAGCCGTGCGCATCCTTGGTGACCAGCCCCCACCGCCGCAGTCCCTGCAGCTGGGGATGCTGCATGATGCACTCCATCAGCCACTTCCCCAGCCCCTGGCCGCGTTGTGATTCCAGCACGAACACATCGCCAATGTAGCCATAAGTGGCGTAGTCGGAGATCACACGGGCAAATCCCACCTGTTTGCCGGCGGCATAAACCCCGAAACACAGCGAGTTTTCGATCGAGCGGGCCACGATCTCCCGCGGAATTCCTTTCGCCCAGTAGGAATTGGCCAGGTAACCGTGGATAACGTCTAAATCTAACCGCGTACGCTTTGTGCTGATGACGAACTCGCCGCGGCGGTACTCCTGCGTCGCTTCAGCTGGCATTTCTTGGACATGATACTTGGAACGAGCGTTTTTGGGTGGCTGGTGGCCAGCGGCGAGTGGGGGGCTAGCACCTTTCAAACGCCGTGCGCAGAAACGAGGCCAGGTGCCACCCGTCCATGTGTTTGTAGGGTGTCTCCCCCATGCTGTAGTGCCCGCAGGGGAGTGCGACTACCTTGTGGTCGAGACCATAGCATTGGAATTCCTCCACCACCTGCCGGGAAAACTCAGGTAGGAAGGTCAGATCGTACTTGGCGTAGACGATCAGGGATCTCCGCGGCCAGCGGGCAAACTGGGGGAAATACGACATGGGGCTGACAGCGCTCCACAGTTGCCGCAGGCGGTCAATGTCAATCTGGGGTTCCAGGCCCTCGCGGATATGGCGGGTGGACTGCCCGTGCCACACCACGTCGGCGACGTAGGTGGAGGCATGATTGAACGCGGCCACGCGGATCCGTGGATCGTGCGCGCTGGCCAGGAACGCATAGCAGGAGCCGAGGCTGGTTCCCGCGATCCCGAGGCGCTTGTAACCTTGCTGCTCCAGCCAATCCAGGCAGCAGCGCACGTCAATCACCGCCTGGCGGCAGGCATCGAGCGTGCGCCCGATATTCGCCGAGACTGCGTAGTCCGCACGCCGGGTCTCCGCCGGCATACGGATCTCGTGATAGGGCATGCTCAGCCGCAGCACGGCAATGCCCAGCATGTTCAGGGTGCGGCATAGCGAAGTGTAGGCGATGGCGTCCGAATTCCAGTGGGGCAGCAGCACCACCGCCCGCCGTCCCCGCGCCGGGAACCAGCGGGCATTGACCAGATTGTTCTCGGGATAGGGTGTGCGCACAGGAGAGGTGAAGCGCAGGAAGTCTGCGTAGGTGCCGCGAACCTTTTCTTCCAGGACCGGGTCCGGTGCCTCCCGCGTGCTGAACACCTGCACTTCGCGCCGCTCCAGCCGGAAGTCCGTCGGCATCGCGTAGGAGTAGAATTCGTCACTCCCCGCGATAATCCGCCGGTTGTATTCGAGCAGAAACCTCTCGCAGTCGTTGGGCACGTGCCCCGGGGCGAAACCATTGCGGCACGGCCAATCCCGGGCCCACTCCACGCCCCACTCCAGGGGGCGTACCACACGATTGTTGTCCACCGACGTCAGCCGGGTCTCCCAGTCGTGCATCCATTGGGCGTAGCGGGTAGGCATGCCTGTTCAGGAATATAGCAAACCGTGACAGCTGGGTCAGGGAGGCACAATCGAATGGCAGCATTCCGCATTCAGTGCTCAGCATTCCGTCCCTGAACGGATGCGTTGCCAGCAGGTGATGGGGCACTGCAAAAGGGAAGTGGACGGGTCTTTCCTGGCCGAATGCGGAATGCTGGTTGCTAATTTCCGTGCCTGCGCGGTACGCGCTTCGAGATGTTGCAGAGAATCTCGTACGGGCTGGTATGCGCCAACTCGGCATGCTCGCGGGCATCAACGCACAGCCCATCGCTCGATCCCAGCAGAATGACCTCGTCACCGACGGAGACGCCGGCCAGGCCCGTCACGTCCACCAGGGTCAGGTCCATGGAGATCAGGCCCACGATGGGGGCGTAGTGCTCGCGCACGATGACCCTGCCGCGGGACGAAATCAGCCGGTTGAGGCCGTCGGCATAGCCCACGGGAAGCGCGGCGATGCGAGCGGCAGCCTTGGTGACGTACGTTCCTCCGTAGCCTAGCGCCTGGTTTGCGGAAACGTCGCGCAAGGAAAGAATCCGCGTCTTCCAGGTCAGCACCGGTTGCACTGCCAGCCGCAATGCGCTGCCACTGACTTCCCGTCCCGCCCGCTCAAAGGGCAAATAGTAGCCATAAAGCGCCAGTCCGGGCCGCACCATGTTGTACCAACTCTTCTTGCGCGAGATAACCGCGCTGGTGTTGGCGGCATGAATCAGGGGCGGCTCGAATCCCTCCCGTCGCAGCACCTGCTGCACCTCGGCAAAACGCTTGAGCTGCTCTTCAACGGAAGGCGCATCGAGCACCTCAGAAGATGCCAGGTGAGTGGACAATCCTTCCATCGCCAGGTGCGGCGCAGACTTCAGGGCCACACAAACCCGCGGCAATTCTTCCGGCGTGACTCCCAGCCGCCCCATCCCCGTGTCAATCTTCAGATGCACCGGATGTTTGGACAGGCCCAGTGCGGCGGCGGCCTTCTCCAGCAGGGAGACCTGCTCGGGCTCCCACACCGTGGGCGTCAGCCGCAGGCGGACAATTTCTTCTTCCTCGCCCCGCCAAAAGCCCGTCATCAGGAGAATACGGCCCTGGATCCCCGCCTCTCGCAGCGGGATGGCTTCATCGAGGGAGGTGACCCCCAGCCACTTCGCTCCCTCCTCTTCCAGAGCTCGAGCACACTGTACGGCGCCGTGTCCATAGGCGTCGGCTTTCACCACTGCACAGACACTCACGCCGGTCCCCACGTGTTGTTGCACAACGCGGAAATTCTGGCGTAACGCAGAGACTGATACTTCCGCCCAGGTGGGACGCGTGGCGTGGCGGATTTTCCGTTCGGTGGCCGTGCTGGTCACCATGTCGCGATTATATCGGCTGGCGACTCGGAACGCAGATTACTACGGTGCATCGCTATCCACCCGACAGCACGAAGTTCACCGTGATCTGCGTTTCTACTTCCACTGCTTCCCCATTCAGCACGTACGGGCGGTAGCGCCATTGCCGGACGGCATCCACGGCTGCCCGCACCAACATGGGGTGGCCGCTGAGTACCCGCAGGTTCTCGATCGTGCCATCTTTGGCAATAATCGCTCCCAGAACCACCGCGCCCTGCACCCGCACGGCGCGCGCCAAAGGTGGATACTCCGGTTGTTCCCGGTGGACCAGGTAAGCTTCCATGGCGTGCGACATTGGCGGCTGCCGGACCACAGGTGCGGCAGAAACGGGCGGCGCGTAACTTGCCGCGCTGGCGACCGAGTTCAACACCGGATTCCTGGACCAGCGATCACCCACGCTGCCCACAACGCCGATCTCTCCCAGGCCGACTGGAAACGGGGCGCTGGTATCGGTGATCTGGAGCGTCTCACGGGGAATCGATTGCGGCTCAAGTACCTGCCCGTCCGCCGCCAGGTTGCTGGCCGCGGCGGGGGTTGGACGCCGCTGGGCACGAGCTGCCGGCGCGGGCGGCGGTTCCGGAGTGCCCAGGGCCACGAGCAGCTTCAGTTTTGGCAACCCTTCCGGGTAGATCAGCGGCATTACCAGCAACACGCCCACAAGGAAGGCCTGCACTGTAAACGACGCCAAGGTCGTCCAGCCTCGACGCCCACGATGGGCCCATGCAGAATCACACGCAAGCTCGTCAAACATAGTGTCCTCCTGAGATGGATACCCCTATCCCTAAGGACACCGCCACGGCCGATCCCGCCGGACACCACCAACAAAAAAGGCCGTGATGATCACGGCCTTCCTGGGAACCTTTGCCACGCCGGAGGTGTCGGCAATTATTTCGGAGCCTCGCCTCCCTGGGGTTTGGCGGGCGCCGCGGGCTTTGCTGCCGGACCGCCCGGCTTCACCGCGCCGGAGGGCTTCGGGGTCGCCGGCAGGGGCGCGGCCACAGGCGACTGCGCATTGTAAGCGTCCACCACCGCCTTAGTGATGTCTATCGAAGCTCCCGCCCATAGCACCGGACCATTGGGCCAGGGATTCGAGGTGTCCAGGATCATTCCGTAGCCGTTGTCGCCGGCATACTTGACCAGTAGGGGCGCCATCTTCTTCAGGATTCGCTGCGCGACTTCGCCCTGTTGGCTTTGATAGTCGTTTTGCGCATCCTCAGTGGACCGGGTCAGGCTCTTTTGCTTCTGCTCGATCTCCTTGACCAGGCTGCTGCGGGAATCCTCGTTCATCTTGTCGCCTTGGGTGTTCAACTGCTTCTTCAAGCTGTCCACTTCGTCACTCAGGTTCTTCAGCTCGTTACGCTTGGGTTCGAACTTCTTGTTCAGAGCCTCGAAATCGCGCTGGCCTTCGTTGGTGGCCACGATGGCTTCCTGAATGTTGATAGTTCCCACCCGGGTGCCCCCGCCACTGGCGGACGCGGGAGCTGTGGCACTCGGGGCTGCGGGTAGAGGGGAAGCTGCGCTGCCAGTCTGAGCCAAGGCCGTGACTGAGAGGGCAAACGCGGTGGCCATCAAAACTCGTACAAGCTTGCTTGTCATGGGGTTGCTTTGGACTCCTTGAGAATTCATTCTGGGATCAGTTCAGATCTCTCTTGTTCGCCGGCAATGCTGGGCGGCGCCCGCGGTTAGACACAACATTCCGCTCACAGGGGAGGGCGTACCGGTTTCCCAGTTCCTCACGCCATCGCTTGCGCGTGGTGACCACCCCGTTGCCAGCGTCTTTTTCAGGGTGTGGATACCCGACATTATAGGAACCCGGCTGCCCAGCGTCAAACCGGCCTGCTTAACCCCGGCCTAGAACGTCGTTGCCACCGTAAAGCGGAAAGTTTTCCGTGGCTCCTTCAACCGGTAGGTCGGCGCAGAGATCCGAATCGCCTGTTCATAGGTAAACTGACCGGCGTCGGTGTCCGGGAACATGTTTCGGGTGACGGGCACCGGCGCTGTCGTCGAGGTATCCAGGCGCAGCGGGTTATACGCGTAGTAGATGCGAAATGGAGCGTTGATGATCGGCAGGAACACCTGCAACTCCAGGCCGGTGGACATGCGCGGCGTCCAATTCGTCCCCGCAACCGGACTTAAGATGCCGGAGAAGTGGATCGACTGTCCGCCCAGACAATTCAGCGCGACATCCCGCGCGGGACAACCATAGAGGGTTTGATTAATCGCGTTCAACTCTCCCCCGTTGAGGGACAACTGCGACTTTCGAATGATCGGGTCCACACCCATGTCAAGAAAGGGAGCCAGGGCAACCGGCCCGGCGATGGTGATCCGGTACTCCACGTTGCCCACCAGGCTGGTGTCTCCACCCGGAAACACGATCCGCTCCAGCGGAATAGGAACCGTGTACGGACAGGGCGGTACCCCGCATCCCCCGGCTCGCGGGTTCTGCGGATCCAGCGGCACTTGGCTGCCATCCGGATTGGTCAGCGGAATGTTGAGTTTGGAGGGCAAGAATGAAATGGGAGAGACCGAGCGAATGTCGAACCCGCGCAAATCGTTCTCTCCCCCCAGGTAAAAGCGCTCAAACGGCGGCGCCACCACCCCCCCATAGCCGCTCAGGAAGGAAGCCTGCAGGTTGAAGCCCAGCGCATTCCGTCCTTTCTGCATGGGCTTGAAGTGCTTGTACTGCACAATGGGGCGAATGGTCTTTACCGTCCCGCCCAGGCCGGCGATCTCACCCCCCACGAAGATTTGTGTGCCGTGATGCGGCGAGTAGGCGCTGTCCAGCGTATTGGTGGAAAAGCTGGGGAGAATCTTGCTGGTCACGATGCCCGCCAGCGAGTTCGGCCCGCTCAACCCCTCAAAATTCAGCTGGGTGAACAGATTTTTCGATGCCGTGCTCAGTGCCACCAGGGACGACCGGTCGTAGGAATAGGTAATCCCCACCCGCTTGAACGAGCGGTGCAAGGGATAGCTCAGCGACAGCGTAAACCCCGTGCTCGACTGGGTATAATTCTGCAGGTTGTTCAGAAAGGGTGAGGGCAGATTCAATTTTTGTCCGCTGAAAATTGCCGCCTGCTGTGCCTGGTCGAAATTGAATTTGCGTGTATAAACTGTAAAGCCGAACTGCAACGGACGATCCCACAGGTAGGGCTCGGTGAAGCCGAACAGCAAGTCACGCTGGCGATTACCAATGTTGGCCTGCACCGTCAGCGTCTCTCCTAATCCCAAAAAGTTGTTGGTGCTGTAGCTGAGCCCAATGAAAGATCCCGCCAGACCGCTTACTCCGCCAGTCAGTCCAATGCTGTTCTTGCCCTTTTCGTGGACCTTTAGCGTCAGGTCCACCGTGCCGGCGGCTTCGTCGAGGTGGCGATCGGTGACATTGGGATCATCCGGCTTGAGCTGTTCGAAATATCCCAACTGGTTCAGGCGCAGCAGACTCAGCTCCCACAGCCGCGAGTTGTACACCTGGCCTTCTTCCAGCGCGATCTCGCGCCGGATCACCTTGTCCCGGGTCGTGGTATTTCCCTGGAATTCGATCCGGCGCACGTAGAACTGCTTGCCCTCGTCCAGGTCGATGTCCAGGAACACCAGCTTCTTGTCCTCATCGAAGGTCGTGTTGGGGATGGAGGTAAACTTGATGTATCCCAGTTCTTCATACGCCTTGCGGAGGTTGTCCAGGCCTTTGGCGATCTTCTCGCGCGAGAAAATCTCGCCGTCCTTGATGGGAAACAGCGAACGCAAGGCCGCCGTTTTGGTAACCGCCTTGTTGTTCTTGAATGTGATCTCGCCCAGCCGGTAACGGTCGCCTTCCTCGATGGGCATGGTGATGTCCACCGCCTTGCCTGCGCCCTTCATCAGCAGCGGAATGTGGAAGCCCTTGTGTCCGGTGTCGCGGATCTGAGTCTTGGGATCCTGCACCAGCACCTTGAAATATCCGCGGTTTTGGAACTCATTGCGCACCCGCTCGGTGTCTTCATCCAGCTTGGTCGCGTCGTAGGTCTTGGAGAAGAGGTTCTCCAGGAAGATGGAATGGGGGATCCCGATCGGCCGTAAGTTCTTCATCGCACGGCGCAGCAGGCGGCTGCTCACATGCTTGTTGCCCTCAAATTTGATCCTGCCCACCTTGACTTTCGGCCCCTCCTTGACCACGAAGGTGACGCTCACCCCGGCGGGAGGAATCGGGCGAACCTCGGTACGAACGGTGGCAAACTGCCTGCCATGTTCGGAAAGCAGTTCCTTGATGACAACTTGCGCCTTCTTCACCACGGTGGGATCGTATTGGCTTTCCGGCGACAGTGAGACTTTGCGGTCCTTAAAACGGTCCAGCACGTCGCTCTTGGAAACCGAGCTCAGCCCCACATAGTCGATTTCACGGATGGTCGGCCGCTCCTTCACGTAGATGTGGATGAGCCAGCCCTTCGCGGTCTGCTCGCGCTCAAAGCGGATGTCCTCGAAATACCCCGTATTCCACAACGAGTTGAAGTCGCGTTCGAGCGCGGCCTGGTCGTAGACGTCGCCCGGGCGGGTGAAGATGCGCGCGCGAATGGTCTCCGCCGGGATGCGGCGGTTGCCCCGAATGTCGATTCCGGTGATGATGTTCTCTTGTCCCAAGCCCAGCGAACAGAAGAAGACGAGACTCAGCCCTAAACCTAGAAGCGTGCGTGCGGTTCTCCACCAAATCTCAGGGAATGAATGAGATGGCTTCAGAACGGAAGCCGGGGCAGGCGGCACGCGCCCGCACCTGCCCTTCGTTCCTGCAGGGCTATCCTGATGAAAAGGAAGAATCGCCGACTACCTCAGCTTCCGGGAATATGGAAAACCGCAATTATACGGTAGAGCAGTGGCGACCGTCCAAGTCCTGCCCCGGCCCCGCCCTCACGACGCCGGCCTGGACAGCTCCACTTCCACCAAGACGGAATAAAACGTGGCCGAGTTGCCTAGGTCCGTAAGTTTTTCGGAGGTAAGGACATTCGCGTTTCGCCCCTCCGCCGCCAGCTTCGCCCAGTAGAGCCGCGCGGATACGACCCCGGGCGGCACCGCGCCATTCACTCGGGCCTTCAGCAGGATGTGTCCGCGGCCATTAAACACTCGCACGGTGTCGCCGTCGGTGATCCCCCGCTTCACCGCATCCACCCGGTTGATCTCCAGCAGGCCGACTTCCTCCATCTCCTGCACTGCCGGAACATTGGAAAACGATGAGTTGAGAAAGTTGTCCGCCTTCCGGGCTAACAACTCCAGCGGGAACTCCTTCGCCTTCTCCCCGTGCCGCGATTCACTTGGAGGCGTGAACTCAGCCACCGGATCCAGCCCCTGTGCTTTCAGGGACTGGCTGTAAAGCTCTGCCTTCCCACTGGCGGTAGGAAAGTTGCCCTCGGCAAACGGAAGGAAGAAGCCCGGCTGAGAACGCGGAACCGGGAGCGGAAAACTCTTCTTCGGCAACTGGTCTTCAAAGTTCAGCCTGACATGTCCTTCTCTCTCCAACCGCTGCCGGTCGATTCCTGAGAGCCAAGGATTCTCTGAGGCTAGGGCTGCGTCCATCATCTGGTCCACCGACTCGCGGAAGCACTCTTCCTCGAATCCCATGCGCTCGGCCAATCCTCGGAAGAGCTCGACATTGCTGCGGCACTCGCCCAGCGGCTCAATCGCCGGGTGGGACATCTGCACATAGTAGTGCCCGTAGGCTGTCTGTAACTCCTTGTGTTCAAAGAATGTAGTTGCCGGCAGCACGATGTCGGCATAGTCGGTGGTATCGGTGAGAAACTGCTCGTGCACCGCGGTGAACAGGTCGGGCCGCCGCAACCCGCGAGTGACCTCGTTTTGGTTGGGACACACCGCCGCCGGGTTCGAGTTGTACACGAACAGCGCCTTGATGGGGGGATGCTGCAGCGTGTTCAGCGCCTTGCCCAGTTCCACCATGTTCACGACGCGGGCTGGGCGGCCCAGCGCCTTCACCATCAGGTCAGGCCGGTCTAGCGCTTGACGATTTAGCCCAAAGGCGCCACTGGTGGAGAGCTGCAATCCGCCACCGACCTCCTTCCAGGAACCCGTAATGCAAGGCAGCATGGTGATCGCCCGCATCGCCATGCCGCCGCGTTCCGAGCGCTGCACCCCATAGTTCACCCGGATGACGGCGGGTCTTGTGGTGGCGTACTCCCGCGCCAGCTTTACCGTGTCCGCGATGGAAATTCCCGTCCACTGCGCCACGCGTTGCGGAGGATATTCCTGCACCTTCTGACGGAGCCGTTCGAAGCCTAGGGTGTATCGGGAGACGTAGTCCGCATCGTAAAGGCCCTCGTTGATGATGACGTGCATCATGGCGAGGGCCAGCGCGGCATCCGTTCCCGGATTGAGCGGCAAATACCAGTCGGCACAAGCCGCGGTGCGCGTGCGGTAAGGATCAATCACCACCAGCTTGGCGCCCTTGCGCCGGGCCTCCTCGATAAAAGGCCACAAATGGACGTTGTTTCCGTGGATATTGGCGGCCCAGGCAATGATGTACCGCGAGTGCGCGAACTGCTCCGGCTCCGTTCCCCACTTCACGCCAATGACGGACTTCAGGCCTTCTTCTCCCGCCACGGAGCAGATCGTGCGCTCCAGTTGCGAGGCGCCCAGCCGGTGAAAGAAGCGTCGGTCCATGGAACTGCCGTTGAGCGTCCCTAGCGTGCCGCCGTAGGAGTAGGGCAGGATGGCCTCGCTGCCGAATTCGGCAGCGATCCTCTTGAAGCGGTCGGTGATCTCAGCCAGCGCTTCGTCCCAGGTGATGCGCTGAAAAGCCTCGCGGACAGGAGTGCCCGCGCCACATGGACCCTTGGGAACCACTCTCCGCAGGGGATACAACACGCGATCTGGGGAATACACGCGATCGAGATACTTTGCCACCTTGGCACAGAGAAAGCCGCGGGTGATGGGGTGAGCGGGATCGCCCTGAATTTTCGTCGCGCGTCCGTCTTCGACGTTGATCAATACGCCGCAGGCATCGGGACAATCATGCGGACAGGCGGCGTGGACGACACGCTTCATGGTTCTGAAATTATACGGGCAAACATCCGAAGCGCAGCGCCCAAGACAATGACACTTAATCCCCGTCAAATAAAACACAAAAGCCGTGTCCGGCGCGGCTTTGCTGACGACTGGCCGCTGCTGGCTGACAGCTACTTGATCTCCAGCACCTCTTTCTCTTTCGCCTTGCTCATGTCTTCCATCTTCTTGATTTCGTCATCAGTGAGCTTCTGGATCTCATCCATGGCCCGCTTCTCTTCGTCTTCGGTGATCTTCTTGTCCTTCAGCGCTTTCTTGATGGCATCGTTGCCATCGCGGCGGATATTGCGCACCGCAGTACGGTGGTCTTCGAGCACGCGGTGCAGGTGCTTGACCATCTCCTTGCGCCGCTCTTCGGTCAGCGCCGGCACGGGCACGCGGATGATCTTGCCGTCGTTCATCGGGTTCAGCCCCAGGTCTGCGGTCCGAATGGCTTTCTCAATCGCAGCCAGCGAAGTGGGATCGAAGGGCTGCACCGTGATCAGCTGTGCTTCCGGCGCATGCACCTGGGCAATCTGGTTGAGCGGCATCTGGGAACCGTAGTAGTCCACACTCACGGCATCCAGCATGTGCACGTTGGCGCGCCCGGTGCGGGTGGCCACCATTTCTTTGCGGAAGTCCTCGACGGCCTTGTCCATGCGGGTGCGCAACTGGACGTAGGTGTCCTTCAGCCCGGGAATCGCGGCCATGGTCGGTTGAGCCATTCTCAGCTCCCTGAATCCGTAGTGACAAAACGTTGCATTATAAACCGAACCATCCTGGCCTTAGGGTTTTCGCGAGGGGTTCAGCGCCTGGTGAATCCAGCGGCGGGCCAGAGGTTGCAGCGCGGCATACGCTTCCCACGTGGCGCGCGCCCAGAGTTCGACGGCCTGGGCGTAGCGGCTGGCATCGCGGACCGTATGCACGCTGGCAATCGTGAGCGTGCCGCGGAAACGGGGGAACTCCGGTTGTTCCACGGGAGGGCTACGGGTCAGCCATCGCAGCAGCGCTTCACTGCCCACGGCGCGATTCCCGTCGTGCTCGAGCGCCCAGCAGAGTCCGGTGAGGTGGGCCGCAAGGCGCTTGGCTGAGGCACAATAGTGCTCCGGGTGCTGAAGAGAATAGGTATCCACCAGCAGGCGATGCAGGCGGAAGTAGGCAATATCGCTGAAGTCACGCGCCAGACACTCGTCCATCAAGGACTGACAGCCGGCCATCCCGCCGGCAATCACCAGTCCGCAGCCCGCACAGGACTCAGCCGCGCTGGAACCAGCAAGCATCTTGCTTCGGAAGGTCAGGACACGGTGTATTACGCGCTGACCAGAGATCCTATCTTCTCTCCCGTCACTACGCGCCGGATATTGCCCCGCTGATTCAAATTGAAGATGATGATGGGTAGATTGTTATCTTTGCACAGGGAAATGGCGGTCGAATCCATCACCTTCAATCCGCGCTTGAGCACGTCCATGTAGGTGATCTGGGTGATCTTCTTGGCGTCCTTGACCACCATGGGGTCGGCGTCGTAAATGCCGTCCACTTTCGTGGCCTTGAGGATGGCCTCGGCCTTGATTTCCATGGCGCGCAGGGACGCAGCCGTATCGGTCGAAAAATAGGGATTGCCGGTGCCCCCGGCGAAGATCACTACGCGGTCCTTCTCCAGATGGCGGATGGCACGGCGGCGGATAAACGGCTCGGCCACCTGGTTCATCTCGATCGCCGACTGCACCCGGGTGAAGACGGCTTGCTTCTCAAGCGCATCCTGCAGCGCCAGCGCATTGATCACCGTCGCCAGCATGCCCATGTGGTCCGCAGAAACCCGGTCCATCTCACGGGCCTGCTCGGCCACCCCGCGGAAGAAATTTCCCCCGCCCACTACGATGGCGATCTGCACCCCTAACGCTCGCACCTCAGCGACCTCGGCAGCGATCTCATGGATGCGCGCCGCTTCCACGCCAAAGCCCTGGCTGGCCGCCAAGGCCTCGCCCGACAGCTTGAGAAGTATGCGCTTGAAGATGGGTGTTGGCATTGTTTTGGACGCTCGCTAAAAAGGGGCGCCCGTGGCGCCCCTGATTTACTCCGCTTTCTGCTCCGGCTTTGTGACGGCGATGGTCTCGCCCGCCTCGCCCACCTTGAAGCGCGCAAAGCGGCGCACCGCGATGTTCTCGCCCAGCTTGCCGATCTTGGTGGCGATGAGCTGCGCGATGGAGATCGTCTGGTCCTTGATGAAGGGCTGCTCGTACAGGCAGACCTCCTCGTAGAACTTGCTCATCTTGCCTTCGACGATCTTCTCGACGACCTGGGGGGGCTTGCCCGTGGCCGCGGCCTGCGAGCGGTAGATGTCCTTCTCGCGCTCGTACGCCCCCGGCGTTACGTCCTCCTTGCGGACAAACTTCGGGTCGCTGGCGGCGATGTGCATGGCGATATCGTGCACCAGTTCCTTGAAGTCCTCGGTGCGGGCCACGAAGTCGCTTTCGCAATTGACCTCCACCAGCACGCCGATCTTGCCGCCGGCGTGGATGTAGCTGGCCACCGATCCTTCGCTGGTCACCCGGGTCGCTTTCTTGGCGGCGACGGATACGCCCTTCTTGCGCAGCCACACCACGGCCTGTTCCATGTCGCCTTTGGCCTCGGTGAGGGCCTGCTTGCAATCCATCATGGGTGCTCCGGTCTTCTCCCGGAGTTCTTTCACTTGTGCGGCGGAAATATTCAACGTTGTAGTACTCATAAAGTCTGTCGTCGGTCGTTCGTCGTTGGTCGTCGGGTCAGCGCTCGGCGTGTGCTTTTGCTAACGGCGAACGACTATCGACCAACGGCTGTCCTACAAACTTCGACCCGCGCCGGACGACTCGCGCGGGTCTGATTGCCTCATCGCGTTGCGGAGTGCCGTCCCTACGGGACTCAATCTCTGATTGCTCGCCCACCCGGGGGCTCACGCCCCGGGCTAATATCTGTCGTCCTGCGGACTCGATGTCGAGATCTGCAATGGCTGACGACTGCTGACTGACGACCGCATCTAGTACGCCTGCGTCTCCACCTCAGGCACCTGGTCGGCGCCTTCCTTGGCGGGCGCGGGCTGCTTCTTGGTTCCGCCGCCCAGAACGTCTTCCATGCTGATGTCTTCGGCGCCGGCTTCGGCGGCTGAGATTTCGCCTCCACCCTCGGCCGCAGGTTCTGCCGCCGCAGCCTCAGCCTGCTGGGCGGCACCGGCTGCCGCGGCCAGTTCGGCGGTTTGCTTGTCAGTAGCCACCTGTGACCCTTCCACCACGGAATCGGCGATCTTCGAGGCAAACAGGCGGATGGCGCGCAGCGCGTCATCATTGCCCGGAATCACATAGTCCACTTCGCTGGGATCGCAGTTGGTGTCCACGACGGCGACCACCGGAATTCCCAGCTTGCGAGCCTCGCGCACCGCGATCTGCTCTTTGTTCGAGTCAATTACGAAAATTGCGTCGGGCAGGTGGGTCATTTCCTTAATTCCCGCCAGGTTGGCCTGCAGGTGCTTGCGCTCGCGCTCCAGTTTGATGACTTCCTTCTTGGGTAGCAGCTCGTAGCGGCCATCCGTGGCCATGTCATCGAGTTCCTTGAGCCGCTTCACCGACTTCTGCACCGTCACCCAGTTGGTGAGCAGTCCGCCCAGCCAGCGCTGGTTCACGTAAAACCCGCCGCAGCGCTGCGCCTCTTCGGCGATGGCGTCCTGCGCCTGCCGCTTGGTGCCCACGAAGAGCACAATCCTGCCCTGAGCGGCCAGTTCCTGCACGAACTTGGACGCCTCTTTGAACATCTTCAGCGTCTTCTGCAGGTCAATAATGTAGATCCCGTTGCGCTCCCCGAAGATGTACTCCTTCATCTTGGGATTCCAGCGCTTGGTCTGATGCCCGAAGTGGACGCCCGCTTCGAGCAACTCCTTCATGGTGATGTTAGCCAATCAACCTCCTTATTTGATCTGCATCCGGCGCTCACCCCACGGCTGCCCCGGATTGCCATTCCCGTCCCCGCACCGCGAGGCACGGGATGAATTTAGCTCGTAGTACCGAGTACCGAGCAGAACCTCAACTGGGTACTCGGTACTAGGTACTCGGTACTGATTTACCGCTTCGAATACTGGAAGCGCTTGCGCGCGCCCTTCTGGCCGTACTTCTTGCGTTCCTTGGCGCGAGAGTCGCGCGTCACCATGCCTTCGGCCTTCAACTTCTTGCGCAGTTCGACATTGAACTGCATCAGGGCGCGGGCAATTCCCAGTTTGACGGCATCCGCCTGCCCGTTCACACCCCCGCCAGACACTCTGGCCACGATGTTGAACGCGCCCCCGGTTTCGGTCGAAAGCAACGGCTGGCGGGCGCTAACCCGCTGCGATTCCGTCACAAAATAGGTCTCGAAAGGACGTCCGTTGACCTTGAACTCCCCCGTGCCCGGACGCAAATAGACGCGCGCGATTGCCGATTTGCGCCGACCGGTACCGTAGTATTGAACCAATTCTGCCATTTTAGCTTTGGGCTTCTAGCCACTGGCTTCTAGCAATCAAGAAGCCGCGCTGTCTGCCGATTAATCCTTTCTGAAACCTTGTCTGAACACTACGTTCTTCGGAACCGCGCTTGCCAGCAGCTAGGAGCCAGAAGCCAAGAGCTGCTTCGCTTCCGGCTTCTGCGCTTGGTGCGGATGCTTGTCTCCGCGATAGACCTTTAGCTTGCTGAACATCTGCCGGCCCATCTTGGTCTTGGGAAGCATGCGCGCGACGGCCTGTTCGACGACCAACTCCGGCTTCCGCGCAAAGCGCTTGCGAAAGTCTTCGGTACGCAAGCCGCCCGGGTACCCGGTGTAATGCTGGTACTTCTTCTGCTCGGACTTCAGGCCCGTCACCCTCACTTGCTCGGCATTGATCACGATGACGTGATCTCCGGTGTCAATGAAAGGCGTGTATTTCGGGTTTTCCTTGCCCATCAGGATGCGGGCAACTTGCGAGGCCAGCCGCCCGAGCGTCTGCCCTGACGCATCCACGACGAACCACTTGCGCGCAATTTCCCCCTCTTTGGGGAAATAGGTTGACATTACAGATCTCCCAGAAAATAAAAAACGCAAAGAAGACCGCTGAGTGCCCCCTTGCGCCGAACGCGCAGGGGAATCAGGCGGGCAACCACAGTACTACTGAAGCCTCAAAGATATCCCACCCTGCCGACAAATGTCAATGAACGCCATAGGTTACCGCCGGAGGGTGTGGCGACCAGTGGAGAAACCGAGCGTGGCTGACGTATAACGCGCGGTTACAGCCGTCACTCGTAGGCCAGGGCATCGATCGGGTCCTTCTGCGCCGCCTTGTAGGCGGGGTAGAGCGCGCCGCCGATCGCCCCCACGATGGCGATGAGCGTCGCCCGGAAGATCCAATCGGTGGTAATCATGACCCGCAGCAGGGGCAATTTCTGCAACAACCCTACCCGAGCTGCAAAACTCACTGCGATTCCCAGCAGGATCCCCCCAATCGCCAGCAGCAACGTCTCCCGCAGCACGACGTTGACGATGTAAAGCTTTGAGGCGCCCATGGACTTCAAGATCCCGATCTCGCGGGTGCGCTCCATCACAGCGGTGTACATCGCCTGGAAGATCACGATGAACCCGATGACCACGGAAATCCCAATGACTACATCGATGACCTTGGTCAGCCCGGGAATATTGCTCGGGGTCAGCATGGACAGGTAGTAGGCCATCGAGGTGGCCACGTATCTTTCCATGCCGGGTACGTGCTTGATCTCATCCACCACCGCGTCGGCGTTGCCCGGAGTGTCGGTCTTGACATAGAAGATCGAAGCCTTTCCCTGCGCCCCCATCAGGTCCTGCAGCACCGGCAGTTGCAAGAACTTGCGGGCCCCTTTGCCCTGTTCCACGATGCCCGCCACCCGAAAATTGTGGTTTAGGATCTCAATCGAATCCCCGACGTGGACGTTTTTCGACCGCGCAAACAGGTCGTCCACCAGTGCGTCATCCGGGCCCTGAAACGGCCCGCCCTCGATGTAGCGAAAAGGGCCGGAGAGTTTCTGATAGCTGGCCAGATCGATGCCGGCGATCACTTCCACCGCGCCCGCAGTCGAAATCTGCGTGATCACGGGCGCCACTGTGACCACGTGCGGCAGCTTCGCCAGAATCTGTCCCACCTTGATTGACATGGGCGCGCCGGTAAGGCCAAACAGAAAGGACGATCCCGGGGGCATCACGATCACGTCTGCCCCGACTCCGGCGCTGCGCTGCTTCGAATCGTTCAACATGCCAATCAACAGGCCCACAACCAGCAGGATCAGGGTCACCTCCAGGGCAATGGCGACCATGCTGATCAGGGATCGGATGGGGCGGTGTACCAGGTTCGCAACAATCATTCGGTTCATCATGGGTAGTCGTCAGGACTGAAGCTGACTGCTCACTTTCCATCCGGCCCAGTGCTTCCGCCGGCGCGCTCGGCTTGCGGCTGGCCCAGGCGCACGACCTCCGCGCCCGCAGGTTGTTGCAGCAGGAACTTGTCATCCGGCAGCGCTTCGTTCAGCTGCAGCTTCACCATGGTCAGCGTAATGTCGTACTCCTCCTGCGGCCGCCAGATCTCGATTTGCGAAGGGAAGTTGATGCCGTCGTAGTCCTTGTAGTCTTCATAGCGCGTGTCCGTGGCCAGGTTCCCGCTCTCGTCATAGATGAACTCCCGGTGCGGCAGCAGGTCGGTGCGGCTGAACACAATCTTGCGCGACAGAAACCAGCCGTGCTCTCCCTTTCGAATCACCTGAATCTCATAGTCCGGCTGCTCCACCCGGTGGCCCTTCTTGTCGGTCACAATCTCATAATCGTTTTCCATGACCGCAATTTCCTTCTCCGCATCCACCTCCCGCAACAACAGCGCGTCATAGATCTGCTGCGGCCGGATGTTCTCCAGAGGCCGCTGGCTGTTGGGCGTCGGCGCATCATTACGGCCGACGATGAAGCGGTTCTTGGGAGGAATCCACAACTTGAAGTCCTGGCCGTCACTTACCATGTCGAACGCCCGGTTGCGGACGATCGGCAGCAGCCCAATCATGCGCAGCATGGCCGGCTTGCGCGCCAGCACATAGCCGCGGATCTGCTGATAATCGATGATCTTGCCTTTCTTGACCCCGCCTACCGAGGTGTCAATGTCCACCGTCGCCTGCATGGAGTGCAGCTTGGCCGCCTGGGTGTTGATGTACTCAATCAACTGCTGCTGGGTCGCCGACTCCAGCGGGGCCGTGCTCACGGTGCGCTCGACCTTGCGCGAGCGGAACAAACAGCCGGTCAGAGGCAGCGCCAGCAGCACAACTAAAAAGGCCCGGTATCGAAAAACGGCCCGCATGAAGTCAGTTTGGATTCCCTGAACCAGTCCGTACTCCCCAACAGAGTATACCGCCAACGGTTGGCGGGTTCCCGGGTCAGGATAGCAAGGTGGCGGTCTCCTTGCCGTTTGTCGGAGGCCGCGGTCAAGGTAGGCGTGCGTATGCTGCTCAGCGCTGCTGCAGGGTCTTGCGCAGCTTGGCCACGTTCCGATTGTGCGCTTCCAGCGACTCAGCAAAGCGGTGATGGCCGTTGCCGTCGCTCACAAAATAATAGTAATCCGTCTCCGCCGGATGCAGGGCTGCTTCCAGCGAGGTTTTCCCGGGGTTGCCGATTGGGCCGGGTGGAAGTCCCACGTGCCGGTAGGTGTTGTAGGCGGAATCAACCCTTAAGTCGGCATGGTGCAACTCCCCGCCATAGGTGCCCCGCAGTAGTTCCGCGTATATAACGCTGGGATCGGCTTGCAGCGCAATGTTCTTGGCCAGCCGGTTGTAGTACACGCTGGCGACCAGCGCGCGCTCCTCGGGCGCCGCGGTTTCTTTCTCGATGATCGACGCCAGTGTTACCGTCTCCTCCGTGTTCCCGTTCAATCCCACCTCGCGGGCCACTTCGCGGAACCGCTTCACCATGGCCGCCGCCATGTCCTGCATACTTTGGGTACGGGTGAACTCGTAAGTGTCCGGAAACAGATAACCCTCCAGCGTCTTGGCCTCGGGCGCCAGGTCCGCGATCAGCCCGGTGTCAGACATCGCGACATTCAGGAATTCCTGGCCCGACCCCAGGCCCGCGTCCTGGATGGCCTGGGCGATGTCGAACATGGTGTAACCCTCAGGAATCACCACTGTGTGCACATAAATGTCGCCGCGCGCCAGCCGCTCGTGGACGTCGAGCGCCGTCGCCGGCTTCTCGAAGAGATATTCCCCCGCCTTCAGCGAGTGTTTGTGATGAAGGTGATGCCACAGAACAAAAGCACCGGCACTGCGAATCACTCCCGCCGCCTGCAACTCGCTGGCAATCCGCCGCGTCGAATAGCCGGGGTGCAGCATGACAAACTTCTGTCCAGCCGGCGTAACTGGCAACCAAAGCGCCCACGCCAGCCAGCCCCCCACAACCAGCAGGGCAAGCAGCAGCACTGTGAAAAATAGCCTCATCCTTTTCCTGCTAGTTTAGATGATGTCAGGGGAATCTCCCGTTGGGTCGGGTATCCAACAGGGATGGGGCTTAGGTCACTTGCCTGTACCGAGTACCGGCAGATTTTGCCTTTCTCGGTACTCGCTACTCGCTACTGAGTTGTTTTTTCCTTCTTTAACCGTCGGAGCAAAGACGTGGGATGAATCCCAAGAATGCGGCAGGCCTGGGTCTTGTTGTGTCCCGTAGCGGCCAGCACCTGCTCGATGTAGTCGTCTTCCATCTCCCGCAGGCTGGCAAACCGGTGTCCATTGCCAGGGATCTCCGCCGTTTCGGCTGCCTCGCTCTTCATCTCCAGCGGATGCTCCCGAATTTCTTCGGGAAGATACGCCGCGTCAATGTCTCCTTCGGGAGCCAGAATCATGGTCCGCTCAATCACATTCTTCAGTTCGCGGATGTTGCCCGGCCACGAGTATTGCTGCAGCAGATCAGCGGCCGCGGCAGTGAACCCGGTGAACTTCTTGTTTAATTCCCGGTTGAAGTGTTGCAGCATCTCCAGCGCCAGCGGCAGAACGTCTTGCTTGCGCTCGCGTAGCGGAGGAATGTAGAGCGGTACCACATTCAAACGGTAATAGAGGTCTTCGCGGAAGTGTCCGCCCGCAACTGCTTCCTTGAGGTTCACATTGGTCGCGGCGATCAGCCGGACATCGACCTTGATGACCCGCGTGCCCCCCAGCCGGATAAAGGTCCCTTCTTCCAGCACACGCAGCAGCTTGGCCTGCACGCTGGCCGACATGTTGCCGATCTCGTCGAGAAACAACGTGCCACCGTTTGCCCGCTCCAGCAAGCCTTCCTTGCGCCGGCGGGCATCGGTAAACGCGCCCGGCTCGTAGCCGAACAGCTCGCTCTCCAGCAAGGTGTCCGGCAAAGCCGCGCAATTGAGCTCCAGCATCGGCTGCGCAGCCCGCGGGCTCGCATAGTGGATGGCTTTGGCCAGCACTCCCTTCCCCGTTCCGCTCTCGCCTTGGATCAGGATCGTAGTGTGGTCCGCCTCTGCGGCTTTGCGCGCCACTTCCAGCATCTTGATGGTGTTGGCATTTTGCGTGACCACCCGGCCAAAGTCATACCGCCCTTTTGCCGTTTCCACCGTGTCCCGCACCCGCACCCGCAGGGCCAGCATCTCGGTTGCGCGATGCATGGTGGCGATCAGGTCGTCGAGGTGGAAAGGCTTCACCAGATAGTCGTAGGCCCCCAACTTCATCGCTTCCACTGCGCGGTCCACCAGGTGATAGGCGCTCATCATGATCACGATCGCCGCCGAGTTGCCCTGCTTGATCTGACGCAAGACCTCGACTCCGTCCATGCCCGGCAACACAATGTCGAGCAGCGTCAGGTCAGGCTTCTCTTCGTGGAAGATCTTGAGCGCATCCTCGCCCGTAGCGGCGGTGAGCACATCAAATCCCTCCTGCCGCAGTCCGCGCGAAATCGTGCGCAAGGTCAACTCTTCATCATCGACTACGAGCACTGAGTAGGACATATATAGCCTCGACACCAGCCAGCCGCTTTCACATCACTACCTGCGACTCCTCACTCACAACCTCTTCCGCCTCTTCCTGCCGGATCGGCAAGGTGATCGTAATAGTGGTTCCGTGGTTCACCACGCTGTCGGCGCGGATCTCGCCGCTATGGCTGCGCACGTAGGCCTGGCTGATGCTCAGCCCCAGGCCGGTCCCCTTTCCCCGCTTGGTCGTAAAAAAGGGCTCGAACACGTGCGGCAGGATGTCCGGCGGTATCCCGCAACCCGTGTCACTCACCCGGATCTCAATGCTATCCACATAGGTGAGCTTGTTGGCGGAGATCGTGATTCGACCGCCTTCCGGAGTGGCTTCGGCCGCATTGAGCAGCAAGTTCATCAGCACTTGCGAGAGCTGGTTGGCGTCGGCCCGGATGGGCGGCAGGTCCACGGGCACCTGGTTCTCCAATTGCTTGTCCCGCAGCATGGGCTGGCCTTCGAGGAAGCCGAAGGTGTCCCCGACGAGCCGATGCAGGCTGATCCTGCTGAGCACCAGCGGCCCTGGACGCGCGTAGTTCACCAACCCGTGCAGAGTCGCCGAAATGCGCTTGGCTCCGGCAATGCATTGCTCGATCTCCGTGCGTTGCTCGGGATTGGCGGCGGCTTTCAGTTCCAGTTCGAGGTGCGAAAGAATTCCGAGCAACGGGTTGTTGATCTCGTGGGCTGCGCCCAACGCCAGCCGGGCGAGCGCGGCATACTTTTCGTACTCTGCCAGTTGCGCCTGAAATTGCACCTTCTCTTTGTTCAATTCGCGCTCTTCATACAGCCGCCGGAAAACCTCTTCCTGCGCCACGTCGCGCTCATGCTCCAACTGGTGGGCGGCTTCCTGGGAGCTCTTGAGCTCTGCCGCTAGCTTGCGCAACGCATTGCGACGTAGTTGCCAGACCACGAGTGCCACCCCCAGAGCGGCCAACACCAATCCGCCGACCACCTCCCTTGCACCCTGGAAGGTCCACAATCCCAATAACTTACAGCTCGTGGCCGATAGGGCGTACGGGAATGCCAATGACTGAGTCATCCAGCTACCACGATGAATTGCTTTGTCGCAGAGCGCAGTGACGGGGGTCACGGGCAGGGGTGCGGTGTGAACAGGCAAATCGGGGATTCTGGCGGCTCTCCTCAGGACGGGAACTAAAAGAGCCACCGCGTCAAGAGCCGCTCGTCGACTCAATTGACGTAATATCGCGATAGCATTCAAATCCCCGTTCTGAGCTATCCTTTGCTTCAGCAGGAGGTCCAACATGGCACGCATCGCCATTCGTTACTGCTCCTATTGAGTATCGGGACTCCACGCCGTGCGCGTGGCCGCTCGGCTTCGCCGTGAGCTACAAACAGATGTAGAGATGGTTCGAGGCCACTACGGAGAGTTCAAGGTTCTGGTGCACGGGAAGGTAGTGGTGGACGGAGGGACCGCAGCATTTCTGGGAGTGCTTCCTTCCGTCAGGAAGATCTTGGACACTGTTCGGGAGCATCTGTCTTCCTCGACGGCAATCCCCATTCACGATGACTTGCGCAGTTGACGATAAATCGCGTTTACACTCAGAACCCGCTTCTCAGTGCTAACAGCACTCTGAAAGTCACAAGTGGGTAGCACAAGACCAGTTGTGAAGCGACTCCACTTACCCGCTGGGCGGACGCCGGAAGATTCTTTCAGTGCTTCTCGTCCCGCGCCCGCAGCCAGTCCAGGAACATCTGCTCGATGGGTTTGTCGTAGGTCATCATGACGTGGCGCATGGTGTGGCCGCTGACGAAGTAACAGACCTCTTCCGCTAGGTTCTTGGCGTGGTCGCCGGCGCGCTCCAGCGACTGGGTCATGAAGATGACTTGCAGGCTGGCCTGGCGCGGCAGGTTTTCCGGGTTTTCGATGTGGCGCAGGAAGATCAGGTTCCGCAACCGGTCCATTTCGGCGTCGGCGCGCAATACTTCTACGGCTTTTTTCACGTCCCGGTCGGAGTACGCAGTACCCACATCACTCAGCATCTTCTCCAGCACGGTGGCCATGTGGGTAAGGTCACGCGAGTCCTGGGGATCGATGCGCGGCCCAGCCGCCTGGGCGCTGCTGGCAAAGCTGAGCAACAGGTCACCAATGCGCTCCACGCCGATCATGATCTTCATGCAGGCCAGCAGTTCGCGGGCTTCCCCCTCGGAGACCTGCGTGATGGCATCGGTGACTCCGGCGTCAATTTCGCGGTCGAGCGTGTCGAGTTCCTTCTCACGCTCGCGCAGGGTGCTCAGCAGCGGCACAGAACCCGTCGCGATGCCTTCGGCTGCAGTGGCAGCGGCCTCCTTCGCCACCCGGCAGGCCTGAATCGTCTGCCGGACCAGGTGTGCATAAGCAGCCTCCGGCTCCGGACTCTTGAGGCTGGCGGTACTCATGCGCAGCTCCCTCCACGCGGCGAGCGGTGCCGGACGCACTCGATTAACTCGTCTCCGCTGATTGAGATTGGCTTCCAAGACTCAAGCATAGGTTGTTTTCTGCCACGAGTGGTTAAAGCCCTGTGAATTTTTCTGGGGCGGGGCCGGATTCTGGCCTCACGATGGCTCCTGCGGCACCGCAACGACGGGGGAAAGCGTGAACAGGAATGTAGACCCATGGTTCAGCTCGCTCTCGGCGCGAATTGCGCCCCCATGAGCGAACACAATGTGCTTGGCAATGGCCAGGCCCAGCCCGGTGCCACCGGACTCGCGGGAGCGCGCCTTGTCCACCCGGTAGAAGCGTTCGAACAGGCGTGGCAGATGCTCCGAGGGAATGCCCGGGCCGAAATCACGAACATAAAACTCGACCCCGCTCGGCGACGGGCGCGCGCCTAGGACAATGCGCCCTCCCGAGGCTCCATACTTCAGCGCATTGTCGATGAGGTTGGCAAAGACCTGGTGAATGGCGTCGCGGTCCGCGCTCACCCGGGCCTGTGCCGCGTCCTCCACTTGCAGTTCTATCCCTTGGCTGCGGGCCACTTCCTGGAAGCTCTGCACCGCCTCTTGCAGAAGCTCCCCCGACGACACCGGCTGCATATCGAAGCGCTGTTCCCCGGATTCCACTCGGGCCAGCGTGAGCAGGTCTTCGGTCAAGCGGGACATGCGAGTAGCGTTCTTGCGAATCACTTCCAGAAAGTCGCGCGCGTGGTTATTTTCCGACGCGCTGTCGAGCAATGTCTCGGTATAGCCCTGAATCGAGGTCAGGGGCGTGCGCAGTTCATGAGAGACATTGGCAATAAAGTCGCGGCGCGTCTTCTCCACGCGCTCTGTTTCCGTGAGGTCGCGCAGGACTGCGACCGAGCCGCCGCCGGGCATCGGTGCCGCCGTCACGTCAAAAGTCCGACCCGGATGAAGCGAGACCGCCCGGGTGGTGCAGACTTTGCAGGTCTCAATGGCGCCTCGGACGGCGCGCAGAAAATCCGGATCACGCACCGTTTCCACCACCGGCGCATTCAGCCGGGTCCGCTGCGGAACCAGCCGGTCCATGCTTTGATTGGCCCACTGTACGCGCCGGTCCGCGCCCACGGCGATAACCGCGTCCTGCATGCTGTTGAGCAGGGTTTCCAGCTGGCGCTGGCTGGTTTGCAACGCCGCAAAACTCGTCTCCAGCTGGTGAGCGGTCTTGTCCAGCGCACCCGCCAGTTGGCCGATTTCGTCCCAGGAGTCTTCCGCAATTCGCGCTGCCAGATCGCCGGCAGCAATTCGGTCCGCGAATTGCACGATGCGACGCAAGCGGCGCGCCGTGGATCGCGCCGCAACCCCGGCCACTACCAGAGCCACCAGGAATGCCAGGCTTGAACCCAGCAGCAAGGTGCGGTGCACACGCGCGGTGGCAGCCTCTACGTCGGAGAGCGGGTAGGCCAGCCGGACGGCGCCTCCCGCGATCGGAGCCGCCACGTACAAGAACGGAATCCCCAACGTGTGGCTGCGCCGCGTATCCATGCCCACCTCGCCCTTCAAGGCGGCCACAAACTCCGGCCGGTGAGCATGGTTTTCCATGGAGCCCGGGTCCGCTTCTGAGTCCGCCAGCACTTTGCCCTGGGCATCAATGATCGTGGCCCGCGCCCCGGCCGCCTGCCCCTCCTGCGACGCCACATCCTGCAACGCATGCTGGCGGTCGGTATTCACACGGTTGGCGAACATCACCGTTTTTTGCTGCAGGTTGCGTTCTATCTCTCGGTGGAGCGAGGCCTCCCAGGCGGGGCGCACAGCAAAGTCCAGCGTCACCGTGGCCGCCGCGATCACCACCACAAAGCCCGCCAGCAGCTTGAAAAAGATCCGGTTCCTCACTTGGGAACCTCGAAGCGGTAACCGGCTCCCCGCACAGTTTTCAGATATCGCGGGTTCTCGGGGTCGGGTTCGATCTTCTCCCGGATGCGGCGCACGTAAACGTCCACCGACCGCGGGGTGACGTACGCCGTGTCGCGCCACACCGAATCCAGCAACTGGTCGCGCGTGAACACTCGTCCGATATGCCGCGCAAAGTACTCGAGCAGGCGAAACTCGGTCGCGGTGGTGGTGATGAGCTTGCCCCGGACCGTAAGCGTCATCGCTCCAGGATCGATCTCAATCTCCCCCACATGGACGGGGGATTGCGACAGCGGCCGCTCGAACCGCCGCAGCACCGCTTTCACCCTGGCCACCAATTCCCGCGGACTGAAGGGCTTCGGGATGTAGTCATCCCCTCCCAGTTCCAGCCCCAATATGCGGTCCGCCTCGCCGCTCTTGGCGGTCAGAAAAATCACCGGGGTCGGCGCCAGCGATTGGGTCTGGCGGATCTGTCGGCACAGCTCCAGCCCATCCTTCCCCGGCACCATGATGTCAAGGAGGAATAGTGCTGGCTTTTGCCGTTCTGACTCGGCGATCACCGTGTTTCCGGTGGGAAACACCTTGACCACGAACCCCGCGCCCTCCAGATGATGCCGCACCAAGCGGGAGATATCGGGATCGTCTTCCACAACAAATATGCTCGGTTTCACAGCGCTATTGTAGCGGTCGCTACTGCCGGGTGCCTAATGTGGGGAAACCGGGCAGTCTCCGGCCGCTAACCCCGGGGGCTTGGGAGCCGGGCTCCCAGCGTGCTTGCGGAACCGCAAGATGTCTTCCCCTTTTGGTGCGGCCCCATTTCGGGAAGCACCGAGACGAACCGAGAGAACCTACTTTCACGGCTGAACCTGCGATCCGGGCGCAGAATGTATCCAGAAGTCCGGAGGGTCACCATGTGCCGTTCTCGTTCTTTTTCTTGCCTGCTCCTGGCCGTTCTGCTGGGGGCCGCCTGCACCGCCAGCCCGGAGCCCAAGACCGCCGGCCAACATCAGCTGATTCTGCGCCAGCAGGTGGTGGTGGATCAGCAGGGCTTGGGCTTTGAAGCTTTCCGCATGCTCGTGCCCAAGGACTGGAGCTTCGCCGGAGGCATCTCCTGGAACTTCGGCAAGTTTCCTCCCGAGGCCCGCACCCACTACACCGTCACCAGCTCTGACGGCCGCGGAGTGATTGAGTCCTTTCCCGCACCGAACATGTACTGGTCGCCCGACCCCATGATGCAGCAGTCATTTGCCCAGAGCGGTTCCACCATC
Organism: Terriglobales bacterium; assembly: GCA_035542575.1. Taxonomy (GTDB): domain Bacteria; phylum Acidobacteriota; class Terriglobia; order Terriglobales; family Acidobacteriaceae; genus JAIQET01. The sequence goes on along the minus strand of DATKLE010000077.1, from coordinate 33,569 downwards.
ATGCAGCCCATGCAGGCGGAGGCCTTTCTCAAGAATTTCTACATGGCCCAGGTTCGCCCGGATGCCGCCAACGTGAAGATCGTGGACACCCAAGCGTTGCCCGACCTCGCCCGCCACGCGTTGGAGATCAACCAGTTCATGATGAACATCTTCGGGCAGATCTCGCCCTTTCAGTTTCCCTTTGAACTGCGCGCCGACGCTGCCCGGGTGAGGTTCGAATACATGCAGGGCGGCCGGAAGATGATCGAAGATGTCACCGCCACCGTGGACTACTTCATATCCACGACCATGAGCCTGTACGGAGGACAGATCCAGTCGGTCAGCTGGAGCCCGGCGGTCCTCAGCTTCCGCGCCCCGGCCGAAGAATTCGACCAGAAAGCCGCTGCCTACAAGATCGTCATCGCCACCCGCCAGGAGAACCCGCGCTACACGGTGGAACTGACCCGCCTGATGGCCACTATCATCCGCGAGCAACTGCGCCAGCAGCAGGCGATCTTCAATCGCATGCAGCAGATTCACCGCACCCAGGAAGAGATCAGCGACATGATCTACGAGGGCTATCAGAGGCGGAATGCGGCCTATGACCGCATGTTCGACAACTACACCCAGGCGCTGCGCGGACTGGAGACCTACAGCGACCCGGTCAATCACTACAATGTCGAACTTCCTACGGGCTACGACAGCGCCTGGACAAATGGAATCGATTACGTGATCAGCGACAGCGCCAACTTCGATCCCAATGTCGGTTCCACCCAGAACTGGCACAGGATGGAGCGGCAGAGATAGGCGAATATCTACCGGGTCTCGATTACCAGGTTGCCCGCTCGGTCGAGCCCAAAGCGCCGTCCGGGCGGAACGAACGTTGTTGCGCTGTACTCGGTGACCACCGCCGGCCCCGAATACTTCTTGCCGGTTATCAGCCGGTCGCGGGAGTAGATCGCGGTGGGGACACGTTTGCCGCCGAAGAATACGGGCGTCCGTTCCGGCATTTCACGACGTTGTGGGTGACCGGTGCGGTGGGCCAACCGCGCCCCGGCGTGAGTCGGCGATTGGATGACGGCCCGCAGCCGCAGCGTGACCAACTCCAGTTCGCGCTGTGGATAGCTGTAACCATAGCGCCGCTGATGCTCACGGCCGAAATTCTCGATTAGGCGGCGGCCGTAGGGAATATTCAGCTCATATCCCTGACCGCGGTAGCGCATGTCCACGCTGTGCTGATAGCGAATCGTGCCCCGCCAGTCTTCGTCGCGGAGATTTTTCTCCGCAGAGCGGCGCAACTCTGCAAACTCTTTTTCCAATCGCTCGGTGGGAACCTTGTCTGATATCCGCCGCAGCACGGTGCGTGAGTAGTCTTTCACCACGTCGCTGACGAGGATTCCGAAAGCTGACAGCGCGCCTGGCAATGCCGGTACGACCACCCGCGGAATGCCGAGCGCCTCCGCGAGTTCGCACGCGTGCAACCCGCCCGCGCCGCCGAACGCCGCCAGCGCAAATTCGCGCGCGTCATAGCCGCGCTCGATGGACACCACGCGGATCGCCTTTTCCATGGTGGCGTTCACCACCCGGATCACTCCCGCAGCGAACTTCTCGATCGTAAGTGTGGACCGCTGCTGCTTCAGCCACTCGCCCACGAGCCGCCGCGTGCGCTCCAGATCCAATGTGAACTCGCCGCCCAGAAAGCGCTGCGCCTGCAGGCGACCCAGCAGCAGGTTAGCGTCAGTCACCGTCGGCTGTGTGCCGCGACCGTAGCAGATGGGGCCGGGATCGGCCCCTGCCGACTCCGGTCCGACGCGCAGCGCGCCGGCCGCATCGAAGCGCGCAATCGAACCGCCTCCGGCGCCCACGGTGTGGATGTCGAGCATGGGCACACCCACGGGCAGCCCCGCAATCTCAGCCTGGCTGCCGGCGCGAATCTCATGGTCAATCAGCGCCACATCGGTGGAGGTGCCGCCCATATCAAAAGAGATGATGCGCTCAAACCCGCTGCGCCGGGCCATGGCCGCCGCCCCGACCACTCCACCCGCGGGCCCGGAGAGCACCGTCCGTACCGGCTCGCGCGCGGCAGAGGCCAGCGCCGTAATGCCGCCACTGGATTGCATGACGAAGATACGTGCCGACTCATTCTGTCGAGGCGCACGCCTTGTCTTTTTCTCCACGCCGCGCTCCAGCCATTCCTCGGTCCGCCGCTCCAGCCTCTCCAGGTATCTCTGCACCACCGGCTGAAGGTAGGCATTCATCACCACCGTGCTGGTGCGCTCGTACTCGCGAAACTCGGGGAGAATCTGATGCGAGACGGAGAGCGGCACCGCCAGTGTTTCCAGCGCGACAGAAAGTGTCCGTTCGTGGTCTGGATTGGCAAACGAAAACAGCAGGGAAATGGCGACGGCCTCCGGCCTGGCCGCGCGAACCTTCTCCACCAGCGCGCTCAACTCTTCGGCCGAAGGAGATTCCAGCACCTTGCCGTCGCAGTCCACGCGCTCCCGTACGCCGAAGCGCAGATCGGCGGGTACCAGCGGTTCCACCCGGTCAAAGAAAAAATCGTAAAGTTTGGGACGCGCCTGCCGCCCGATCTCGATGGCGTCCTCAAACCCTGCGGTGGTGACCAGCGCTACGCGGGCGCCCTTGCGCTGCAGCAGCGTGTTGGTTCCCACCGTGGTGCCGTGCAGCAGCGTCAGCCGGGCACGCCGCCCGATCCTGCCCAGGGCCTCAACGATCGCCTGCGACGGATCCGCCGGGGTGGAGAACACTTTGAGCATGCGAACCTCGCCGTCCTCCACCCACACACAATCGGTGAAGGTGCCGCCGGTATCAATAGCCACCCGGAGTTGGTCAGTGCGTTGGCGCGGCATAGGTGCGGGTGCGGAAGGCTAGGGTATCATTTTGCCCGCGTGTTCCGACGCGCCGAGTGTCCGGAGGAATCAATCCCATGAAATACGATTTTCTCGTCCAAACCTACGAGACCGAACGCGTCAAGGTGGTCAGCGTCTGGAGCGAATTCAAAGACGCCGATCTTCCCGTCCGCCCCAATCCCCGAGATCCGCGCGGGCGCAGCGTCCACGAGCAGATGGTGCATCAGTGCGTAAGCGAAGACCTGTGGTTTCGCAATATGCTCGGCATTGACGTGGGCGCGCCTCCGTTACCCAAACCAGAGACCCGCATGGAATTCATAAAACGCTATGCGGAAGACAGCGGCAAAAGGCTGGCCGAGCTGCGCAAGAAGGATGAAGCGTGGTGGGAAGAGCCGGTTACCTTCTTCGACGTGCGCCGCCCGCGGGCTTGGGTGATGACCCGGCGTCTGACCCATACCTCGCACCACCGCGGCCAGCAGATGGCCATGCTGCGCATGCTGGGCCGCGACCTGCACAGCAACTACGGGCCGACTGCCGATACCGGAGGACTGATGCAGAACCATGCCCCGACTATTTACGCGTATGCCAGCTTGGAAGCCCTATTGCAAGGCGAGGCGGCGGGAAGAGGCAAAGCGCCCCTGCCCGGACCGGGGAGCAATCCACCTACCGAGAGGCCAACCCCAAAGCCGTAGCGCCGGCGTCCCGCCGGCCACCAGACTGCATGTGCGAGCAAGGAGATGAAAACTAGGTCTTGGTGCTGAAGGCCAGCGTCATCAGGGTTTTTTGCTCGACCTCGTGCGCCTTCGCTGAGCCTGTGGCCGGACTGGCGCTGGCCGAGCGCTTCACCGAGGTCACCGGACGCTCGCCGGACACGCGCCGCAGCCGCGGCAACACATACGACAGAGCTCCCATATTGGCCGGCTCCTCCTGGACCCACACGATTTCTCGCGCGGAAGGGTGCTGCCCAATCGCCGCCGCCAACTCCTCCTCAGGGAAGGGATAGAGCTGATCCAGGAAAACAATGGCGGTCGAGCTGTCTTTCCGCTTCTTCCGCTCGCCCCGCAACTCATGACCGATCTTTCCCGTGCAGAGCAGGATGCGCCTCGCGTCCTCGACTTCCCCATCGGCCAATACCGGCACGAAGCGCTTGTGCGCGAAATCCTCGATGGGCGACGACGCATCCGGATGTCGCAGCATGCTCTTTGGCGTGAACACAACCAGCGGCTTCCGCCAAGTGCGCAGCGCCTGCCGCCGCAGCAGGTGGAAATACTGCGCCGCATTCGACGGCTGGCAGATCTGGAAATTGTCGCGCGCCGCCAGTTGCAGGAAGCGCTCGATGCGCGCGCTGGAGTGCTCCGGCCCCTGCCCTTCATACCCGTGCGGCAGCAGGAGGACCACTCCCGAGAGCAATCCCCATTTGTCTTCTCCGGCGCTGATGAACTGGTCAATGACCGCCTGGGCAACGTTGACGAAGTCCCCGAACTGCGCCTCCCACAGCACCAGTGCTTCCGGATAATCCCGGCTGTAGCCGTATTCGAATCCCAGCACGCCGGCTTCTGACAGGGTCGAATTCAGGATGTCGCAGCGCGCCTGGCCTTCAGCGATGTGCTGCAGCGGTACATATTCCTGCTCGGTTTCGATGTCGAGTAGAACCGAGTGCCGCTGATTGAAGGTCCCGCGACGGCTGTCCTGGCCGCTGAGCCGTACTGGCACGCCCGCTTTTACCAGGCTGCCGAAGGCCAAAGCCTCCGCCATGCCGTAGTCCACCGGACGCTTGCCCGCGCCCATCTCCGCGCGCTGCTCCAGCAACTTCTTTACCTTGGGATGAATGTGGAAGCCGTCGGGATACGAGGTGAGCCGTTCGGTGAGCTCGTGCAGGTCATCCTCGGAGAGGCCGGTGTCAACTTCGTATTCCGGTTTGTATCTCCCGCCAGTGTAGTGGTCCCAGTACTTGGGCAAGTCGCGCAGGGTGGGTTTCTTGGTGATGCTTCCGGCTTTCTTCTGTGCGGCCTCAAACTCGGCCCTGATCTCCTGCGCGCGGGCCTCGACGTTTTCTGCGTCAATGTCCTCGGCGTAGATCTCCCACAACGGCGGATGATCTTTGATCGCCTTGTAGAGCAGCGGCTGCGTGACCGTGGGATCGTCCACCTCGCTGTGCCCGTGGCGGCGGTAGCCGATCATGTCAATGACCACGTCGCTGCCGAAGGTGTGGCGGTAGTCCAGCGCCATGCGGCCCACGCGCACCACCGCATCTACGTCTTCGCCATTGACGTGAAAAATGGGAATGGCCTGGCGTCGCGCCAGCTCGGCCGCGAAACGCGAGGAGTGCAGTTCTTTGTGCAGCGTGGTGAATCCGAGCAGATTGTTGACGATGACGTGCACCGTGCCGCCCACGCTGTAGCCCGGCAAATCGGCGTAGTTGAGGGTTTCCGCGAAGATGCCCTGACCCGCGAAGGCCCCGTCGCCGTGAACCAGCAGAGGAAGGTATTTCTGCATACCGCCGTTGCCGGCACGGTCCTGCTTGGCCTTGGTGCGGCCCACGGTCACCGGATCCACGGCTTCAAGGTGGCTGGGATTCGACACCAGGTGGATGTGAATCTTCGCGCCGCCGCGGGTCTTATACTCCCCCGTCGCGCCCATGTGATACTTGACGTCCCCTCCGCCGAGGACGCTGCGCGGATCAACATCTTCAAACCCGGCAAACACCTCCTCCGCCGGACGCCGCGCGACGTGCACAATCACGTTCAGCCGCCCGCGATGGCTCATCCCCATCACTAACTCGACCGCTCCACGCTCACCGGCGGCTTCCAGAATCTCATCCACCAGCGGCAGCAGCGCGGTCACGCCCTCAAGGGAAAAACGCTTGGTCCCGAGATAACGCTGCTGCAGCACCTGCTCGAACACGTCAGCGCGGATCAGTTGGTCGAGCACGCGCTGCTGATCAACCTCGGTTGACTCACCCTCCATGCGCTCCTGAATCCAGCGCCGACGCGCGGGATCGGCGATGTGCATGAACTCCACGCCTACGGTGCCGCAGTATACGCGGCGGGCCTCGCGCGCCAGTTCGCCTGCGATCTGCAACTCGGGATGCTTCAGCGGATGCAGGAAGCCGAGGGGATCCAGGTCCGATTCGAGATACCCCCAGCGGCGAAACGCGTCGAATACGCTTTCGCGTTCCGGATCGGGAGCTTCGGCGGCTTCTGCTGCGATAGTCTTTGGGCGGCTGGCCATTGGCAGCTACTAGGATAATGGATGAGGGGCGGAACGCAGCAGATTCACCCGCGATTTTCGATTGCCAACGCGTGCTTCACCATTAACAATCGACTGCCATGCCGAATCGGACCGCGAAACCAGCCTCGTCCGCAGCCCCAGCCCTGTTGGGAATTCCCTTCGATGCCAACTCGTCTTACCTGTCTGGCGCGGCGGGCGCGCCGCGCCTGATCCGCGAGGCGTTTCACTGCGACGCATCGAACTTGTGGGCTGAAACCGGGGTCGATCTCGGAAGGAATGGAGCTTTCAACGACGCCGGTGACTTGCGGTTCGATGCGGGCGACGTCTTCGTTCAGATTGAGCGCGCCGTGGGAGATCTGCTGGACAGCGGTCACCGTCCGGTTTGCCTGGGCGGCGATCACTCGATCACCTATCCGATTCTGCGCGCATTCGGCCCCCGCTTCAAAAATCTCACTCTCGTTCACTTCGACGCCCATCCCGATTTATATGACGAGTTCCAGGGCAATCGTCACTCGCACGCCTGCCCCTTTGCCCGGATCATGGAAGAGAAGCTGGCGAAGCGCCTGGTGCAGATTGGGATTCGCACCATGAACGGCCATCAGCGACAACAGGCGGACCGCTTCGGCGTGGAAGTGATCGGCATGGAGGATTTGCCGGCGCTCGACCGCCTGGCAGAGATCAAGGGGCCGGCCTATATCTCTTTCGACATGGACGTGCTCGATCCTGCCTTTGCTCCGGGCATCTCCCACCGAGAGCCGGGAGGAATGTCGGTGCGGGAAGCAATCTCGCACCTGCACGCCATCACGGGCACCATCGTCGGAGCTGACATCGTGGAGTACAACCCCCGGCAGGATGTGTCTCAACTCACTGCCACGGTGGGCGCGAAAATCCTGAAAGAGATCCTAGGAAAAATGATCACCGGGTGAGCGCGTTCTGCCGCTCCCCCGTCTTTCGTGGCTCCCCTACTTCCCGCATCCACAATCCGGCGGCAACGGCGGTCCGGGGTTCCCCCGGGACACTGCAACCCCGGTGACGGTACCCACAGCGGCAATTCCCGTGAGGATCAGGATGTTGCGCTTCCAGTGCGAGTTGTGTGCCGTGCGCACAGTCTCATCCGGAAGATTGGTGTCCTCGATGCTCGCCCGCTGCACGGGTGCCGGTGTCGGCGAAGGTTTCAGTTGGGCGGGCAGGATGCCGGCCGTGATTTCCACCATCTCTCCGGGGCTAAGTTGGATTTGAGGCTGTGACTCCTGCTGCGTGTTCTCGCGTGACTGGCTGGAGCTCTCTTCCGCCACCCGGCCCAGCGGTGTGACCGACACCGCGCCTTGGTAACAGATCACGGTAGTACGGTTGTTCTCGTGGGCCACATAGAAGTCAGTGCCGACAACGCCAATGACGGCCAGGGGTGTCCGCACTTCATACTTGCCCCCGGGCCGCGTGATCTTGACCACCCGGTTGCGCATCTTGCCGAAGTCCATCTCCAGTTCGGTGCGTTGCGAGGCCGCGTCGTGCTGCACCACGCGGATTTCGCTGTCCGAACCCAGGCTGATGATCGATCCATCGCTCAGGCCGGCGCGCAACCGTCCGCTGTGCTCTGTCCTGAGCAGGTCGTTCCAGTCCACCTCGTCTTTCACCCTGGTAGGCACGCCGTTGCGCTGGGCCTGGGGAATCAAGGCGTTGATCTGGCCCGCCTGCTGCGGCGCATCAGGCGCGGCGCCAAAGACGGGGAGGGGACTGAGGAGCAAACAGAGTCCACACGCGATAAGACGCTTAAGCGATTTCAATTGGCACCTCCCGAAACTTCTGGCCAGGGCCGCGTTTCGAGTTTCCAGCGGCGTGTCTTCTCGGGGGCAGGTAGATGGCCAGAGCCCCCAACTTGGCAGCGCATGGCATTCTCCTACCATCCCCGGTAATGTCAAGCGAAATGGCGGAGGTTGTTGCGCTGGTGCTGAAAGCGGTAGAGTAAGCGGTCGCGCCCAATGCGGGGCCGGGGCTGGAACGGAAAACCTATGGCTAACGACAAGGAAAAGGAAGCCGCTGCTCGCGTCGGCGCAGGTTTTGTCAACGATGGCGACGTCGTCGGCTTGGGCACAGGTTCGACCGCGGCCCACGTGGTTCGCTTTCTCGGCGAGCGCGTGCAGGCGGGACTCAAGATCGTAGGCATTCCAACTTCCGAGCGCACCAGGGAACTCGCGGCCAGCTTGGGAATTCCTCTAACCACGCTGGATGAGTGCCAGCAGATCGACTTGGTCATTGACGGCGCCGATGAATTCGACCCCAAGCTGCAGTTGATCAAGGGCGGGGGCGGCGCCCTGCTGCGGGAAAAAATCATCGCTTCGGCCGCGCGTCAGTTCGTGGTCATCACGGATTCTTCCAAGCAAGTGCCGGCACTGGGCGCGTTTCCTCTGCCAGTGGAAGTGATTCCCTTTGCCCAGGCCCTGGTGTCGAAGAAGATCGCGGCCCTTGGCGCCAAGGTCAGCCTGCGCCAGTCTCCCGACGGCAAGCCCTATGTCACTGACGAGGGGCACCACATCCTGGACTGCCGCTTCGGGCGGATTCCCGATCCTCCTGCACTGGCGCACAAACTCAGCGACACCCCTGGCGTGGTAGAGCACGGGTTGTTCATTGATATGGCAACTGTGGTGCTGATGGGAAAGGGTAATGAGGTGGTGGAGTTTCGCCGCCCGTAACCGCCGCTGAGAACCGGGAACATGAACCGGGGAGCTGTTTCCTCCCCCTAAGCGCTTCCCCAGATCTCCCCGAAAGCGCGACAGAAGTTCTTGCCCAGCACCTTCTCGATCACTTCAGACGCGTACCCCCGCTGGCTCAGTCCCGCCGCGATGATCTCCAGCCGATGAGGCGTGTTCAAGTCCGGCGAAAACGGTGGCCGATCTTCCTCGGGCGCAGCGATTCCCAGCTTCTTGCGCCGGGCCATATCCTCGGCGAAAGCCTGGCGCTGTGCGGGCGTGTCGGGAAACGCACCCAACACCCCGTCGGTGCCGATGCCCACGTGGTCGCTGCCGCAGACTTTAAGCGCGTGGTCGAGATGCGCCAGCACATGCTCGCGCGCCGGAAAAGTTGGACTGGCCACCAGGTAAGGCATGAAGTAGATGCCGATCACGCCTCCGCGGTCCGCCAGCGCCTGCAGCTCCCGGTCGTCCTTGTTGCGTGGATGCGGATGGATGGCACTGCATCCGGCGTGCGTGATCAACACCGGCTTGGTGGAGGCCTCGATCCCCTCCGCCGTCGTGCGTTGCCCGCAGTGGCTGAGGTCCACCGCAATGCCGAGTTCATTCATCTTCGCCACCGCCGCCAGTCCCAGCTTGCTCAAGCCGGCATTGCCCGGCTCCAGGCAGCCGTCGCCGAAAAGGCCACGATTGTTGTAGGTCAGCTGGATCACGCGCACGCCCAGCCGCCGGAAGGTCTCAAAGCGTCTCAGGTCCTCTCCCATGGGCTCCGGATGCTGGAATCCGAGGATGATGCCGATCTTTTGCTCGCGCTTGGCGCGTTCGAGATCGGAGTAGCGCCGGACAATCAACCAATGCGTGGAGTCATTTTCGACAAGCCCCTCAGTAAAGGCGATGTTCTCCACCGTTCCCTCAAAGTCCGGCTGCGACACTGTCCAGTTACACGCCGTGACCCCGGATTCCAGCGCCTGCTGTAGAGTTTGCGGCTTCAGGGGGAGATTATCGGCGTCGACGCCCGCCAGAGCATCAATGACCAGGGACTTGCGGTAGAGGGTCTCGATAGACGATGGGATGTCGTTCTCTCGGGCGGCGAAGCCCAGGGGAGCAAGCTGCAGCGCACATGCCAGCTGCACAGTTTTCCAAAGGAAGGTGCGGCGATTCATGATGCCTCCTTGGGCCGCCGGCTAACCCACAATTTCCCGCAACGCCGCCAGCAACCGGTCCACTTCCTCCGCCGTGTTGTAGTGCACCAGTCCGATGCGCAGGAAGCCGCCGTCTTTCTCCACGTCCAGCCGCTCGGTCAGGTTCAAGGCGTAGTAGTTGCCGTCCCAGGTGAAAAAGCCGCGCTCGCCAAGCCCCGTTGCCAGTTCGAGGGGCGTGTGGCCCGCGATGCGCACCGCGATGGTCGGACAACGCTGGTCGAAGCGCGTCGGATCGCTGATGCCGTACACCTTCAGTCCTGGGACTGCAAGCAGTCCACGAATCAAGCGTTCAGCTAAGCCGCGCTCGTAGGGCTGAATGGCGTGAAAAGCCGCTAGCAGTGCGGCACGCCGGGTGGACGCTGCCGGCTCCACGTGCCGTCCGAGGTCCGCCAGGTATTCAACGCACGCCGCGATCCCCGCAATGCACTCGTGGTTGAGCGTGCCCCACTCCCAGCGCTGCGGCACGGCGTCCGTGTTGGCCCGTACCTTGTAAGGGTGCAGGCGCTTGAGGTGCTCGCGCTTGCCGTAGAGCACACCCATGTGCGGCCCGAAGAACTTGTAAGTCGAGCAGACCAGGAAATCGCAATCCAGCGCGCGCACATCAATCGGGCCATGAGGGGCGTAGTGGACGGCGTCAATGTACGCCATCGCGCCGGCATCGTGCGCCAGGCGCACAATTTCCTTCACGTTGTTGATGGTGCCCACCGCATTCGAGGCGTAACCCGCCGCCACCAGGCGCGTGTGGCTGCTGACCTTATGCGCCATGTCGTTCAGATTGAGTGTGCAATCCCCTTCGTTGATGTCCGCAAACCGCACCGTGGCCCCGGTTTCCTCGAGGGCGCGCCAGGGCGAGATATTGGCATCATGATCGAGTTGTGTCAGCACGATTTCGTTCCCCGGGCCAAGCTCACGGCCGATGGCGCGGCTCATGGCAAAGGTCAGCGAGGTCATGTTGGCGCCGAAGACGATCTCGTCGGCATCACAGTTGAGGAAGTCAGCCATTGCCGCCCGGGACTGCGCCAGCATAGCGTCGGTGCGCCGGCTGGTGGCGTAGGCGCCGCAAGTATTGGCATTCGACCGCTTCAGATAGTCACTGATGGCGTCAATGACACGCTGCGGAACCTGGGTCCCACCGGGTCCGTCCAGGAACACAGCCGGATGGCCATTCACGGTTTGGGCCAGGGAAGGGAATTGCGCGCGGACCCAGGCCACGTCGAGCTTGGCGGCGGTTTCGTTCTGTGTCGTCAGCATAAGAGTTCCAGGAAATACAAGCGGTGGAGACGCGAACCGCTGCGTCTTACTGCGTCACGGCCCGCACAAAATCTGCCAGCATCCCGTACGCCGTGGCTTCCAGCCCGGGATTGTTCTCGGTGATGGCGAGGCCGGGAAAAATGTCCGTCTCAAAATACACGATTGACGATGTTCCTGCGACCCAGGCTAGCGGATCGCTGAGCGGCACCTGTTCGGGGCGGACACTGGCCGTCACCCCGCGCTCCGTCCGCTGCGCCCGGCACACCAGCTTGTAGGGCTTGCCCTGGGCGCGGGCCGCGCGCACGGCTTCGCCGCTCAGGCCGCGGATTCCCTCACGTGCAATCTCGTCCAGGCGAATTCGCGCCCCCATCAGTACCGTCACAAGCGCCGCCACCTTTACAGCCGCGTCCCAACCGTCAATGTCCTGGCTAGCGTCGGTTTCCGCCACGCCGATCTGCCGGGCTTTCGCCAGCGATTCCTCGAAGCTCAGTCCCTCTTCCATGCCGCTAAGAATGACGTTGGTGGTGGAATTCAGAACTCCGCGAAAGCCGCGCAGATGCACCCCCGGCAAGCTGTCGCGAAACATCGCAAAAACAGGCGCGCCGTCCATGACCGTGGATTCGAACAGAAACCGCCGGCCTTTCGCCGCCGCCAGCAAGCACAGTTCGTCATAGGCATGCACGATCGGACCTTTGTTCGCAGTGATGGCATGCGCCCCAGATTCGAGCGCTGCGCGAATGTGATCAATGGCCGGCTGGCCGCTCTGCGGATTGAGGGATGTCGCCTCGAACAAAACATCCCCGCCCGCCGCCCGCAACCAGTCGCGGACGTTGGTGAGTGTGTAGCGCGGGCGCTCCTGTCCGCCTCGCGCCTCATCGAGGTCAGTGCAAGACTGTCCGCTCCACACCGAGCCCGTTTCCAGAACAGATGGGTCGAGCCCCTCGGGTTCAGCCAGCCATCCCAGACGCCGTGTAGCCACTCCGGTGACGCGCCAGACGATTTCCCGCGCCTGCAGTTCCTGCTCTTTTTCCCGGAGCAAGCGGACCAGAGTCCGGTTCACATTGCCAAAGCCGAGCAGGCAGAGATTGTAGGTGCGAATAGAAGGCTCCTCGATCGGCCGGTGGGACGGCGTTACCCCATCATGGTGGTATGTTCGGGCTGGATCTTGTACATCACGCGCACTTCTCCCGGCTGGCGGTAGGGATATTTGTCCACGCCCAGGTATTTCTTGGCCATCTTGTCAATGTGCGCATCGGCGCCCTGTTCAGTGATTTCCACCACGCGGCCGCGGATCTCCAGATAACGGTAAGGATTGTCCGGATCAACGATCGCCAGTGCCACCCGCGGATCGCGGCGCACGTTGCGGTCTTTCTGCCGGCCCTTGGCGGAGTTGAAGATCACGTAGTCGCCCTCGACATCGCACCACACCGGCGTCACCTGCGGGCGCCCGTCAGGCATCAGCGTCCCCAAACTGGCAAAGGCGCGCTTGCTGAACAGATCACGATACTTGTCGGGGATCGCCTGAGACATGACAACCTCCTCCAATTGAAGTGGGAATCTGGCAAAGGGAGATTATAGCGGGTGGAGGTCCGCGCGCCACTCGCGCGCGTCAAACCAAAGCTCCGCTGCCAGACCTCAGTGCGCTTCCTTTCGATCCCGCTACCCTTCCGTTACAATTCCGGCGTTAGTGCAGAGCCCCACTGCCATGTCGGATGAAACTGTACACCGGCGAACCTTCCTTTCATTTCTGGTGGCAGTTATGGTGTTCAGCACCTCCTGGTCTCCGATCCCGTGGGCCCAGGAACCCCAGCCTCACCTTCCGCCCACCATCGTTTTCATGACTGACTTCGGCACCATGGACGACTCCGTTGCCATTTGCAAAGGCGTCATGTATTCGATCGTTCCCGAGGTGCGGATCGTGGATCTCACCCACCAGGTCACGCCGTTCTCCATTCTCGACGGGGCCCGCTTCCTGTATGGCGCTACGGCCTACTACCCGGCGGGGACTGTGTTTGTTGTGGTGGTTGACCCTACGGTCGGCAGTAGTCGCAAAGCGATCATCGCCAAGTCCCATCGCGGGCAGTATTTTGTCCTGCCCGACAACGGCCTTCTAACTCTGGTGCAGGATCGCGACGGGATTGAGGCCGCGCGTGAGATCACCAATCGCGCCTGGATGATCGGCGCCGCTCTGTCCTCCACCTTTCACGGACGCGACATCTTCTCGCCCGCGGGGGCCCATCTCGCGCGCGGTGAAGACTGGACCCAGGTGGGGCCGGAACTCCCGGTCAAAGATCTGGTCCGCTTGAAACTGGCGCCCGCCAGGCTGGATGACCGCGGGCTGCATGGCGAAGTCATTGCCACCGACGGTCCGTTCGGCAATCTCATCACCAATATCAGCGCCGAGGACTTCCTCAAACTGGGCTACGGGCGGGGACAACATGTGCGTGTTGTCCTGGGCAAGACCGAGATGAATCTTCCCTTTGTCCGCACTTTCAGCGATGTGGGGCTCAAGAAGCCGCTGCTCTACATTGACTCCCGCGGACGCCTGGGCTTGGCAGTCAACCAGGGCAGCTTTGCGGGCACCTACCAGATCACGCCCCCGGTCACCATTCTCATCGAGCGGCCGAGAAACTGAGTCAGCTCAATCGCGTCCCACATCCGCCGCGATTCTCGGCAACACCGCCCGCAGCAGTGCCGTAAAATCGGCTTTCACCCGCTCGCCGGTCTCCAGCACTTCCTGATGATGGATCGGCTTGTCGAGAATTCCCGCCGCCATGTTGGTGACGCAGGAAATCGCCAGCACCTTGATTCCCATGTGACGCGCCGCAATCACCTCGGGGACCGTGGACATGCCCACCAGGTCGGCACCGATGGCGCGCAGGTAGCGAATCTCGGCCGGCGTCTCATAGTTCGGCCCCAACAAACCTGCATACACCCCCTGGTACACGTTCGTGCCCAGGTTGCGCGCCTCCTCGAGGGCGATGTCACGATAGGGTTTCCAGTACGCCTGGGTCATGTCGGGGAAGCGCTCGCCCAATCGGTCCTCGTTCGGCCCCACCAGCGGGTTGCGCCCCTGCAGGTTGAGGTGGTCCGTGACAATCACCAGCGCGCCTTGCTTGTATTCGAGATTGATGCCTCCGGCGGCGTTGGTGAGGATCAGCGCCCGGATGCCCATGCGTCCCAGCACGCGCGTCGGAAAAGCGACCTCCTGCGGCGAATAGCCTTCGTAAAGATGTACCCGCCCCTGCATCGCTGCCACAGAAATGCCATCGGCCTTGCCGATGACCATGTTCCCGGCGTGCCCCACCGCAGTCGAGCGCGGAAACGACGGAATCTGTGCGAAAGGGATGCGCGTGGCGTCGGAGAGTTCGTCCGCAAAAGCGCCCAGCCCTGACCCCAGCACCAGCCCGACCCGCGGGCGCAAAGGAGTCTGCGAAAGCAGGAATTGTGCCGCGGATTCGGCGCGATTAAATTCGTCGGCCATATAGAAGGAGGTCTCGGGTATCAGGTCTCAGGTGACAGGGCCCGATAGTCAAGGTTCAACGCGCTTTGATTTAACCAGCATGATGCTGAAGCTCGCAAGGTCTGAAACCGGAGACCTGATACCCGTATCCCTCAGAACTGCCGCTCGAACCTCGCAAACTCTTCTTCCAATTTCCACTGCAGCCGCGCCCGCTCGTTGGCGTCGAGAAATTTGCGGCAGGCGGTTGAAAGTGCCGCAGTCCCGGCCTTGTCGCCGGCGCAGGCATTCAGGCGGCGAAACGTCCCAATAGCGCTCCACAAGCTGGCCCCGGGAACAAAACTGTGCTCCAGGCTTTGCCGCGCCATCTGCTTGAGATCGGCGTAAGACAGGTCGTAGCTCTCCACTGCGCGGGCATACTCGTGGGTCATATCCGAGCGCGACACCCCTTCGTCGTCGCTCGCCAGCGCGACGGGAACGCCATACTTGCGGTAGACGGAGAAGGGGTGATCGGCCCCGCGCACTCCCAGGATCGAATCATTGGACGTCAGGCAGATTTCGACCAGCACATCGCGCTGTGCCATCTCCCGCAGCAGGCCTGTGGCATCGCGCTCGCTCATCACGGACACGCCATGCCCAACACGCTCGGCATGGCCAAGCTCCACCGACTCGCGAATATGAAAGCGCAAGCCTTCCGGCGGCACCAGCCCCATGGCGAGTTCTCCGGCATGCAGGCTGATGTGCACCTTGGGATAAAGGCCGTGCAAATAATCGAGCATCCTCATGTGGAGACGGAAATCGTGCATGGGCACGTACCAGTCTTCCGGCATCACCAGGTTGAGTCCGACAAAGCGGGGATCGGCCTGCGCCAGCTCGAATCCAAGCACGATTTGCGCAAACACCTGTTCCCGCGGCAGCCCGCGCAGCACCTGGTAGAGATAGCGGACGGTGACGCCGCAGCCGGGATCCGCTTCCGGCGTGCCGCACTTGAGATCAGATCGCATCTTCGCTTCGTCGGCATCCAGTTGCCGGCGGGTGGCGGTGACAACTTGCTTCAGGCCGGCAGCCAGCAGCTTGTCCCGCAGCCTGGCAAGATCATCATCCCAACCGATCTTCGCGCCCAGGTTCGCAGACTGCGAGCCATCGGCGGTGTGCATAATTTCCAGGTATTGCAGGTGGTCCGCAGCCGCCCGTGCCGCCGCTTCGGCGATCTCATCCCCGGCGTGATTGTGCGAAGCCAGGGAGAATTTGTCGAAGGCGGCAAAGAAATGGTCGTGTCCTGAACCTTCTTCCGGCGTCCAGTTGCGCATGGACCAGGCATCGATCATGGAGTTGTAGAGCAGTTGGTCTCCGTAGGCGCAACGTACCGCCGGTTTGCTGGTGTACCGATCGCAGGAGGCATCGCAGGGAGGCGCCAGGAGCACCGAGGTGGTGCGGTCGACACACAGGCCGTCCTGGGCGGCGAAGTCGATCCAGCTCTCGGCGTATATCGCCCCCAGCAGGTGGTTGTGCAGGTCGCCGCCCTTGGGCATCTCCTGCAAAAATGCCAACAGAAGCGGTGGCCTCTGGCGGATGGAATCAAAGTAGCGCGCCGCGCGCTGTTCAGCGTCCGTGCCGGCCGGCGGTCCAGCGGCCGACGCCGCGAATGCGAGGATCAGCAGCCAATGCCCCACGATGGCGCTCCTTGTGCCGGAATCCGGAATTCTACCTGTTTGTCGCCGACGCTGTGTAGAGATGTCTCCCACGCCTCATCAAACCCGCTTCCAGCAAGGCATGTACGCGATATCCACAACCGGGGCAGTGCTGGCCTGGGCGCACACGTTTCCATCTCTCATCGCAGGATTTCTGAGAAAAACGTGCTGCCTCTGCCCCGCTCTGCCAGCCCTTGACGGCGCACCTGCACCACATTTGGTTCAGAGGCCTGTGGACGGCTTGCACTTGCTTGCAGGCAAAGCAGATACAACCAGCTGTTTTTCATTGACTGTAAAAATAGGAAGAGTAAAAAGACACTCGTTCTTTGACAGCTTCTGAAGTTTTCCCGGTTGGTGCGGCGTCCGGGGCTCAAGCCGAGTCAACCTCCACATCGCAAGATGCAAGGAGGGAAGGCAGGTGAGGGTCTATAGCAAAGCGCTGGTCGAGGCGAACAAGAAGATTTGTCGAAGGCAAGATAGAGTCCCGAGGCGTTAGGCTGGTTTGTCCGGTTGGCGGTGAGCCCGGAGCCCGAGCCTAGATCGCTCGTAGCAGCCCCGCAAGGGAAGCCACGAGACAGGTCGGCGAGGGTCTAAAGCGAGCTACTGGCCGAGAGGAATGAGCTTAACACCACCTCGGGGCTCTTATTACGTTTCCACGAATTGTGGGCCCTCCCCGACTGCAGGACTCTTCCCCCGCGTCACTCTGCGACCTCGGCTGAGGCCGCAGAGTCCCCGCCCGCAACCTATCAGCTGTTCCCGTAAGCGTCCAAACTTCGTAGAGGCGTCATCCTGATCCGTCGCGGGCGGAGGATCTTGCTTGCCGGCGGAATAACTGTCTTCCAAAATTTTGCTTGACTCCAATATTGGACTATGTTTTCAATATTGACTGTTAGTCAATATTGACTGCAGGTCTTATATGAAACTCGCAACTGCATCCCGAAATCATCGCTCTGGCAGCGGGCTTCCCGGCCGGCGGGAGCGCAAGCGCTCCGAGACTCGCCAGCGCATCTTTCGCGCCGCCATGAAGCTCTTCGCCGAACGCGGCTTTTTCAACACCACGGTGGAAGACATCACCGAAGCGGCCGACGTCGGCAAAGGCACTTTCTTTAATTATTTCCCCAGCAAGGAGCACGTGCTGGGCGTGCTGCACGAGGTCCAACTCGGCAAGGTGGAGGAGGCACGCGCCGCCGCCCGGGCTGGCAAACTGCCCATCCGTGAGTTGCTGCGCCAGTTCATGCTGCGCATTGTCGAAGAGCCGGGGCGCAGCCAGTTGCTGGCCCGCGGCCTGCTGGCAACTCTGTTCTCCAGCGAGCCGGTTGGCGCCATGCTGGTGCAAGCCATGGACCGCGGCCGCAGCATCCTGGGCGAGGTTCTAAAGATGGGGCAGGAGCGCGGGGAAATCCGCCGCGATCTCAGTCCTGAAGAAATGGCCCGGACGTTCCAGCAATCGATCCTCGGAACCGTATTTTTTTGGAGCTTGCACCCGCCCGCCAGCCTGAACAAGCGGCTGGAGACCACATTTGAGATTTTCTGGGTGGGAATCTGCGCAAGCCAGGAGTCGCAGTCATGAAACGCAAACTTGCAATTTTCCTGCTGATCGCGGTGGCCGCAGCAGGCGCCTACTATTATGAGCGTCACGAATCGACGGCGAAGGCGGCGGACCCAAACACCTTAAAACTCTCCGGCAACATCGAGGCCCACGAAAGCATCGTCGGCTTCAAAGTGCCGGGACGCATCGTGGAGCTTCCGATTGAAGAAGGACAGTGGGTGGAGCAAGGCGCCTTGCTGGCGCAACTAGACAACGCCGACTACCGCCAGCAGGTCGCCCTCGACGAAGCCAACGCCGGCGTGCAACGCAAGCTGCTGGATCTCGGCCTGGCCGGCAGCCGCCCGCAGGAAATCGAGGTGGCGAAGCATACGCTCGACGACGCCAAGGCCGACCTCGCCCAGAAGCAACTCGACTTCCAGCGCGCCGACTCCCTCTACCGTCAGCAGGTCGGCTCGCAGCAGGCCCGCGACCAGGCGGATACCAATTTGAAGCGCGCCCAAGCCACGGTTGAACGCGCCCAGCAGCAATACGATCAGACCCTGGAAGGCACCCGCAAAGAGCAGCTCTCCGTGGACCGGGCGCAGCTGGTGCAGGCGGAGCAGAAGCTGCGCCTGTCGCGCATCAACCTGGACTACACCACACTGCGCGCGCCGCTCTCGGGTGTCATCCTGGTGCGCCAGGCGGAACTAGGCGAAGTCGTGGCCGCCAACACGCCGGTAGTCACCCTGGGTGACCTCGATCATGTCTGGCTACGCGCCTATGTTGCTGAGACCGACCTCGGTCGAATCCGTTGGGGGCAGGAGGCTGTCGTTCGCACCGATACGTATCCCGGCAAGACCTACCGCGGGCGCATCGCCTTTATCTCCGACAAGGCCGAGTTCACGCCCAAGAGCGTGCAGACCTTGAAGGAGCGAGTGACCCTGGTCTACCGCATCAAGATCGACGTGGAAAATCCCAATCACGAGTTGAAGCCGGGCATGCCCGCGGATGCGGAAATCGAACTTGCCTCTGGCCGGCAGCCGGCACAGCCATGACGGCCAACTCCCAACCCGCGATCCACGTGGCTGGGCTGAGTAAGAGCTTTCCTGGCGTCCGTGCGGTGGACCATCTCACCTTCGATGTACAGGCCGGTGAGATCTTTGGTCTGGTCGGCCCCGACGGCGCCGGCAAGACGACCACCCTGCGTATGCTGGCGGGAGTCATGCCGCCGGATGAGGGCTCGGCGATAGTTGCCGGATTCGATGTGGGCAGCGATCCCGAGGGTGCCAAGCACCATCTCAGCTACATGCCGCAGCGCTTCGGCCTGTATGAAGACCTGACGGTGGACGAAAACATCCGCTTCTACGCCGACCTGTTCGGCGTGAGCCGCGCGGAGCGGGAGCAGCGTTCGCCCGAATTGCTGCGGGCGGCCGGCATGAGTGAGTTTCGCAAGCGCCTCGCTGGCCAGCTCTCAGGGGGCATGAAGCAGAAGCTGGGCCTGGTCTGTGCCCTGATTCATCGGCCCAAGGTGATTCTGCTGGATGAACCTACGACTGGAGTGGATCCCGTCTCGCGCCGTGATTTCTGGCGGATTCTGTACAACCTGGTTTCCGAAGGCGTCGCCATCCTGACTTCAACCGCGTACCTCGACGAAGCGGAGCGCTGCCAGCGAGTGGCGCTCGTGCACCAGGGCAAACTTCTGTTCTGCGATACACCCCCGAATCTCAAGGCCAGACTCGGCAAAGGTGTGCTGGCCGTTATCTCCACCGATCCGCGCCGCCTGCGCGAGGAACTGGAGAAAGCCGGTGGCATTTCCAGCCTGGTCCTGACAGGCGACGGCGTCCACGCGGTGGTGGACGATCTCTCCCGCCGCCTGCCGGAATTCGAAGCCCGGCTGCGGAGCGCACAGGTGCCCTTCGATGAAATTCGCCAGGCCACGCCCACCATCGAAGACGTGTTCGTGGACGCCGTCACTGCCGGCAGGAGTCAGCCATGAACAATGGCGATCGCTCGGTGGTGATCGAAAACCTGGAAAAGCGTTTCGGCGATTTCACCGCCGTGGACCACATCAGCCTCGAAACCCGCAAGGGCGAAATCTTCGGCTTCCTTGGGCCGAACGGCGCGGGCAAGTCCACCACGATCCGCATGCTGTGCGGCCTGCTGCGCCCAACGTCTGGGCGCGCCTTGGTCGCGGGATTCGATGTTGCGCGCGAGCCCGAATCGGTGCGCCAGAACATCGGCTACATGTCCCAGAAATTTTCCCTGTACAACGACCTCAAGGTCAGCGAAAACCTGCGCTTGTTCGCCGGGCTCTACAACTTGCCGCGCAACCTGGTGCAGGAACGCATTGCCTGGGCGGTCGAGATGGCGGATCTGAAGGGCCAGGAGTCCATGATCACCGGCACGCTTCCCGGAGGATGGAAGCAGCGTCTCGCTCTTGGCTGCGCTGTGCTTCATCGCCCGCCCATCATTTTCCTCGACGAGCCGACTTCCGGGGTAGATCCCATCTCCCGCCGTCAGTTCTGGGAAGTGATCCACGAGATGTCCGCCGACGGCGTCACCGTGTTTGTCACCACGCACTACATGGAAGAGGCCGAATACTGCAACCGGCTGGCGCTGATCTATCGCGGCAAGATGGTGGCCCTCGGCACGCCGACTGAACTGAAACAGAACTACATGAAGGGCCAGTTGCTGCTGGTGGAGTGCCAGCCGCTTGGCCCGGCGGTAGAAGCGCTGCAGTCCGCGCCCCACGTGCTCGATGCCGCAGTTTTTGGCAATGCCCTGCACCTGGTCGTGGGTGAGGCAGCCACAGCCATTCCCGCCATTCGTGATTTTCTGACGGCGCGCGGCATTACCGTCAACCAAATCGAGCCCATCCGGCCCAGTCTCGAGGACGTTTTCGTCTCGCTGACCACCGAACG
Source organism: Terriglobales bacterium (assembly GCA_035542575.1). Lineage (GTDB taxonomy): Bacteria > Acidobacteriota > Terriglobia > Terriglobales > Acidobacteriaceae > JAIQET01. Next base: position 12,749 of record DATKLE010000077.1, on the reverse strand, counting down.
CGACGCCGCCAGAAGGGAGGCCAACTAGCCGTGCGTTGGAACCGTTTGCTCGCCATGGCTGTCAAGGAAATCATCCAGATCCGGCGTGACGTCCGCAGCCTGATCATTGTGCTGCTCATGCCGGTCATCCTCGTGTTGCTGTTCGGCTACGGTGTGAATCTCGATCTGAAGCATCTGCCCATTTACGTCTACGACCGCGAAGGCAGCCAGGACAGTCAGGATCTGCTGAAGCGTTTCCAGGCCAGCGACTATTTCAACCTGGTGAAGGTCGTGAACAACTATCCCGACCTGGTGCGCGCCATCGACGATGGCCATGCCAAGATGGGCGTGGTCATTCCTTACGATTTCTCCCAGAAGCTGCGTGAAGGAGGCCCGGTCAGCGTGCAGGCGCTGGTTGACGCCAGCGACGACAACACCGCCAATGTGCTCATGAACTACAGCCAGGCGGTGGTGCAAGGTTACTCGGCAGACATCCAAATGGAATGGCTTGAGCGCCGCGGACAGACCCGGCCACCCCAGCCCCTCAACGTCGAGACCCGCACCTGGTACAACGAAAATCTGGAAAGCAGCGCCTTCATTATTCCCGGGGTCCTGGCGCTGGTGATGTCGGTAATCGGTGCCTTCTTGACTTCGCTGACCATTGCGCGGGAGTGGGAGCGCGGCACTATGGAACAGCTGGTCTCCACTCCCGTCACTCCGCTGGAAATCATGCTGGGCAAGCTGTTCCCCTATTTTGTGTTGGGCATGTTCGGAGTTGCCCTGTGCGTGATACTGGCCTTGTACTGGTTCCACGTCCCCTTCCGGGGGGACATCCTGACACTGTTCATCAGTTCGGCGATGTTCATGGTGGTGGTGCTGGCGCTAGGTTTCTTCATCTCCGTAATCGCGAAGACTCAACTCGCGGCCAGCCAGATCGCGCTGCTGGTCACGTTTCTTCCAGCATTTCTACTCTCCGGCTTTCTGTTTGCGATTGAGCAGATGCCCGGCTTCATTCAACTGGTGACGCGGGTCCTGCCGGCGCGCTACTACGTGTCCGCGCTGAAGATGATTTTTCTCAAAGGTACACCGTTATCCATGTTGATGAGCGAACTGATTCCGCTGGCCGTCTTCACTCTCCTGCTTACCCTGGTGGCGACGCAGGCGTTTCACAAGAGGCTGGCCTGAGGAGGGACTATGCTGGCGCGGCTCACTCAAATGCTGATCAAGGAATTCATTCAGGTTTTTCGCGACAAGCGCGCCCGTTACATCCTCTTCGGGCCGCCCATTATCCAGATGCTCATTTTCGGCTACGCCGCCACTTTCGAAATCCGCCACGTGCCGCTGGCCGTGCTTGATCTTGATCACACGCAGGAAAGCCGGGAGCTGGTTTCGCGCTTCTCTTCCACCGAGTACTTCGACCTGCAGCGGCAGCTCACCGACCAGGCCCAGATTGGAGACTTGATCGACCGGGGAGAGGTCACAGTCGCGCTGCAAATCCATCCCGGTTTTTCCGAGACCCTCCGGAAGGGGCAGACCGCATCGGTGCAGGTGATTGTGGACGCCACCAACTCCAATACCGCGCTGATCGCCGCCGGGTACGCTAATCAGATTGCCCAGGGCTTTGCCCGGGACTATCAGATGGACCGCATGCGGCGCATCTCGCCGATGCTGGTGGAACGAATTCCCAGCGTCGAGTTGCAGCCACGCCCCTGGTACAACCCCGATCTGCGGAGCCGGTGGTTTTTTGTTCCCGGCGTAATCGGTAGCCTTACCCTGGTTCTGGTGACAACGCTTACAGCTTTCGCCGTGGTACGCGAGCGCGAGATCGGCACGCTGGAGCAGATCATGGTCACCCCCATCCGCCCAGTGGAGTTCATCCTGGGCAAAACCATACCGTTCTTCCTGATCGGCCTGCTGGATGTAGCCCTGATCGGACTGGTGGGAACGCTTTGGTTTCAAGTGCCCTTCCGAGGCCAGGTGAGCGTGTTGGTGGCGGGAACCGTGCTGTTTCTGCTCTGCCAACTGGGAGTGGGCCTCTTGATCTCCACCGTGTCATCCACGCAGCAGCAGGCTATGGTGACGTCGTTCTTCTTTATTATGCCCGCGATTACTTTCTCCGGCTTCGGGTTCCCGATCAGCACCATGCCACAGTGGCTGCAGAAGGTCACCTACTTCGATCCGCTGCGCTATTTCTTGGTGGTCATCCGCGGAGTCTACCTGAAAGGTGTTGGGACGGATGTGCTCTGGCCGCAGATGGCCGCCATGGCGGCGCTGGGCGCGGCCGTGCTGACCCTGAGCGTCTTGCGCTTCCACAAGGCGCTGGACTAGGGGCTGCAAACTTCGGATTCGCCTGCAACTGGTGTGAAGGAAATCTCAGGCAGGGGCAAGGGAACCTGCCCTATCCGGACTTACTTGCTCTCTCCCTGGGAGTGCTTCCATCCCGTAGCGCCGGGCCTCGCGCCGCATCAGGCGTGTCAGCTCCTGCTTCGTCTCCTCCGGCAGAGCTGAGGGCTTGGATTCGGCAACGATTCGCGAAACTTCCCGCGCCGCCCGTTCCCGCAGAGTCAAAGCGCCGTCCTCAAGCCACCGCTCCCGGTTGGCACGGTCGATGACCGCGCCGGGAAAAGTGATCTCCTCACGCAGGTGGCGGCGAGTGTGAGTCGCTATAAGCAGCTGCTTCTTGCGCCGCAACTCTTCGAAAAGGGGAATCGAGGGGAAATCTTCCCGCGGTTCGATGCCGCGCAACAGACGGTAGGTCATGCCGCAAATCTCGTTGTCCACGACGAGCTTTTCCAGGCTCAGGCAGCTTTCAAAATCCAGCATTCCCGGGCCCGAGATGCTGTTGATTCCCGAGAGCGCCGCCAGGGTGGCGCCCATGGCCGACTCCAAGCCGGCCTGCGCGTCCAACTGCTTCGCGTCACTGAAGGCAATGTAACTCTGGGTGGGCATGCCCAGCCGCTTCCCGATCTCGCTGTTGCCGCAGTCGAGCATCATGGTTTCCACCGCGCCCATGGGAGTAGTCTCGTAACGGACATCGAAGATGGCGGGCGACCCACCCCACAGCATGGCGTGGCCGGGGTTCACCAGCTGGCTGATCACTACGCCGCTCAGATTCTCGGCGGTCTGCTGGATAAGGCTCCCCACCAGGGTCACCGGCGCCATGAATCCGGAAAGCGGCATGGAGATCAGTTCCACGGGGATCGACCAGCGCGCGCAATCAATCAGGTTTTGGCTGGTCACGTCGCTCCACTTCAGCGGCGCCGTGGGGCAGCAGGAAAAGATGGTCAGCGGCTTGGCCCGAAGCGCCGATTCAGTGCCGCGCACTGCAACCTGGAAATCCTTCATGACTTCGAACGATTCGATGGTGAAGGCTCCGGTGACGACCGGCTTCTCGCCGTATAGGAGGCTCAAATAGAGCCGGTAACTGTCGGAAATCTTTTCGTGAACATCGGCCGCGATCAGGGCGGTGCTCTGAGAAGCGATGTGCTCGAGGCCGTTCGTCAACTTAACGTAGCGGATGTAGTCGGCCGTCGTCGGCCTGCGCATTTGTCCGCTCTGGCTGTCCAGAATGTTGAGTGACGTCGAGCCGGGCGTGAAGTAGACGCTGTCACCCTCAAAGTTGTGGGTTTCGTTCCCAAGGACATCAAAGAGTTTGAAGGAGTGGGGAACGGCAGCAAGCGCTTTATCGATGAGTGCGTCTGTCAGGCGGGCGTAACACGTATCCTTGTCCACCGCGGCGCCATGGTCGGCGAGCAGGCCAAGCACGGCAGTGTTGTGAATCTCAACCCCAAGCTTGCACAGTACCGCTCTGGCTTCGGCAATGATTTCATCGATAAGTTCGTCTCGCAACAGCCTGGTCAGAGGTCTCATGGTTTTCCTCGAGGCGCCGATTTGGGCCCCCGCTCCGGAGGCCCGGGCGAATTTCCATTTGGCCGCCAGTCGGGACAGCTACCGGGTCATGCCCAGATGCCCGAAAATGCCAGCCATCTTGATTTTCTCGCTCGACAGAGGAAGACGACAGCCCTAATTGGAAATAGGGGAAGGTGCATTCCCAAGATGGAACTTTGAGCTCGAGTGCTTGAGATTCCTGGCGTGAACAGCTTTCACGTCCGTGGGCTAGGACATTCTCAAGGTCGAGGTGGAACGACTGTCCGCGGCGGCCCACAAGAATCAGGTTGGCACGGCAGAGGGGCGTGGTCTCTGCCGTGCCGCTCCAAGGGCAAAAGCTAAGGAGGCCACTCTCGCCCTTGAACTCAAGAAATCGGTCCGCATTGCCAGGGTCTCCCGCGTCTGGCAATTCAGTTACACGCCGGAGTGCCGGCAACAGACTCGGCGGGGCCGGTCAAACCAGCATCCCGCAGGTGCGTTTCACGACTTGAAAGAAGGAGGCTTTCGCCGCAGGCAAGCGGCAATCCAAAGTACTAGCCGAGGAAGGGAGGAGCCCGGACGGCTCGGATGGTGAGCAAAACCGTTTTGCCGAGGCGGGTGGCGTCCGCTACTACCAGTCCGCAGACGTGCCGCCCAGCGGGGAACTGTGTGTCAGGGCTCGATTGCGCAAGCGGCTGGGCTGGGACACTGGGGCGTCCTCGGTGCCTGCTGCCACCACTTACACTGCTCTTGCCGCTGCTGGACTCTTCCATGTCCCGGCGAATGGCGTGGATATCGTCCGTGGCCGAGACGACCGGGAACAACAGCAGCACGGCGCAGCCCAGCACAATCAAACCACGCCTGGACTGGAACCCGCCCGCTAGCGGTGACGCCGATGACCCGCGCTGCGACAGCCAATAGGCCGGCAGCAGGAGGAGCAGCCACAAGAAGTTGAGGAGTAGTTCCATCGCAAGCGGTCAAAGTGCCGTCGGCGTTGAGGCCAAGGCTGCTTAGCGGCTAATTCTACAACGAACAGCGGCGCGGCCAGCGCTCGCTACATTACCATCGTCACGTCTGCTTCGGTCCCCGGGGTACGGCCCCTTGTTGCGCACACGGCCCGCAGCTCACGGCCCCTCCACCACCCGCAGTTTTTCCCGGGTCACCAGCCGTGCGCGGTAGATCGTCTCGGTCGCAGGCACCTCCGCCACCACATCGGCGTTCACATCGTAGGACCCAGTGGGCAGGTTTTCCGCGAATGCTATCTCGAGTTCGTCGGTTTCGCTCTTCAGAGTCAGGCGTCGGTAGCCCACCGCGGTGGCTCGCCCGATCTCATTGATCGCCAGAATGATTACCGTCAGGTCGAAGTCATTCTCGGTCTGGTTGGAGACCTTGATCGCCCCCACCACCCGGCGCCCATTGATTGCCGGATATGTGCTCCACTCGGCGAGCAGTGGCATCACCACCCGCAATGTCAGTTCCTGGCTACGTTCATACGCCGGCTTACCGCTGTCGGTAACCGTCGCGGTAAAGCGAAACGTCCCGGCCTGCGTGGGAATACCGCTGATGGTCCCTTCCTCACTCAGCACCACGCCCGGAGGCAGGGAACCGCCACTCACCCGCCACTTCAAAGGACTGGTTCCGCCCTGCGCCTCCAGGCGGTACTGATACTCACGCCGCACATTCGCCTTGGGCAGGTTCGCCGTCCGTATGGTGAGCGGCTCCACCGTGGCTGTAGTCTGCTGTCCTGCGAAAGCGGCCGCAGCCGACACAACAACCAGGACAGCGCCACACAATTTGGTTTGAAATAACACGACGGCGTTCGCACTCCTTAGTGCACCAGGTTGCTGAGCAACACGATATCGGCCTCACCTTTTCCGACTGCCGCGTAAATAGATTTTCCGTCCGAAGACCAGGAGACCCGGCGGGCAATGAACGTCGCTTCATGTCCGAAGTCGGTGATGCGCCGCAGCTCGCCGCCGCTGGTCGGCAACGCCCAGACATTGGTGGTTGGACCATCGAGCAACAGCATCGCCAGCCACTTGCCATCGGGAGAAATTACCGGCTGCATCACACTGGTCAGTGCTGAGAGGCGCGAACCTGGAATACGGGCGACGGCCCGGCTTGATGCGGTGTCTGGTTTGGCGGCACGAATCTCCAGGTCTGCCACTCCATTCAGTGTGGCCAGGTTCACTGCGTAATACAGCGTGCCGTCTGGGCTGATGGCCGGCTTCATCCCATCCTCCTGAATGACGACGTGCTGGGTTCCGTCCGCATTCACCTTCTCGATTCGAAAGCCCTTCTGGCTCGGTGGGGCGACATAGAGCCACTTCCCGTCCCACGACCAGCAAGCCCAACCGCCCCCGTCCGAAACTTTGTGCGGGTTGCTGCCATCGGGATTTACCACCCACTGGTCTACATTCCACCCCGTCTTGCCGCGGGTAACGTAGGAGATGTGGGCATCATCTGGCGACCACACTGGCACGCCCACCGTCACTTGTGGGTCCTCGACAAAGGTCAATTGACGGCTCTGGCCGCTTGCCAGGTCCAAGATCCAGAGATTCCCGTGGCCTCCGCTGTCACTCAGATAGACCAGTTCGCGATCGTTGGGCGACACGGATGGCGTCTGCACCGATCCGGTTTGACGTGTGATCTGAATGCCCTGGCGCACGTTCTCCTTCGGCGGCCCGTCGGCTGGATATTTCCAGATATCGAATGCGATCCGCGCCCGGGTGGCTGCGATATTTCCGTCCCGATCCACATCGGGGAAAAGATAGGAAGTCTCGCCGAACGTGATTTGTTGCAGCCCCGTTCCATCCACTCGAGCCTTCCACAAATTCATGGTCGGCATGTACAGCACGGTGTCTCCGCGACCCGAACTGAAGATCACCCCCGACCCGTCCGGTAGCCACGAAAAACCGCTCTGCGGATTTCCATCATGAGTCAAGCGTTGCGGCGTGCCGCCCACTGCTGACACGTAGAAGACGTCAAAATCGAACGTGCGCCCGCTTTGGTAGGCCAGCAGGCGATCGTCCGGAGACCAACGCAGGTTGGAGTAGGCAAAGTCCGACGGCAATCGCGCCGCCACTTGCGGATTGGATCCATCCGGATCGGCAGTAAGGATGTCAACCTTCCCCTGGTCCGGGCGCATATAGGCCATGTGCTTGCCGTCATGGCTCAAGTCCGCCGGAATCAGGCTGCTCACGACCGGCCGCGCCGTCCCGCCCAGGGCAGGAATCTCCCAGACCTGCCCGAGATCATTTGCTTGCGAGGACGGCGAAAAGTAGATGATCGAAGCCGAGTCCGCAGACCATCGGGGCGACTGGTGGTCGGCATCGTCATGCGTAATCTGCAAAGGACTGCCGCCAGAGAGCAGACGCACCCAGATTTGCCGCTGCCCACTTACTTCGGCGGTGAAGGCCACCGACCTGCCGTCCGGGGAAAGCGCCGGGAATTGCTCCATGCCAATAAAATCAGTGAGACGCCGCAAGTTGACTGTCTTTGAGCCTTGCTGAGGCCGGCTCATCCACCGTCCACCTAGAACGCCAAACCCGGCAGCTACCAGAATGGCAAGTCCCATCAGCAACGCGATCGGCGCGCGAGTCTTCCTCGTGGACGCCAGGGCAATCGCCGTCCCGCTGCCGCTCTCGTCTTTGCTGAGCAACTCCAGGTAAAACGCCAGGTCCCGTGCGGATTGGAAGCGCTCCGCCGCTTCCTTCTCCAGGCAACGGTGCACGATGCGTCCCAGGGCGGGGGGAAGGTTGCGCACGCTGGAGGACAGCTCGATCGGCTCCTCCTTCAAGATCGCACTCATCGTGTCCGCCGTGGTCTTGCCCCTGAAGGCACGATTGCCGGAGAGCATCTCGTAAAGAATGGCGCCTAGGCTGAAGATGTCGGAGCGGTGGTCCGCCGCCTGCCCGCGCACCTGCTCCGGCGACATGTATCCCGCCGTTCCCAGCACCACGCCGGGCTCGGTAGCGCCGATGGTCGCCACTGCGCTTTGCTCGCCGGAGGTTTCAGGCGCCATCAGCTTGGCCAGCCCGAAGTCCAGAATCTTGACTACCCCATCCCGAGTCAGAAAGATGTTCTCCGGCTTCAGGTCGCGATGCACGATGCCGCGGTCATGGGCCGCGCCGAGCCCCCGCACAACCTGCAGCGCAAGATCGATCGCCTTGCGTACTGCGATCGTGCCCTGGCTGAGCCGCTCCCGCAGCGTCTGCCCTTGCAACAGTTCGGTAATCAAGTAGGGTGTGCGCGCTTCGGTGGTGCCGAAACGATAAACTGCGAGAATGTTGGGATGGTTGAGGGCGGCGGCTGTCCGCGCTTCCTGCTCAAAACGCCGCAGCCGCTCCGGATCGGACGCCAGCTGCTCCGGCAGCACCTTGACCGCCACCTCGCGGCCCAGGCTCAAGTCCCGTGCGCGATACACCTCTCCCATTCCTCCCGCGCCGAGCGGGGCGAGGATTTCGCAGTCCCCGATCCTGGTTCCGGGTGCAACCGGCATCGTCACGGCATTATAGTGCCGTTCGCCAACCGAGAACCGGGAACTGCTTCCATGCAGTAAACAGCTTGAATGCGGATGCGGAAACTCGTGGCGCTGCGCTGACCGTCAGCTCCTGTGTTCCCCTGCTCCCCCTCGACGGCCCCTCCGCCCGCAAGGTAAGCTAAGTGGTTTGCTTATGGAGACGGGACGCATGCGTGAGGCTGTCGCACGGCTGTGGCCAGAGATTGAGTGGATCGAGAGCCCGAAACTGCGCGAACAGGTCACCCAGACCTGGATCAAGGCTTTGGAGCGCAGCCCGCTGAAGCCCGATGATCTGAACCGCATCCCCTTCACGCTGCTGGTGCCCGCTTGCCCCATCACCTTCATGGAGCACAAGCGCTGCGTGGTGCACATCGCGCGCCAGAGCGCCGAAGCCATGCAGGAGTTCATGGGACGCGCCCTGCCCATTGACATGGACACGGTCATTGCCGGCGCGATTCTGGCAGATGTCGGCAAGTTGCTCGAGTACGAACTCGGCCCCGACGGCAAGAGCCGCCAAAGCGAGCGCGGCGAGGCCCTGCGCCATCCCTTCACGGGAGTTGCCCTGGCCCTGGAATGCGGTGTCCCGGACGAAGTCTGCCACATCATCGCGGCCCACGCCGCCGAGGGTGATTTGGTGAAACGCACCACCGAGGCCTACATCGTGCACCACGCGGACTTCATGGCGTTCTTGCCGTTCAAGAACCCGAAGAACGTGAAAGTGAAGTGAGAAGTAAGAAGAGTTTCGAGTTTCATATTTCGAGCGCTGAGGCCTGAGCTTCCCGAAAACTTGAAACTCGAAACTTTGAGGAGAGTCCTTGTCCGCTAAAGAAGCCCTCGCGACCAAAGAAGCTGTTACCGCTGCCATGTCCCGCTGGGCGGCCGGTCTCAGCTACAAGCAGCTTTCGCAGGAGGCCGTCTATCAGGCCAAGCGCTTCCTGCTCGACTCCGTGGGCTGCGCGTTGGGTGGATACCAGCAGCACGACGTGAAGATAGCGCTGGAGGTCCTCGATGAGATCGCCGGTCGCGGACCTTCCACCGTCATCGGCACCGGCAAGCGCATCGACCCGGTCTCCGCGTCGCTGGCCAATGCTCTGATGATCCGCTGCATGGACTACAACGACATCTACTGGAAGCAGGACCCATCGCATCCCTCCGACATTTTCCCCGCCGCGATGGCCTGCTGCGAACGCGCGAAGAGCGACGGCCGCGAGCTGATCGTCGGCCTGGTGCTCGGACATGAGTTCGAAATGCGTCTTTGCGAGGCTGCTTTTCCCGGCATTCGCGAACGTGGCTGGCATCATGCGACGTTGACGGCGTTCGTATCGCCCATTGTTGCGGGCCGAGCGCTGCACCTTCCGTGGGAGAGAATTCAGCACGCCATCGGCATCTCGGCTTCGCGCCATTGCACCTTGGGCGCCGTCACCGCCGGCAAGCTCACCATGATGAAGAACACCGTGGACCCCATGGCGACGCAGAGCGGAGTCCTGGCTGCGCTCATGGCAGAAAAGGGGTACACCGGCCCCGAACACGTAGTGGACGGCAAAGAAGGACTCACCCACTGCTTCGGACCGGAATGGAAGCTGAATCTTCTCACCGACGGCCTGGGCGAATCCTGGCGTATCACCCAGTGCGGAATGAAATTCTTTCCGACGGAGGCCCTCACCCACGCGCCGATCTCCGCGGTGCTTGATTTGGTCAAGGAGAACGATCTGCACCCCGAGAACGTTCAGAAAGTCCAGATCCGCTCCCTCGCCCGCGCCGCCGACATCCTCTCCGATCCCAGCAAGTACGACCCCCACACCAAAGAAACGGCTGATCACTCACTGCCCTACGTGATCGCGGCCGCGCTGGTGGATCGCCAGGTGACCCCTGCCCAGTTCGGGATGAAAAAGATCATGGATCCCGCGATCCGCGCGCAATTGAAGAAAGTCGAGGTAGTCGCCGATCCAGAGATCGAAAAGGTTTTCCCTGCGCTGCAACGCGTGATTGTCAACATAACCACCACCGACGGCCGCTCGCTCCATAAGCAACTGGATTATCCTAAGGGCGATCCGCGCAACCCGCTGAGTGATGCCGAAATTGAAGAGAAATTCGCCGCGCTGGCGAATGGTGTACTCTCCCCCAGCGCGCAGAAGAAGCTGAAAGACGCCATCTGGAACTTGGAGAAAATCACCTCAGTTTCGAAGTTGATGGCGCTGATGAAGGCAGACGTGAAGCCAAAGAGGGCGGCGCAAGCAAACAAGAGAGCGAAAAAGAAGTAGTGCCGGCGGCCTGCCGGCTGTGGCGGGAGGCCTCGCCCCCGCAGATTGGGATCAGCAATGCCTCAGACCATCACCGAAAAGATCGCCCAGTCGCATCTCGCCGAAGGGCCCAACCGCCCCCTGCGCACGGGAGACTTCGTCTCCATCCGCCCCCACCGCGTCATGACCCACGACAACACCTCGGCGGTGATGAGCAAATTCAAGGGCATCGGGGCCAAGGAGATTCACAACCCGCAGCAGCTGGTCTTCGCCCTCGATCACGACATTCAGAACCAGGACGAGGCCAATCAGAAGAAGTACCGCTCTATCGAAGCCTTCGCCAAGGAACACGGCGTGGACTTCTATCCCGCCGGCTCGGGAATCGGCCACCAGATCATGGTCGAGCGCGGGTATGTTGTGCCAGGATCTTTTGTCGTCGCCTCCGACTCCCACTCCAACATGTACGGCGCGCTCGGCGCAGTGGGCACGCCCATCGTCCGCACCGATGCCGCCGCTGTCTGGGCCACGGGAGAATTCTGGTGGCAGATTCCGCGGAGCATCCAGGTAGTGCTCGAAGGCAAGCTGCCCGCGGGCACGACCGGAAAGGACGTCATCATTACGCTGTGTGGTATCTACAACCACGACGAGGTGCTCAACTCCGCCGTCGAATTCTCCGGCCCCGGCGTAGCCTCGCTCTCCATGGATGCCCGCTTCTCGATCTCCAACATGAGCACGGAATGGGGACCGATCGTCGGTTGGTTCCCGGTGGACGAGATCACCATCAACTATTTGAAGGGTGTCCACCAGCGCCTGAAAGCCCAGGGCATCGAGCGCTTCAGCGAGAAAGAGATCGAGAACTGGACCAAGAATCCGCCCCGCCCGGATCCCGGCGCCGTATACGCCGCCCGCATCACGCTCGATCTGAGCCAGATCACGCCCCATGTCTCAGGTCCCGACACGGTGCAGGTCATGGCCTCGCTCGCCAACATGGAGAAGAAGAAGGTCGCCATCAACAAGGCCTATCTCATTTCCTGTGTCAACTCCCGCGTCGAAGACCTGGAGGCCGCCGCCCGCGTGCTGAGAGGCAAGAAGGTCGCACCCGGCGTGAAGTTCTACCTGAGCGCGGCCAGCAACTGGGTACAGGAGGAAGCCGCCCGCCGTGGCGCCTGGCAAGTCCTGCTCGATGCCGGCGCCCATCCCCTACCCGCCGGTTGCGGCCCCTGCATCGGTTTGGGCGTTGGCCTGCTCGCACCGGGCGAGGTCGGTATCTCCTCCACCAACCGCAACTTCAAAGGCCGCATGGGATCGCGCGACGCCCAGTGCTACCTGGCCAGCCCCGAAGTGGTGGCCGCGTCCGCGGTCGCCGGCTACATCAAAGGTCCGCAGGAAATGCCGAGCCGCGCCCCGGAACGCATATATAAGGAGTTCCCCACCGGCGCCTCCGCTGAAAAGGTCGAAATCCTTCCCGGCTTTCCCGCCCGCGTCAAGGGCCGCCTGGTCTTCCTGCCGCAGGACAACGTCAACACCGACGCCATTTACGGCAAGGACTACACCTACCGCGACGACATGACGCCCGAGATGATGGCGAAGGTCGTGATGGAGAACTACGATCCCCAATTTGCTGCCCGCACCCGCGCCGGAGATGTCGTCGTCAGCGGTTTCAACTTCGGCACTGGCTCCAGCCGCGAGCAGGCGGTAACCTGCCTGAAGGCCAAAGGCATCCCCATGGTGATCGCCGCCAGCTTCTCGCAAACCTACCTGCGCAACGCGTATAACAATGGGTTCCTCTGTATCGAGGTTCCGGAACTGGTCAAGCGCCTGCGCGAACAGTTTGCAAAGGAAATCGCCACGAAACAGAAAACGATTATTCCTGGCGACGAAATCGATATTGATTTCACGGCATGCACAATTCACTGGCGCGGCGAGAAGTTTGCTTTCCCGCCGCTGGGCAGCGTGCCGCAGGCGCTGGTCATCGCGCAAGGAGCGGAGAATCTAGTGGCGAAGAAATTGGGGCTCGATTAGAGCGATTTTCAATTTCCAATTGCCAATTTGCAATGTCGTTTAGTTTTCAATCGAAAATCGGGAATCGGCAATCGAAAATGGAGTCGCTTAAATAAGGAATCTTCAGGAAATCCTATGGC